>DATIWF010000185.1:0-64101 GCA_035519535.1 Vicinamibacterales bacterium | reverse complement strand
ACGACCTCGTCGCCCACCGTCTGAAACCCGAAGCGCTCGTAGAACACCACGTTCTCCGGCTTGTCGGTTTCGAGGTACGCGTCGGATCCGAGCGCGTCCATCCGCGCGCAGACTTCCGTTAGAAGCGCGCTGCCGACGCCTCGTCCCTGCAGATCGCGCTCGACCGCGACGGGACCGAGGTGCCAGTGACGCTCGTCGGGATCGCGCCGCGCCCACTGGGAGGTCCAGTTGACGACGCGGATCGTGAGCCCGAGGCCGCGCCCGCTGACGAGCGCCGGCAGCAGCTGCAGTTTCTGCCGCAGGGTCGGCCGACAGCGGCCGGGCTGGATCATGCCGCACACGCCGACGAGGCGACGGTCGTGGAACGCGCCGAGAATCACGCCGTCCGCGAGATGCTGGCGCCGGAGGAGCGCGGTGAAAAGCGCGGTCAGGCGGGCCTCGCGGCGGGCCGGGTCGGCGCCAAACACCCGCACATGGAGCGGGTTATCGCGCATCCCGCGGCCCAGCACGCCGGCGGCGGCGGGCAGGTCGGGCGCCCGGAGCATTTGAAGTTCGACGTTCAAAGTTCTAACGTCTACGTTAACGCCTATGCATCTCAAGCCGCTCTCCAAGGACGCGATTCCCGGCGCGCTGGCGAAGGCCGAGCGGTACCGGCTGCTCAACGAGCCCGGCCAGGCGGAGAGCATCTGCCTCGACGTACTCGCGGTCGATCCGGACCACCAGCCGGCGCGCGTGATGCTGATTCTCGCGCTCACCGATCAGTTCGGCGAGCATCCCGCCGCCGCGCTGCAGCGGGCGCGCGACATCCTGCCGCATCTGCACGACGCGTACGAGCGCGCGTACTACGCGGGCCTCATCTGCGAGCGCCGCGCGCGCGCCCAGCTCGCCAAGGGCGGGCACGGATCGAGCCAGGCCGCCCACGAATGGCTCAAGGACGCGCTCCAGCACTACGCCGAGGCCGAGACCCGGCGGCCGAGCGGCAACGACGACGCGATCCTGCGCTGGAATGCGTGCGTGCGGCTGCTCGAGCAGCACCCCGGCGCCGCCTCCGCGGACGACTCGGGTGCGCGGTTACTGATGCTCGAGTAGGCGGCTCGAGGACGCCGGAAGAACGCCAGGCAGTCGGGATGCCCGGCGGCCGCTCTCGTTCCTGTTGACATACAACAGATCGCGGCACTACTGTCATGTAGGACTCCAACAGGAGCGTGACATGCCCGCGGACAAGACCGACGTGCTCCAAGGCACGCTGGCGCTGATGGTCCTCAAGACGCTCGAGACGCTCGGGCCGCAGCACGGCTACGGCATCGCGCGCCGCCTCGAGCAGACGAGCGGCGACCTCCTCCGGCTCAACCAGGGCACGCTGTACCCGGCGCTGGTCCGGCTCGAGCAGGCCGGCTGGATCCGGGCGAAGTGGGGCGCGTCGGACCACAACCGGCGCGCGAAGTACTACAGCCTCACGCCGCGCGGCGCGCGCCAGCTCGCCGCCGAAGAGGCCCGCTGGGAGCGCGTCGCCGCGATCGTCGGGCGCGTGCTGAATCCGGAGGATGCGTCGTGACGCCGTGGCGCGTCTGGGCGGCGCGGATCCGCGAGCTCTTCGGCCGACGACGGATCAACGAGGAGCTCGACGAGGAGATCCAGCAGCACCTGGACCTGCTGACGGATGAGTACGTCCGGCGCGGGCTCGCGCGCGACGACGCGCGCGCCGCGGCGCGCCGCCAGTTCGGCGGCGTCGATCAAACGAAGGAGGCCGTGCGCGACGGGCGCGGCATTCCGTCGATCGAGCGCGTCATCCGCGATGTGCGCCACGCCGGGCGCCTGCTCGGCAAGTCTCGGGCGTTCACGATGACGGCCGTGCTGACGCTCGCGCTCGGCATCGGGGTCAACACCGCGATCTTCAGTTTCGTGAGCGCGGTGCTGCTTCGCCCGCTCCCCTATGTCGATCCGGATCGCCTCGTCTCGGTGTGGGAAGGGCTCGTCGGCGGGCCGCCCGACCAGGAATCGTCGCACGGCGCGTCGATTGCGCACGATGCCGCGCCCGCGCGCACCGCGGTCGCCCCGGCCAATCTGATGGACTACCGGCGCGCGACCCGTGCCTTGGCCGAGATCGCCGGCGTCACGACGATCGGTCACAACCTGACCGGCGCGGGCACTCCCGATCGCCTGATCGGCGAAGAGGTCACGTCGAATTATTTTGCGGTCCTGGGCGCGGCGCCGGCGCTCGGGCGGACGTTCGACCCGGTCGAGGATCAGCCGGGCGCTCCGCCCGTCGTGATCCTCAGCGCGGGCCTCTGGCAGTCGCGGTTCGGATCGGACGACCGCATCATCGGTCGAGCGATCACGCTCGACAACACGCCCTACGTCGTCGTGGGCGTGATGCCGGCGGACTTCACGCCCGTGATGCAGTTCAACAACACGGACCCGATCGCGTTCTGGACGCCGGCCGCGTATCCCCCGGACCTGCTCGCCAACCACGGCGATCACGAGATCAACGCGATCGGCCGCCTGGCTCCGGGCGCGACGCTCGCGGCGGCGCAGGCGGAGCTCACGGCGATCTCCGGGGAGCTCGCGCGGCAGTTCCCGCAGTCCAACTCGACCATCCGGGCGTTCGTCACGCCGCTCGGCGATGACATCGTCAGCAAGGTGCGGACGTCGTTCGTGATTCTCATCGCGACGGTCAGCGCGATTCTGCTCATCGCGTGCGTCAACGTCGCGAACCTGCTGCTCGTCCGCGCGGTCGCGCGCCGGCGGGAGATGGCGGTCCGCGTGGCGCTCGGCGCGACACGGACGCACGTGGTGACCGAGCTCATCACCGAGAGCCTCGTGCTGGCGGGCGTCGCCTGCGGCGTGGGCCTCGCCCTCGCCGAGATCGCGCGCCGTCTGCTCGTCGCCGCCGCGCCGGCCAGCATCCCGCGTCTCGCGGACGTCACGCTCGACTGGCGCGTGCTCGTGTTTGCGGCTGGCATCTCGCTCGCGACGGGCCTGGCGTTCGGGCTGCTGCCCGCGTGGCAGGCGGGCCGCACGCGGCCCGTCGAGGCGCTCCGCTCCAGCGAGCGCGTCGTCGCCGGCACGTGGGTGATGAAATGGCGCAACGCGCTGATGGTCGCCGAGATCGCGCTCTCGACGATGCTGCTGACGGGCGCGGGATTGATGTTGAAGAGCCTGCTGGTCCTCAACGGCGTCGCGCTCGGCTTTCAACCCGATCGCGTCCTCACGGCCAACGTCAATCTACCGGAATCGCGCTACCCGACCGCGGACGATCGTCTGCGGTTCTTCGAGGCGCTGGCGGCGCGCGTGGGCGCGCTGCCCGGCGTGGAGTCGGTCGCGTTCGCGAACCGATTTCCGCTCCGCGGCGGCTGGGAAACCGGCATCGGCGTCGATGGCGTGGATCTGCCCGGTGACGGATCGGTCGACGTCGCCAGTCAGGCGGTGAGTCCCGGGTACTTCCAGACGCTCGGCATTCCGCTGCTGCGCGGGCGGCTCCTGACGCCGGCCGACGTCAAGACGACCGAGCCGGTCGCCGTCGTGAGCGACGAGTTCAGCCGCAGGATCCTCGGCGGCGCGGACGCGATCGGCCGGCGGTTCCGCCGCTCGCCGCAGATGCCGTGGATCACGATCGTCGGCGTCGTGCACGACGTTCGGCGGGACGGCCGGGACACCGAGCTCAAGCCGCAGATCTACCTGCCGGCGGCGCAGACGACTCTGTACCCCGTGCGCCTGGCGGATCTGGCCGTACGTGCGGCGGGCCAGCCCGCCGCGCTCGCCGGCGCGATTCGCCGCGCGGTGCTCGCCCTCGATCCGAATCAGCCGATCACCGCCGTGCGGACGCTCGAGGCGATTCTCACGGCGCGCGCGGCCGAGCGGCGCTTCGAAACGCTGCTCTTCTTCCTGTTCGCCGCGCTCGCCCTGGTGCTCGCCGCGGTCGGCATCTTCGGCGTCGTCGCCTACGCGGTGTCGCAGCGCACGCCCGAGATCGGCGTGCGCATGGCGCTCGGCGCGGACGGCGGACGCATCCTGCGCTGGCTCCTGGGCCGAACCGCGATCGTCATCGTCACGGGCGCGGCGGTCGGTGTGGCGGCGTCACTCGCGCTCTCGAGATTCGTGGCGGCCCTCCTCTTCCAGGTCCAGCCGACGGACGGCGCGGTGTATGCGACGGCGGCGGTCGGTCTGGCATTGGTTGCGCTCGCGACGAGCGCGGCGGCCGCAAACGCCGCGACGAAGATCGATCCGACGAAGGCGCTCCGCGCCGAGTGATGAACCTCGCGGGAACCTCGAGGCCCCCAGGAACCCCTTCCCGTTTTACTTCACCGCGGGCGCCTGCTTCGCGATATCCCGAATGTCGCTGCCCGGCAGCACGCCGGGCGAGGCCGAGCCGCGCGATCCCGTGTTGCGGAGCACGACGACGCCGACAAAGTGCCCGGCGAGATCGAAGACGGGCGAGCCGAGCCCGTTGCCGCCCGTGGTCGGCATCGCGATCTGGTAGTACGTCCGCGGCTTGTCGATGACGAGCTGGACATTGCCGAGCGACGCGGCCGTCTGCCAGCCGGTCGCCTCGCTGGTGCGCTGGACGAGCATCACCGGATCGAGAATGCCGGGCGACGCGACCGCCGAATCGACGCTCGTCATCGGCGTGGCGGGCGCTTCGGTCGGCCTGACGAACGCGAGGTCGAGGTCCTCGTCGCGCAGGACGAGCTTGGCGGCGATCTCGCGGCCGTCCGCCAGGTGCATGCGCATGTCCGACAGCTCGCTCGTGACGTCGACCTTCGTCCCGGACGGCACGCGCTGGCTCAGCGTCCGCGTCATGACGTCGTCGGGCTGCAGCGACGACAGCGACAGCACCGTGAGGCCCGTCCCGTCGAGCACGGTCGCGTTGGCCTGGGTCGCCTGATCGGTCGACTGCTCGCGGCCGCCGATATTGATGCGCAGCTTGATCGTCGCGAGCACCATGACGACCGCGTCGCCGCGCTTCTTGACGACGTCGCGCGCCGACGCGCGCTCGTCGGTCGTCTGCGCCCGCGCGCCGATCGACCAGGCGGCCACGACGGCGCCGAGCGCCAATGCTGCTGCGATTCGCATCAGTCCTCCTCCGATCCGGGGGGCTGTCGCCCCCGCGGTCCCCTCCGCGTCGCTCGCGGGGCCCGCGCTCCTACTTCCACGCCGGCTGGATCTCGATGAACATCGTGCGGATCCCCCGGCGCACCTCGAACACGACCGAGGCGGGCCGGCGCGCCTGGATGTCCGTCATCCGCGCCTTGAGCGTGTCGACGTCGCCGACCGGCTGTCCGTCGACCGCCAGGATCAGATCGCCGCCGTTGAGCCGGCCGAGCGCCGCCCAGCCGCGCGCGGCGACCGATTCGACGAGCACGCCCTTTTCCTCGCCCACGAGCGGGTCTTCGCGATCGGCTTCGGCGACGTCTCGCGCTCGGAACTCGAACACCGGATCGGCGTACCACTTCATCTCGCGCGGCTGCGTCGGCGTCTGCCCGAGCGTGACCGGCACCGCGATTTCCACGCCGTCGCGATTGACCGTCAGCTTGACGGACGCGCCCACGCGGTACCGCCGGATGTCCGACGCAAACAGGTCCTCGTCGTTCGGCGCCGTGGCGCGAACGGGATCGCCGTCGATCGCGAGAATGACGTCGCCCAGGTGCAGGGGCGTCGCCGGATCCAGCAGGCGCGTCACGCGCACCCCGGTCCTCCCCTTCAATCCGAGCCGCTCGGCGAGCGGCGGCGTGAGCACCTGGACCTCGACGGGCACCCAGGCCTTGCGCGCTTCCCGCGGCGGGTCGTCGGCCGACACGGATCCGATCTCGACCACCGTCAGGTAGCTCTCGGTGCCGCGCTCGAAGCCGACGAGCGCCTTGACGCGATCCTTCGAGCCGAGCGCCGCGCGCGTCTGCTGCTCGACGTCGGCGACCGACTTCACCGGATGCCCCTCGATGCTGACGATGACATCGCCCGGGCGCAGTGGAGGCTTGGCCTGATCGGCCGGTCCGTTCGGCTTGAGGCTGACGACGCGCGCGCCGTCGGTCGTCGCGCGCGCGAGCTCGCGGCGCTCGCGGTCGTTGAGGTTGGCCGCCATGACGCCCCAGTCGGCGAACTCGGACGGCGTCGAGATCGCCGCCGATCGCTCGACCGGCACGGCCGTCAGCGTCAGCTCCCTGCCGGCGCGGACGACGGTCAGCGTCGCCGGCTGGCCGACGGGCAGGCTCAACAGCGCGAGATTCACCGGCGGCAGCTGCTCGGCGTATTTCGCATCGACGGCCGTCGTGTTGACCTTCGTGAGGAGATCGCCGGCCTCGACGCCGGCGGCGAGGGCCGGCGACGCGTCGGCCACCCACGACACGAGCGCACCGGTGCGCGCCCCGTCGCCGATGCGCGGCTGCAGCTCGAGGCCGATCCAGCTGCGCTTCACGCGGCCGTCCTTGATCAATGCGTCCACGACCGCGCGCGCGAGGTTGCTCGGAATCGCACCGCCCAGGCCGAAACTGATCTCGTTCACGCCGACGACCTCGCCCGCCAGGTTCACCAGCGGCCCGCCTGAGTTCCCGGGGTAGATCGCCGCGTCGTGGCCAATCCACCGCACGATCGTGCCGACATCCTCGCCGTCGAGCGTCTCGCCCTGACCGAACGCCTGCGGCATGATCATCTGGACGTTGCTCACGATCCCCTCGGTGACCGACTGTGACAGCGCAAGCGGACTGCCCATCGCGAGCACGGGCTGCCCCGACCGCAACTTCGTTGAGTCGCCGAACTTCGCGGCGGGGAACGTCCGCGGTTTGTCAGGATGCAGCTTGATGACGGCGATGTCGGACAACGGATCGGTGCCGACGAGATCGGCCGGCACTTCTTCGTGCGTCGAGAGCGTGCACACGATCCGTCGCGGCCGCCCGGCGACGTGGTGATTGGTGACGACGTAACCGTCGGGGGAGATGATCGTGCCGCTGCCCGATAGCTGGCCCTTCACCTCGCGACCGGCCTGCTGATCGAGGTACACGACCGACACGCGCACGAGGCTCGGAAAGACCGCGGCGATCGCGCGGTCGACCGCCGCGCGATCGGCGGCGGCCTGCGGTACGGTCGAGGCCTGAGCGACCGGCGGACGCGCCGCGGTCTGCCCGCGCATCGCGACACCGCCCGCCAGCCCGAACAGAATCAGGAGCGCGGAGAAACGCCTCACCGGGGCAGTTTACTCTGCCCTCTGCCTTCTGCCTTCTGCCTTCTCAGGAGCACTTCACACCCGTCCCGCCGAGCCCGCAGTACCCGTTCGGATTCTTCGCCAGGTACTGCTGGTGGTAGTCCTCGGCGTAGTAGAACGGCGGAGCGTCCTTGATTTCCGTCGTAATCGGACGGTAGCCGTGCTTCACGAGCTCGGCTTGGTAGCGCGAGCGTGACGCCTCGGCGGCCGCGCGTTGAGCGTCAGACGCGACGTAGATCGCCGAGCGGTACTGCGTGCCGACGTCGTTGCCCTGCCGCATGCCCTGCGTCGGATCGTGATTCTCCCAGAACGTCTTGAGCAGCTCCTCGTAGCTCACCTGCTTCGGATCGAACACGACGAGCACGACCTCGGCGTGCCCGGTGCGGCCCGAGCACACCTGTTCGTACGTCGGGTTCTTCGTGTACCCGCCGGCGTACCCGACGGCCGTGGTGTACACGCCCTTCTTCTGCCAGAACTTGCGCTCCGCGCCCCAGAAGCAGCCGAGGCCGAAGATCGCCTGCTCGAGGCCGGCCGGGAACGGCCCCTCGAGTGGCGTGCCGTTCACGGCGTGGCGATCGGCCACAGGCATCCTCGCTTCGCGGCCGTGCAGCGCGTCCTCCGCCGAGGGCATGGTGGTCTTGTGCGACGTCAGCATGTGCTGTCTCTCCTCAATCAACCGATCGCATCGAACGAGCCGAGGGGTCAGACCCGGCTTGCGCCAAACGGGTCAGGACCCCTTGCTCATGCCGGGTCAAACTTCATGGCCACACCGTTCATGCAGTACCGCAGTCCCGTCGGCGTCGGACCGTCGTCGAACACATGGCCGAGGTGGCCGCCGCACCGGCTGCAGTGCACTTCGGTGCGCACCATGAAATGACTGCGGTCCGCCGTCGTCTCGACCGCGCCGGGCATCGGCGCGTTGAAGCTCGGCCAGCCCGTGCCGCTGTCGAATTTCGCGCCGGCGTCGAAGAGCGGCTGGCCGCAGCCCGCGCAGCGGAACGTGCCGGGCCGCTTTTCCTTGTTGAGCGGGCTCGTGCCGCGCATTTCGGTGCCGTGGCCGCGCAGCACGTCGTACTGCTGCGGCGTCAACTCCGCCTGCCACTCGGCGTCGGATTTGGTCACAGGGAAGGTTGTGTCCTTGCTTGTCGCGGTCATCCTGGGTGCTCCCGACTATCAGATGTTCGCACACGCCGACCGGTTTCAGGGCCCGACGCGGACCTTGGGGGCTATAATCGCGCGCCGAGGGCCCAGGCAGCCAGCTGAACGCGGGAGGACTCCATGACGAGAGCCGCGATCGTCTCGTTCTTCGAGGAGCGCCAGAGCGACTGGACCGCACGGAATCCGGACCGCCTCGCCGACGGCCACGCCGAGCACGGCACGATCGTCAGTCCGATGTTCGGCCGCCGCGTCGGCCGCAATGCGATCCGCGAATCCTACCGCGCGCTGTTCGAGACCTTCCCCGACTGGACGTTCGCCAGCGAGCCCGTGCTCGTCGACGACCAGCACGTGGCCCAGCCCTTCTCCGCCACCGCCACGCACGTCGGCGATTTCATGGGACTCGCTGGCACGAACCGGCGCTTCAAGATTCAGGGCGTGCGGCTCTTCGACATGGACGGCGGCAAGATCCAGCACGAACGCCGCTACTACGACTTCACAGGATTCCTGATTCAGGTCGGCGTCCTCCGCGGCAAGCCAGCGAAGGAGTGAGGCGCCGTTTGGCACTCGCGGCTGGCACCCGGCTCGGCCCCTACGAAGTTCTTGCCGCCCTCGGTGCGGGCGGCATGGGGGAGGTGTATCGCGCGCGCGACGCGCGACTCGGACGCGACGTCGCGGTCAAAGTCCTGCCTGCTTCCTTTGCCGACGACCCCGAGCGCCGCACGCGCTTCGAGCGCGAGGCGCAGGCCATCGCCGCGCTGTCGCACTCGAACATCCTGGCGGTCCACGACACGGGCGTCCATGCCGGCCAGATCTACCTCGTCATGGAGCTGCTCGACGGCGAGACGCTGCGCGACCGGCTCCGCGCAGGCCCGCTGCCGCCGCGCAAGGCTGTCGACATCGCGATCCAGATCGCCAGGGGCCTCGCGGCCGCGCACGCCCGCGGCCTGGTGCACCGCGACCTCAAGCCCGAGAACGTGTTTCTGCTGAAAGACGGGCAGGTCAAGATCCTCGACTTCGGACTGGCGCGCGCGATCGGCACCGGGAGCGGCGCCACGGAGACCGTCCCGGTCGTGACCGACCCCGGCACGGTGATGGGCACGGTCGGCTACATGGCGCCCGAGCAGGTGCGCGGCCAGGCCGTCGATCAACGCGCCGATCTGTTCGCGCTCGGCGCCGTGCTCTACGAGATGCTCTCCGGCCAGCGAGCCTTCAAACGCGAGACACCCGCCGAGACGATGACGGCGATTCTCAACGAGGAGCCGCCGGACCCGAGCGCGACACGCGCTGGCGTCTCGCCCGCGCTCGACTCCATCGTCCGCCACTGCCTCGAGAAGAACCCCGTCGAGCGCTTTCAGTCGGCGCGCGATGTCGCGTTCGCGCTCGAGTCGCTCTCTGGATCGGGCGCGTCGAAGGCCGTCGACGCGATGCCCGCGCGCGGCGGCACGCGGTGGATACCGGCGGCCGCGATCGCCGCCGTCGTGCTCGCGGCTGCCGCAGGCCTCTGGGTCGGACGCCGGACCGCACCGCAGGCCGACGTCAAGTACGACGTCAAGACGTGGGACCGCGAGACCATTTTCAACGCGCGGTTTGCGCCCGATGGCTCCATCGTGTACAGCGCCGCACATGCGGGCATGACGCCGGAGCTCTTCGTGCTCCATCCAAATCGCACGGCGCCCGAGCGTCTGGGCGACGTCAGCACGCACCTGCTGTCGGTGTCGTCGACCGGCGAGCTGGCCGTCCTGCTGAATACCCGGTTCATCGAACATCGCCTCTTTCGCGGCACGCTGGCGCGCCTGACGCCAGGCGCCGCCCCGCGGCCCTGGCTCGACGACGTGCGCGAGGCCGACTGGTCCCCGGATGGATCCGCGCTGGCCGTCGTTCACGACATGAAAAACGGGCGCGATCGCCTCGAGTACCCCGCGGGCACGCCGCTTTATGAAATCACCGGGTACCTCAGCGACCCGCGCGTGTCCCACGACGGCCTGCGCGTCGCGTTCGTCGAGCATCACGACCCCTGGGACAATCGCGGATCGGTGAAAGTCGTGGACCGGAAGAGCCAGGTGCTCGCGCTCACTGACGAATACTCCGGCGTCGAAGGCGTCGCCTGGTCACCGGACGACAACCGGATCCTCTTCTCTGCAACCGCCGGCTCGACCCCTGGCTTGCAGGTGTTCGCGGTGGCGAGCACTCGGCGCGCTCCGGCACAAGTGGCGCTGCACACGCCAGGGGACGCGATCATCCTGGACGTCGATCGGACCGGTCGCTGGCTGCTCTCCCGCGAAGAGTCGCGATGGAACATCGTGATCAAGAGACCGGGGGACGCGGCTGAACAGGATATGTCGTGGATGAACTTCTCGTCCGGGGCCGTGTTGTCCCATGACGGCTCGCTGATGGCGTTCACGAGCCAGAACGTCGGCGAGGGCCTGGATTACGCCGTGATGGTGCGAAAGACGGACGGCTCGCCGCCGGCACGGCTCGGGGATGGCGCGGGAATTCGTCGAATCGGACTCTCACCAGACAACCACTGGGTCGCCGCGTGGATCTTCAGCACGAATGCGCTCGTGTTCTATCCGACCGGCGCCGGCGCGCCGCAGCGCCTGGCCGTTCCTGCGGATACCGACTTCGGAGGCTGGTTCAGCGACAGCCGACATGTCTTGCTGATGGCTTCGCTGAACGGAGCCGCCGCACGTTGTTACCGTCAGGCCATTGACGGGGGTTCGCCCGAACCCGTCGGGCCCGAAGACGCCGACGTCTGCTTCACGCTACCCGACGACGAGGTGCTTCTGCACACGCGGAGCGGGAAGATGCTCCTCTACGATCGGCCGGGAGGCACCGGCGTGCCCGCCAAAGAACCCGACGACGCTCCCGTCGGCTTTGAGCCCGGTGGCTTCGCCTTGATCAGCACGCCGATACCCGAACAAGGTTTCCGAATCGAGCGGATGAACCTGCGCACGGGGGACAAAACCCCAGTGGTCACCGTGGTGATCGCCGATCGGGCTGGGCTCGTCAAGGCGCTCCCGGCGTCAATCGTGGGCGGGCCGGGCCGATATGGCTACGCGTACGGAATCGCCCGGGAGCTGTCGACGCTGCTGCTGGTGACGGGCGTTCCGATTCGGTGAAGGACAGACGGCAAAGGCAGAAGGCAGAGGGCAGAAGGCAGAAGGTGAAGGACCGAGGACGAAGAACCAAGGACAGATGCGCACCTCTTGCTACCGGCTCTTGACCAGAAACAACTGATCCTGCCGCTTCAGCGCCCAGCGCGCCTTGCCGTCGGCGCCGATGATCCCGGAGTGAAGGAGTTGTCATGGCGCGACCCGGATGGATCGAACGGATGCTGTTGTGCGTGCTGGGGCTGCCGCTGGCCGGCCTCACGCTCCTCACCGCCGAGCGCGCGGCCCAGCCGGCGACGGACCTCGCGCCGCAGGCGGACAAGGTCGCGCGCGACGTGCTCGCCGCGACCGGCGTGCCGAGCGCGTCGATCGCGATCGTCAAGGACGGCCGGCTGGTCTACGCGCAGGCGTACGGCAACGCGCGGCTCTCGCCTGCGGTGCCCGCGACCCCGTCGATGCGCTACAGCATCGGATCGATCAGCAAGCAGTTCACCAGCAGCGCAGTGCTGTGGCTGCAGGAACAGCGCAAGCTGTCGCTCGACGACCCGGTCGGCAAGTACGTCGCCGGGCTCACGCGCGGGGACGAGGTCACGATTCGTCAGGTGCTCTCACACACCTCCGGGTACCAGGACTACTGGCCGCAGGACTACGTGCCACCGTTCATGCTCACACCGATCGACGCGCAGCGGATTCTGGATCGCTGGGCCCGGCGGCCGCTCGACTTCGAGCCAGGCACCGAGTGGCAGTACAGCAACACCAACTATGTCATCGCCGGGCTCATCGTCGAGAAGACGTCGGGCATGCCGCTGTGGCAGCTCCTCGCTCAGAAGATCTTCACGCCGCTCGGCATGACGAGCGTCACGAACATCGACGAGCGCGGCCTGCCGGCAAGCGATCCGACCGGCTATTTTCGCTACGCGCTCGGTCCGGCCCGACCGGCCCCGAAGGAGGGTCCGGGCTGGCTGTTCGCCGCGGGCGAGATCGCGATGACGGCGTCCGACCTGGCGAAGTGGGACATGTCGATGATCAAGCGCACGGTGCTCGCGCCGGCGTCGTACCAGGAATTGGCCACCGAAGTGCGGCTCAAGAACGGACTGGGCACGAGCTATGGACTCGGCGTCCACGTCGGCGCCGTGAGCGGGCACCGCGAGATCGAGCACAACGGCGAAGTCTCCGGGTTCACGGCGGAGAACATCGTGCTGCCCGACGACAACGCCGCAGTCATCGTGCTGACGAATCAGGACGCGGCGTCGGCGGCATCGCAGATTGGCCAGGGCCTCCTGCCGCTGCTCCTGGCCCGCGATGCCGCGGCGGATGCGCCCCGCAACGCGCTCGTCAAGCGCATCTTCGACGATCTGCGGCAGGGCAGGATCGATCGGTCGCTCTTCAGCGACAACGCGAACGCGTATTTCACGGAGCAGGCGCTCGCCGACTATGCAGCGGGGCTCGCGCCGCTCGGTCCGTACCAGGCGATCACGCCCACTGGCGTCAGGAGCCGCGGTGGGATGATCTACCGCGGCTACGTCGTGCGGTATCCGGGCAAGTCGCTCGCGCTGTCGATCTTCGAGCTGCCCGACGGCAAATTCGAGCAGTTTCTCGTGGAGGCGAGATAGCGGCTTACAGTTCTCGTCGTATCGAGGCAGCCGCGTCGAGCCGAAAACGCCGACGTGGGAACGCCTCTGAGTCCGCTCGGCGCACTGTGCCTGGCGCTCGCTCCAGCCGCGCTGGCGCTGTGGATGGGCCGATCGCTCGCCCGCGCGGCCGACGATCCGCTCCTGCCTGAGCGCCTGCTCGCCCGCCGCCGGCAGTCGGCGATGATCTCGACCGGCACGTTCTTCCTGCTCGTCGTCGCGTGGCCCGGCTGGGCGTGGTGGACGGTCCCCGCGCTCATTGTGGGCCGGATGGCCGCGTCCTACCCGTTGCGGCGCACGCTCCTGGACGAGACGTGGAGCCTCGGCGCGTACCTGTCGTTCTTTCTGCGCCTGACGATCGGCGTCTACGGATTCTGGATCCTGCTGCTGCTGGCGCCGGTCATCGTCTCGGCGAGCGGCGCGCGCGGCGCGATGGTCGCCGCCGCGCTCGCGGCGACGCTCGTCCTGTGGCAGACGCGCACGACGGATGTGATCCTCCGGCTCCTCCGAACCCGGCCGCTCGATCATCCTGCGGTCGTTGCGCGCATCGAGCAGCTGATCGAGGCAGCCCGCGTGCCGGCGCCGCGCCTCGAGCAGGTCGATCTTCACGGCGGCGTCGTCGCCAACGCCGTGGCTCTGCCGTCGCTCCGGCGCCCGGCCGTGGTCTTCAGCGAGACGCTCGTCGATCGATTCGATGCCGACGAGCTCGTGGCGATCGCGGCGCACGAGCTTGCGCACTTCGAGTACTACACGCGGCGCCGCCTCCGCTGGATGCGCGGCGTCGCCTTCGCCATGATCCTGCTCGCGACCACCGTGCCGCTCCTCGTGCGGCGGTCCGGCGCGAGCGTCGAGCCGTACTGGTTCGCGCTCGGCGCCGTGCCGATCTTCGCGATGCTCGCGTCGGTGGGCCGACATCGCCAGAAGCACGAGACCGCGAGCGACGTGCGGGCCGTCGAGCTGACCGGAGACCCAGAAGCGCTGGTGCGCGGACTCACCAAGCTGCACATGATCGCGCGCCACCCGCGCCGGTGGGATCCCAAACTGGAACAGCAGGCGACGCACCCGAGCCTGGCGCGGCGCATCCAGGCGATTCGCGCCGCGGCGCCGTCCGTGCGGGCGCACGTCCACGAGCCCGCGACCTTCGCGGCGTCGGCCGGCGACGCGTCGGTCACGCTCGAAAGCGACCGCCTCGTGTGGCGCGAAGGGGCCGCCAGCGCGCACACCTTCGGATACGGCGATCTCGAGGAGCTCCGTATCGACGCCTCGAAAACCGCCGGCGCCACGCTCGTCGCGGCCGATCGACAGGGCCGCCGGTGGACCATGGCGCTCGCGCCCGCGGATCTCGCGCGGGCGCAGGCGGCGCTCGATCTGGTCGACGGGCACCTCGCGAAGCCCGTGGCTCGGTCGAAGACCTCGGCGGCCATCGTGCGGCTGCTCACCGTGTTCGCCTGTCTCATCGCGTGGCTCATCGGTCAGATCGGCGTGGCGATCGTCGCGCTGCTTGCGATCGTCCGCCCGGATCGGCTGACCACGACGGCGGCAAGCGCCGCGGCCCTCGTCGGCGCGGCCGTGCTCGCGCGCGACCTGCCGGCCGGCGGCGACGCGCGCGGTCCGGCGGCGGCCGTCCTGGCGCTCTTCGGCGTCTTCCTTGCGCTCCTCGCGTTGCAGGCGCGCAACGAGCCGGTGCGGCCGTGGTCCGACCGGCTGGTGAGCGGGCTCGGAGTCGCGGCCGTCGCCGCCCTGGCGCTGATGCTTCTCGGCGGCGTCACGCCGTCAGCCCTCTACCAGTCGTCGAAGCTCTGGCCCGCGGCGACGGTGGTGCCGCTGTCGTTCGCGATGACGAATCTGGTCCGGCGCGCGAGGGGCGCGCGGGCCCTGTCGGGTCTTGCCGCGGGCGCCGGCCTCCTCGCGCTCGTCGCCGGGACCACCGGCTTCCTCGCGGTTGTCGGTCGCGATCCATTCTTGAGCAACGCCGCGGGCGTGGCGGTTCGAACCGTGCAGCCGTCGTCGAACGAGCCCATGCCGCTGACCTTCGAGCCCGTCGATCTCCGCGTCTCGCCCAGCGGGCGCGCGGTCCTCCTCGTCGCCGAGGACGACGACGAGCGCCGAACGGTCCACGTCGGGCGGTCCGGCCAACCGCTCCAGTCCTTCGACGTGGATGACGGCCGCCTCCTCGACGACGACCGTGCGCTATTGATCAAGTGGGACGCCGGCGCGACGACGCTGCGCGTCGTCGACGTCGAAGCCGGCGGCAGCGTCCGATGGGAAACGACCCTCGCGAACGTGACTGCGTCGGACATCGCGGTGAATTCGGCGGACGGCGCGTGGGAGGCGTTTGGCCGCGCGGCTGACCACGCGCTGGTGCGGGTTTCCGGACGCGTCGGATCGCCCGCAAGCGATCGCCACGAGTGGCGTCTCGCCTCCTCGGATGAATCGTGGCCCTACTTGCTCGCGTCACAGGACGACGACGCGGTGCTGCTCGTGCGGCGCTACCGGGCGCGGCTGCTCGATCCGGTGTCGCGGATGCTGGCCGGCTGGATCGAGCCCATCGAGCCGGTGATGACCGCGCTCGTGCGGTTGACGTCGGCCGGCGCGGTCGAGCTTGCCCGGACGCCGCTGGACCTTCGCTGCGCGCCGAGTCCTGCGATCGGCGAGGCGCCGGTGTGCGCGTCCTTCGACGGCAAGATCACGCGCCTGTTCGTCGTCGATGTCCGCGGGCTGCAGCCGTCCAAGGCGATGCTGCCCGGGCGGTTTGCGCTCGAGCGGCAGGATGGCGCCGGATGGATCGTCGGAAGCTGGCACAACGGCGCCGTGGCGATCAACATGCACGCGGGTACGAGCGACGCGATCCGTGTGCCGGCCGGCGTCTCCGGTCGAAGCGGTCATCTCGCCGTCGCGGGCCGCACGCTCGCGGCATCCAGCGTCAGCCCGGTGGGCTGGGCGATCAGAATCTTCGCCCTGCACTGATTCCGCCTGTCTAGGATCGGGATGTGACACCTTCACGCCCGTTCGACTCCGTCGAACGCTTCAGCGATCGGACCGACGACTACGTCCGCTACCGCCCCAGCTACCCGGCGCAGGCGATTAATGCGATCCTCGACGGCCTCGTGCCGGCCGCGTCGATCCTCGCGGCCGATGTCGGTGCGGGCACCGGGATCTCGGCGCGCCTGGTGGCCGATCGAGGCGCGCGGGTCGTCGCGGTGGAGCCCGGCGAAGCCATGCGCCGCGCCGCGGCGCCGCACCGGGGCGTGGTCTGGCTGGCCGCGAGAGCGGAAGCTACGGCGCTGCAGTCGCACGCGATCGATCTCATCCTCTGCGCGCAGTCGTTTCACTGGTTCCGGTGGGCGGACGCCCTCGAGGAGTTCGCGCGCATCGTGAAGCCCGGCGGCCGGCTCGTGCTGATGTGGAATCGCCGCAGCAGGAGCGATCCGTTCACGGCGGGCTACCGGCAGGCGATCCTCGACGTCGGCGGAGAGTCCGAGGCGGAGCGGATGACGTTCGACCCGTCGGTCCTCGCGAGGAGCGGCCGGTTTGCGGCGCCGACGCGGCGGCTGGTGCCGAACGCGCAACGGCTCGATTTCGACGGGCTCGTCGGCCGCGCGCGGAGCGCGTCATACGCGCCGAAGACCGGCGAGGCGGGCGATCGCCTGATCGCGCGGCTGCGCGACCTGTACACCCGGCACGTCGATGAGTCGGGGATCGTGACGCTGGTCCACGACACGGAGATCTTCATCGCCACGCCAACGGCGGCATGAGCGGCGACGCGCGCTACCGCAGCGCCCACCCGATCGCCACGCAGGCGGCCGCGAGGGCAAGCTGGATCCAGCGCGAGTACGCGCGGTACGTCGCGCCGTCCGGCAGCATCTCGATGCGCGACATCTCGATGTACGGACGCATCCCGCGCCGGAACCACCCTTCGATCGCGACGGTGCGCCCGACGAAATCCTGCGCCGCGGTCAGCGCAAAGAACAGCCGCGCAAACGGGATCGACTGCCGGTAGAGCACGAACAGAAGCCCCGTACGGTCCTGGATGACGAGGTCCGGGGACCAGAAGGCGCCCGGCAGGCCGCGCCCGAGGATCTCGCCCTGCAGGCGCACGGCGCGCGGCTTCATCTCTGACACGGTCACGTCCTCGATCAGGCTCCCGATCGTCGCCGTTTCCGGCGTGCCGCGGTAGCGATACAGGACGCGCACGAGCCAGGTCACGCCGATGAAGATCAGTACCCTCGGCGTCAGACCGGCCGGCATGACGATGCCGTAGCGCTCGAGCGATCGCGCGACGCTCCACCACGCGCCGAGGCCGATCGCCGCGACCACGGGCGCGGCCCACAGCACGACCTGGAGCGGCACGGCGCCCCACTGCAGGCGCTCGGCGTCGAAGAGCGGATACGGCGCCGCCTGATGACGCGCTTCGGCTTCGCGGTTGAGCGCCTGCACGCGCCGGGCGGTGAGCGGATGCGTGGACTGCAGCTGGTAGATCCGCGCCCACGGGTTGACCAGATCCCAGCGCATCACGCGGGCGGCCGCGGCTGGATCGGCGCCGGCGAGGGCCAGCGCCGCTCCCGACCTCAGGTTCGAGATGCCGAGCACCGCGATCGTGCCCGCCACGCGCTGGTGGCGCAGGGCATCGCGCTTCGCCGTCTTGTCGTGATCCTCGACGGCGCGCGCGACCTCGCCGTCGGCCCGCACCATGCCGCACGCGATCTTGACCAGCGCTGAGGACAACCGCCCCGGCGCCTCGGTGACACACGCGCTGTAGTGATCGGCGAAATACTCGCGCGTGCGGTTGAGGCTGAGCACGACGAACTGGCTCGCCAGGTAGCACGCATACGCGCCGAAGGCCACGAGCCGCGTGTTGTTGTTCCCGCGCATGAAGATGTAGGCCTGGTACAGCAGGAGCGGCACGAGCGACGCAATCGCCATCACCACGAAGTCCCAGTGCTCGATGTGGCCGAGCTCGTGCGCGACGACCGCGTTCAGCTCGTCGGGCGTGAGCACGTCGATGAGGCCCGTCGTGATCACGAGCCGCGCGTGCGACGGCGTCCATCCAAACGCGAACGCGTTCGGCGTGCCGCTCTGAATGATGCCGATCTTCGGCTGGCGCAGGCCGCGCCGCTCGCACACCTGCCGGATGAACTGGTTGGTCTCGTCGGGCAGATTCCACAGCAGCTTGTCGGCGCGATCGTCCAGATCGATGAAGTGGATCGTCAGCAGCCACTCGATGAGGAACGGCCCGCAGAGGAATTGCAAGCCGACGATGCCGAGGGCAAACGCGACCGCAATCCACATGCCGGCGTGCTCGCTGGCGAGCCAGGCATCCCCGACCGCGAACAGCACACCGTAGAGCGCGAGAAGCACGAGCAGGGAGCGGGTGACGAATTTCACGCGACTCCTCCTGGTCCGGCGGGTGAGGCGCACATCATAGCCCGGACCCGGGTGGGCGGCATCCCCCGCGCGAGTCTGCCGGATTCGGCGCGCAGGACCGCCGGAACGCTCTAGAATCGTCGGTCATGACCCGTTCGATCCTCGCCTGTTCCGCGCTGATCGTCGTCCTCGCCCCCGGCTGGCCGCGCGCGCAGTCGCCGACCGTCCATCGTCTCGAGGCCACGCCCGAGACCGTAGCGTACGGGTACTACTGGTCCGAGGCGAAGCCGGCGCTGCGCATCCCGTCGGGCGACATCATCGACGTGGACACGCTGCTCACGAACTCGCCGATGGGCCTGTCGCGCGCGGGCGTGCCCGACGACAAGATTCAGGACTCGCTCAAGAAGATCACCGCCGCGTTCCCGAACGGCAGCCCGAATCGCGGACCCGGCGGGCACATCCTGACCGGACCCGTGTACGTCGAGGGCGCCGAGCCCGGCGACGCGCTCGAAGTGAAGATCCTCGCGATCGACTTCCCGATCGACTACGGCTACAACGGCTGCAGCGGATTCGTGCCGTCGAACTGCAGTCAGGGTCGCGAGAACGAGCCGCGCACGAAGATCATCCACCTCGACACGAAGACGATGACGGCGGAGTTCATGCCCGGCGTCGTGATCCCCCTGCGCCCGTTCTACGGCAGCATGGGCGTCGCGCCGGCGCCCGAGCTGGGCCGCGTGAGCAGCAATCCGCCGGGCCGGCACGCCGGCAACATGGACAACAAGGATCTGATCGTCGGATCGACGCTGTGGATCCCGGTCTTCGTGCCCGGCGCGCTCTTCGAGATCGGCGACGGCCACGCGGCGCAGGGCGACGGCGAAGTCGATCAGACCGCGATCGAAACGTCCCTGCGCGGCAGGCTGCAGCTCACGGTGCGCAAAGGCATGAAGCTCAACTTCCCGCGGGCGGAGACGCCGACCGACTACATCGCGATGGCGACGGGTCCCGACCTCACGGCGGCGACGACCGAGGCGATCCAGGAGATGGTGGATTTCCTCGCGGAGACGCGCGAGATGTCCAAGCTCGCGGCCTATCAGCTCGTGAGCATCGCGGGCAACGTCGCGATCACTCAGCTCGTCGACAAACCGAACGTCGGCGTGCACGTTCGCCTGCCCAAGAGCATCTTCAAATAAGATCATAAGATCAGGGGTTCCAGGGGCTTCCGGAGGGGTTCCAAGGGGTCCCCCTGGGTGCGCGGAACGACGCGCGGCGAATGCATCCAGTCATCGACATCCTGAACGCGCGCCGGGCGCGGAAGAGCCGCGCCCCCCACGACGACGGCGCCCGGGTCGCGCTCTGCGTGGAGGGCGGCGCGATGCGCGGCGTGATTTCCGCCGGCATGGTGTCGGCGCTCGAAGCGCTCGGCCTGACCCACGCCTTCGACGCCGTCTACGGATCGTCGGCCGGCGCGATCAACGCGGCGTACTTCCTCGCCGGCCAGGCAAGCCTCGGCACGACGATCTACTACGAAGACATCAACAACCGCCGCTTCATCGATCTGTCTCGCGCGCTCGTCGGACGGCCGATCGTCAATCTGTCCTACCTGCTCGACGACGTCGCGGCGACGCGCAAGCGGCTGGAGGCCGAGCGCGTCGTGGCGTCGGCGTCGCCCCTGACGGTCCTGGCCACCGACGTTCGCGCCCAGCGGTCGACCGCGCTCCGCGGCTTTCGCGATCGCGCGCAGCTCATCGCCGCGCTGCGGGCAAGCGCGACGATGCCCGTGGTCGCCGGACCGCCTGTAGAATACGAAGGCCGGGCCTTTCTCGACGCGTCGCTGTCCGAGCCGATCCCCGTCCCCGCGGCCGAATCCGACGCCTGCACCCACGCGCTGGTGCTGCTGACCCGCACCGGCGGCATGCGTCCGCAGCCGTCCGCGTTCGATCGCTACTTCGTCGGACCGAGGCTGCGGCGGCTCTCGCCCGAGCTCGCCGACCGGTACCTGAAACGCGCGGAACCGTACTCGACGCTCGTCCGGGCCATCGACGCCGGCGCGGGCCTGCTCGGCCGGATGAGCGTGGTCGGCGTGCGCGTCCCCGACCTTCGCATCAGCAAGCTCGAGCGGCGCGCGGACGTGCTGCGGGAGGGCGCGCGCCGCGGGTACACCGCGACGATGGCGACCTTCGCTTCCTGACGTGCACTTGTCCCTCACCAGGAAGGCATGACGCCTCCTGGACTCGTGGCCTGCCTGGCGCTTCAAGGCTTCGTGGCGATCATCGCGCTCGGCCGTCCGAATCCGGACGGCGCGTTCGCGACAACATCGTGCCGAGTTCGGGACGCCCCGGCGTGACCGGGTGAAGTCCCGGCCGGTTCTCCGCAGGAATTGGCCGACCAACCCGTTGTTCGTCTGGTGCGTCCCTTGCACAGGCGGACACCGCCATGACCAGCGTGCTTCAGGACGTTCGATACGCGCTTCGATCGCTCGCCCGGACCCGCCGCGTGACGCTGACCGCGGTGCTGACGCTCGCGCTGGGCATTGGCACCAACGTGGCCATCTTCAGCGTCGTCAACGGCGTGCTCCTGAAGCCGCTGGATTTCGCCGGCGCCGATCGGCTCGTGCGGATCACGGCGGACTTCGCGAAGTCCGGCGCGACCGACATCGGCATCTCGCAGCCGGAGATCGCGGACTATCGCGCGCGCGCGGGCGTGTTCGAGGCGGTGGCCGGTGTCTATCCGGTGAATGCGAACCTGACGGGCGTGGACGAGCCGGAGCGGATCGAGGGCGTCCTGTCGAGCGCCAATTTCTTCACGCTGCTCGGCGTGGAGGCACAGCTCGGACGCGTCTTCACTGAGGCGGACGAGACTCCGGGCAACGCGGACCTCGTCGTCATCAGCGACGAGTTGTGGGCGCGGCGATTCGGCCGCGACCCCGGCGTGATTGGCCGACGCATCCGGCTCGACGACGACCCGTACACGATCATCGGCGTGCTGCCGGCCGGCTTCCATCATCCGGGCCGCGGCATCGTGGGCGAGCCCGAGTTCTTCAGCCCGTCGAGCTACGTCGGCGCGCCCTACGCCTCGGCCCCGACGCACGGGATTCATGTGCTCCCCGGCGCGATCGCGCGACTCAAGCCGGGCGTGTCGATTGAGACGGCGGCGGCGACGCTCGACGCGCTCGGGACGACGATCCGGGCTGAACACCCGGCCGACTATCCCGAGAGCCTGGCCTGGCGGCCGCGGGTGCTGCCCCTGCAGGAGGATCTCGTCGGCCGCATCCGGCCGGCGTTGCTCGTGCTCGCGGGCGCGGTGGGCGCCGTGCTGCTCATCGCGTGCGCGAACGTGGCGAATCTGCTGCTCGTCCGGGCGTCGACCCGCACGCGTGAGTTCGCGGTGCGCGCCGCGCTCGGCGCCACGCGCGCTCGCCTGCTTCGCCAGTTGCTGGCCGAGGGCCTCGTGCTGGCGCTCGCCGGCGGCGCGGCGGGTCTTGTCGTCGCGCGCTGGCTGATCTCCGCGCTGGTCGCGCTGGCGCCGCAGGGCTTGCCGCAGACGACGGCCGTCGGGATCGACGCGCGCACCCTGCTGTTCTCGATCGCGCTGTCGATCGTCACGGGCCTGGTGTTCGGCGTCTGGCCGGCGCTCCACTCGTCGCCGACGGCAGTCGAGGCCCTCAAGGAGTCCACGCGGTCGCTCACGGCGGCGCGGCCGCGCACGCGGACGCGCGGCTTGCTCGTCGCCACCGAGTTCGCGCTCGCGCTCGTGCTGCTCGTCACCGCCGCGCTCTTCGTGCGCAGCTTTCTTCGCGTCTACGCGGTGGATTCCGGCTTCTCGTCCGATCACGTGCTGACCGCGCGGCTGTGGATGCCGCTGCCGAATGATCCCACCAAGGGCGCGTACTCCACGCACGCGCTGCGCCTCGCCTTCTTCCAGCCCGCGACCGATCGCATCAGCGCGCTGCCGGGCGTGCTCGCCGCCGGGTGGGTGTCGGCCCTCCCGCTCGGGGACACGCGGTCGTCGTCGTTCTTTCTGATCGAAGGCCAGCCGCCGGACACGGCCGCACGCAACGCGGTCGAGTTGCTGCAGGCCAGTCCGGCGTACTTCCGGGCGCTCGGGATCGGTCTCGTGCGCGGGCGGCTGTGCACCGACCAGGACACGGCCGCGACCACGGGCGTGGCGCTGGTCAGCGAGTCACTCGTCCGGCGCTACTTCCCGGCTCTCGATCCGGTCGGCACGCGCATCCGCCCTGGCGGGCCGTTCTCGACGGCGCCCTGGCTCACGATCATCGGCGTCGTCCGCGACGTGCGGAGCCGGGCGCTCGACACGTCGCCGCCCCCGCAGCTCTATCGCTGCCTCTGGCAGAGCTCGAACCCGGCGATGACGCTCGTGGTCAGGACGGCGGGCGATCCCGGGCTGCTCGAGCGTCCCGTCCGCGCGGCCGTGCGCGCCGTCGATCCCGATCTGCCGCTCTACTCGGTGCAGCCGATGGACAGCGTGCTCGCCTCGAGCCTGGCGCAGCGGCGCTTCGCGATGATTGTGGTCGCGGCATTCGCCGTCCTGGCGCTCGGACTGTCGGCGGTGGGCGTGTACAGCGTGCTGGCCTACATGGTCGAGCAGCGCACGCGCGAGATCGGCGTGCGCGTCGCGCTGGGCGCGTCGCGCTCGGACATCCTGCGGCTCGTGCTCGGCACCGGGCTCGGGTTGGCAGCCGGCGGCGCCGCGGTCGGACTGGCGGGCGCGGCGCTGGTCGCACGGACCGTGTCGTCGATGCTGTTCGACGTCAGCCCCCTCGACCCGGTCTCGTTTGCCGGGATCCCCGCGGTCCTCCTCACGGTGGCGCTGGTCGCGTGCATCCTGCCGGCGCGCCGCGCGGCACACGTCGATCCGTTGATCGCGCTGCGGACCGAGTGAATCCGGCCCTGCGTGTGCGACATGGCTTCATGGTGATCGGTCCGCTCTCGCGCTGGCGGTAGAATGCCAGCGTGGCGCGCCGGCTGGCTCCCTTTCTCATTGCACTGGTCGTGGGCATCGGCGTCGCGGTGTACCTCGTCCTGCGCCGGGAGCCGCCGCCACCGGGCGCCGGCGTGCCGCTCGCGCTTGCCGAGGATCGCGCCGCACGCGTGTCGTCGCTTCGCTACGAGCTGACGTTTCACATCCCGTCGAAGCGGGACGAGCCGATCCCGGCGCATCTCACGGCGGCGTTTGCCCTTCGCGACAACGCCACGCCGCTCGCGTTCGACTTCGCGCAGGGCAGCGAGCATCTGAAATCCGTCCAGGCCAACGGGCGCGAGGTGGCGCCGCGCGTGCAGAACGGGCACCTCGTGATTCCCGCGCGGGCGCTCGCCGCCGGGGACAACACGGTCGAGATCGAGTTCATCGCCGGCGACGACTCGCTCAACCGCAACGACGACTACATGTACACGCTGTTCGTCCCGGCGCGCGCGTCGCTCGCGCTGCCCTGCTTCGACCAGCCCGACCTCAAGGCGCGCTGGCGGCTGAGCCTCGAGGTGCCGCCCGACTGGACCGCGGTGTCCAACGGCCGGGAAACGGGGCGGACGGTGTCGCCGGACCGGCTCGGGCTGATCTTCGACGAGACGCCGCCGATCCCCACGTACCTGTTCGCGTTTGCCGCCGGCAAGTTCAGCATCGAAACGGCCGAGCGGAACGGCCGGACGTTCCGCATGTTCCACCGCGAGACCGACGCGGCGAAGGTCGCGCGCAACCGCAACGCGATCTTCGATCTGCACGCGCGCGCGCTCGCGTGGCTCGAGGACTACACGACGATTCCGTACCCGTGGGGCAAGTTCGACTTCGTGCTGATTCCGTCGTTCCAGTTCGGCGGCATGGAGCATCCCGGGGCGATCTACTACAACGCCAGCAGCCTGATGCTCGACGAGTCGGCGACGCAGAACCAGCAGCTCGGCCGGGCCAACACGATCTCGCACGAGACCTCGCACATGTGGTTCGGCGATTTCGTGACGATGAAGTGGTTCAACGACGTGTGGATGAAGGAGGTCTTCGCCAACTTCATGGCGGCGAAGATCGTCAACCCGTCGTTCCCGACGGTGAACCACGACCTGCGGTTCCTGTTCCAGAACTACCCGGTCGCCTACGAGGTCGATCGCACCGACGGCGCGAATCCGATCCGCCAGGAACTGGCGAACCTGAACGAGGCCGGCTCGCTCTACGGCGCGATCATCTATCAGAAGGCGCCAATCGTCATGCGCCAGCTCGAGCTGCTGATGGGCGCCGACGAGTTCCGCGACGGCCTGCGCGAGTACCTCAAGGCGCACGCCTTCGGCAACGCGACGTGGACCGACCTCGTGAGCGTGCTCGACGTGCGCACGCCGGCGGACCTCGCGGCGTGGAGCAAGGCGTGGGTCGACGAGCGCGGCCGGCCGACCATCCGCACGAACCTCGACGTCGCCAACGGCCGCATCACCAATCTGTCCTTCCACGAGGAGGACGCGCGCGGCCGGCATCTCTTCTGGGCCGAGCGTCTGCAGGTGCTCGTCGGCGGGCCGGCGGGCAGCAAGACCTTCGACGTCACGCTCGACGGCCCCGACACCGCGGTGCCCGACGCCGTCGGCCTGCCGGCGCCGAAGTGGGTGCTGCCAGTCGGCCGCGGCCTGGGCTACGGCTTCTTCGACCTCGACCGCGCGACGCTCGAGTACCTGACGACGTCGCTGCCCACGATCGCCGATCCGTTGACGCGCGGCGCCGCCCTCGTCGCGCTGTGGGAGTGCATGCTCGAGGGCCGCGTCGCCCCGGCGCGCGTGCTCGAGGAGCTCCTGACGTCGCTGCAGCGCGAAACCGACGAGCTGAACGTGCAGCACCTGCTCGACCTCACGCGCACGGCCTTCTGGCGGTACACGGCCGCGGACGACCGCGCGGCCGCGGCGACGAAGCTCGAAGCGACGCTGCGCGCCGGACTCGATCGCGCCAAGCCGACGAGCGCCAAGGCGGCGTGGTTCAACACGCTGCGCGGCGTCGCGACGACGCCCGAAACCGTCGCCTGGCTGGAGCAGATCTGGGCGCATCAGACGACCGTGCCCGGCCTGCCGCTCTCCGAGAACGACGAAGTGGACCTGGCGCTCGAGCTGGCGTTGCGCGGCGTGGCCGACGCGCCCACGCTTCTCGAAACCGAGCTCACGCGCGTGACCAACCCGGACCGCAAGGCGCGCTTCCTGTTCCTCATGCCCTCCGTCTCGGGCGATCAGGCCGCCCGCGACGCGTTTTTCGACAGCCTCAAGGACGTCAACACCCGCAAGCACGAGGCCTGGGTGCTCGACGCGATGCGATACCTCAATCACCCGCTGCGCGCGGCGCAATCGAAGAAATACGTGCGCCCCGCCCTCGAGCTGGTGCGCGAGATCCAGCGGACGGGCGACATCTTCTTTCCGAAGCGCTGGGCCGACGCCGCGATGAGCGGCTACCAATCCGTTCAGACCGCGGCGGACGTGCGCGACGTCATCGACCATCTGCCGCCGGATTACCCGCAGCGGCTCCGGTGGGTGCTGCTGGCGTCGGCCGATCCGCTGTTCAGGGCGGCGAAGCTGTTGAGCCAGTGACCGGCTTTACGTGCAGTTTCCGCAATCCACCTCGACAAAGGCCCGCGTTCTCGCGTTGGGCCAGTGGCATCGATCATGCGGTGCTTCGGTCCGTGACGCCTCAAGAACTTCGCCAACGCACGTGGGAGTTCGCCCTCGCAGCGCGACGCTTCTGCCGCCCCCTTCTGCACGACATCGAAGCGGCGGATGCCGCCCGTCAACTGACCCGGGCATCGGCCTCGGTGGCGTCGAACTATCGCGCGGTGTGTCTCGCCCGGTCTCGCGCGGAGTTCGCCGCGAAACTTGGAGCGGTGCTGGAGGAAGCTGACGAGTGTCTCTTCTGGACCGAGCACCTGCGCCACGGAGGAATCAGCGCACGTGAACTCGACGAGCTCGTGCAGGAGGCGGGCAATCACTCAATCACTCAATTCGTGATCATCCCCAGCTGCCACATCAGAAAGATCCGCTGATCGACGACGTCGCGGAGGCGCAGATTGAGCGGTTTGCCTTGTCCGTGGCCCGCCTCGCGGTCGACCCAGAGGAGGATCGGCCGATCCGCGGGATCCGATGCGGTCGACGCCTGCAGCCGCGCCGCCATCTTGCGCGCGTGCGAGGCGTGCACGCGCGTGTCGTTCTCGCCCGCCGTGAGAAACACGGCTGGATACGGCGTGCCCGGCACGACGCGGTGGTACGGTGAGTACGACAGCAGGTACGTGAACTGCTCGGCGTCCTCCGCCGACCCGTACTCGGGCACCCAGTATCGCGCCATCAGGAAATACTGATAGCGAAGCATGTCGAGCAGCGGCACGGCGACGATCGCCGCGCGGAACAGATCCGGCCGCTGCGTGATCGCCGCGCCCGTGAGCAGACCGCCGTTCGATCCGCCCGAGATCGCGAGGTGCTCGGCGTCCGTATAGCCGTTCGCGATCAACCATTCAGCCGCACAGAGGAAATCGTCGAAGACGTTCTGCTTCCGCGCGAGCATGCCGGCCTCGTGCCACCCGTCGCCGTACTCGCCGCCGCCGCGCAGGTTCGGCAGCGCGAACAGACCGCCCGCCTCGAACCACTGAAAGAGCGTCGGCGAGAACACCGGCGTCTCGCTGATGTTGAATCCGCCGTACCCGGTGAGGAGCGCCGGCGTGCGGCCCGTCTTTTCGGCGCCCTTCTTCTGTACGAGGAACATGCTGATCTTCGTGCCGTCCTTCGACGGATACCAGACCTGCTCGACGACGGCGAGTGACGGATCGACGGGCACCGCGGGCTGCGCCCAGACCTCCGGCGCCGCGGCTGGCGCCGTGAGGTCCACGCGAAAGATCGTGTTCGGATAGTTGAAACTCGCAAAGCTCAGGAACGCGTCCGTCCGGTCTTCTTCGGCCGACAGCGTCGCCGCACCGATGCCTGGCTGGCTGACGAGGCCGAGCGAACGCCCGGTCAGGTCGACGACCTCGACGACATTGGACGCCTGCGTCAGCCATGTCACGGCCAGCAAGCCTCGGGCGAACGAGACGCTCTGGATCACGGCGTCCGTCCGTTCGGGCACGACGTCGCGCCAGCGCGGGTCGTCCGGCGCGGAGGCTGCCGCCGCGACGATCCGTCCGTTCGGCGCGCCCTTCGTCGTCTGCAGGTACAACGTCCCGTCGATCACCGTGCCAAACGCGAGGCCCGCGACGCCGACCGAGACGGGCGTCTTCTCGATCGCGCCAGTCTCGAGGTAGCGATCGAAGTCCACGAGCCAGAGATCGTTCGATGTCGTGTCGATCCAGTACCCGAGCAGCAGCCAGCGGCCGTCGTACGAGAGCGTCGCCGTCGGTCCCCACGTCGTGGCGAGCTTCGCGTTCTCGTCGTTCGTGAATTGCCGGAAGAGCACCGCATCGTGCGCGGGCGGATCGGCCAGGCGATGGAACAGTACCTGGTGGCTGTAGGGATCGTTCGGGTCCCGCAGGTTCTGGTAGACGAAGCCCGATCCGTCAGGAAGCCAGAACGGCGCCTGCGTCTTGTTCGGGATCTCGAGCGGAAGTCGAGCGCCAGAGTCGACGTCGAGAAGATGCAGCGTCGTGTTCTCGTCGCCGGCGCGATACGTGCCGTAGGCCAGCGTGCGGCCGTCGTGGGACGGCGCGATCCACTCGACGGTCGTCAGGCCCGTCGGATCGAGCGCGGCCGGATCGATGAGCACGCGATCCGGCCCGGACGCCCCCTCGCGCCAGAGGATGACCGGCTGGTTCTGATCGCCCTCCCGCTTGCTGAAGAAGTAGCGCGAGCCGCGGACGTGGGGCGCCGTCACGGTGCCCACCTCCATCAGCGGCCGCAGCCGATCCTCGAGCGCGGTGCGGCCAGGCAGATGGTCGAGCACGGCGCGCGTATACGCGTTCTGGGCGTCGGTCCAGGCCGCCACGTCCGGCGTCACCTTGCCTTGCGCGCTCGGGTCGGAGGTGTCGCCCTCGAGCCAGCGGTACGGATCGGTGACGGGGACGCCATGCAGCGTTTCAGTCACAGGCTGGGACTTGGTCGCGGGGGGGCGGAAGAAAAACAAGCCGGGTATATTTTTCGTCAAGTGGGGGCTGCGAAAAATATACCCGGCTTGTTTTTCTTCCAGTACACTGAAGGAGCCAGCCCACAGCCGCGCGGAGATTCTTCGCCATGGCGTTCGCACGCCTCGCCCCACTCGTGACCGCTGCCGCGCTGGCGATCGCGCCGATCGCGCTCGCACGTCAGGAGCCGCCCGCCAAGCCCTCGCTCACGGGCACGTGGACTCTGAATCTCGAGGAGAGCTCGGCGTCGAGCGACGTCGTGCGGACCGCCCCGCTGCCGCCGCCGCCCGACGCGGCTCCGCGGCCGGTCGGACCCGGCACCGCGACCGATGGCGCGGGCCGCGGGCCCCAGTTCCGCGACCCCAGCCAGGACGGCAGCCTCATTCCGCCGACGCTCGGAGGCAGCGGCACCCCGCCCGCCCCACCCAAAGACAAGGGCCGCGCGCTGTCGAAGGATGAGAAGCTCCTGCTCGAGCTGACGACGCCGCCCACGACGCTGGCGCTCACGACCAGCGCCGCGGCAATCTCGATCAAGTGCGGCGGACGATCGGAGATATTCGCCACCGACGGGCGGGAGGAGAAACACCGGTTCGTCAACGGCACCGTCAAGGTCCGAACGACCTGGGCCGACGGCAAGCTGCGCCAGGAGCTCGACGCCACCAGGGACCTGAAGCTCATTCGGACGCTCGAGGTCGACGACCACGGTCGGCTGATCATCCTCACGCGTCCAGCGGACGACCAGTCGATCGAGATCGACTCGACGCTGATTTCACGAGCAGGCGCCGCCGCCGGCAAGGGGCGGAAGCGCGCCGTGTATGATCCGGCGGTCAGATGAGCCCTGACCGTTCCGCCCAACCGCGCCGGGGGCGCACGTGACGACTCGGACGTCGGTCTCCACGGCACTCGCCCCCGACACGCCGCGCAGCATCGGCGAGCTGGAGGAACTGCGCACGCTCGTCACGATCACGCGACGTCATCCCCGCGACTTCGGCGAGCGGCAGGTCTACGTGCGGCTGGACGACGGGCCGCGAGTGGCGATGCTCTTCGGGCAGTCGTTCACCGTCGAGGTCAAACCGGGCGCGCACGAGCTGCGCGCCCACAACACCTTGATGTGGAAGACCGTGCGGTTCCACGTCGAGGCCGGGGAGCACCTCGAGTTCCACCTGATCAATCGAGGCGGCCGCTTGACCTACCCCGTGGCGGCGCTGCTCGGCTCGGCGCCGCTCTTTCTCTCCATCGAGCGACGCAGTCTCGTCTGACCCCTTGCGGACTTTCGCCGTCCCGACTTCCTGACTTCCTGACTTTCGAAGTCGGCCTATTTGTCAGCCTTGGCCGCGGGCCTGACGTACATCTCGAGCCGCGGGAACGTGAATTTCCCGGCGACCTCGTCGACGATGTTCACCTGGCAGGTGTAGAGGCCCGGCTTGAACTGATCGGCCGGCACCTCGAACTGGAAGATCTCGGCCTTGCGATCGGCGGCGTCGAGCGTGGTGCGCTCGACGACCGGCGTCTCGAACACCTTCACCTTGCCGCGGTAGAACGCGAGGCTCGTGCGGATCTGGCCGTGCGATTCGCTCTGCGTCGGATCGTAGACCTCGTAATAGAAGTACAGCTTCTGGTCCTGGCTCACGACGTGCGTGAGGTTGGGCACGATCTCGACGTTGTCGCGCACGAGCGGGCTCAGGGTCTTCCGCCCGACGGCGTTCTGGAGCTGCGTGCTGAGCACGACGGAGCTCACCTTGACGGGCGCCTGCTTCAGGTCGGGTACGGCGATCGGCATCTCGAACGTGCCCATCTGCCCGGTCGTGTTCTCGCGGACGACAATCTTGGCGCGGTAGTGGCCGGGCGGCAGGGTCGTCCCCGTCTGGTAGAGCACCTGCTTTGACGCGAGCGTGTCCTTGCTGGCGGGCGGCACGGTGAGCGTGTCCTTGATGGTGGCGAAGGGCATGCCGCGCTCGTCGCGCACGAAGCCGCGCACGTCGAGGGTGACGGCGTCCTTGGAAGGCGGCACGGCGTCGCCGGGGACGGCGAGCGAGATGGGCACGTAGTAACAGCCGGACGGCGGCTCGGGCGCCTCGCCGCCTCGCCCCCCGGGGCCGAACCCGCGGCCGCCGCGGCCGCCTGGAGGGCCGCCGCCCGGACACGTCGTGCTCGACGGCAGTCTGAAGTACCCGGCGGTCACGAACAGCGGCACGTCCGTCGCCGGGATCGCAATCATCAGCTGCTCCTGCATCTGCGTCTCGCGATCGGCCTTGGCCGTGTGCGTGAAGTCGCGGTCCGCGTAGTAGCCCTCGCGCGCCTTGACCTTGGCGTCCAGCTTCGGCTTGAGGCGCACCTCAATCCGGCGGTACCGCCCGTCCTCGAGGGGATTCGCGCTGATGTAGCCGAGGATGTAGTAGGAGGAGATGTCCTTCTGGACCTTGTCGAACGCCTCGCCGAAGTCGTTCGAGTCGGTGAACGCGGTCCCGCCGGTGTCGGCGGCGAGCGTCTGCAGCGTTTCCTGCTGCGAGGCGAGCTGCGAGAACTGGCTGGCGACGTTGCGGCCCGAGAACGCGCCGACGCCGCCGCGGCTGCCCTGCCGGCCGCTGCCGCCGGGCACGACGGCCTGCAGGCCGCGTGAATCCACGGGATTGAGCGTGACGTTCGCGCGCACGCACGAGTTGATCGCCGCGCGCATTTCGACCTGGTTGTCCGATCCGTTCCGCTGCATGCCGGAGCTGAAATAGAGCAGGGCCTTCTTCTGCTGCCAGTGCAGCAGGCTGTCGCACACGGTCTTCAGGCCGCGCAGGCGGATGTCGTTGTTGAACGTGTCGAGCTCCTGCGCGCTCGCGTCCACGGTCGTGTCCGCGCTCGTGGCGGCGTTGGACGCCTCGTCCGAGGACATCGTGCTCGCGTCGACGTCGGTCGCCGCCGCCTCCGTACCCTCGGCGCCCGCGAACGCCTGCAGGACGTTCAACACCTTGTCCTTATCGGTCGTGAAGTCGGTGAGGATCTGCAGCGTCGATCCGATCGACGCGACGGCGACCAGATCGGCGGCCGACATCTTCTCCTTCGTCCACTTCACCGCGGCGTCGGCCGCTTTCTGCACGTCCTCCGGCTGCATCGAGCTGGTGTCGAAGAGCAGCACCCAGATGCGATGGCCCGCAACCTCGTCCGACGTCAGCTCGCCGTTCGCCGCGTCGACCGGAGCCGGCGCGGACGTCTCGGGCGTCGCGGGCTTCTCGACCGGCGCTGCGGCCGGCTTTTCCGCGGGTTTCTCGCCGGGCTTCGGGGCCGCGACCGTGACGGTGACGCCGCTCTTGTCGCCCGCGAGAGTCGAGAGCATCGACGCGGTGTTGACCGCGGCGGCCTGGGTCGTAATCTCCTCGTACGCGAAGGTGACGATCTCCTGCGCCTTGCCGTCCTCGAGGACCTCGAAGTCCGATTGTTTCAGGCCCTTCAGCGGCTGGCCGGATTTGTCGCGAACGTCGACGTCGACGAGAATTTCCTTGACGCCGCCGCGGAACGTCGCCTTGGGGCCCTGCGACGCCGCCGGCGCGGCCGGCGGCGTCTGCTGACCGAGCGCGCCAGGGGTCGCGGCCAGAACGAGAGCGGTGAGGACGACGGGGAGGCGCATCAGAACCGGAACCTCAGGTTGAGTGTGATCGTGCGCATGTTCGCAAACCGCGTGACGTAGCCGAACGTCCGCGAGTTGATGTTCGTGTCGATCGCCGTCCACTGAATCGTGTTGAACAGGTTGTTGGCGTTGATCTGGATCGACACGGCGCGCGTGCCGCCGATCCGCATGTCGCGCGAGAACACCGCGTTCACGACGTGGCCGCCTGGACCGATGATGACGTTGCGCGGCGCCGTCCCGAAGAGGCCGGGCGGCGGCACGGCGAAGGCCGTGGTGTTGAAGAACTGGTCGAGCGACGGATCCGCGGCGGCGATTGCCGCGCCCGTGAGGTCCGCCCGGAGCGATCCGCTCGTGCCGTTCGCGACGCTGCTCGTCGCGTTGACGACGCGCGGCGTGAAGGGCGATCCGGTGTGCGCGTTGAACGTCATGTCCATCGTCCACTCGCCCACGACGGCCGACCAGAAGCCGCCGTCCGTGAGCCAGCGCCGGCCGACCCCAAACGGCAGCTCGTAGTGGAAGTCGACCCCGACGTTGTGCCGCTGATCGAAGTTCGAGAGCGCCCACTCGGCGTTCAGGTCGTGATCGTTCTGCGCGACGACGGCCCCGCCGGCGCCGAGCGACGACGCGTTGTCCATCGACTTCGCGAGCGTGTAGTTCACGCCGGCGCTGAAGCCCTTGGCCAGCCGCCGACGCAGCTGGAAGTTGCCGAGCTGGAGGATCGAATGCCCGCCCGACGAGTCCCAGATGAACGCCTGCACGTCGGGAATGCGCAGCGTGCCGTCGGGATTGCGGTTGGGCGCGCGCAGCAAATCGAGGCTCGTCCCCTTCGTGCCCGTGTAGCCCAGGATCATCGTGAAGTTGCGCGACAGGTCACGGCTGAACGTGGCGTTCCACGTCTGAATCATGCCGAGTCCGTAGTTCTTGTCGACCCCGTAGTTGTTCGTGGTGGCGGCCGTGGCGCCGACGAGCCCGTCCTCGATCGTCAGCGAGTCGTCGAGCGTGCCGATGTTCGTGACCGTGTCGGCGAACGGCGGCTGGCCCACGAGCTGGCGCGCGATCGAGGAGTACGACCCCGTGTTGTACGTGATGCTGTAGCCGCCGCGGAGGATCGTGTTGCGCGCCAGCCGGTACGCCACGCCCACGCGCGGCCCGATGTTGTTCCAGTCGGTGTTCACGAGGCTGGGCGGGAAGAATCCGGTGTACGGCCCGTTCTGCCCGGGCGTCACCACCGCCGCGGCCGTGAAATCCGGCGTGACGTCGAGGTTCGCCATCCGCTGATCCACCTCGGCATACGGCATCGTCACCTCGTACCGCAGCCCGAGGCTCATGGTCATCTTCGCGCTCTTCTGCCAGTTGTCGTCCACGTACACGTCCCACGCGTTCTCGCGGAGCTTGGTCGTGCCGCCGACCTGCAGCGAGGCCTGCTGCGGCAGCCCGAGCAGGAAGTCGGCGAAGTCCGAGCCCGTCGTGATGGACGTCTGCTGGCCCTGGCTCGTGTACAGGCCCGTGAACGTAAACGTCCCGCGCGCGTTGCTGTTGACTTCGGACGTCGAGAGATCATGGCGGAAGTCTGCGCCGACCCGGAACTGATGCTTGTTGTTGTGCAGCGGGCGCGAGTACGAATAGCCGAGCGACAGCCGATCGTCGGTCCGGACGCTCGCCGCGGGCTGACGCACGCTGAGCTGGGAGAACGTCAGGTTCGGCATGCCCCAGTTGAGCGGGTCCGTCGCCGATCCCGGCGGGTAGTTGACGCCGGCAGCGCCCGCGACGTTCGTCGTGTTGGTGAACAGGTTCGACGACGACGACTCCGCGCGGTTGTACTGGAACGAGATGTTCTGCGTGACCCGGCCCTTCGAGATGTTGAGGGAGATCGGCACGGCGATGGTCTTACTCTCGGTCGTTCCGCTGAGCTCGGGGACCACGTTGAACGTCTCGCCGGAGTTCTCGCGGTACTGCAGCTGCCCGTTGAGCATGATGCTCAACCCGCGGCCGCCACGCCCGTTGCCGCCCGGTCCGCCGCGACCGCCGCCACCGCCGCCACGCCCGCCGCCACCGCCGCGCCCGCCCGGGCCGCCGCCACGCTGCGGGACCGTGGGCGAGAGGTTCTGCGTCACGCGCAGGCTCACGCTGTTTGACGTGGACAGCGTCGTGGCCGCGTTGTGGTAGTTCTGCGTCAGCCCCGCACCCGGGACGTTGGGCAGCGGGATGTACTGCATGAGCGCCGCGGCGGTCGGATCGATCGCGCCCGCGGGAATCTGATTGTTGGCGAACGGCAGGCCCGTCCGCGGATCGACGAGTTGGATCGTACTCCCCGAGAAGTTGCCCGCCCGCATGTCCGCCGTCGGCACCGTCGCGTACTGATCCTGCAGCTGCGTCGAGTGATTGCCGCTGTAGTTGAGCTGGAAGTTCGTGCGGCGATTCGTGTCCGCGTAGAGTCCGGGGATCTTGACCGGACCGCCGATCGTTCCCCCGAAATTGTTGCGCGAGAACGGCAGCGAACTCACCGGCGTGATCTCGCCGTTGCGCGGCTGCAGGTTCGTCGCGTCGAGTCCCGACCCGCCGAAGGTGTAGTTCGCCGAGCCCTGATATTGGCTCTGCCCGCGGCCGCCGCGGCCGCCGAGCGTGAAGCCCCCAGGGCCGCCAAACCCGCCGCGGCCGCCGCCGCCCCCGCGGCCGCCCGCGTCGCCGCCCCGGCCGCCCTGCCCGGCGCCACCGAAAGGATTGTCGCCCCCAGCGCCGCCCGCGCCGCCGCCCGCCGGGCCGAATCCGGCGGCAAACTGTCCCGTCGCCGGATCGAATTCGCCGCGGCCAATCGCGTTGAAGCGATCGTTCAGCGCGCCGCGATCGACGTTGATCGCGTCACTGCTGCCGTTGATCGCCACGGCCTCCGCTTGCGCGCTCTGCGCGGAGAACCCGGGCGGCAGGAGGCGTGCAAGATCGCCCGACGTATCCGGCGGCGTCGCGTCAACGACCGCCTGTCCGTTCGCGTCGGCCTGAACGTTCAGCGTCTCGAATCGCTGGCCATTGGCCTGGCCGGCCCCGCCCTGGCGCCCCCCGGCCCCGCTCTGCCGACCGCCAGCCGCCGCCTGCGTTGGCGCGGCGGCCGGCGTCGCGACGGGTGGATTGGTGGCGCCCGCCGGCCTCGGCGCTGGGGTGGGTGTCGGCATCGAAGCCGCCACGGCCGACGACGCCGGCGCGGACGGCAGCGGCTCGGTTCGCGGCCGCAGCGACAACTGAAAGTCGAGGGTCGTATCACATGGCAGCGCGCCAAGCGTCAGGTCGCGCTCCGCCTTCGAGAACGCCGTGAGCTCGGCCGAGACGTGATACGTCGCGTTCGGTCCGAAGAGGATCGTGAACTTGCCGTCGGCGTCAGTCGAGGTCGCGGCCTTGACCGTGTCGCCGACACGTACAACGATGGCCGCGCCGGGCAGGGCGATGGCGCCGGCGGTCACCTTGCCGGTGACGCGGCACCCCGCAGGCGGCGCCGGGCGAGGGGCTGGCACCTGGGGGTCTTGCCCCCGACCAGCCGCGACGATCGGCAGCTGGCCGACCGCCAGCATTGAAGCAGACGCCAGCGCCGAAACGACCCGGACCCGCGCCTTGAACGACCAGAGACGAGAGGAGCCTATCCTGTCGAAATAGGACATATCGATGACGCCCGGTACTACGAACCTGCTCCCCCGGCTGTTTCTGTGAACCCGAGGTTCCCCTTTCTGCCGCCCGGGGTGGCGGGGCGCGCGGGAAACCACCGACTTCGACCCCATTTCACGTGGGGTCGGGCCGGCCTGACTCTTGCACTGACAGCCCCTCGTGGAGCGATCCATGCAGGCAAACCAAACCGTGTTCGTGGACGCGCTGGGACGCCGGGCGGCGGAGGTCTCCGCGAAGCTCTCGCGCTGGCTGAAAGACCGCAAGCTTCCGGCCAACGCCAGCGCGGAAGCGCATACCGCGCTTCAGCGCCTCCGCGTGTCCGGCATGCAAATCGTCCCCAACCTGCACCAGGCGCTGTCGGTCCCCTCGGGCGAGTCGGCGGCCGTGCTGACGCTCACGGCGATCGACTCGAGCGTCGAGGCCATGCACACCCTGCTCGGCGCGCTGCCGACCGATCCGCGCGCGTTCTCGGTCGTGGACGATTTGATGTCGCTCAGGGACGAGGTCGCGGATCGGTTCCCGGAGGCCCGCCAGGCGATGCTGTCCGCGCACGACGACTGGGCCCTGACTTCTTCCTTCCGGCCTTAAGGCTCTTACTCACCAGGCTGTCGAGCTCGTCGCCCGTCTGCGGTCCGTATCCTTCGATTCGGTCGCGCATCATGCCATCCGCGTCAACGACGATGTACGTCGGAAAGACGTGGACGGCGAACAGCCCGTGGATCCGGCGGTCGGCATCGAGCGAGTTCGGCCAGAACATCTTGTTCACCTCGATGTACTTCTGCCAGATCTGCCGGTCGCGGGGCGAGTCGGAGCTGATGCTCACGAGCACGAACGGCTGCTGCGCGTGGCGTTTGTTCAGCGACACGAGCATCGGCGTCGCCGCCCGGCACGGACCGCACCAGGTGCCCCAGAAATCAAGGAGCACGGTCTTGCCCGAGAGATCGTCGAGGCTGATGGTCTCTCCCGCGTCGGTCGTCATCGTGAACGCGGGTGCGAGCGGTTCACGGGCCCGGCGCGGATTCTCGATCATCCCCCGCGCGAGGTCGGACTCCGGCGTGTATCCGCGCACGCGCGCCAGATACGTTTCGAGCGCCTCCTTCCCTTCGTCGTCTCGATTCGACTTGAGGAGCAGCACGCCCAGGTTGTACCAGCCGACTGGCGGTCCGTTGCGATCGGCGACCGCGGCGCGGAACTCGTCCTCCGCCGCTTTGTATTTCTCGATGTTCTTCCCCGCACTTGCCAAGAGCGACAGACCGCGCTGGTTGTGAATCGCGGCCTGGAGATTGCCGTCAGGCCCGGCGTACTTCAGCGCATCGACGCAGACCTCGGCGGCCTTCTTGTAATCCGCCTGGCCGTGGTAAGCCCGGGCCATGCCGTAGAGCGCGGCCGCCGAGGGCTGGTCCCGAAGCTGATTGGCTTGCTTGAACGCATCGAGCGCGCGGTCGAACGCTCCGGTGCGGAGGGCCTGCTCGCCCTGCTGAAGGAGCGCCGCGACGCGCGCGTCCGTGCCTGACTGGGACGCGGCGCGAAGCCCGGCGCCGGGCGTGGCAAAACCGGTCGCCATCGCAGTCAACACACCCACGCCGAACGCCGTCAGGCGAGCGACTCGTGCGGTCATGCGGTTGGAGCCGGCGTCAGACTAGGGCTGTTCGAGGGTCGGCGTCAACAGGACAAATGGACAGAGGGCGAATGAATTGCCTTCTGCCCTGCTAGCTATACTCTGCCCCGTGTCTCTCCCGCTCTGGGACATCGTCGGCGTCGGCGCCAACGCAGTCGATCGCGTCTACGTGCTGCCGGCATCCCTGGCCGAAGCGCGGCCGGACGCCAAGCTGCGCATCCTGCATCACCGGCGGTCGTGCGGCGGCCAGACGGCCACGATGCTGGCGACGTGCCGCCGGCTGGGCGCGACGGCGGCCTACATCGGCACGATCGGATCGAACGACGACGGCGCGCTGGTCCGCGCGGAGCTGGCGCGGCTGGACATCGATCTCACGTACGCGGTCGGGCGCGACGGGCCGAATCCGTTCGCCGTAATCCTCATCGAGGAGCGGACCGGCGAGCGCATGGTCCTGTGGGATCGGGACGACCGGATGCGGCTGCAGCCCACGGACGTCCCCGCGGACGTCCTCGCACGGGCGCGGCTCGTGCACGTGGACGATGTGGATCTCGACGCGGCGATCGCGGCGGCGCGTGCGGCGGCGCGCGCGGGCGTGCCCGTGACGAGCGACATCGAGCGCGCGGCGGATCGGGTGGACGAGCTCATCGGCGCGGTCACGTGCCCGATCTTCGCCGCGCCCGCGCTCGCCGATCTCACGGGCATCGCCGATCCGGAGCGCGCGCTCCGCAAGATCCGGCGCGCGCACGCCGGGCTGATCACGGTGACGCTTGGAGCCGACGGTGCGATGGTCCTCGACGGCGACCGGATCGTGCACGCGCCCGGCGTCGCGGTCAGCGCCGTGGACACGACGGGCGCGGGCGACGTGTTTCGCGGCGCGTTCGCGATCGCCTGGCTGGAAAATAGAACCGCGGCGGACGTGTTGCGCTTTGCAAACGCCGCCGCGGCGGTGAGCTGCACGAGGCCGGGTGCGGTTGCCGGCGCACCCGGCCGTGCCGAGATCGACGCCCTGCTCAGGGCTTGATGATCTGCGCGAACCCGAGGATGTTGACGTCGCGGAACATCGGCGTCCGGGGCGGCAGCAGCGCCGGCGTCAGGAAGTCCGTGTCGAAGTTGTAGCCGCGCGTGGGCGGCGAGTAGACGTCCACGCAGCACTTGTAGGTGCCTGTCGCCTGGCGGTTGAAGTACATGCTCGCGATCGACCCGCGGAAGTTCAGCGTCTGCCCGCCATTCGCGCCCCAGTTCTCGATGTAGCGCAGGAAGTTGTGCGCGCCGCCGTCCGTGCCGTAGTCCCAGTCCGGCTGCGTGGCAATGTACGGGAAGTTGATCCCCTTGCCCGACACGACCGCGAACCGGTACCACGTCGTCGCGGCGTTGCGCTGGTTCTGGTCGAACGGCCCCGTGAGCGAGTTGTAGTCGTTCCAGCTCGTCGAGAGCAGCGTCATCGCGTCCACGATGAACGCGGTCGCGACATGCGTGTTGGCGCCGCATGGGTTGGCCGCGCACGGCGTGTTGTCGAAGGCCGCGCCGTTCGAGTTCCACGTGCCCTGGATGTACACCGGGTTCTCGGACGCAATCGTGAGACCAGGCGAGATGAGGTTACCCGAGCCGCCGTTGATGACCTTCAGCGCGCGGCGGAAGAACACCGGCGGGTTGCGCTCCATCAGCGCCGCACGCTCGGCCACGCCGCCCAGGGCGCCCATCGACGTGTTCGGCGTCATCGCCAGGCCGTATGGCGCGGCCATGGTCCAGCCCGCCTGACGCCCGGCCGCGGGCGGCACGTTGTAGGGCGTGAGCGCCGTCGCGCCGTACGTCTCCAGCTGGCCGTTGCCGTTGAAGTCCTCGCCTGTGTCGCGGACGCCGTTGGGCGAGCCGCTCGCGTTGTTCGGATTGACGATGTCCTCCCAGCCGTACTCGCCCGTTTCGTTGGCGCCGTTCCGGTTGCCGCGGCGATCGGAGAAGTACACCGTGAAGCCGTTGACGTTGAGCGCGTTCGCCCCCGTGCAGCCACCGGCCGGACAATTGGCGGCGGCAGGCATCGCGCCCCGGAACCAGAGCGAGAGGTTGCGGGCGTCGAGCGCGAGGTAGTGGATGATCCCGCCGAACCGCCCCGGCTCGGCCGCCGCGCCGTTGCCCGTGTTGCTCCGGTTGTCGCGCAGCTCGCCCTCACGCGGATCGAACAGCACGAGCGGGCTCCAGTCGCGGGAGTTCGCCGGCAGGACCGTCTGGCAGCCGTTGCCGATGCCGGTGCTCGCGAAGGTGCTCCGCGGCCGCTCGATCCGAAGGATCGCATTTGGGGTCAGATCGCCGCACCCGTTCTGCGCGGCATTGGCCACGCTCACCTGGCGGTAGGCGACCCCGAGGTTCAAGATCTCGAGGGTCACGTCCGTCCAGTTGCCGTTGACGTCCTGTTTTTCGATCTTGATATAGCCGCCGATGAGCGGCGTGTCGAGCGTGTTGGCGCGGACGCCGAATCCGCGGCTGGTCGCCGCGCCGCTCGTCGTCGCCGTCGTCGCGAACGGCGAGGCCACGTATCCGGCCGGTGCGCCCATGAGCGGGAGCGGCGCGGTCGCCGTCACGCCCGGCAGGTTCGAGATGTCCGCGGCGGTGTCCGACAGCAGGATGCGCAGGCTCGCGAGCGAGTAGAAGCGCTGGCCGAGCACGAGCGGCGCCGTGTTGTTCTCGTTGACCACCGGCCGGCGGATCAGGTCGATCGGCTGCGCGCCGAAACTCACGATCGGGAGCACGAGCGTCTTCGCACCCGTGCGGCCGTTCATGATGTTGTGGTTGTAGGTGCCCGTGGAGAGATTCGTCCACGTCGGCTCGTTCTGCTGCGACCCCAGGTTGCCGACGAGGCTGCCCTCGTTCATGGCCAGGTTGCGGAAGGCGTTGGGCGCGGTGATCGCGCGCACGGTCCCGCTGTGCTGGGCCGCCGAGGGATTGCCGTTCGCCAGGTTGGTGCGGATGATCTCGCCGACGGCCGTCACCCGGTCGGCCAGACTGAGCGTGTTGCCCGGCCCTTCGGCCAGGAACACGTTCGAGTTGCTGTGCACGCGGCCGCCGAAGTTGAAGTTCGGACCGGCGAAGAAGCTCAGGTCGTTCTCCGAGTAGATGCCGAACTGGAAGACCGGGATCGCGACGGTCTGGAGCGTGCGCGTGAGGCTCGCCTCGGACCCGTCGGCCAGCCGCGCCGTCGCAGTCATGGTGTACGGGGTAGCCAGTCCGACCAGGCCCTGGAACGCGCCCGACTGCACGGTCATGACCGACGCCGTGGGATTGCCCTGGGCGTCGGCCGGAAACGCGACGGTGTAGCCCGGCGTGCCGTCCGGCTGCAGCCACTGCGCGCCGAGATTCGGCGCCTGCTGCGTGAGGGCGTTGATCTGCGCGCCGGTCGGCGCGAAGTTCGTGTCGAACAGGTTGCCCAGGTCGGCCGTCAGCTTCTCGAGCCCCGCGTGCGCGGTATAGAACGCCTGCGTGCGCGTGCCGTCGAGGTACCGGACGCGCGAGTCGGTGATGACGAGCGCGGTGAAGCCGGCCGTAATGGCCGCCATCAGCAGCGTCACGAGCATCGCGCCCGTCAGCGCCGCGCCGGCGTCATCCGCCTGTTTGAAGATCCGTCGCCGCATGGTCTTGGCTCCCGGGCCGACCGGCCCTGTTACTGATAGCGATTCCTGAAGGTCAGGCTGCGCAGCCCAATCTCGGTGGCCATGGAATTCCGGAAGTAGTCGCCCGTGCGCACGTTCATGTCGAGCGACCGCGTGCCCAGGAAGAGGTTGACCTTGCGAATCTGATTGGGGCTGTTGCCGACCGGCGTGTTCTTCTGGTTCACCGGGTTGTTGACGCCGTCGATGAAGTCGTAAGACAGCTGCAGGTTCTCGGCCCCGAGCGCGATCGCGAGCGGCGCGCCGTCGTTGATCTGCCGCACGAGGCGCGGCAGCGTCGGGTCCGTCGTGTTGTCGATGTAGTACGAGATCATCCACACGCGCGTCGCGCTCGTCGGCGGATACACGCCGGGTGCCTGCTGCAGGTTGAGGATCGTCCCCTGCGGCGCGTTCGGCTGATTGAGCAGCATCGGGTCGCCCGGGCCCAATGTCACGTCCTGTCCACCCGGCAGGTCCGTCACCATCCCCAGCGCGCTGCCGAACGCGTTGCTGAAGAGAATGAGATCGCCGACGTGCAGGCCCGCGGCGCCGCCGATGTTCGTGCGGTTGTCGACCGTGATCGTCTGGCCGTTGGCCGAGATCGCGGCCAGCGGATACTGACTCAGGTTCAAGGTCTGGTCCGCGTACAGCAGGTTGACGAGGTCGGTCTGCGGGCCGATGACCGCCGGCCCGAGGTTCCCGCCGGGCGAAATCGCCGGCACGGTCGTCAGGGCGCCGAAGTCCAGGTTGCCGGGCCCGGGTCGCAGCACGGGCACCGAACCGTTGCCGGACGGAATCGGGATGCCGCCGAGCGGGACCCCGCGGCCCGTCTGGATGAAGTCGCGCACCATTAGGCTCATCGCGGCCTGGAGCGTCTCGTCCGTCTCCGAGACGGTGCGCGACGTGCCGAACAGCCCGATGGCGCGGTTGAAGGTTTCGATCGCGGCGCCGATGACCATCGCCGTCAGCGCCATCGCGACCAGCGTCTCTGCCAGCGTGAAGCCGGCGTCGGATTGTTTACGCATAGGAAGAGAGATAGGTCGTCAGGATGTACGTGCCGGGCGCCGTCGAGGTGTGGTAGCGCACGATCACGCGGAGCTGACGGAGATTGGGACCAAGATCGCGGATCTCGATCTCGCGTGTGAAGCCGAAGTAGGGCACCGAGATGTCGTCTCCGGTGCCGAGGATGCCGTCCGGCCCGGGCTTGATCATCGTGAGCAGCGCGCCATCGTCGGCGGTGTTGACGAGGCCGTCCGCCCCGGGATCCTTGATCGGCTGCGGGCCGTCGAGGAACACGCCGCCGTCGTTGCCCGACGCGCCCTGCACGTTGCGGATCTGCGCCCACGCGAGCACGGCGTTGTCCCGCGCCTTGAACACCGTCTCGGCCGCTTCGGCCGCGCGCTCGCTCGCCAGCAGCTGGTCCTGCGAGCCGGTGATCTGCCGCGCGCCCAGCGCGATGCCGCCGGCGAGCGCGAGCACGCCCACCATCAGCATGATCATCGCGATCGTGACTTCGATCAGCGTGAAGCCGGAATCGTCGTGCCGCACGTCGTGCATCTCAGTGCCTCCAGGAAGAGCCCGTCCAGCGATACGTGCGGATGCCCGCCGTCGGCGCAAACACCGTCACCGCGCGGGCCGACAGGGGCTTGTTCACCTCGCCGATGAACACGCTGCCGTTGACCGGATTGCCCGTCGCGTCGGTGAACAGGCCGTCGGCCGTGAACATCACCTGCTGCGCGTTGTTGAAGTCGACCGCCGTCGCGTTGCCGAACCCGTCCGGTGTGTCCGGCATCCCCGCGAAGAGCATGAACGACGTGCGGTGCTCGAGCACGGCGGTCGACACGACCGTCGTGCCGTTCGGGAGGTTGTGCCGCACGAGGCTGATGAAGTTCGGCGGCGTGAACACCACCTCGACCGACCGCCGCTGGTTGATCGCGATTTCGCGCGCCAGCTTCAGCTGCCAGTAGACGATGTTCATGTCGGCGTCGCCCTGGACCGTCGCCATCTCGTTCGAGAAGCTGCCGATCCCGATCCCCATCACGACCGCCATCAGGGCCAGGACCACGAGGATTTCGGGCAGGGCAAAGCCCGCTTGTCGCAAATCCGTAAGACGAGAGTGCCTGAACACGTCGGAAACCGAGCGCAACCACTATGCCAACCGGCCCGGGAGAAAATCTCCCCGGTTCGGGGGCCTCGCGGCGGAAGGACGCCCGACTGGCGCGAGGGCCTCACAGATTTTGCGGGGTCAGTGACAAGGATCGCAGGGAGGGCGATGACAGATCCGTGCGAGGTGCTGGGTGCTGGGTGCTACGTGCTGGGTGCGCTCTCGTCGGGGACCCTGGCGACCGGCCATGGCCGGCCCGTGCGCCTTCCCTCGGAAGCGCCGGCACCCCGTACCGGGCACTGATCTATGATTCGCCCGGGGGGAGTCATGCGAACCATGCGCGCGCTGTTCGTCGTCCTGGTCGGTGCCGTCCTCGCGGGAGGCACGGCGAGGCCCCTGGCCGAGACCGCCACCGGCCAGGCGCCGGCGATGGCGCCCGTCAACGACCTGCCGAATCCCTACGAAACGATCGAAGGCTGGGCGAAGATGCCCGCCGGACGGCCGTGGGGCGCGACCAGCTCGGTCGGGATCGACAAGGACGGCAAGAGCGTGTGGGTCGCCGAGCGGTGCGGCGCCAACTCGTGCTGGAACGCCCAGGCAGGCAAGACGTCGGACGTCGACGTCATCATGAAGTTCGACGCCACCGGCACGATGGTCAAGAGCTTCGGGGCCGGCATGTTCATCTTCCCCCACGGCATGTTCGTCGATCGCGACGGCAACATCTGGATGACGGATGGTCAGGACAATCTGCCGCGGCGTCCGCGCGGTGCGGCGGCTGACGCGCCGATGCCGGCGCCGCCGGCGAAGATCATCGGCCACCAGGTCACCAAGTTCAGTCCAGACGGCAAGGTGCTGATGACGCTCGGCAAGGCCGGCGGCGCGCGGGATCCCGAGTTCTTCTATCAACCCAACGCCGTCTACGTCGCGCCCGACGGCACGATTTTCGTGGCCGAGGGCCACTCGTCCGCGCCAGGATCGACGGCGCGACTGCTGAAGTTCACGAAGGACGGGACGTTGATCAAGACGTTCGGCAAGCTCGGCAGCGGTCCGGACGAGCTCGACCAGCCCCATGCGCTTGCGATGGATTCGCGCGGCCGGCTCTTCGTGGGCGATCGCAACAACAACCGCGTGCAGATCTTCGACCAGGATTTTAGGCTGCTCGCCTCGTGGCCGCAGTTCAGCCGCCCGAGCGGGATGGTCATCGACGCGCAGGACGTGATCTACGTCGCCGATTCGGAGTCAGAGTCCGTCTCGCGGAACAACGGCATGCACGGCCACGAGGGCTGGAAGCGCGGCATCCGCATCGGCAGCGCGAAGGACGGAACGGTGAAGTACTTCATCCCGGATCCCAATGCCAACGCGACGAACACCAGCTCGGCCGAGGGCATCGCCGTGGATCCGTCGGGCGTCATCTACGGAGCCGAGGTCGGGCAGCGGGACGTCAAGAGATACGTCAAGAAATGAGCCGTCGACAATCGGGGAATCGGTAATTTCGATCCTCGATGTCGATGATCGATCGTCAATGCCGATGGCCCGATTGTCGATATCGATGATCGATCATCGATGCCGATGGCCCGATTGTCGATGTCGATGATCGATCATCGATGCTCTTCGATTCCCCGATTATCGATTCCCCGATTGCCGATGGCCTGGGTTGCCCAATACTGCCGGTGAGCGTAGAATCGGCCGGTTAGCGTTCAAAAGGAGCGTCCCATGCCGGTCTCACGCCGGGGGTTCTTCAGTCTGATCGGAGCGCGCGACAGTGCGTTTTCTGGGGCGGCGCTGGCAGCCCGGGGGCTTGAAGCCCAGCTCGCGGAGGCCCAGCAGCAGGCCCAGACCCAGGGCGGCGGCCGGGCCGGCGGCGCCGGCCAGGGCGGGCGCGGGGGCGGCCAGGGCGGGCGCGGCGGGGGTCGTCCTCAGCTGCCGCCCGGCGTCGAAGAGATTCGCATCAACAGCAACGAGAATCCGCTGGGGCCGGGCAAGGTCGCGCTCGATGCGATTCTGGGCAAGTTCCCGGAGGCGGGTCGCTATCCTTTTAATAGCTCGCCCAGGGACGGCGACCTCGTCGACACGCTCGCGAAAAAGCACGCGACCAAGGCCGACAACATCGTCCTGGGCGCGGGCTCGCAGGAGATCCTGAAGTCGGCGATCCGCGCGTTCGTGTCGCCGTCCCGGCACCTCGTCACCGCCGCGCCGACGTTCGAGAACTGCACGAACTTCTCGCGCAAGATGAAATTCCCGGTGACGGAGATCAAGGTCGACTCGACGTTCCACCTCGACCTCGAGGGCATGATCGCGACGGTCCGCGGCGCGGGGCTCGTGTTCCTGAACAACCCGAACAACCCGACGGCGACGGTCCACGGGATCAAGGTCGTCACCGACTTCGTCGAGCGCGTGCGGCGCATCTCGCCGGACACCGTCATCCTGATCGACGAGGCGTATCACGACTACGTCACCGACCCGGCGTACTCGACAGCGGTGCCCCTCGCGCTCGCGACGCCGAACGTGTTCGTCGCGCGCACGTTCTCGAAGGCGTACGGCATGGCCGGCATGCGCATCGGCTACGCGGTCGGTCAGAGCGACTCGGTGAAGCCGCTGGCCCGCCTCAAGATGCCGTACAACGTGAGCGTCTTCGGCGTGGCGGCGACGATCGCGTCGCTCAACGATCCGGCGCACATCGAGGCCGAGCGCGCGCGGAACACGCAAGTGCGGGCGTTCACGGTCAAGGCCCTCGAAGACCTGGGCTGTAAGTGCACCGACTCGCAGGCGAACTTCATCTTCGTGGACGTCGGGCGGCCGGCGCGCGAGTTCCGCGACGCCTGCGCCAAGACCGGCATCATGGTCGGACGCGACTTCCCGCCGTTCGAGAACTCGCACTGCCGCATCTCGATCGGCACCGCCGACGAGATGAAGAAAGCGGTCGACACCTTCCGTGAAGTTCTGAGGCCCGTGGCGCCCATCGCCGGCACGAAGTCCGGCGGCGGCCGATAAGAGGAGCGAGCCATGCTGACACGACGCAGATTCGTTCAGGCCGTGGGAGCCGGCGCCGCCGGCGCGTATGCGAGCTCCTGGATTGGCGCGCGCGGCCGCGAGAACAGCCTCTGGAATGCGTTTGAGCCGACCCTGCAGGCGATCGAGCCCGGTGTCATCTGCCTGTCGAGCAACGAGAACCCGACGGGGCCGGGGACGACGGTGCTCGACGCCGTGAAGAAGGCGTTCGGCCCGACCGGCGCCGCGCCGGGACGCTACTCGAGCGCGTCGGGCGCGCTCGTCGAGGCGATCACGAAGAAGTTCAACATCAAGCCCGAGAACGTCGTCCTCGGCTGCGGCTCGACCCAGATCCTGCGGTCGGCCACCCACCTCTTCACGGAACGGACGAAGCCGCTCGTCGGCACGATCCCGACCTACGAGGAGTGCGCGGGCTACGCGGACATGCTGGGCAACCCGGTCCGGCCGGTCGCGCTCAACTCGGAGTTCAAGATCGATCTCGACCGCATGGCGGACGCGGCCAGGGGCGCCGGCCTGGTCTTCTACTGCAACCCGAACAACCCGACGGCGACCTACGTCGGCGCGCGCGCCACGCGTGAGTTCCTGTTCAAAGTCAACCGGACGTCGCCGGACACGACGATCCTCATCGACGAGGCCTACTTCGACTACGTGACCGATCCCGACCACGACACGCACATTCCGCTCGCCGTCGAGGACCCTCGCATCATCGTCGCCCGGACGTTCTCGAAGGCGTACGGCATGGCGGGCCTCCGGATGGGCTACTGCGTCGGGCACCCGGACACGATCCGCAAGATGGCCGACTGGGACGCGGGCTCGGGCACGAGCTCGCTCAACGTGCTGGCCATGCAGGCCGGGATCGCGGCGATCGAACAGGACCCCGGCTACATCGCCAACGAGCGCGCGCGGAACAAGGACGTGCGCGAATTCACGATGAAGTGGTTCATGGACCGCGGCATGAAGCCGACCGACTCGCAGGCCAACTTCATGTTCGTCAACATCGGCCGGCCCGCGAAGGACTTCCGCGACGCGTGCAAGGCCAAGAACGTGCTCGTCGCGCGAGACTTCCCGCCCTTCGAGAAGACACACTGCCGGATCTCGTTCGGCACCATGGACGAGATGAAGAAGGCGGTAGCGGTGTTCGGCGAGGTGCTCGGCAAGCCGGCGGCCACGGCCGCGGCATAGTCAAGTTGGAAGCCGGAAGTCGAAGTTAGGAGTTCGGAGCGCCCGGTGCGCTCTGAACTTCCAACTTCTGGTGTTCACCGCTCGCTTGATCCGTGTCTTCTCTCACTTCGGCCACACGACGCCCTGATCCCTGGGCACCTTCTGCACGCCCTTGAACACGAACTTCTGCAGGCGCCGGCCCTGGTACGTCTCGGTCGTGTAGAGATTCCCCTTCGAGTCGATCGCGATGCTGTGCACGGCGAAGAACTCGCCGGGCTGGCGGCCGCCGTCCCCGAAGCTCGAGAGGATCTCCAGCGTGTCGCGCAGCATGATGTAGACCTTCTCGTTCTTGCCGTCGGCCAGGAAGATGTACTTCTGCTGCGGGTCCTTGGAGAAGGCGATGTCCCACGTCGAGCCGTCGCCGAGCGTCTTCTTCTTGACGAAGACCTCCTTGACGAACTTGCCCTCTTCGGTGAAGACCTGGATGCGGTCGTTGGGGCGATCGCACACGTACACGAGCCGATCCACCGAGAGCATCGCGCAGTGCACGGGGTTCCGGAACTGCTGCGCCGGCGGCGCGTCGGGATTGTACGGGCCGAGGTTCGTGTCGTCCGGTTTGTTGCCGTACGCGCCCCAGTACCGCTTGAACTTGCCGGTGTCGGCGTCGATGACGGCGACGCGCTTGTTGCCGTAGCCGTCGGCGATGTACGCCTCGTTGTTCTTGGGGTCGACGAAGATCTTCGCGGGGCGCCCGAAGTTCTCGGTGTCGCTGCTGCCGGTGTTCTTGCCCGAGTGCCCGAACTGGGCGATGAACTTGCCGTCTTGCGTGAACTTCAGCAGCTGCGAGTCCGGCCCGACGTTGCCGCCGATCCAGACGATGCCCTTGTAGTCGATCGTGATGCCGTGATTCGACGTCGGCCACTCGTAGTCCGGGCTCGGGCCGCCGAAGTGCGCGATGACGTTGCCCTGCTGGTCGAAGGCCAGGATCGGCGGCGCCTTCGCGCAGCATGACGCCGTCGGCGGGTTCTGATCGAGGCCCGTCTCGCCGCCCACGACCTGGTCCGCGCGGTGCACGATCCACACGTGATCCTGCGCGTCCACGTCGACGCCGATCGTCTCGCCGAGCTGCCAGTGATTGGGCAGCTGCTTCGGGAAGTTCGGATCGACCTCGAATTTCGGCGCGTCGACGAGCTCGTTCTGCGCCTCGAGCGCGGTTCGATCGAGCGTGCGCTCCACGAGGCCCAGCGCGACCAGTACGGCGACGAGCGCCGCCGGCGTCGTCCAGCGCCGCCTTACCCCTGACGCACGAGTGTCACGATAGTCAGTCATCGCCCGTTGGCCTCCGCCTATTTCTTGACGAACTTCTGGACGCGCTTCCCTTCGAACGTCTCGCCGGTGTACAGGTTGCCCTTCGAGTCCATGCCGACGCTGCCGACCAGCCGGAACGCGCCCGGCAGCCCGCCGCCGTCGCCGAAGCTGCCGAGGGTCTGGAGCGAGGACCGGTCCAGCGTGAAGACCTTGTCGTCCTGGCCGTCGGCGACGAAGAGGTAGCGCTGCGCCGCGTCGTTCGAGAACGCAACGTCCCACACCGACCCCGCCATCTGCGTCTCCTTGGACACGAGACCTTCCTTCACGAACGTCCCGTCCTTTTTGAAGACCTGGATGCGATCGTTCTTGCGATCGCAGACGTACACCATGCCGTCCTTCGAGAGCGCGACGCAACTCAGCCGCCCGAAGTCGCTCCCATGGCCGGTCCACTGCCGCTTGAACGCGCCCGTGTTCGCGTCAAACACGACGATGCGCTGGTTGGCGCCGCCGTCGGCGACGTACACCTCGTTGGCCGTCGAATCAACGGCGACGTCGGCCGGACGATCGAGCCCTGTCTGACTGGTCTTGTCACCGGGCTGCCCGGCTTTGCCGATCTGCAGCAGGAACTCTCCGGCGCGCGAGAACTTGAGCACGTGGGCGTCCTGAGGACGCGGCGGCCCGGCGTTGCCCCGTCCGCCTCGCTGCGGCGGCGCCGCTTCGACGTCCGGCGCACCCGCGCCGCGCGCCGTCCCGGCGGCGCCCGCGGCTCGACCACCTGCGCCCGCGGCCCCGCCCGCTGCGCCTCCACCCGCGGCCGCCGCGCCGGCGGTTCCGCCGGTCGCACCCCCTCCGGCAGCCCGGCCTCGTCCACCTCCACCGGCGGCGCCGCCGCCCCCGCGGCCCGCGCCCGGCACGGCGAACGGCACATCAGGCGGTCCGGCCGCCGCGATCCACACGTTGCCCTTCGCGTCGACGTCGATCCCGCCCGGCGAGACCGGCCAGTCGAAGCCCTGCCCCGGTCCGCCCCAGTGACTGACGAGCGTCCCGGCCGCATCGAATTCGAGAATCGGCGGCGCCGGCACGCAGCAATCCTCGGCGGTCGGCGGGTTCGTGCCGGTGCCCGCCTCGGTCCGCGCGGTCAGCGAATCGATGCCGCGGTGGACAATCCAGATGTGATCCTGGCTGTCGACCGCGAGCCCGGTCACCGATCCCAGAATCCAGTGATTCGGCAGCGGCTTCGGCCACAGCTTCTCGACCTGAAAGGCCGGCGCCTGGGCGCCGCCGCGGGCCTGCGCGGCCGACACTGGACCGGAGATTCTGGAGCCGACCCCAAACGCCGCGACGAGGGTGAGAGCGATCGCACCGGACCTGAACCGCATAGAGTCCCTCTCGGAGGGCGTCAGTATACTTCGGAGTGCTTGGTGCTGAGTGCTTGGTGCTGGGTGCGTACGGAGAAGCTGATGCCGCCAGTTCGTTCCTCGGACCCGACGTACCCGACGTACCCGACGTACCTGACGTACCTGACGTACCCGACCTACGTGGCTTGGGTCCTCGCGGCGCTCGTGTTTCTGCAGGCGCCGGTGGCCGCCCACGACATCCCCGCCGACATTCTGGTGCAGCTGCTCGTCAAGCCCGAGGGGCAGCGCCTGCACGTGCTCGCCCGCGTCCCCATGGGCGCGCTGCGCGACGTCGAGTTTCCGCTGAGCGGGCCGGGCTACCTGCAGCTCGACCGGCTCGATCCCGCGCTGCTCGCGCAGGGCGCGGACACGTGGCTCGCGCACGACCTCGCGGTCTTCGAGGGCGCGACGCGGCTCGGCGCGCCTCGTCTGGTCGCCGCGCGCGTGTCGCTCCCCTCCGACAAATCCTTCGCGTCCTACGACGACGCCCTGGCGCATCTGCGCGGGCCGCCGCTCGCGGGCGACACCCAGCTCATCTGGAATCAGGCGCTCTTCGACGCCGAGTTCGAGTACGCGATCGCCTCCGATCGCTCGCGGTTCTCGATCAATCCGACGTTCGCGCGCCTGGGCGTGCGCACCGTCACGACGCTGCGATTCCTGCCGCCGGGCGGCGGCGTCGCCGCCTTCGAGCTTATCGGCGACCCGGGCCTCGTGCGTATCGACCCCGAGTGGTACCAGGCCGCCTGGCGCTTCGTCGCGCTCGGGTTCGAGCACATTCTGAGCGGCACCGATCACCTGCTGTTCCTCTTCTGCCTCGTGATTCCGTTCCGCCAGTTCCGCCAGCTCGTGATCATCGTCACCTCGTTCACCGTCGCGCATTCGGCGACGCTCATCGCGTCCGCGTTCGGCCTGGCGCCGGATGCGCTGTGGTTTCCGCCGCTCATCGAGACGTTGATCGCCGTGTCCATCGTCTACATGGCGCTCGAGAACATCGTCATCGCGACGGACGGCGCGCCGGGCGGGCCGAGCGACCGCTCGGGATCCTCGCGGCACCCGCCGGCGCTGCGGCACCGGTGGGTGATCACGTTCGCGTTCGGCCTGGTGCACGGCTTCGGTTTTTCGTTCGCGCTGCGACAGACGTTGCAGTTCGCGGGCAAGTACATGCTGACGTCGCTCCTGTCGTTCAACGTCGGCGTCGAACTGGGCCAACTGCTCGTGCTGGCTGTGCTGCTGCCGGCCCTCGCCGTCTTCTTCAGATACGTCGTCGTCGAGCGCGTGGGGATTGTGATCCTCTCGGCGCTCGTCGGACACACGGCGTGGCATTGGATGCTCGATCGGGCCGACGCCCTCAGCGCCTTTTCCTGGCCAGCGTTCGACGCGGCAAGCGTCGCGCGGCTCATCCGGTGGGTGATGGCTGGCATCATCGTGGTCGCCGGACTCCGCATGATCTCGAGCCGCGTCCGCCGGGCCGGGCTGGAGGCCGTCGAGTCCGATACGCCGCTCACGACGAAGGAATGAGGACCGGGACTGAGGACCCAGGACTTGTTACAATCTGCCCCCATGTCGTCCAGGTGGGCGGGTCTCGCGGGGCTGTGGTTGGTGGTCTTCTGCCTCCGCGCCGGCGCCGCCACGCCCGGCCAGGAAGCGGCCGCCGATCCCGCGATGCGCAGTACCGCGGCGGGCGTCTACTCGGACGCGCAGGCCAAGGCCGGCCAGGAGATTTTCGCGGTCACCTGCATCGGCGGCTGCCATAACATGGCGGACCACCGCGGCCTGGCGTTCAAGCAGCGTTGGGACGGGCGCCTCGTGTGGGATCTGTTCAACACGATCCTCGTGAAGATGCCGAAGGACGACCCGGGCAGTCTGTCGGATGACGATGCGATCCAGCTGGTTGCGTATCTGCTCAAGCTCAACGGCCTGCCCGCCGGCAAGGACGATCTGTCGACCGACCCGACGGCCCTGAAGAAGATCAAGATCGAACTGCCCGCAACGTACGAGGAGACACATCAATGGTGAGACGCCTGCTGACCCGGCGAACGCTCGGCATGACCTTCATCCTCCTGGCGCCCATGGTCTTCCTCGCCTGGGCGCCGCAAACGGCGTCGCCGCCGAAGTCCAGCCTCGTGCGCGGCAACGCGCCCGGCGAATGGCGGTACTGGGGCGCCGACGCATGGAGCACCCGTTACTCGCCACTCGATCAGATCAACGCCGCCAATTTCGATTCACTGCAGATCGCGTGGCAGTACAAGGTCCCGGAAGAGTTCGGCGTCGACGAATACTTCCGGTCCACGCCGCTCATGGCGAACGGCAAGATCATCAGCGTCGCCGGCGGCAAGCGCGGCGTCATCGCGCTCAATCCCGGGACCGGCGAGCTGCTCTGGAAGTACTCCCTCGAAGAGGGCATCCGGTACCAGAAGTCGCCGCGCCCGTACTCCGGCCGCGGGCTCGCCTACTGGACCGACGGGACGAGCGAGCGCGCGATCCTCGTGACCCCCGGCTACCACCTCGTCTCGATCGACGCCAAGACGGGGAAGGGCGACCAGAAGTTCGGCAAGGACGGCGTCGTCGACCTGATGGACGGCCTCGGCTATCCGCTCGTGCCGTGGGCCGTCGATGACACGGGGCCGCTCATCATCAGCGAAGCCGCGCCCCCGCGCAAAGCGAAGCCCGGCGAAACCTGGGATCCCGTCAAGAAGATCGGCGCGGACGGCAGCGTCGGCATCGATCCCGCGCTCGGCCAGCTCGGCGCCAGCTCGCCGGCGATCGTCGTCAATGACGTCATCGTCGTCGGCAACTCCGCGATTCACGGCTACTACCCGCTGCACTTGAGCAACCTCGCGGGCACGATTCGCGGCTTCGACGTGCGCACGGGCAAGCAGCTGTGGAAATTCAACCTCGCGCCCCAGCCCGGCGAGTTCGGCGCCGGGACCTGGGAGAACGGCTCGAAGCCCGGCACGCCCGGCCTCGGCAAGGTCGACGCGTGGGCGCCGTACGCGGCCGATCCGGAGCTGGGTCTCGTCTACATTCCGGTCGGCGAAGGCGTTGACGACGACTACGGCGGCCATCGTCCCGGCGACAACCTGTTTGCCAACAGCATCGTCGCGATCGACGTGAAGACCGGGAAGCGGAAGTGGCACTACCAGACGACACACCATGACGTCTGGGACTATGACCTCCCGATGGCGCCCAACGTGCTCGACGTCACCGTCAACGGTCAGCGCCGCAAGATTCTCGCGATGGCCGGCAAGCAGGGCTGGGTGTACACGCTCGATCGGGTAACCGGCGAGCCGATCTGGCCGATTCCCGAGACGCCCGTGCTGCAGAGCGACGTGCCGGGCGAGAAGACGTCGCCGACGCAGCCGATTCCGTCGAAGCCCGCGCCGTTCTCCCAGATGGGCCTGGTCGAATCTGATCTGATCGACTACACGCCGGAGATCAAGGCCGCGGCCCTGGCGATCGCGCAGCAGTGCCGGATGGGTCCGTACTACGTTCCGCCGTCGACCAACGACGGGTCGAGCAAGCTCCCGTGTTCGTGGTACGCGCCTGGCGCCAATGGCGGGGTGAATATCTTCGGCGGCACGGCGGCCGATCCGGAGACGGGCATGATCTACGTGGGCTCGCAGACCGGCATCCAGCGTCTGACCATCACGAAGGATCCGTGCTCGGAGTTCCGATACACCGAGCAGCACAACAGCTGCGGGCTGCCCGGAGCGCTGCCCCCACCGCCGGGATACACACCGCCTGCCGGCGGCGGCGGTCGTCGCGCCGGCGGTGCCGGACCGCCAGCCGCTGGTGGCGGTGCCGGTGCCGCGCGCGGCGCGGGCGCCGGCGAGGCCGGTGCGGCCCCGCAGCGTGGCGCGGGCGCAGCCGGCGGCGGCGGGCGCGGCGGCGGGCAGGCCGTCGGCGGCGTCTCCATCGTGAAGCCGAAGGAGTACGGCGGGCTCACGGCCTACAACATGAACACCGGCGACAAGGCCTGGTGGATTCCCAACGGCGGCTTCGACCAGGTGCGGCCGGCCGATCCAAACGATCCGATGTTTGCGGGCGTGAAGCTGCCGCCGGTCGGCGCGGCCGGCCAGCCGCAGGTCATCACGACCAAGACGCTGGTCGTGTACGGGACGGGTCGCAACGGCGGGCCTCGCGGCGCGCCGCCGCAGCTCCTCGCGGTGGACAAGTCCACGGGCAAGCAGGTGGGCGCCGTGCAGATTCCCGGCAAGACGACCGCCGTGCCGATGACGTACCTCTACCAGGGCAAGCAGTACATCGTGTTCGCGGTGGGCACGGGCGGCTCGCAGCTCGAGCCGACGCTCGTCGCGCTCACGTTACCCTCGCCCGGCGGGCGCGGCGGCGGCGCGGGGCCGCGCTGAACGAAGACGGATCAAGGAAGACAGATCAAGCAGGAAGTCAGAAGCCAGAAGTTAGAAGGTCGAACTGAGAAGTACGCAGTCTTAGCAATCCCCCCGAAGCGAGCACGTTGCAGAATCTGCAACGTGCTCGCGAATTCCTCCAGTTTTCGCGTCCCATTCCGGCCGTCGCCTTGCATCCCTCAGGGGCATGGCCGATTCACATTCGAACCACGCCCTCAAACATCCCCAACACCCCGGGCTCCCGCCGCTCGTCCCGGGCATCTACAACTACTGCGACTCGCGGTGCGCAAAGTGCCGATTCAGCCAGCGCTGTCTCAGCCATCTCGCCCGCGAGCGATTCGAGGCCGACGATTCGGAACGCGACGTGATCGGAGAGATCCTCCGCGAGCGCGAAGGCGAGCCACGCGAGCCCCCGGAGGAATTCCTGCAGATGATCTCCGAGGCCAACGCGTTCGTAGAAGCGATGACCCCCGAGGAGGCCGAGGAGATCGGCCGCGAGCACGACGTGCTGATCGAGCGCGCGAACGCCGATCGATTCGTCGTCGCCGCGCACAACTATGCGATGACCTGCTGGAACATCATCCAGGCCCTGCAGCCGATCGTCGCCGAGCGCGGCGATCCCGTGGTCATCGAGGCGGCCGAGACGATCGCCGAGCTGGCAGGCGTCGTCTCGAGCAAGACGTTCCGCGCGGTCTCAGGGTCCCTGGACAGCGACTACGACCCGTTCGACCTCGAACACGACGCGCATGGTTCGGCCAAGGTCGCGCGGCTGGCGGTCGCCGAATCGAAGCGCGCCTGGACCGTGCTGATGGAGATCGGCCGGGCCACGGCCGACGGCGTACCGGCTCGCCTGCTGCGCGTGCTCGAGGAGATCGACGCGGGCCTGGCCGCGAGGTTCCCGCGGGCGATGTCGTTCGTGCGACCGGGATTCGACACGGAGGGTCGATGAACTTCTAACTTCTGGCTCTCACTTCTGACTTGTCGTCCAGCCGCTCCTTGTCACTGCGCTGAAAGGACGAGCCGGCGGCGGGGATAGTCGATCGTCAGTGTGAACTGCTTCAGCAGCTCGGCGCCGACGATGCCGTCGAAGTCTGTGCTGGCGTCGAGGCCGGCCGTGGCCTGCGACAGTGCAGCGTTCGGCGCGCGGATGACGGCGTCGCCGAACGCCAGCGCCGCCAGGGCGACGACCGGCGACGTGGCCGTGCCGTTGATGCCAATGGCCAGGTTCATCTGCCGGCTCGGAAAGCGCGCGACCAGATTGTGCCGGCGCACGAAAGGGCTCGTCAGCGTGAGCGCGCCATTGCTGCCCGTATCGACCAGCAGGCGCGCGATCACGCGCTCGCCGTCTGGCAGCGTGAGAGTCCCCGGGGCAATCAGGACGTTGCCCTCGAGCGAGAACACCACGCTCGCCTTCCGATTGGGTGGATCCGCGCCAGTCGACGGGCGGACGCGGACGCGCGCGCCGCCGTAGTCGAACTCGACCACGCGCCCGCTGAGGACGTCCGTGCCAAGGACGCCGTCGATCGCGTGGCCGAGTGGGCCGGCGCTCGCACGGACCGGGACGACATAGAGCGTCGGCGGCGAGAACGGCGGCAGGCCCGGGATATCGATCCGCGCGCCGGCCGTGGTCGCCATCGAGGTATCAGCGGACGCGATGCCGACGTTCGATCGCCGCCCGGCGTCACGGACCGGGAGACCGGCCCGCCGCGCCGCCGCGGGATCGATCACGGTCAGCGTCGCGCCGGTGTCAATCGTGAACCAGAAGGGCCCCGCGCCGTTGATCGTGGCGCGCGCAAAGAACACGTTCGACGCAGACTCGGTGCGGAGGATGGTTGACGCGGCCGGCGATGCTCCGCGCGTTTGTCCGGCGGGGCCGAGGGCCAGAGCCGCGACGCTGACGACGCACCATCCCCGCACGGGCGCCAGTCTACCGGAGCCGGATGGTCGGCGTGTACGGGCCGAGCAGTTCTCGCGTCCACCAGGCGCCGGTGCGGCGGTGCTCGTCCGGCGTCGTGAAGCGGTAGCGATACAGCAGCGCCCGCACGTACCTCGGCGGCTGATCCGGGAAGGGGTTGCTGCCGAGCAGCGAAAGCGTGGGTCCGTCGCCCTCGAGCAGCCGGAGCATCAGCACCTGGAACCATGGGTGCTCGTTCGGCGTGGACATCGCGGCGAACCACATGAGCCAGTCGATCCGGAGGTGATAGGGTGCGATCTGGATCGGCCGGCGCGCCGGGTCGCCCGGCTTCCCCTTGAACTCGTACTCGCGCCAGACGGTCTGGTCGGTGATCTCGGTGTCGGCCGTGCCCTGGATGACGATCTCATCGCGATCGCGCGTCACGCTGCCGAACGCGCCGTAGGTGTTGACGAGGTGCAGCGGCTCGAACGAGGCGTTCATCATCTGACCGGCCGAGACCAGATTCAGCACGGGATTCACGCTGAGGAGCGCCACGACCGCGACGAGTCCGTAGGTGACCGCGCGGTGGACGGCCTCGGGCTCGTGGAGCGGCGGCGCGGGCAGCCAGGCGAACCAGCGCGGGTCGAGCGTCGGAATCGCGATCGCGATCGTGAGCCAGTTGAGCCAGGAGAGGTTGCCGCTCAGAATGAGCGTGCCCTGAAACCCCATCGTCACGAGCCCTGCGATGCCGGCGAACGGCTGCGGCAGGAAATACGCGAACGGCACGCCGAGCTCCACCGCGTGGTTGACGGCGACGCCCGCCGTGTGGAACCCGCTCGGCAGGTGGTGGAAGAACCAGCTGAGCGGATTGGGAATCGGCTGCGTCTCGAAGTACGAATTCAGACAGGTGAAGTCGCGCCAGCACGAGTCGCCGCGCAGCTTGATGAGCCCCGCGCCGAACATCACGCGGAACAGCAGCCAGCGGTACAGCCAGCCGACGGCGACGCTCGGCGCGGCGGCTCGGCCGCCGAGGAACATCGCGAGGAAGCCGGCCTCGAGCAGCAGCGTCTCCCAGCCAAAGGCGTAGAACGTCTGGCCGACGTTGACGAGCGACAGGTAGAGCACCCACAACGCACCCCAGACGGCCGCCGCCGCGAGGCCGCCGGCGCGGCCCGCGATGCCCGAGAGCGCGACGCACGACAGCGCCACGCCCGCCCACGAGGCGATGCGGAACGTCAGGTCCGAATGCGCGAGATAGAAGAGGCTCGGCGAGCGGACGAACGGGACGTCGCGGATGAAATCCCCCGCCGGCAGCAGGCCGTGCTGCCCGACGAGCGGCACGTACTGATTGACCGCGTTGATGAACGCGATCAGATAGATGAGCGCGAGGGCGCGCTCGAAGACGAAGCGCACCCACCAGTCGCCCGCGAGTCCGTCCGCCATGCGCTCTCCCCGGCGCGCCGGCCGGGCCGGCGCGTCAGAATTGTCGGAACGTCAGGTTCAGCCGGCCCTCGAACGGGAGGCCCGCCGGCGCGGTTCCCGGTAGGATGCGCGCGACCCCGTGATAGCGCAAGCGGGCCGGGCCGCCGAAGACAAAGGCGTCGCCGGACTCGAGCAGGATCGTCTCCACCGGGTCCCGCCGCCGCTCGCCGCCGAACAGGAACTTCGCCGTGTCGCCGATCGATACCGACACGACGGGCGCGCCGATCGCGAGCGACTCGGGACTCTCGTCCTTGTCCTGGTGCAGCCCCATGCGGCTGTGCGCGCCGTACCAGTTGACGATGCAGATGTCCGGCTCGATCGCAAGGCCGGCCTCACGCGCGATGCCGCGCGCGAGGTCCGCAAATTCGGCCGGCAGCTCGGGAACGGGCCGGCCGTCAACGTCCGACCGCACCGGCTCGTAACGATACTCGCGGGCGTTCCAGTGGCGGCCCAGGCACAACATCCGGACGCTCATGGGATGGCCGCCGCGCACGATGGGCGTGTAGAAGCCGGCGTCGGCGGCGCCAAGGGCCAGACACCGAGCAGCAATCGCCTGCTGGCGATCGAAGGTCAGCCAGCCGGTCAGATGCACGGCGCCAACGGCCTTCGCGACGGCGTGCATCTGCCCTTTGCCCTCGATGCCCTGCAGGATCTACTTGTCCGGCGTCGCGACGTACGTTCTTCGCGCGCGCGCGGTCAAGCCCGGATGGCGCAGGCGCACTTCGAGCTGGTGCGTCTTGCCGTCGAGCGTGGCGGCCGTGAACGCCAGCAGGTACTGATGATGCAGCTCGTCGGCAACGCGCTTGAACGTCGCCGTGAGGTTGTCGGTGCCGTGGAGCTCGAAGTAGCCGCCGCCGCCGACCTCGGCGAGCTCGGCCAAACCCGGATCGGGCTCGGACCGGGCGCACGGGCCGTGACCCGTGGACGTGCCGCCGCTCGGATCGCTCGGCGGAGTGCTGCCGGGTCCGCCCGCCGGCGGCGGCGGGGGCGGCGGCATGCGCGGCATTCCAATCGGCGGCATGCCAATCGGCGGAAAGCGCCCGCCGATCGGCGGGAAGCGCAACGGCCCGCGGGGCAGGCCGCCGCGACGCTGCGCGCGCAGGCCGGACGACGGCGCGGACGCCGCCGGTGCGATCGCCTCGGGGGACGGGGCGCAGCCATCCGCCAACCCGATCGCGTACACCATGATCTCTTCCTTTTGCGATCGGTCGCGCACCTGCCAGAGCGTGGCATTGCCGAACGGATTCGGCGGGCTGTCCTTGCCGTCCGTGAAGAGCAGCACGACGCGGCGGCCTTCCTGACTGGCGAGCGCGTTCATCGCCGCCGACGTCGCGTTCCACAGCGGCGTCGGGCCGCCGTCCTGCAGGTTCTCGTGGAGGATCCGCACGAGCTCCCGCCCGTCGCTCGTGAACGTCGGCGGATCGATCTCGATCCGCTCGCTGAAGTTGCCCAGCCGGACCTTGTCCTGGGGCAGCAGATCGCCGACGAACTCTTCAGCGGCATCGCGCACGAGCCCGAAATTCCGCGTCATGCTGCCGCTCCGGTCGAGCATGATGACGATCGTGATCGGCTGGATGTCGCTGGCGAAGACCGTCAGGTCCTGCGGCTTGCCGTTGTCGAGAACTTCGAAGTCGTCACGCGCGAGGTCGGTGACCAGGCGGTCCGTCGAATCGAGGACGGTGGCGTAGATCGAGACAGTGTGCGTGCCGGCGCGGAATTGGGGCTCCTGCCAGGCCCCGAGACAGAAGGCGGCCAAGGCAAGCGCCAGAACGGGGGCAAGACGGACACGCGGCATGAGAACCCCGGCAGGCTGGCAACACCTATTGTAGCGTGGGAGGGGCCTCTTCCTCAGTGCAGCCGGAACTCCAGGATGATCGTGACGCGCGTCTCCACCGGCTGCCCCATCCGGAGCCCCGGTTTGAACCGCCACTGTCTGGCTGCGGCAACCGCCCGATCGTCGAGGCCGTAGCGCTGGTCGAGCGATCCGACGACCTCGACGTCCCCGACGGCCCCGTCCGCGCGGACGACCACTGACAGCCGGACGCTGCCCTGAATCTTCGCGACCATCGCCTCGCTGGTGTAGGTCGGCTCGACCTGTTTGAGCAGGACGGGCGCCGTGACGTCATTCCCGGGGCCAGCCGGGCCACCGCCGCGGCCGCCGTTCGTGCCGTCGCCGAGCCCTGGACCGGCGCCCGGGCCAAGGCCACTGCCGCGTCCGCCGCCCCCTCCGCTGAGAGACACGCTGTTCACTCCGACGGCGCGCAGCAGATCGCCCGCATCCGTCTGGATCTGTGCGTCGAGCGTCGGCGGAGGGGGCTCGACGGGCGGCGGCGTGGACGCCACGGGCACCGGGGGGGTCGCCTCGTGCGGCGGCACACTCAGCGGTTGCTTCGGCGCGGGGGCTGGACGACCGCCCCCGCCGCCGCTCGGTCCCGGCGCGGGCAAGTACACGACGTTCAGCGGAACGGGCGGCTCCGGGCTCGAGGCCGTGGCCGGCGGAAAACTCAGGACAAACAGGATCGCCACGGCCAGACCGAGGTGGAGCGCGAGCGACGCGCCCAGTGCGCCGCCGAGGCGCCGAGGCCGCTGGTTCTTGTCCATGGCGATTTAGACGGCGCGCCGTCGGGACGGCTTGAGCGACGTCGCGCCGATCAGTCAGCGCACGCCGGCCGGCGGGCGACCAACCCTTGGGCGCGCCGCCTCGTCCAATATGCATTACCATTACATATCGCTATGAAACATACCTTCCTCGCCACGCTCGACCGCGAGCTCAAGAAGGGCAGCGCGGAGCTGCTCGCGCTGTCGCTCGTCGAACATCGCGCCCGCCACGGCTACGAAATCGGGAAGCTCATCGAGCAGCGATCGCTCGGCCGGGTGCGGTTCAAGGCGGCCTCGCTCTATCCGCTGCTCTACCGGCTGGAGGAGCGCGGGTGGATCCAGGGGCGCTGGACCGAGCGCGCCGGCGAGCGGCGCCGCCACTTCTATCGGATCACGGCCGCGGGCCGCACGGTGCTTCGCGCGCAGCGATCGACGTGGGAGGGCTTCGTCAGCGCCATTCGCCGGATCACGGAGCTCGAGCATGCCTGAATGGAAGACCGAGCTGAAGCAGCGTCTGGCCGACCTCGATCTGCCGGCCTCGCGTGAAGCGGAGATCGTCGAGGAGCTCTCGCAGCACCTCGACGACCGGTACGCGGAGCTTCGGCGCGCCGGGGCCGACGAGGGGGAAGCGCGGCGCGCGGCGCTCGACGAGCTTGCCGAGAGCCATCGGATGCGCATGGAGCTCGCGCGCCTGCGCCGGTCCCGTCGGGCCGCGGTCCCGGTCGCCGGCGAACCGACCCGCGGGCGATTCGGCGTGCGTCTGTGGCAGGACGTGCGCGTCGGCGCACGCACGCTCCTCCGGCGCCCTGGATTCACCCTGGCCGCGACGCTGGCGCTGGGGCTCGGCATCGGCGCGACCTCGGCGATCTTCGCCGCCGTCGACGCCGTGCTCCTGCGACCGATGCCCTTTCCGCACGCCGACCGCCTGTACGTGCCGGTCAGCGTCAATCAGGCCCGGCACATCGACAGCGCGAGCGTGACGTTTGCCGACGTTCAGGACTGGCGAGGCGCGACGGAGACGTTCGCCGCGGTCGCCCTGCTCCGGCCGCTGGAGCTCGATCTGGCCGAGGGCGGCGATCCCGAGCGCGTGCACGTGTCGCAGGTTTCGGAGGATTTCTTCCGCGTGCTCGACGTCACGCCGGCGGCCGGTCGCACGTTCGTCGCCGAGGATCACGACCCGAAGTCCACGCTCGTCGGCCTGATCACCGATGGCCTCTGGCGGCGGCGCTTCGGCGGGACCGACGTGATCGGCCGGACGATTCACTTGGCAGAGATGCCGGTGCAGATCGTCGGCGTCCTGCCGCCGCGCGTGGTGTGGCCTGAGTCGACGGAGGTCGTGCTGCCGATGCGGTCGGCGCTGTTCGGCGAGGACGTCCGGACCCGCCGCGACAATATGATCTTCGGCGCGATCGCCCGACTCAAGGACGGCGTCAGCGCGCAGGCGGCCGATGCCGCGGTCGCGGCCATGGCGGCCCGGCTCGCGCAGGCCGAACCGGTCATCCGCAAGGGCTGGACGAACGCCCTCGTGCCGATCCGCGACGATCTCGTCGACCGCGATCTGCGCGTCGCGCTCCTCGTCCTGCTCGGCGCGGTCGCCGCCGTGCTGCTCATCGCGTGCGCGAACGTCGCCAACCTCGCGCTCGTCCGCGCGAGCGGGCGAGCCCGCGAGTTTGCCCTGCGGCTGTCGCTGGGCGCGAGCCGCGCGCGACTGATCCAACAGCTCGTGGCCGAAAGCGTGCTCCTCACGGCGGCCGGCGCGCTCGTCGGCGCGGCGCTCGCGGTCCCGGCGATGCGCGCCCTGGTCGCCATGGCGCCGGAGGGCACGCCGTTCCTCGACGCGGTCCACCTCAATCCGCGGATGCTCCTGGCGACGGCCGCGGCCGGGGCCATCGCGGTGCTGATCTCCGGCCTGCTGCCGGCGCTCTCGACGTCGGTCGTGCAGTTGGGCGATGCGCTCCGCGACGGCACCGGCGGCAGCGGCGTCTCACGCCGCTCGGCGCGCCTCCGCGGTCTGCTCGTCATTGGCGAGGTCGCCGCGACGGTCGTGCTGCTCACGATGGCTGCCCTCCTCATCCGCAGCTTCGGCCGGCTGGTGCGGGTCGATCCCGGCGTCAGCATCGACCGCGTGATCAGCGGGCGCCTGTCGATCCCGAGCGCGCGGTATCAGGACGATGCCGCGCGATCGCGGTTCGTGCGGGCCATTGCGGACCGGCTCGAGGCCCTGCCCGAGATCGAGGCCGCGGCGCTCACGTCGTTCGTGCCGGTGGGCGGTGGAGGATTCGGCCTCGGCCGCGTGTTCCTCGCCGAAGGCCGGCCCGAACCGCCGGCCGGACCCGACATCGGCGCGCAGTGGAACGTCGTCACACCCGAGTACTTCCGGACGCTCGGCATTCCGTTGAGGGAAGGGCGCGTTTTCACCAGCCGCGACACGGCCGCCAGCCCGCCCGTGATCATCGTCTCGCAGAGCTTCGCGAAGCGGATGTTTCCCGGACAGACCGCCGTCGGCCAGCGGATTCGATCGTGGCGCGACGAGAATCTGTACCGCGAAATCGTCGGGGTCGTCGATGACGTGAAATACACGGGACTGTCCGAGCAGGAGATCCCGCTCGTCTACGTGCCGCACACGCAGAACAGCTGGGGCGCGATGCTGGTCGTGGCGCGCGCGCGGCACGGCGATCCCGCGGCGCTCGCTCCCGTCCTGCGCAGGACGATCGCCGAGCTCGATCCGGGCCTGGCCGTCGCGCAGATTCGAACGCTTCGTGAATCCGCCGACCGATCGATTGCGAGCCAGCGTTACGCGATGTTGTTGCTCTCGGTCCTCGCGGCTGCCGCACTCGGACTGGCCGCGCTCGGCATCTACGGGGTCACGAGCTACGTCTTCGCGCTGCGCCGGCGCGAGCTCGGCATCCGCCTGGCGCTCGGCGCGACCCGCGCCAATCTGTACGGCCTCGTCCTCCGGCACGGGCTCCGGCTCACGGCCGCCGGGCTGGCGATTGGCGCCGCCGGCTCGGTCGTCGCCACGCGGCTCGTGCAGGATCTGCTCTTCGACACCGCGGCCACGGACGTCGCCTCGTGGGCGGCGATGGTCGCGACGCTCGGCGCCGCGGCGCTCGCCGCGTGCCTGCTGCCCGCACGGCGCGCCGCGTCGGCGGCACCGACGGGCGCGCTTCGCGCCGAGTAACGAACGGCGGGCCGACCTTACTGCCCCGGCGCCCGGTACGCGGTCTTCGTGCTGGCGGCGTGGTCCATTTCCGGCGACGTGAGCAGCGGCGTGGTCTTGCATCTGGCGCCGCCACTCGACGCCACCGCAAGGCTCAGGCCCGCCGCGGCCGCGGCGTTTGGAAAGTCCGCGATCACGATCGCGTCCTGGTCGCCGAACGAGAAGTAGAACGCTTCGACTTTCCCGCCGAGGCTCTCGGCGGCCGAGCGGGCCGCCTGTTCGCGGGCGGATCCGCCTTCTTTCCGGACGCCTCGGGCGCCTTCAGGCGTGTAGGACACGGTGATCAGGAACTTCGGCATGGCTCACCTCATCGGCCCGCGATACGAGCGAGCGGGGCGGCAAGGATAGCGCACTCCGGGGCACGTTGGACGACCGGAGTCCCGGAGCTGAAGCCGCGGCGGGCAGGTCAGCAGCGCGGTGCGCGATCGATGCCGGTACAAAGAAAAGGGCCGCGCGACTCTTGATCGCGCGGCCCTCGAGAACAATCCCGGCAGTGACCTACTCTCCCACACAG
>DATIWF010000184.1:0-2898 GCA_035519535.1 Vicinamibacterales bacterium | reverse complement strand
ACGCTCTACGCGGCGATGTACGACAAGGATCGGCGGCCGTGGCAGATCGTCGAGAGCGGCCCGGAGAGCGGCATCTACCGGAGCGACGACAGCGGCGAGAAGTGGACGAAGCTGGGCGGCGGCCTCCCGACGGGCAAGCTCGGCCGCATCGGGCTCGATCTGTATCAGAAGAACCCGCTGATTCTCTACGCGCTCATCGAAAACCAGAACCCGGCCGCGTCCGCCCCGGACGGAGCGGCGGGCCCGGGGCGTGGAGCCGGTCGAGGCGGCGCGGGCGCGGGTCGAGCGGCCGGAGCGGCGGGCGCAGCCGGGGGCCAGGGCGTGAGTGCGACGGCGCCGCTTGCGCAGGGCATCGTCGGCAACGAGCTCTATCGCACCGACGACGGCGGCAAGACGTGGCGCAAGACGGGATCGACCAACGTCGCCGGCGGCAAGGCGCCATACTCGTTCAACCAGATCAAGATCGATCCGAACAACGACCAGGTCGTGATCGCCAACAGCGACAGCATGTACATCACGCGCGACGCCGGGAGGACCTGGCAGACGGGCTTCTTCCGCGGCGCGTTCGGCGACTTCCGCTGCATGTGGTGGGATCCGGACGACTCCGACCGGCTGATCCTCGGCAGTGACGGCGGCGTGCAGTTCTCGAACGACGGCGGGAAGACGACCGACTACGCGCCCAACCTGCGCGTCGGCGAGGTCTACGCCATCGGCGTCGACATGGACGATCCCTACAACGTGTACGGCGGCCTGCAGGACCACGACTCGTGGAAGGGGCCGAGCAACGGACGCACGGGCATCATCACGGTCGAGGACTGGGTCACCGTCGGTCCGGGCGACGGGATGTACAACGTCGTCGATCCGACCGACAGCCGCTGGGTCTACAACACGCGCGAGCTGAACGTCATGGGCCGCATGGATCAGAAGACCGGCGTGCGCACGGACATCAGCCCAGGGCGCGCGGGCTCGGGCGATCCCCGGCTGCGCTACAACTGGATCGCGCCGATTGCGCTCTCGCCGCACAACCCGCAGATCGTGTACGCCGGCGCGCAGCTGCTGTTCCGGTCGCTCGATCGGGGCGATCACTGGGAGAAGATCAGCCCTGACCTCACCACGAACGACCCCGACAAGATCGGCCACAACGTGCCGTTCTGCACGATCACGACGATCTCCGAGTCGCCCGTGAAGGCCGGCGTCATCTGGGTGGGCACCGACGACGGCAAAGTGCAGCTGACGCAGAATCACGGCGGCGCGTGGACCGACGTCACGCCGGCGCTCGTGCCCGCCGGCGCGCCGGCCGATCGGTGGGTGAGCCGCGTGTTCGCATCGCCCGACGACGCCGCGACGGCGTTCGTGTCCAAGAACGGCTACCGCAACGACGACTTCTCGCCGTATCTCTATCGCACGACCGACAGCGGCAGAACGTGGACGTCGATCGGCGCGAACCTGCCGAAGGCGCCCATCAACGTCGTCGTCCAGGATCGGAAGAACAAGAACCTGCTCGTCGTCGGCAACGACATCGGCGTGTTCGTCTCGATCGACGCGGGCGCGAGCTGGTCGCGGCTGAAGGCCAATCTGCCGACCGTCGCCGTGAGCGACCTCCTCATTCACCCGCGCGAGGGCGACCTCGTCCTCGGCACGTACGGGCGCGGCTTCTGGACCGGCGACATCACGCCGCTGCAGGAACTGACGCCCGAGGTCCTCGAGCAGAACGTGCACATGTTCGACATCGAGCCGCGGCCGCGCTACGGCTTCAGCGGCCAGGGCATGAACTACCACCTCTTCGGCGACCGGTACGTCGAGGTGCCGAACGAGCGTGACGCGCTGGCGATCAACTACTACCTGAAGAGCGCGGACGCGGGCGGCGCGAAAGTGACGATCACCGACATGCTTGGCAAGCCTGTCGCGCAACTGACGGGCCCCGGCCGCGCAGGCCTCAACCGCGTCGAGTGGAACATGCAGCACACCGCCGGCGCGACGCCGCCGGCGACGCCTGGCCGCGGCGGTGGCGGCCGCGGCGGTCAGTTCGGTCCGCCCGCGCCGGTCGGCGACTACCTGATCACCGTCGAGGTCGGCGGCGAGAAAGTCACGAAGGTCGGCCGAATCCGCGAGCGGATTCGCGAGTAAGATGCCGTCCATCGGACGGAGGCGCGCATGATTCGACGACTTGCAATCGCAACGGCACTCATCCTGGCGGTTGGCTGCAGCGGATCGTCAAAGACGACGGAGGACAAGACGGCCGAGAGCAAGCCTGGCGCGACGGGCGCAGGCCAGGCCGGCGCGGCCCAGGGCGGCGCGGGCCAGGCGGGTGGCCAGCAGAGCGCGGGCCAGCAGACGGCGGCGCGCGGCCTGGACCAGACCGCGGCTGGCGCGCAGCAGGCCGCGCAGGGACTCCAGCAGGTCGCACAGGGCCTCCAGCAGATGGCGAAGGGCGCCGCCACGCCGATCGACAGCGATCAGCTGAAGACGCTCTTGCCCGACATCAGCGGCTGGACGAAAGGCGAGGCCCACGGCGAGATGATCTCGTTCGGCATCTCGCAGTCGAACGCCAAGGTGACCTACACGAAGGGCGACAGCACGATCGAGCTGTCGATCACCGACAGCGCGGGGAGCCAGATCCTGCTGGCGCCGCTCGCGATGATGATGGGATCTGGATTCGAGGAAAAATCGGACGACGGTTACAAGAAGGCCGTGACGATCGGCGGCGCCCCGGGATTCGAGGAGTGGGAGAAAGGGCCGAAGCACGCGCAGGCCACCGCCGTCGTGGCCAGTCGCTTCGTCGTGGCCGCCGACGCCCACCACGTGGACGATGCCGGCGTCGCGGTGAAAGCGGTGGAGGCGGTCAACCTGTCGAAGCTCGCGGGCATGAAGTGAGGCTCGCGGTCGCCGCGATGCTGG
>DATIWF010000183.1:0-17076 GCA_035519535.1 Vicinamibacterales bacterium | reverse complement strand
GCGACCTGACGGATGTCATTGACGACGCCGATGATCTCGACCGGCACGTCGCGGCCCATGAGCAGCGTCTTCCCCACCGCGCGCTCGCCGGGGAACACCCGGCGGGCGAACGCCTCGTTCACGACCAGCACCAACGGGGCGCCCGCGCGATCGTGCTCCGTGAATTCGCGGCCGTCGATCATGCGCGCGCCGATCGTGCGGAAGTAGCCGTCGCTGATGTGGATGACCGTCGCGCTCGGCGGATCCTCGCCGGGGGGCACGGCCCGGCCGGGCACCGTGTAGCCGTTGCGCTCGCCGTTGCCGCGGAACGGCGGGTCTTTGACCGCGGCCGCTGACACAACGCCCGACAGCGTGCGCACCTTCTCGATCACCTGCGAGTAGTACGCCGTGAAGGCCGAGCCGGCATTGGGGGCCGCGGGCGCACCGGGCGGCGCGGCGTGCCGATCGGCGTCGATGGTGAATTGCACGGCCAGCAGGTGATCCGCGCGGAATCCCGGATCGACGTCGACGAGCGCGAGGAAGCTGCGGCTCATCAGGCCGGCGCCCACGACGAGCACCATCGCCACCGCGACCTCGAGGACGAGCAGCGCCGCGCGCAGACGATTCTGGCCGGGACTGACGATCGAGCGGCCGGTGTCGCGCAGAACGAGCTGCGCGTCCGCGCGAGAGGAGCGCAGCGCCGGCGCGGCCCCGAACGACAATCCGGCCAGCACGGAGGCGCCGAGCGCGAACGCCACCGCGGCCCAGTCGAGCGTGACGTCGTCGGCGCGCGGCAGCTGGCCTGCGCTGAGCGCGAGCAGCCCCGCCACGCCGAGCCATGCGAGGCCGACCCCGACGGCGCCGGCCACGAACGACAACATCAGGCTCTCGGTCAGCAGCTGGCGGACGAGGCGTCCGCGCCTGGCCCCCAGGGCGAGCCGCACGGCCATCTCGCGGCCCCGGCCCATCGCGCGCGCCAGCTGCAGGCCGGCCACGTTCACGCAGGCTATCAGCAGCACGAGGCCGACGGCCCCGAACAGCACGAGCAGGCCCTGGCGCACCGGGCCGGTGACGACGTCGCCAAGCGGCACGACGGTCGCGGCGTCCCACGCGCGGTCCTCGGGGTACTGCGCGGCCAGCCGGCCGGTGATCGCCATCAGCTCCGCGAGGACGGCGTCCTCGGGCACGCCGGGCCTGGCGCGCGCGACGACGTTGAGCACGCGCACGGGCCGGATTCGAGGAATGCCGCTGTCGGGAATGACGGAGTACGGGACGAAGACGTCGATGTCGCCCGTCGGAAAACGCATCTCGGGCGGCAGCACGCCGAGGACGTCGTACGGTCTGCCGTTGAGTTGAATCGTGGACCCGACCACCGCGCGCGATCCGGCGAATTCCTGCCTCCAGAAGCCGTACGACAGGACGGCCACCGTGTCGTGCCCGCCCCGGACCATCTCGTCCTCACGCGGGAGCCGGCCCTCGCGCGGCTGCACGCCGAGCGCCGTGAAGAACCCCGGCGTGACGAACACCGCGGACAGCCACCGCGGCGCGCCGCGTCCCGTCAGAGCGACCCCCGTCGATCCCTCGCCGTAGAAGTACCCGCCCAAATCGTCGATGGCGCGGCGTTGGGCGCGCCAGTCATCGAGATCGACCGCCGACACCGACGCCTGCAGCTGGGCGGCGGTGCGATTCGCGGAGTACGCCGCGTACAGATCGTGCGGCCGGGGAAACGGCAGGGGACGCAGGAGGACGCCGTTGACGATCGAGAAGATCGCCGTGTTCGCGCCGATCCCGATCGCCAGGGTCAGGACCACGGTTGCCGCAAACGCGGGCGCGCCCCGCAGCCGCCGAAACGCATAGGTCAGGTCGTGGCGGAAATCGTCCACGTAGCGCCTCCTTCGACCGGCCGCGTCGGTCTGGATCTCGAGCCGCGCCATGTAGCGCCGGGCGTCATCGATGTCGCCGAACTCGCGGACGGCCTGCGCGCGGGCGTCGGCTTCGCTGTGTCCTTCGCCCATGAGCTCCGAGGTTCTGAGATCGAGATGGAACTGGACCTCCGCGTCCACGTCGTCACGCCGCGGCTCGCGCGCGTGCCCGGGCTGCTCGCGCGGTCGATCGTTCATGACGACAGAACGTCGAACACGGCCGCCGCGTACCGGCGCCACGCCGACTCCTGGGACCGGAGCTGGCGGCGGCCTTTGGCCGTCAGGCGGTAGAAGCGCGCGCGCCGGTTGTGCTCGGACGCGCCCCAGGCGGCGCTGACGCAGCCGGCGTGCTCGAGCCGCCGCAGGGCCTTGTAGAGCGGCGCGTCCTCGATCTGCAGCGTGCCGCCCGTGCGCTCCCGCACCCAGCGCGACACGGCGTAGCCGTGCCGCGGCCCTGACGCGAGCGCGCGCAGCACCAGGACGTCGAGGGTCCCCTGCAGCAGGTCGAGTCGATCGGCGGCGACGGCGTCTCCCCTTTCCAGGTAAGGGGAAGCATAGCACGGACGGCCTCATCGCCGCTGGACGCGTCAGCGCTTGCGAACCACCCAGGTCGTCATCGCGCGCTGGTCCTGAACGATCGTGGTCTTGATGGGGTCGAGGAGCTGGCCGCCAAGCGTGCGGGTGCGGTCCATCAGGAGCGCTTCGTCCACGAGATATCGTTCGGTGCCATCCGGCAGCCGCCAGCGCCGCGCTGCCGGGCCGACGTGGCGCACGCGCGATTCGAGGCCGATCGTCGAGGCCAGGCGGCAGAAGAACATGCCGCCCGGGGCGAGGACGCGCCACGCGCCCGCCAGCATGGCCTCGAACTGCTCGTCGTCCCGCGCGAAATGCAGGACCGCGCTGCTGATGACAACGGTCGCGAAGCCGTCGGGGAAGGTCGTGTCCTCGACCGGCTCGACACGGAAGTTGTCCGCCGGGAGCGACGGGGCCAGCGTCGCGGCGAGCGCCCGCGCCTCGGCTATGGCGTCCGGGTCGGGATCCACGCCGTAGACCGCGCATCCCAGGCGCAGGAGATAGACGAGATTGCGGCCCCCGCCGCATCCGGCGTCGAACACGCGGTCGCGCGGCGTGATCCGGCCGCGCAGCAGCTGATCGAACAGATAGATGTCGATGTGGCCGAATTCGGCCTCGAGGTCCGCCGCGTGTGACACGACGGCCTATGATGGCACGCGGCGCGGCCGCCGAGGCCCGCTACTTGATGCGCAGGGAGGACGTGAGCATGCCGAGCATCTCGCTCAGCTGTTCGCGATCCGCGTCGAGGAACTGCAGGCCCGTGACGTATCGCGTCGGGCGGTCCGACTCCGATCCGCGCCGCGAGTGCGCGACGCGCGCGCGGAGCAGCACCGACAGGCAGTCATAGACGTCAATCCGGATCGTGTGCGCTTCGTCGACCTCGAGCGGCGTGTGCGTCTCGATGCAGCAGCCGCCCATGCTGAAGTCGCGCACGAGAAACGGCACGCCCAGTGATTCGATCTCGCCGTGCAGCTCGCCGAGCACGTCGAGCCGCGCGTCGGTGCGACGGTCGGCGGGGTTGTCCGACGGCGCAGCCTCCGCGCGCGCGTCGACGATCGACCGGGTCTCGTCCACGAACCGCTCGATCGCCGAGTGCGTCGTGTTGGGCTGATCCGGGGTGAACGCGAAGCCGGTGACGAATCGTGCGAGCTTGTCCACGACCGTCATATAGCTGTGGACGGCGCGGGCCTGCACGATGAGCGCGTCGTCGCTGCCCGACGGCGTCAGGCGGAACCGGTGCACCGCGTCGTCCGGAAACTCGAGGGTCGTATCGATCGAGAATCCACCCTCGCTCAGGTTGCGCACGACGATCGGCACGGCCATGTCGACGAGCTGGCCGTGGACCTCCCCCAGCAGCTGGAGCCGGGGCGACCGGCGCCGCTCCGGCGCGGGCGACAAGGCCGGCAAATCAGCGGGAACGGATGGAGAAACGCGGCTCGACATCACTCACCGTCGTTCTTCTAGAGCAATCGACGTGCCAGCCCCCCGACAGCCTCTAACCCCTGCCGCGAGAGGACTTGATGGGACAGGATGCGCCATGAGCGACAGCCGTCAGACGAAGGGCGCCAGCGGATTGGCGGCCCCGGTGCGGCCAGTATCAATTTCGTGATCGCGCGGCGATACACTACGAAGTGGATCATGTCGCGCCCCGCCACGTCCCGACGCCGCCCGCCTTCGCGCGAGCCGCTCAAGGCGATGCGCGTTTCCCCGTCGTTTCACGATTTCGTCGTCGATCAGCTGTCCGCCGTCAAGGGCCTCCGGACGCGCGCCATGTTCGGCGGCGTGGGCATCTACGCCGAGGACGTCTTCTTCGCGCTCGTCGCGCGGGACGAGCTCTACCTGAAGGTCGATGACTCGAACCGCGACGACTACGCCGCGGCTGGCGGCCGCCCGTTCCAGCCGTACGAACACCAGGCGATGACGATGTCGTACTACTCGGTGCCCGCCCCGATCCTCGAGGACCCGGAGGCGCTGATGCGATGGGCCCGGCGGTCGCTCGCGCTGGCCCGGACGAGGCATAAGTGATGACCGCTGTGTGGTCCGTCGCGCTCCTGCTCGCGATCCTCGGATCGCAGGCGCCATCTTCCAGACCGCTCGCGGTCACGCCGGTGACGATGCTGAACGCCCCGGACGGGGTGTTTGCGTCCTCGACTCAACAAGTGATCCGCGACCAGGCGGCGTGGCAGGTCCTGTGGTCGCGCCTGACGGCCAACGCGTCGCCCGCGCCCCAGCCACCGGCCGTCGACTTCACCACGGACATGCTGATCGTCGCGGCGATGGGCACGAAGGGACACGGCGGGTTCAAGATCGCCGTCACGGCGGCGACCGAGCAGGCTGGCGGCGTGACGATCGAGGTCACGGAGACAAGCCCTGGCGCGCACTGCATGAACGCGATGATGATCACCTCGCCTGTCGCGGTCGCCAAAGTGCCGCGCCGCGACGGCAGCGTGATTTTCACGGTCGTCCGCAAGACCGTGGACTGCAACTTCTAACTTCTGGCTTCTCACTTCTCACTTGATGGGGGGGCGTCCTCCGCCGCGCGGGAATACGAGCCCAGCGTGCGTACCCAGCGCGCGAATTCCGCGAGGTGGACGACCGCCCGCGCGCATCGCATGTCCTGCCGCGCGATGTTCACGTCCGCGTAGAACATGTACTCCCACGGCCGCCCGCGCACGGGACGCGATTCGAGCTTGGTCAGGTCGATGTCCCGCAGCGCGAAGACGCTGAGGGCCTTGAAGAGCGCCCCCGGCTCGTTCGAGAGCGCGAAGAGGATCGTGGTCTTGTCCGGCGTCAGCGTCGCGTCGTCCTGCCGTGCGATGACGACGAAGCGCGTGATGTTGGCCGCGTAGTCCTGGATGCCCGACGCCACGACGTCCAGGCCGAAGACCTCGCCGGCGCGCGCCGAGGCGATGGCGGCCGTGTCGGCGAGCGCGCCGTCGCGGATGAGCTTCGCGCTGCCCGCGGTGTCGTACGTGGCGACGATTTCGACGCCGGAGAGCCTGCGGAGAAACTGCTCGCACTGCGCCAGGCCCTGCGGGTGCGAGTAGACGCGCCGCAGGGTCTCGAGTCGGGCGCCCGGCAGCGCCAACAGGCAGTGTTCGACGAGCAGCTCGACCTCGCCGACGATCGGCAGGTGGTGCTCGCCGAGCAAGTCGATGTTGCGGTGGATGCTGCCGCCGATCGAATTCTCGATGGGCAGGATCCCGTGGGTCGCCCGACCGGACTCGACGGCGGCGAACACGGCCTCGAAGCTCGCGCAAGCGATGACGTCGGCCGCCTCCTGGAACTTCAACGCCGCGGCCTCGCTGTACGCGCCCGGCTCGCCCTGATACGCAATGCGCATGTCTCCCCTCCAAAACGACGAAGGGCCCTCATCCGCGATGGATGAGAGCCCTCGAGATTCTCGCAGCTCGGTTCGTGCTGGTTAGGACGATCTCATCCGGACGTGCGGCGGCCCGCGAGCGCACCTTGCGGTGCGCTGGTAAACGGGAAGGCGCAGAACGGCGGCCTCGAGATCGTCACGACGCGTCCAACTCCGCCTTATACTCCGTGGGCGGCCGGCCGCGCAAGGGACCGACCAAACGGAGGTGGACATGATTCGGGGACGTCACGCGCTGTGGGCCGCCCTGCTGCTCGTGGGCGCGGCGGCGTTTCGCCAGCCGGACACTCTCGACGCGCGCATCGACCGCGACTTGCCGTCGCTCGTCGAGACCTACAAGAAGCTGCACGCGGCGCCCGAGCTCTCGGGCTTCGAGGCGCAGACGTCGGCGTTCATCGCCGCCGAGCTCCGCGCGCTGGGATTCACGGTCACCGATCGCATCGGGACGTTCGAGGACGCGCGGCTCAACGGCTACGGCGTCGCGGGACTGCTGAGGAACGGCGCGGGGCCGACGGTGATGGTCCGCACCGAGCTCGACGCGCTGCCCGTCGTCGAGCAGACCGGCCTCCCCTACGCGAGCACGGTGAGGACCAAGAACACCGCCGGTCAGGACGTCGGCGTGATGCACGCGTGCGGGCACGACGTCCACATGACGTCGTTTCTCGGCACGGCGCGCGAGCTCGTCGCGATGAAGGATCGCTGGCACGGCACGCTCATGATGGTCGCGCAGCCGGCCGAGGAAATCGGCATGGGCGCCGACGCGATGCTGCGCGACAGACTCTACGAACGGGTGGCGCGCCCGGACTACGTGCTCGCGTTCCACGACTCCGCCGACCTCGAGGCCGGCACGATTGCCTACTGCCCCGGCTTCGCAATGGCCAACATCGACGCCGTGGACATCACGATCCGCGGCGTCGGCGGCCACGGCGCCGTTCCCGATCACACCAAGGATCCCATCGTGCTGGCCGCCGAGACCGTGCTCGCGCTGCAGACGATCGTCAGCCGTGAGGTCTCCCCGCTCGATCCGACCGTCATCACGGTGGGATCGATCCACGGCGGCGCCAAGCGCAACGTCATCCCCGACGAGGTCGAGCTCCAGCTGACGGTGCGCACGTACAAGAAAGAGGTGCGCGCCAAAGTGCTCGCGGCAATCGAGCGCGTGACACGCGGAATGGCCGTCGCCGCCGGCGTGCCGCAGGACCGGATGCCGATCGTCGCCGTCTCCACCACGGAGCGCGGCGACGCGACCTATAACGACCCCGCGCTCACCGCGCGCATGGCGAGGGTGTGGGAACAGGCGTTCGGCAAGGACCGCGTCGTTCAGATCCCGCCAGAGATGGTCAGCGAAGACGTCGGCCACTTCGGACTCGACGGAAAGATTCCGGTGCTGCAGTTCCGCGTGGGCGCGGTCGATCCCGCGACATTGCGGCAGTACGCCGCGACGGGCAGGCCGCTGCCGGCGCTTCACTCCGCGCTCTTCGCGCCGCTCCCCGCGCCATCGATTCGCAGTGGCGTCAAAGCGACGACGCTGGCCGTGCTGGACTTGCTCGGAAAGGGATGAACATGCCTAATGGGGCTTCGGCTCCGACATGCTGAACCAGTTGCCCTGCCCGTCGCGCATGATCGCCTCGACGCCGTAGAACTGCTCCTTCGGCTCGCCGGCGAACATCACACCTTTCGCCTTGAGTTCCCTGTACGTGCGCCGACAGTCATCGACCGAGAACACGCCGGCGCCCAGCACGCCCTTCTTGAGCAGGAGGCGGATCGCCGTGGCGGCCTCCTCGTCGAACATCGGTCCGGCCTTCGGTTCCATCAGGACGATCTCGAGGTCGGGCTGCGTCTTGGGACCGACCGTCAGCCACCGGAACCCGCCCTCCATCGTCACATCGGTGCGGACCTCGAAGCCCAGCGTGTCGACATAGAACTTCCTGGCGTCCTCCTGGTTGTTCACGAACAGCGTCACGTGCGAGAGCCTGGTGATCATCGGCGGTCATCCTTTCAAGACGTCGTCGCACGTCAGGCTATCGAAGCGACACGCGGCGGGTTTATCCGAAATTGCGGCGCCTCTGGGACCGGCCCGACGGTCATGCCCTCCCGGCACGGTACATGCGGACGAAGCACGACGGGATCGTGACCGGCCGGCGCCGCCGCGCGCGAAACGCCGAGGGTGACGCGCCGGTCGCGTGCTTGAAGATCCGGCTGAACGACCCGAGGCTCCGGAACCCGACCGCCGCCGAGACCTGCGTGACCGGCATGGGCGTGGTGGCGAGCAGATGCTGCGCACGCGCGATCCGGCGGTCGCGCAGCCGCTGGTGCGGCGTCGTGCCGAAGTGCGCGCGAAACGCGCGGATGAAATGCCACGGTGTCAGCCCCGCCACGCGCGCCAGGCGCGCGACCGAGACCGGCCGGGCGTAGTGCGCCTCGATGAAGGCGTCGGCCGCGGCCAGCCCCGGCGTCCCGCGGGGCGAAGTTGACGGCATGAGCCATTTTGCCCCTAATATGCCTCCACGCCTGCCGCGCACCCGGCCGGCGCACAACCCGACAAACGAGGAGACTGCCCGTGAACCACCAAGCCCTGCGTGCCGGCGTATCTCGACGGCTCACTCCGCTCGCGTTGGCGCTCATTGCCGTTCTCGGTCTTGCCTATGCGCTGCCCTCCGCGCAAGCCCCGGCCAAGAAAGCACTGACCGTGGAGGACTACACGCGCTGGCGCAGTATCAGCGGCCAGGAGATCTCCGGTGACGGCAAGTGGGTGACCTACGGGCTCGCGTTCACGAACACGGCGCCCGCTGAGTCGAAGCCGGTGCTCCACGTGCTCAACCTCGAGACGAACCAGGACGTCGCCGTACCGAACGCGACCGGAGGCACGTTCTCGTCCGACTCGCGCTGGATTGCCTACCAGGTCGATCCGTCCGGCGGCGGCCGGGGTGGGCGCGGCGGCCGGGGTGGCGCGGCGCCGGCTGGTGAAGCGCCCGCATCGACCGGTGGCGCGCAGACGCCTGGCACGCAGCCCGCGGGCGGCCGCGGCGCGGGCGCGCAGCCGACACCGCCGCGTCACGTCGAGCTGCGAAATCTCTCCACGGGCACGGTGCAGTCCTGGCAGGACATCCAGTCGTTCACCTTCTCTCCGACCGCCTCGCACCTGCTGCTGCGCCGGCGGCCGCCGACACCCGCGGGCGGCGCGGGCCGCGCTGGCGGCGACGCCGCACCGGCGCCCGGCAGCGAGACCCCGGGCGGCGGGGGCGCCGGCGGGAACGCGACGCCGACGGGTCCGCGCGGCGTGGACGTCATCCTCCACAATCTGACGACGGGCCGCGACCAGCTGCTCGGCAGCGTCGGCGACGCGTCCTTCAACAAGGGCGGCGATCTCCTCGCGTACACCGTGGACGCGACGACGAAGGACGCGAACGGGCTGTTCGTGCTCGACCTGAAGAGCGGGCGGATCAACACGCTCGACAACGACGCGAGGGTCTACAACAGACTGACGTGGAACGACGCGGGCACCGCGCTCGCGGTGCTCAAGGGCCTCGACGTCGACAAATCGCGGGAGCGCGAGAACGTGCTCCTCGCGTTCTCCAACGTCCAGGCCGCGCTCGGCGATTCGCAGGAGCCGCCGCCGGTCGTGCTCGATCCGGCGAAGGCCGACGGCTTCCCGAAGGGCTGGGTCGTCAGCGACCGGGCCACGCTCGAGTGGAGCGACGACACCAAGCGCGTGTTCTTTGGCATGAAGGAGCAGGTCCCGGCGCCCGCGGCCAACACCCGCCGCAACCCGGATGAAGTCGCCGACGTCGACGTGTGGAACTCGATCGACGAGCGGATCCAGTCCGTCCAGATGATCCGCGCCGATGCCGACCGCAACTTCACCTATCGCGAGGCGTTCGACGTCTCGGCCGCACGATTCGTCAAACTCGCGGACGAGACGATGCGCGAGCTCGACGTCGCCTCCGACGGCAAATGGGCGGTGGGCCGCGACACCCGCGGATACGTCTCCGACTACAAGCGCCCGGCCGCCGACATCTATCGCGTCAACACGACGACGGGCGAGCGCACGCTGATGCTGAAGAATCAGCTCACGGGCGCCGGCACGCTCGGCATCTCGCCCGACGGGCGCTATTTCCTGTACTGGAAGGACGACAGATTCCAGGCCTACGACCTCGACGCCGGCTCGGCGAAGGCGCTGGGCGGTGCGACGCCGCCGAGCTTCACCGACACGGAATACGACCATCCCGGGCCGAAGCCCTCGTACGGCATCGCGGGGTACTCGAGCGACGGCAAGAGCGTCGTCGTGCAGCAGCGCTACGACCTGTGGGCGCTTCCGCTCGACGGATCGGCCGCACGCAGTCTCACGAACGGCATGGGCGGCAGGAATGAAATGCGCTTCAGATACGTGCGCACCGAGCCGCTCGACACGCCCGGCGGCGGACCAGGGGGCGGCGGGCCGGGCGGCGGCGGGCGGGGCGGCGGCGCCGCGCGCCAGACGATCGACCTGTCCAAGCCGATCACGCTCTCGGCCTACGGCGAGTACACCAAGAAGGCCGGCTTCTACACGCTCGCGAACGGCGAGCTGAAGGAGGTCGTGTACGAGGACGCGTATTTCACGAACCCGACGCGGGCGGCGAAAGCCGACGTGTTCCTCTTCACGCGGCAGACGTTCGCCGAGTTCCCGGACCTGCGCGTCTCGGGGCCCGATTTCAAGAGCTCCCGGAAGATCACCGACGCCAACCCGCAGCAGGCCGAGTATCTCTGGGGCCACCGCATCCTCTTCGATTTCAAGAACAAGGACGGGCTGCGGCTGCAGGGCATCCTCGCCATTCCCGACGATTACAAGCCGGGCGAGAAGCGCCCGATGCTGGTGAACTTCTACGAGGAGAACTCGCAGAACCTCAATCACTACAGCGCGCCGTCGTACCTCACCGGCATGGGGTCCTCTCCGATTCAGGCCGTGAGTGACGGCTACATCACGATGCTGCCCGACATCCACTACCGCACGGGCGCATCGCACAGCGACATGCTCGAGTGCGTGGAGGCCGCGACGCGGAGGGTCATCGAGATGGGCTACGTCGATCCCAAGCGCATCGGGATCAACGGGCACAGTTACGGCGGCGAGGGCGCGGCTTTCATCGGCACGCGGTCGCGCCTGTTCGCGGCGGTCGGCGTCGGCGCGGGCGTGACCGACCTCTACTACGACTTCAACCAGAACTGGGGCTGGTCGTATCAGGTCCAGGGCGGCAGCGGCGCGAACGGCAACGACTACTACCTCTACGGCCAGGGCCGTGAAGCCGTGTCGCCGTGGGACAACCCGGAGATGTACAACTTCGAGTCCGCGCTCACGCACGTGCGCGAGGTCACGGCGCCGATTCTGATCATGCACGGCACGGCCGATCCGACCGTCGCGTTCCAGAACGGCCTCGCCTTCTACAACGCGCTCCGCTACAACGGCAAGAACGCGGTTCTGCTCGCGTATCCGGGCGAAGGCCACGGCCTGCGCGGCCTCGCGAACCGGAAGGACCTGACGATCCGCTACTTCCAGTTCTTCGATCACTATCTGAAGGACGCGCCCGCGCCGAAGTGGATGACCGAGGGCGTGCCGTTCCTGCAGAAGGACATCAAGAAGGATCCGCGCTGAGATGACCGACGCGGAGCCCGAGCTCCACGGCCAGACGGCCATCGTCACGGGCGCAGGCCGAGGGCTCGGGCGCGCCTACGCCACGACGCTCGCCGAGGCGGGCGCGACGGTCGCGCTCGTCTCCCGTTCCGTCGACGAGCTGAACGACGTGGCCGCCGAGATCGCCGACGCCGGCGGCACGGCGCGCGCGTTTCCCGCGGACGTCACGACGCCGGGTGCGCTCGCCCACATCGTCGACGCGCTGGGACCGATCGATCTGCTCGTCAACAACGCAGGCCTGCGCGGGCCGATCGGACCGTTCTGGGAGTCCAGCGCCGACGAGTACCTGCGCGCGATCGAGGTCAATCTGCACGGCCCCGTCCTGTGCACGGCGGCGATCCTGCCGGGGATGATCGCGCGCCGGCGCGGGCGCGTCATCAACGTCGCCAGTGGCGCCGCCGCGATGTCGATCGCGTATTTCTCGTCGTACTGCGCGGCGAAAACCGGGCTCGTGCGCTGGACGGAGTGTCTGGCGATCGAAGCGCGGCCGCACGGCGTCAGCGTGTTTGCGATCACCCCCGGATCGGTCCGGACGTCGATGACGGAGTACTCGCTGACGTCGGAGGCGGGCCTCACCTGGCTGCCGTGGTACAAGCAGCTTTTCGACGAGGGTCTCAATCTGACGCCGGAGCACTCCGCGCGGCTCGTGCGCCGGCTCGCCTCCGGTCGTCATGACGCGCTGACCGGGCTGATGCTCTCCCCGCTCGACGACCTTGACGCGATCGCGCGCGAGAGTGACGAAGTCAAGACGCGGCACTTGTACTCGCTGCGCCTGAGCCGGCTCGGGCCCGACCGGTCGAACCCGATCCTCGAGGCGGCCGAGCGCGCCCGGGACACGTAGCGCCTACCGCAGCGACCCGACCTGCACGCGGAGCGTGGACGCCAGCATCCGCAGAATCACGGCGTCGTGGCCCTTCGCCGCGGCGGCGTCCTGGTCGAGATCCTTCGTCAGCGCGTCAACCTGATCGAGCGCCGCGATCTTCTCCGCGCCCGCGGCTTTCTCGGCGCGATCGATCGCGGTGTTCACCGCCGTGGTGCGCTGGGGCGTGATGCCCCGGCTGCGCGTCAGCTGATCGAGATACGCGCGGGCGACGACCCAGGTCGCCGGCCACGTCATCTGCGGCTGGTGCTGGACGTTGAGCTCGTCGAGGTGCACGAGCTTGGCGGCGTCGATCTCGTTCTGCGACAGGAACTCGCTCGGCTTCAGCGTGAAGATGTCGAGGCCGCGCGCGATCTCCGACCCGTAGATGTTGCCGTTGTACCAGTACGCCGACCAGTAGCCGCCCAGGACGAGCTTCGTCGCATCGATCGGTCCCCGATCGAAGAACGCGATCTCGACCGGATGCGCGGCGTCGGTGAAGTCGAAGACGGTGAGCCCGCCCTGATAGAACGCCTGCACCATGATGTCGCGGCCCGGCACCGGCACGAGCGATCCGTTGTGGGCCACGCAGTTCTCCTGGTCGGTCTGGACGGCCGGCATCTTGAAATAGCCCTTGAACTTCATCTTGTGGTCGACGATCTCGAAGATCGCGTCGCCGCCCCAGATGACCGGATCGGTCGCACGGCATCGCGGCTGGGTGCCGCCGCCCCACTCGTCAGAGAACAGCACCTTCGTGCCGTCGTTGTTGAACGTCGCCGAGTGCCAGTAGGCGAAATTCGGGTCGCTGACGGCGTCGAGCCGGACCGGATGGACGGGGTCGGAGATGTCGAGCAGCATGCCGTTGCCCGAGCACGCGCCCGCCGCCAGTCCCAGCGCCGGATACGTCGTGATGTCGTGGCACTGGTTGGTCGCGCGCGACGGCGACGGCGCGCCGGCGCCCTCGGGATGGCTGCCGCCCGACGCGAGCCCCGCCAGCGCGCCCGTCTGCAGGTCCGCGAAGATGCGCGGCCGGCTCACGACCCTCGCCTGCTCGGGCGCCGCGAGCGGCACCCGAATCACGTCGATGCTGAAGAGCGCCGTGTTCGGATCGTCCTTCGGGTCCTGGCCCGCCGAACAGCCCGCGAGCTCCTCCCCCGAGCGCACGCTGCTGGTCCCCGATCCGTAGACATAGATGTTCGCCTTGTCCTTCGGATCGACGACGAGCGTGTGCGTGTGCGATCCGCGGCACGTCTGCACGGCGGCGATCTGGCGCGGCCGCTCGAGATTGCTGATGTCGAAGATGCGGACGCCGCGGAAGCGCGCCGCGCTCACGACCTCGGGGGCGCCCTGCGCGCCGCAGTCGAGGCGGCCGCGCGTCTCCTCCACCGACATGAACAGCAGCGTCCCGTACACCGAGAGGTCGCCCTGGCCGCCCGGGCACTGCACCGACGTGTGCACCGTGATCTTTCGCGGATCCTCGACGTTGAAGACATTGAATCCGGCGAAATTGCCCTGAAACACGTGGTCGCCCTGGAACGCCAGGTCGGAGTTGGCGTCGCTGATGCTGCCGGGGTTGTTCGGATCGAAGAAGCCGTCCGGCTTCCGCGTATGTCCGACGAGCTCGAGGTTGCGCGCCGCCTGGCCCGCGTCGTCCATGCCGGCCTTGAGGCCGACGCGCGGGTCGTTCGTGACGCCCGTCTGGCGCTCCTGCGCGCGGCCGTGCGCCACCGCCACGGCGGCGGCCACGATCGCGACGGCCGCACCGAACGTCCACCGGCGCCCCCGCCGGCTGCCCCGCTGACCCGACTGTCGTGATGCCATTGATCCTCACTCTTGGAAAAGGACGGACGCCTGGTGCGTGCGTTCAACGTCCGGCGGCGAGCATCGCGCGCATACGGCGGATCTCAATCAGCTGGTCGGCCTCGACGTCAGACGCGAACCGGAAGATCGCTGAATCCTGCGCGGCGCCGGACTTCGAGAACAGATCCTTCACCATCGTGAGCGCGCCCTCGTGGTGCTTGATCATGCCTGCGAGAAACAACCGCTCGAACGCCGAGCCCGTGGCCGACGCGAGGGTCGTCATCTCCTCCGGCGTCAGCATCCCGGGCATCAGCATGTTCGGCATCGTCATGCCATGCGTCGTCACGCCGCCCATCGTCTGCAGCTCGACGCTCGGGACTTCCTGGCCGCGCTCCTGGAGCCAGCGCTGCATCATCTTGATCTCGTCGGTCTGCGAAATGCTGATCCGCTTGCCGAGCATCTGCATGTCGTCCTTGCTGGTGCGCGACGGAATCAAGTCGGTCATGTCGAGCGCTTGAGCATGATGATGGATCATGCCCTGCATGAACTGGATGTCGGCCGGCGAATCTGCGGGCGCCGGCGGGCGCTCGGCCGGCACGACGGCGGTCGCCTGGCCAGGCGCGCCCGGCCGCACGGTTTGCGGCCCCGACGAGGTCACGGCCGTCCTCTGACAGGCCGCGCCCGCGAGCAGCAGCGCCACGAGTCCCGCGCCCAATCGTCCAGTCAACGCAGCAAAGAATACCGCGCGGACGGCCGGGAGTATCGTCGGCGCCCGCAGGGCCGCCGCGGATACTCCCTCCTGACCCGGTTCGTCTCGCCTGCCTCGGCGCGCTTCCCTTCGGTGGACACAGTGTCCTCCTGACATCGATTGTCGCAATCGCGGTGCGTTCTTTGCGGCCCGTGCCGCCGTCGTACCTACGGCACGAGGATTGCGGTTCAGAGGGTGTCTGCCTGATGGAAGGAACGTCATGAATCGTGATTGGCTCGTTCGTCTCGTGATCGTCGTACTCATACTCTCCGTCCCCTTGCCCGCCCTGGCCGGCGATCGTGGATTCGTTGGCGGCCTCGGCGGCGTGACGTTTGGAACCGCCGCGAGCGGCAGCCTCGCTGGCAGCGTCGGCGTGTCGGTGTCCCCGTTCGTGCAGGTCTTCGGCGAGTTCGGCAGGATGAGGAACACGCTTCCGAGCGATGAGAACACGGCGCTGGAGGCGAACGCCGCGGCGGCCGCGGCGGCGCTGGGCAGCACGGACACGCCCGTGATCCTCGGCAACCTGCCGGTGTTCTACGGCATGGGCGGCGTCCGCCTGAAGGCGAGGTCCGGCAACGTGACGCCGTTCGGCGAGGCCGCGGTCGGTTTTGGACACATCACCAGCACGCTGGTCGCCACCCTCGACGGACAGGACATCTCGTCGCAGGTCTTCACGACGCCGCTTACGTCGAATCTGCCCCAGACCCAGCTGATGGAGGCGTTCGGCGGCGGCGTCACGATCGCCGCCGGCAAGCAAGCGGCGGTCGACATCGGCTACCGCTACTCGCACATCGGCACCGAAAACGGCGCCACGCCGATCAACACGAGCTCGGTGTACGGCGCGTTGCACTTCAAGTTCTAGTCCCCGCCTCGATCACCCCCAGCGCGCCGCGCCGATCCCCTCGGCGCGGCGCGCGCATCCGTCTCCCAGCCGTGCTAACGTGCGGCGGTTACCTCATGAACTACCCGCAGTCCTCCCGGAAACGCTACCGGCGCTTTCGCGACGACTACCGTCTCCACCGGCTCGACGACGCGGCGGAGGGCACGGAGACCGAACCGGGCGAGAAAGGGCGCCCGGGCGACAGCGGCGAACCGGCCGCGGCCGTCCCCGCGAAGCGCCAGAAGCGCCGCGAATACCTGCGCGAGTACGGACGCTGGCTCTGGCCGCACCGCTACGCGGTGGCCGTGATGTTCGTCCTCGCGGTGTTGACGGCCGGCCTGCAGATGGTCGAGCCGCTGTTCCTGCGGTTCATCGTCGACAACGTGCTGCTCAATGCGGCGCTCGACACGGCGGCGCGGCTCAGCCGGCTCAACCTGGCGGGCGCGCTCTTCGTCGGGGTGGTCATCGTCTCGAATCTCGTCAGCGTGCTCAAGGACTACCGCCAGCGTCTGCTGAACGTTCGCGTGATGCTGTCGCTGCGGCGGGCGCTGTTCGATCGACTGCTGCACCTGCCGCTGCCCAAGTTGTGGGACATGAAGACCGGCGGGATTCTGTCGCGGCTGACCGGCGACGTGGACACGACGACCGGCCTGCTGCAGATGGCGATTGTCTCGCCCGCGATCTCCGTGATTCGTCTGGCGATCGCGGTGGTCATCCTGCTGCGGCTGAACTGGCGCCTGGCGTTCACCGCGCTCGCGATCATCCCGGGCGTGATGCTCATCAGCTACACGGCGGCGCGACGCATCCGGCCGATCTACCGGTCGCTGCGGAAGGACGCCGAGCACATCGACGGGCGCGTCGGCGAGACGTTCTCGGGGATTCGCGTCGTGCGCGCGTTCGGCCGCGAGCTGCGCGAGCTGCTCGAGTACATGATCGGGCGCCATACCGTGCTGCGAAAGGAGATGTTCGCGCAGCGGCGGGAAATGGTGATCTGGACGTCGTGGTCGCTCCTGCTCGGCGCGGTCAACGTCGTCATCGTCTGGTACGGCGGGTACCTGAACGTCGCCGGCGGCGCGTCCATCGGCGACATCATGGCGTTCCAGTGGTACACGTTCCTGCTGCTCAACCCCGTCTGGCAGCTCGTCAATTCCTTCTCGGAGCTGCAGCGGTCGCTCGCGGCGATGGAACGCGTGTTCCAGGTGCTGGCGATGGCGGACGACAAGCCGGACACACCGGGCGCGATCGACGCGCCGCGCGTGGTGCACGACATC
>DATIWF010000182.1:0-20000 GCA_035519535.1 Vicinamibacterales bacterium | reverse complement strand
GGTCGTGGGTTTGGTTACGCGACCATCACCGAGAACGAGAACGCACCAGCCGAAGAGGTCTTCGAACAAATCCGACGCTTGGTTCCCGCATGGAGTTCATTCGCATCCTCTCACTCCGTTTCTTCGACCCAGAGAAACGTCGGTTCTCAAATGTGGGCTTCAAACAACCATCTGGTGCTGGCCTAGACACACCCGACGGGAAGAAGGGCATTTCGGTTTTCGAGCGGCCGTGTGCGGCGGCCACGGGACGAACGCCCTGTGAGCACATACGCCATTTCTACAGCGGGCACTTTCCGGAGCCTTGCGCGTATTGGTCCTTCGACTCCCACCTGTTGACGCCGCCGCCGGGACAGCCAGACATTCAAGTCCCGATCTTCGTTCACAGCCCCCTACCCGGCGGTGATCCGTGTCACTACAACATCCACCACTTGTCGAGCAGCCGGGCTCAGAAGATTTTCGATGCTCAGGCTCTGAGCGGTCAGCTCACGCTATGCACGGCGAGCGGCCCGCAGTCCTTCGACGCTGACACTGCGACCGCACTCAAGCGGGAGTTCTTTGCCGACCCGTCATAACCAGGTGCACTTAGCGGCCAGAGTTCCAGCCGGGCATCTGCGATGCTTGATGCGCGCGGCAAACTGTGGCAATCCGCTCCGCGCGATGCGTCTCACCGTGCTCACAGCGTCGCACGCTGCGCGCAAATCGTCGGTGTGCGCGCAGCGTGTGGCGGTTCTGATAGCCTGGGGGTCAAGGGGTCCCGGGTTCAAATCCCGGCATCCCGACCAATCCATCGACAATCGGGAAATCGGCAATCGCCAATCGCAGAGCCCATCGACCACCGATGATCGACAACGATGATCGTTCATCGATGTCGAACATCGATCGCCGATGTCGATGAGCGATCACCGATGTCGATCATCGATGGCTCTTCGATTCCCCGATTGTCGATTGCCGATTGTCGATGTCTAGAGTCTCTTGAGGATCTTCCGCGCGAGCGCCTGGACCTTGGACATCGGCACCGGGCCTTCCGGCGATTTCGTAGACAGCTCGATCACGGCCATCCTCGACGGCGTGCGGACCGAGCACATCGTCCCGGCGGGCGTCGCCTGCGCCATCTGTTCCGGCGGCGTGATCGTGTAGCAGGCGATTGGACCAGCCGTGGTGGCTTCGATCTGCGAGCCCATTTGTCGAGCGTAGTCGACGACACGGACGGTCGCTCTGGCCCCCGCGTCGCTCGGATTGGGCACGAAGCGGATGGTGATCGCGACGTCGCCGGCGGTGCCCGTGCAGACCTCGACGCCGTTGCCCAGGTCGCTCGGACCGTTGACGAGCCGCGTGACCTTGGCGCCCACGATCGCTTCAATCTCGGCCGGCGTGACGAGCGCGCAGGCCGGGTTGGGCCCGGCCGCACGAATTGGTGATCCACTGGACAGAACTGTCACCACGACGGCCGCCGCGAACAATTCCTGCGGCGTGAGTCGCGCGTGCTGCAGCCCCCCGACCATATACAGGGTATCGGCAGAACGCCGACGGGCAATGAGCGGGATTCCGGCAGGCGATAGTGGACGACGATGACCGATCGCCGATGGCGATGACCGATCAGCGGTGACGATGACCGTTCATCGATGGCGATGATCGATCATCGATGGCGATCGTCGATCCTCGATGTCGATCATCGATGGCTCTTCGATTGCCGATTATCGATTATCGACTGCCGATGCCCCCGCGTGTTCCGCCAGCCAGGCGAGCCGGATCGCGCAGGCGTCCGCCTCCGCCTTCTCGCAGAAGCAGTCCCCGTCGTCGCGCACGGCGCCGCACGCGCGGCACACGTACTGCGTGTGGCAGAGTGCCTGCTCGATGCCGACCGGACGGCCCCACATGTTCGTCCGCGGCAGCAGCCGATCCTCGGCAAACGTGACCTCGCGGTGCCAATCGTGGTGTCCCCAACGAACGCCCAGCACGTGCTTTTCACAACTCATGACCGCCTCCATTCGACGACCATCAGATCGAGTGTGTGCCCGTCATGGAGGACCGTCAAGGCAAACGACGTAGCGCAGTAATCTGCACGACGCGTCCCGCCGCGACCTTAAGACGCCTTGCAGGCTGAATTCCTGGACGCCGTTCTGAGTTTCACCAGCACAGGCCGGACGTGGGCCGGGGCATCTTTCTTGCGTCGCGATGCCTGGGGGAAACCATGCGACGTTTGGCGATCTCGGCAGGTCTCTTGCTCGCCGTCCTCCTCGCCGTTCCATCAGCGGGCGAGGCGTCCTCGTTCAGTCAACTCATCGTTTACGGCGACAGCCTGTCGGATAACGGCAATATCTTCGCCGCAAGCGGCGGCACGTTCCCGCCGGCGCCCTACGCTCAGCGCATGTCGAACGGACCGGTCGCGGTCGAATACATGGCCGCCACCCTGGGCTTGCCGCTGGTCGATCTCGCGTTCGCCGGCGCGACGACGGGAACGTCGAACGTTCTGAACGGCGCGCTGCCCGGCATGCTTCAGGAACTCCTGGGCGGTCCCGCGGTCGATCCCTCGGCGCTCTACGTCGTCTGGGGCGGCGCGAACGACTTCCTGTCGCTGCCGTCCGATCCCGTGGCGGCCGCCACGGCTTCGGTCGCCAACTTGATGTTCATCGTGGACGGGCTCACCGCCGGCGGCGCGCAGGAGATCCTCGTGCCCGGCTTGCCGGACTTGAGCCTGACGCCCAGAGCCCGAGCGTTGGACCCGGCCACCCAGATCGCATTGCATCAACTCTCGCAGTTCTTCAACGGCCTGCTCCTGAACGACCTGCTGCTTCGTCCGAACACGACGTTCTTCGACACGAGCGCGTTGCTGGCGGCGATTGTCGCGAACCCTGCCACCTACGGCTTCACGAACGCGACCGACGCCTGCAAGTCTCCACCGGACGCCGGTCTACCGGGCGTGGTCTGTGCGGACGTGGGGACCTACGTGTTTTTCGACGACATCCATCCCACCACCGCGGGGCATGCGACGCTCGGCGGACAGTTCGCGGCGGCCGTTCCGGCGGCGGTTCCGGAGCCGTCGAGCATCCTCCTGGTCGTGGTCGGAGTTGCCGAAGCCGTGCGCCGTCGCACCTCTGCGAGGCGGGGATTCAGAACGACCCGAGGCGCAGCGCCTCGCCGATGACCGAGACGAGATAGATCGCGCACAACAGGCCGACACAGGCGGGACCGAGACCGCGCACGCGCCCGCGGCGCTTGTCAACGGCGACGCGCTGTGGGCAGCGCGCGGCCAGCGCCGCGTGACAGCGCGCCCGAACCCGCGCGTCGCGCGTCGCGTCGGGCGTCACGGCGGGCAAGTGCGCCATCGCCCGCAGCAGAGGATCGCTCGCGTCGTCCGGCCTCATGACATCACCTCGGTGAGAACGGTCGCGGTCGGCCCGCTGTCGTCCAGGCGCTTCGCCAGCTGCGCGCGGGCGCGGCTCAGACGTTGGCGGAGCGCCTCGGGTGTGATCTCGCACACGACCGCGGCTTCGGCCGGCGTCAAGCCCTCGATCGCCACGAGCAGCAGGACCTCTCGATAGGGGCCCGGCAGGGAGGCGATCGCCGCCTCGAGCCGCCGCTGGAACTCGTTCGCCGCCGTCGCCTCGAACGGCGATGATCGAGGCGAGACGGCCGGCCACAGGCTGATGAGATCGGCGACGCGCGAGTCCTCGATCAACCGCGAGCGGCAGTAGCTGAGGTAGAGGTTGCGGGCGACCGTAAAGAGCCACGGCCCGAGCTGCGTGTCCGGTCTGAGATGCCCGGCTCGCGAGACGCAGCGAAGCCACGTCTCCTCGAGGAGGTCTTCGGCGACGTCGCGGCTGCGCGCGAGCCGCGCCAGGAATCCGAAGAGCCGCGAGTTGAACGCCGCGTGCACGGCGTCGAACGCGTCGGGATCGCCGGCGCGCAACCGCGCGACCAGCGCAAGCTCGGAGTCCCGGTCCATACCAGTAGGAACGCGTGGCGCGCGAGAACGTGACAACCGTCACGCCGCGCCGCCTGCCGCGTTGTACACCATCAGACACCGCCGGAGGAAACCATGCTGATGTCAGGGCTTGCCCAGGTGAGTATCGCCGCGAAACTCGGTCTCCTGATCGGGATGGCGCCGCTCGTGATGGGCGTGCTCTACGCGATCCGGCCCAGCGAGCGGCGGCTCGCCTTGATGCGCCCGCTCTCGCTGGCGGCGGTCTTCGCCGCCCTGTGCACGTTGTTCGCCGGGTTCACGGGCGTGCTGCAGGGCATCGGTCGCTCCGCGGAGCTGGGAGTGCCCAGCTTGCGCGCCATCGCGCCGGGCTTGGCCGAGGCGTTCATCCCGATCTTCCTGGCCTTTGCCGCCCAGGCCGTTGCGTGGCTGTGCGTTGCCCTGGGGCTGAGGCGCCAGGCCTGAGCCCGGCCGCCTGACGCGCTACTTCTGCGCGTCGAGGCGTTTGACGACCTCGCCCGAGAGATCGAGGCTCGGGTCGGAGGCGGCGAGCGTCACACCGCCGGGATCGGGCTGCACGGCGAAGATCATCCAGAGGCCTTTCTCGGCGCGGATCGCTTCGACGATGGGCCGGACGCGCTCCTCGAAGTCGCCGAGCACCTGCTGCTGGAGCTGCTCGGCCTGCGCTTGTGCGTCCTCTCTTGCGAACTGCGCCGCACGCTGCAGACGGTCGAGCTCGCTGCGCCAGCCGGTCAGCGTCGCTTCGCCCACGACTGTCTGCTGGGACTGGATCTTCGACGACAGGTCCTGAATCTCCTTGTTGCGGTCCGCCAGGTCGGCCTGCAGCTTGTCGTGCAGGGCCTTCATGCGGCCCAGCCCCTGCTGGCCGAGCTTGGACCGGTCGAAGATGAGCTGCAGATTGATGAAGCCGACCTTCGCGTCGGCTCGGAACGACATCGTCAACGCCGGCTGCGCTGGCGCGGTCTGTCCGGTGGCGGGCGGAGGCGAGGGCGGGGGAGTCTGCCGGGGCGGTGGCGCACTCAGGACGGCGGCGACGGCAAGCGCGAGCATCATGAGCTCCTCCTGGACGACTGGCGTCGTGTTTTGGACGTCGATGCCGTCGGAGGAGTCTGGCGTGGCTACAATTCTGCAGGTCCCCATATGGCCGCAGCCCGCATGGTCCTTCCGCTCGTGGCCGTAGCTCTCTCGTCGATCGGCGCGGGTGGCGTGACGACGGACGGACAGCCGGCCGAGGGGTCGCTCGTGGCTCGCTACGCGCGAGGAGACTTCGCTGCGGTCGCAGGCGTGACGGCCGACCGGGCGGCGGCAATTTCTGCGGTGCGGCGCGACGTGAAGAACGCGACGGGTCTCTCGCCGCAAGCACGGTCCGCGTTTCTGGTCGAAGCTATCGACGCCGCCCAGCACCAGCCTTCCTCCCGCACCGACGCGCCGCAGGTGATCGACGAAGCCATTCGCGGCATGTTCGAGGATGGCTGCGACCTGCTGCGAGCGTTGCCTGCGGAAGATCGCTTCGTTCGCGCCTGGTTCGCTGCCGCGACGGCCGCGCTCGCCGGCGGCCGCGCGGGGCAGGGCACGCCCAGCCTCGGCGCGCAGGGCGGCCGGCCCGGGATCTTTGCTCGCGACGCTTCGCGCTTCGATGGCCACGTCGACGCGGGCGCGATCGCCCTGGGCCAAGCGCTCGGAATCGAGGGCTTGGCGTGGTCGCGAATCTACGAAAGCCACGCCGACGAGCGTCTTGCCGCGACGACCTCGCCGGAATTCTCGGACCGGATTGAGCCCGGGCGACGAGAGCGAACGCTTCAGGCGGAAGCCGATGCGGTCAGGCGCGCGGTCGCCGCTCTGAAGAAAGCGGAGGCGTTTGAGAGCGCCCGGGCCGAGGCGCTCATGCGAGAGGCGGCGCTCGTCGCCGCCTCCGGGCGGCCCGCCGACGCCATCACGCTCTTCGAGCAGACCGCGACGCTTGCTCGCGACGAATGGGTCGGGTACCTCGCGCACCTGCTCGAAGGCCGCGCGCTCGAGGCCGTTGGACGCGAGAGCGACGCGGAGGCCGCCTACAAGGCGGCGCTCGCTATCCGGCCGCGAGCACGCAGCGCGAACCTCGCGCTCGCCGCCATCACGTTCGCTCGCGGCGCGCGCGCAGACGCGGCTCTCGGCAACGTGTTCGATCGCCAGGCGGACGCGACGGATCCGTGGGCCCAGTTTGCCTTCGGTGACTATCGGTTCTGGCCGTCCCGGCGAGACGAATTGCGGAGGGCGATCAAGTGAAGCGCGCGGCCCGCGTCCTGACCGTTCTGTGCGCCGGCGCCTCGAGCGTGGGCCTGGCGCAGCAGACCACATTCCGTTCTTCGTCGGATGCCGTGTTCGTCGACGTGTCGGTCTGGTCCGAACGTCGCGCGGTCATCGGGCTCACGCGAACTGACTTCGCGCTCACCGACAGCGGCGTCGCGCAGAGCATCGACGACGTCGTGGTGGCGAGCGAGCCCGTGGATCTCGAGCTGGTCGTCGACACCGGCAGCGAGCTGAGGTCGCTCGCGCCAGCCATTGACCGCGACGTGTCGTCGGTCCGATCGCTCCTCTCCGCCGGCGATCGATCTGCCATCGTCACGTTCGACAGTCAGGTCCGGGCCGGCTTCGCGATGGGTGACCCGGCCGCTCGGGGAGAGACGGGCACCGTGCTGTTCGATGCGATCTCGGCGGCGCTGATGCAACGTGAAGAGCCCGGCCGGCGCCGAATGATCGTGGTCGTCACGGCCGGTCTCGACACGCACAGCCTGCTCGCCGCGGGCACACGTCGTCAGATCGTCCAGCGATCCGAGCCGCCGGTGTTCCTGATTGCCGCCGGGCGCCGCCCCACCAGCATCGCGTTCGGCCAGATCGGGTCGGGCTCGGTGCAGTCGGCGAGCTTCGTTGCGGACCACACCGCGCCACTCCACGAGCTGGCCACCGCGACCGGCGGACGCCTCTTCGATCTTCAGGAAGGCGACTCGTTCCTCAATCCGCTGCGCGAGGCGCTGGCGGAATTCCGCACGCGATACGTCCTCCAGTACCGGCCCAGCGGCGTGGCGGCGACCGGCTGGCACGACCTCGGCGTGAAGCTCACTCGAGCGGGGAGTTACGACGTCCGCGCGCGCCGCGGATACTGGCGCGACTAGCGCCGCTCGTAGACGAGCATTTGCCGCTGCTCGAAGGCGCCGTCGACCGCGTCGATGCCCGAGGACGGGCCAGAAGGCGCCGCTCGACGCGACCGTCACCGGACCGCCAATGAGGCGGCCGACCGCGGCCCCTGTTTCGCGCCTCTCGCCGCATTCGTGCCGACTTTGACGACTTGCGCAACCGAGGCCCGACTGAGGACCGCCTGCCCGGCTTCCGCCGAGACCTTCATCTCCGTCGCGTTGACCCACAGTACTCGTCCGTCGAGGATCCCGTCCACCGAAACGAGCAGGCGCGTACCGGGCGCGAGGCTGAGGGTAGGCAAGTGACCAGTGGCAAGTCGTGAGCGAGATGCGAGAAAAGGGTGACGTTCTCGCGCAAGAGGTGGAGCACGGCGGCAGGCGGGCCCCAGCGCCTCGCGGCAACGCCGGGCGTAGGCGTCAGCGGAAGTCAGCGATCACGCATGACCACGAGCGGATCGACGCCGACCGCTCGGCGCGCGGGCAGGAGGCTGCCGAGCACGCCGATCGCGAGGAGCGCCACAGGCGCGGCCGCCCAGACGAACACGCTCTCCGGTCCCGGCGACGCCGTGCGACTGAAGGGATCAAACCAGTGGTGCAGGAGAAACGCCGCAAGAGTACCGAAGGCCGCCCCGACGAGCGCCAGGCGGACGCCGAGCGCCAGGAGTGGCGCGATGATGTGCCAGGCGCGTGCTCCCAGCGCCGCGCGCAATCCGAACTCACGGGTGCGGCGAGCGACGGAATCAGAGAGGACGCCGTAGACACCCAGCAGCGCGAGACCGAGCGCAAGTGTTCCGCACAAACCGACGAGCATCGTCGCGATCCGCTCGACGGCCAGCGTCGTCCGCCCGAAGTAGCTCGCCAGCGACTGCGCCCGGTCCAGCGGCCCTCCGCCTTTCACGGCCTGCAGCGTCTTGGTGATCGCCGTCAGCACCGGCGGCGTGGCCGCGACCGTCCGCGCGACGATCGTCATGCGCTTCTCGTAGCGCTGGGTGTACGGCTGATACGCCATCGGCTCGGGCGGAGGCGCCAGGGTCTTGAAGACGCCAGACGGCATCACGCCGACGATCTCCAAGCGGCGTCCGTCATCGTCGACGAGCCCGCCAGCGATCGCGTGACCGCCGAAGTATCGATCCGAGGCCTCCTGATTGACGATCGCCACTCCGCACCCTACTCCATCGTCGTCCGACGTGAACGTGCGACCCGCAATCGGCGCGAGCCCGAACAGCGCGAAGTAGGTCCCGCTTGCGACGTTCGAAAGCATCGTCACGGGCCGCCGCGCTTCGGCGAGAGGCACGTGATAGAGCAAGGACCTGGTCACGCCCGGGAGATCTGCCGATTGCGGGGCGTAGAGGAAGAGCGTCGGCCGCGCGGGCGTTCTGCGCGAGCGCGGGCGGCGGAGGACGCCGATGATGTCCACGCGATGCCCCGACGCATCCTCAATTGATCGGCCCACCGGATCCCCGTCGAACAGCTGATCGGCCCCTTCCTGATCGACCATCGCCACCTTGCATCCACCGGGCGCATCCTGCGCGCCGAACATTCGGCCGGCCGCCGGCACGAGGCGATCCGGGGGAAGGCCTTCGGCGGTGAACGTCACCGTATCGATGAGCAGGTCGCGCCACGCCGCGCGCGGCTGCTCAATGCGGTACGTGCTCTGTCCGGGACGGCCTGCTGGCAGTGTCCCGATCCACGCTGTACCGAGCACGTCGGGCAACCTGCCCACGGCGCTGCGGGCAGCATCGAAATAGGAGAATCCGGCGGACGCTTGGGTCGTCTCGACCGCGACGGCGTCGAGACGGTCGCCGAGATCAGCTTGCAGGGCCTTGCGGACGTCGATCAGAAGCAGACCGCTCGACGTCATGAGAAGTCCGCTCAGCGCCATCTGAACGACGACGAGGGCCGCACGGACGCGCCGGTCGGCAGTGGTGACCTGGTCATCACTTCGGCGTATCACGGTCGTCGGATTCGCGAGCGGCACGCTGACCATTGGCGCGAGGCTGCTGACGACCATGACGACGGCTCCGAGAAACGCAGCCAGGAGCAGCGCCGTGACGCTCGGCAGAAAATGCAGGTGCTCGGCGTCTTCAGCGAAGAGCAGCGCAGGAACGACGTGAGATGTCCAACTGGCGAGAAGCCACCCGAGCGCGCCGCCGCCGACGGCGAGCACGACGGCGTCGGCGAGGAGCTGACGCGTGAGCTGCCGCCGGTTGGCGCCGAGCGCCACGCGGACGGCGAGCTGGTGGGTGCGTGATGATGCCAGCGAGAGCAGCAGGCCGACGACATTGGCGCATGCGATGGCCAGGACCAGCGCGGCTGCTGATACCAGCAGGATGCTGATGCTGGCGACCCGACCGCGCGCGCTCGGGTCGACGGGCGAGTAGGGCGCGACCTCAACGCCGTCCACGCGGGCGTTCTGGATGGAGATCTCGCTCCTGAGGCGTCCGATCACCGTTAACAGGTGCGCCCGCGGATCCGTCGCGCCGAAGGACGATTCGTCGAGGAGGGTCCACACATCCACGGCGCGGCCCAGATAGAGGCCGTCGAAGTCCGCAGGAGCGACACCCGTGATGCGACGCTGCCGGCCGTCGATTTCGATCACCGATCCGACCACGTCCGCCCTCGCGCCGTAGTCTTCGTGCCAGGCCAGAGTGCTGATCACGGCACTTGGCTGGCCGCTCGCCCCCGCGTCCTGCGCCGTGGGCAACGCGCCCGCTGCCGCCGCCAACCGGAGCACCTCGAAGAACTGGGGCGTCACGTCGGCGACTGATCGCCACACGGTCAGGTCGCCGATCTTCACAGCCGCGCGGTATTGCCGAGCAGCGGCGACTGCTTCGAGCCGAGCGGCGCGAGACCGCAGTGCCGCGTAGTCGGTGTACGACCAGAGTCCGACCTGCCCGGGCGGATCGGCGGGGAAGAGGGCGACGACACGTTGGGGATCGGCGAATGGGACCGTCGGGAAGAAGACGCCCCGGATGAACCCGAACACCGCGGCGTTGCTGCCGACGCCAATCGCAAGGGTCAAGACCACCGCCGAAGCGACGGCCGGGGACGTCGAGAAACTGCGGAGGGAGTATCGGACGTCGGCGGCGAACCCCATGACGTCAGGTGAAACTGCTATTAACGTGCCACGCCGGATGCGAGCCTATCGGGCCGCCGCTTCGAGCCAGTCGATCATCTGTGCCGCCGGCGCGACTCCCGCTTGCTGCTTCAGGACAGCGCCCCGGTGGAGCACCACGAAGTTCGGGATGCTCTCGACGCGGTAGCGCGCCGCGATGTCCGGGAAGCGCTCCGTGTCCACCTTGAGGACGACGGCGCGTCCGGCCAGCTCGGCGGCCACGCGCGCGACCTCGGGCGCCGCCATCCGGCAGGGCCCGCACCACGCCGCCCAGAAATCGACGAGGACCGGCACCGGCGCATCCCGCGCCACCTCGTCGAACGTCTGCGGATCGGCATCGATGGGCGTGGCGGGCGGCGCAAGCGGCGTCCGGCACGCGCCGCACCGCACCTCGCGCGCGAGGTCAGCCGCCCTCAGGCGGTTCCTGCGCTGACACGCCGGGCAGACGACGACCATGGCCGCCAACCAGCCTACCGCACCGACTGCACGAAAGGGGGTAGGCCCGGCCCTCTGCCCTCTGCCTTCTGCCTTTTGCCTTCTGCCCTTTACCCTCCGTCCCTTCCTTTGCTATCCTCTCGCATCCCGTTCAGCACGACCCCGTTCCGGTAGCGCTCATTTCGGAGGGGACCATGTCTCGACACACGTTCGTCACGGCAAGCGTCGTGTGTGCCCTGGCCGCGGCCGCGCCGCTCGTCGCGACGCAGACCGCGCCCGCGCAGAACGATCCGAAATACACGGCCGAGCTGCAGAAGGCTGACGCCGCGCTCCAGGCCGGCAAGGTGCGCGAGGCCATCGATTCGTACAAGAAGGCCAACGACCTGCACGACCAGTCGTCGGTGCAGGCGTACTTCGGCCTCAGCCGCGCGTACTACGCGATGCGCGACTATCAGAACGCCGTGGACACCTGCACGACGGCGCTGAAGTACACGGGCAGTGACAAGCGCCTGGAAGGGCAGATGCGCTACATGCGCGGCCTGTCCGAGATGGCCCTTGGCGCGCAGAAGAGCACCGACAGCGAGCTGAAGACCGCCGAGGCCGACTTCCGCGCGACGGTCGCGCTCACCGACACGATCGCGATCGCCAACTACAACCTGGGGGTCGTGCTCCTCAAGGAGAACAAGGACGCCGAGGGCGTCCAGGCGCTGCAGGCCTACGTCGATCGCGGGCTCAAGACGCCCGAGCGCGATGAGGCGCTCAAGATGATCGCCGACCCGAAGCGCGGGCGGCTCACCGTCGCGCCCAACTTCACGGTGCCGACGTTTCAGGGACAGCGGATTTCACTGTCGGACTACCGCGGCAAGGTCGTGCTGCTGGATTTCTGGGGCACATGGTGCGGCCCGTGTCGGGATTTCACGCCGACGATGGTCGAGATCAACCAGAAGCTGGCGAACGAACCGTTCGTCACCATCGGCGTGGCCGTCGCCGAGAAGGGCGACAAGGACTGGAAGCAGTACATCGTCGAGAAGAAGATGACATGGCCGCAGTATCTGGACACGGGCGCACAGATCGCGCGGCTGTTCGACGTCCACGAGTTCCCGACGTACATCCTGGTCGACCACGAGGGGATTCTGCGCGACCGCAAGATCGGCTACGGGCCGGACAACGCCAACTGGCTGACGTACCAGCTCAAGCACTTCGTGGACGCCGCGAAGGCGGCGGGGCGCGAGGCGGCGCCGGCCTGGCCGTTCGTGTCGCCCGGACGCTGAGCCGCTAGGCCGGCCGGGCGACGGGCGCCGCCGCGTTCGTCGGGACGTGCGCGCGGATCTCCGCCACGAATCGCTCGATCTCGTTCGACATCCGCGGCGTCGACAGCTCGGCCTCACGCACCACCAGGCGGGCGACCGGGGGACGCAGGGTGAGCTCGGCCATCTGGCCGAACACGCGGTCCATTCCGCCGCCGCCGCACGTACAGAAGAACGCGACGGCTCGCATCCCGCCGGCGTAGCGTTGCAGATACGTCCGAACGGGCGCCGACAGCGAGAAGTTCCAGATTGGCGTGCCCACCACGACGAGGTCGTAGTCGGCCGCGTCGTGAGCGATGGGCGCGATCGGCGCCAGGCGCCGGAAGAAGGCCTCCCGGCCGCTCCGCAGGTAGCCAAGGATCCCGGTGCGATTCGTCGGATCGACCAGCTCCTCCAGGTCGGCGCCGAGGGCGCTGGCCACCTGCGCTGCCACCAGGCGCGTGTGCCCGGTCCGGGAGAAATAGACGACAAGGATGCGTGGCACGGGAGCCTCCTGAACCGGCGTGCGCTGCCGATAGGCTGTAGGAGCAATGACGGTGCCAGCCGCTGATCCGGCCGCGCCGGACCATCCCGGCGCATTTGACGTCCAATGTCAGTGAAGTTCGCCGCCGGCGTGCTGAGGATTCCCCGCATTCTCGGGGATCCGGTGCCCGGGATCGGCCGCCCCGCGTCGCGTGTTCGCTCGCTTGCCCGCCCGAGCGGGGCTTGGGACAATGGAAGTGCCAACCAAGGACGTGTGATGACCCTTCGCCTTCGTACTCGTGTCCTGCTCGTCGCCGTGGCGGCCGTCGCTGCCGTCGGCCTGCTCTCCGCCCGCCAGCAGCGCAACGTCGCGATGGTGCCCGAAACGGCGCCGTTGTCCGACACGCTGCCGGTCGATCCGCAGATTACGGTCGGGAAGCTGCCGAACGGGCTCCGCTATTACATCCGGGCCAACCACAAGCCGGAGCAGCGCGCCGAGCTGCGACTGGTCGTGAATGCGGGGTCGGTGCTGGAGGACGAGAGCCAGCGCGGCCTCGCGCACATGTGCGAGCACTTGGCGTTCGACGGCACCAAGCACTTTCCCGAGCAGGACATCATCGCGTTCATGCAGGCGCTCGGGATGCAGTTCGGGCCGCACGTGAACGCCTACACGAGCTTCGACGAGACGGTCTACCAGCTCCAGATTCCGACCGGCAACCCGGCGGTGATCGATCGGGCGCTGCTGATCCTGGAAGACTGGGCGCACGACGTGACGTTCGACCCGCAGGAGATCGACAAAGAGCGGAAAGTGGTGATGGAGGAGTGGCGCCTGGGGCGCGGCGCGGACGCGCGGCTCCAGGACAAGGAGTTCCCGGTGCTGCTCGAGGGATCGAAGTACGCCGAGCGCCTGCCGATCGGCCAGCCACCGATCATCGAGGGCGCGAAGCCCGAGGAGATCAAGCGCTTCTATCACGACTGGTATCGCACCGATTTGATGGGCGTGATCGCGGTCGGTGATTTCGATCGCGCGGCGGTCGAGCAGCTGGTCAAGGCGCACTTTGGCGCGCTGCCCGCGCCGACCGCACCCAAGCCGCGGCCGGTCTACACGCTGCCGGATCACAAGGGGACGCGCTACTCGATCGCGACGGACAAGGAAGCGACCCAGACCGAGATCAACGTGTACGCGCTCGGCCCGGCGCGCGATCAGTCCACCCTCGCCGACTACCGGCAGCAGCAGATTCTGGACCCGCTGTTCACCGACATGCTGTCGAGCCGCTTCGAGGAGATGTCGCAGAAGCCGGACGCGCCGTTCATCGACGCGCAGGCCGGCCGCAATCGCCTCGTGCGCACCGTGGATTCGAAGGGCCTCGCCGCGCTCGTGGCCGACGGCGGCGCCGCTAAAGGCCTGGACGCGCTGTTCACGGAGACCGAGCGCGTCGCGAAATACGGCTTCACCGCGTCCGAGCTGGCGCGCGCCAAGCAGAAGCTCCTGAAGTTCGTCGATCAGGCGGTCACCGAGCGGCAGAACGAGCCGTCGGCCGAGTTCGCCGACGAGTTCACGCGCGCCTTCACCACGGACGAACCGATCCCCGGCATCGTGTACGAGGCCAAGCTGTATCACCGGTTCATCCCGGGCGTGACGCTCGACGACGTCAACAAGATGGCCAAGGACTGGGCGCCGGATCACGGCCGCGTGGTCGTGGTGAGCGCGCCGGAAAAGGCCGGGGTGCCCGTGCCGACCGAGGCGGAGCTCACGGCGGCCATCCGCGCGGCGTCGAGCCGGCCCCTCCAGCCCTACGTGGACACGGCGGCGAACACGCCGCTCATCGAGACGGCGCCGGCCGGCGGCTCCATTGCCAAGACCAGCGTCCGCGAGGCCGACGGCCTCACCGAGTGGGAGCTCTCGAACGGCGTGAAGGTCGTCCTCAAGCCGACCACGTTCAAGGAGGACGAGATTCTCGTGCGCGGCTTCAGCCTGGGCGGCACGTCGCTCGCGAGCGACGCCGACTACACGTCCGCCGAGACAGCCGCGCAAGTGGTGGCGGCCGGCGGCGTCGGCAAGCTGAACGCGGTCGACCTCGACAAGGCGCTCGCCGGCAAGGTCGCGCGCGCGACGCCGTTCATCGGCGACACCGACGCCGGCGTGAACGGCGCGGCATCGAAGGACGACCTCGAGACGCTGTTCCAGTTGATCTACCTGCGCTTCACCGCGCCGCGGGCGGACCCGCAGATCTTCAACATCATGACGTCGCAGGCGAAGACGATGCTCGCCAACCAGACGGCGACGCCGGAGTTTGCGTTCAACGACGCGCTGCGGTCGGCGCTCAGCCAGAATCATCCCCGCGCGCGAGCGCTGACGCCGGCCCGAATCAGCGAGATGAGCCTCGACCGGTCGATGGCGTTCTACAAGGACCGCTTCGCCGACGCCAGCGCGTTCACGTTCGTCATCGTCGGCAGCTTCGACCTGGCGACGGTGAAACCGCTCGTCGAGAAGTACCTGGCCGGCCTGCCCAGCCTGCACCGCGCGGAGACCGTGCGCGACGTCGGGATCCGGCCGCCCACGACGGTCGTGACGAGGCGCGTGGAGAAGGGCGTCGAGCCCAAGAGCCAGGCCGCCATCGTCTTCACCGGGCCGTTCGAGTACACACCGGCAAACCGCGTGGTGCTCCGCGCGATGACGATGGTGCTCGAGAGCCGGCTGCTGGAGATTCTGCGCGAGGATCTGGGCGGGACGTACAGCGTCAGCGTGACGCCGACCTACACGAAGCTCCCCGTGCCGCAATTCAGCGTGTCCATCGAGTTCGGCTGCAGTCCGGCCCGCACGGACGAGCTCGTCAAGCGCGTCTTCGAGGACATCGAGGCGCTCAAGAACGGTCCGCTCACGATGCGCGACATCACCGACACGCAGCGCGCGCTGCAGCGCGAGTTCGAGACCAACAGCAAGCAGAACGGCTACTGGCTCAACCAGATTGCCCTGCGGTACGAGTACGGCGAGGACCCGGGCACGATCCTCCTGCTGCCGTCGTTCTACATCGGCCTGACGCCCCAGGCGATCCAGGAGGCCGCACGCGCGTATCTCAACACCAACGACTACGTGCAGGTCACGCTGTTTCCCGAGAAGAAGAGCTAGATCGGGATCACGTTAGACTTGATCCGCTACTTGCCCAGTTTGATGTCCACGAGGTACCGGTACTTGACCGGTGCGCCGTTCTTCGTCGCCGGCCGGAACGTCCACTGCTTGGCCGCCCTGAGGAGGAGCGGATCATAGCTCGGGTTGACCGGCTTGCTGAGCACGGCGGAGACGACCTTGCCCGTTTCGTCGATCATGACTTCGAGCGTGCCCCGGAACCCGCGGAGCTTGTCCACGGGGTTGTCCGGGTTCCACGGCGGCAACGACTGCGCGATCGCCACCGGACGCACGACGTCCGCGTCGTCCACGCCGTAGTAGTCCCTGACCTCAGGCGTCGGCGCCGGCGCGGGCGTGGGCGCTGACGCGGCGGCGTCCCCGCCACCGGGCGCGCTCGCCGGATCCGTCGACGGCGCGGGCGCAGGCGGCGGATCGGGCGTCGGCGCCGGAGCGGACTTGCTCAGGTCGCGGAAGCCGGTCGCCAGCGTACGGATGTCGGCGAGGCCGGGATCGGCGGCGCTGCCGAGTTCGTCGATGAGCGCGATGACCTGATCGAACTCGGCCGTCGCGGCCGGCCAGTCCTTGCGCGCGAACGCCTCCTTGCCCTTCGAATACGAGTCGCGCACGACGTCGGGCAGCAGCGGCTTGCGCACGTTCTCGAAGAACGTCCGCACGCGCGGGGACGCCTCGGCTTCGGACGGGCGATACAGCGGATCGGCCTTGACGATGGCTTCGATGGCGCGCGTCGCTTCGTCGCTGCGCCCGAGCGCCACGAGGCAGTACACCTGGTAAGCCGCGATCTCCGTCGAATCGACCGTGGGCGACGAGTTGTGCAGCTTGTCGAGGACCTGGAGCGCTTCCTCGTAGGCGGCCGACGCGTAGAAATCCTTCGCCCGGGCAAAGGAGTCCTGCGCCGCCGCCGGGGACGCCCCCAGCGCCAGCCACGAAGCCAGTGCGACTGTGCATCGAAAACTCGTGTGCCGTGTCATGGTCGTGACCTCGTCCCGTCCGATCCTTTATTTCTGGAGCACCGCACTCACGCGCGTCAGCCCCTCGGTCTTGACCACGACGGTCTGGCGCTGTTCCCCGAACTGGGGGTGGCGGAAGACGACCTCGTGCTTGCCGATTGGCAGGGACAGATTCGCGATCGGCGTCTGGCCGGCAGCGTTGCCGTCGATCGTGACGTCCGCCCAGGGCACGGCGTTGATGCTGACGCGGCCGTTCGGAATGCCGATTTTGAGCGAGGTCATCTGCCCGCCTTTGACGCTGACCGTCTGGCTGAAGCGGAAGCCCAGCTCGTCGTTGACGAGGTCCAGGACGTGCGAGCCCTCGTTGACCGCGATCGGTCCGGTCGTCGACCCGAGGAGCGTGCCGTTCTCGAAGACCTGCAGATCGATCGGCGACGTGATCTTGACGCCGCCGAACTTCGACGGATTCGGCGCCGAGGAGGCCGGCCGATCCGCCGGCGCGGCGTCGGCTTTCGCGCCCGCAGCCGCAGGCGCGGGCGGGTCGGATGTCGTCGGCTTCTGCGTCGCGGCGGCCGTCGCGTCAGCCGCGGGCGTCGTCGCGGGCACGGCTGAGGTCACCGGCGCCGAGGCCGGCATCTGGATGATCGTGGGCGGCTGCGTCGGGAGGAGCTCGGCGCGTTGCGGCGCCGGCGGCGCGACGACCACGGAGGCCGGACGCGAGAACAGACCGGCGATCACGAGCCCCTCGCCGATCGCGAGCACCACGAGTCCCGCCACGGCCCAGCGCACGACCTTGAACGTTCGGCTCGACCGCCACTGCGACGGTCCAACCAGCGGCACGGCAGGCTCGGGCTCCTCGCGCTTCAGCGGCGAGGCTTTGGGCGCCGGCACGGGCACGGGTGACGGCTTGACCGCCACGGGCGCGGGCCCGGCGGCGGCGTCCCTTGGACGCGGAGGCGCCGCAGGGGCGGCGTGGATCTCTTCCGGGATCTTGGAGAACGCCTCGTGCGCTTCCTGCGCCGACGCGAACGGCTTGTCGCCGACCTGAAGCGCCTGCTCCAGCCACGGGCGGAAGCGCGCCGCGGCGGCGGCGTCCGCCTGCGTGAACTCGTTGAGCATCGCCGGCACCTTCTCCGGGAACTCGGCCGGATCGATCCGGCGGCCAACGAGAAGCGCGAGCGCGATCAACCCGAGCTGGATCACGTCGCAGCGCGAGTTGAACATCGCGGGCTCGGTACCCGCCGGCACGGCCAGGCCGAGCTCGCCGCGAAGCCGCTCTGGCGGCAGATTGAGAAGCTCGACGGCCGAGGCCAGCACGTGTTCCACGACGACCAGACGGCCTTCGCGCGTGACGACAATCCGCTCGGGCGTCAGCACGCCGTGCGCGAGACCCTGGCCTTGCTGCTGCAGCGCCACGAGCGCCGGCGCGACCTGGCGGACGAGCTCGAGCGCGAATGCGGCGCCCCGCGCGTCGCGGATGATCTCCGAGAGGCGCCGGCCCGCCGTGTGGTTCGACACCAGCGCGCAGCCCTCGCCCTCCCCGAGCCATTCGACGCCGCGCACGGTCGCCACGCACGGGTGGCGGAGTTTGCTGAACTCGTCGATGCGGCGGCGCAGGGCCGGCTCGAACCCCTTGACGTCGCTGAATTCCTTCTTGAACCGCAGCAGCTCCAGCGACGAGGCGGTGCTGTTGTCGAAGGTCAGCAGCCGGTCGCCCAGTGCGTCGGACAAGCCTGGCGTGTACAGGCGCGGCCGGCGCTGTGGGGTGTCAGAAGTGGTGGTGGAGTCGGGTAGCGCGTTGGGTGCTGGGCTCATACGGCAGCAGTCATCTGTCAGTACCTTTTGGCCGACAATTTGCAAAACTCAGTCCATTGCCCGGGGCGAAAATAGGCCGGAAAGCGCTCGACGCCGCCTGAAGTCACCGCGACAGATTCGTAAGGAAGCGTCGCTCGTCGCACAGAACTGTGCTGGGAGCCACGGGGCTGGCATATGCTTGGGCGCGAGCCCGGCATGCCCCTCTTCGACTTCCGCTGCCGCGTCTGCGGACACGAGTTCGAGGCGCTCGTGCGCCCCGGGCATCCGCCAGCGTGTCCGTCATGTCGGAGCGAGGACCTGGAGCGGCAGCTCTCGACGTTTACGACGACCACGCGCGAGCGCACGCAGGCCGCCGCCGACGTCAAGCGAAGGAAAGAGGCCTACCAGGGACGCCGCGACACGGCCGCGATGGACCGTGAAATCGCCAGGCACCGCGAGGAAGATCACTAGTTCTCAGCGTTTCTCACCGTCTCCTCAGGACGCCGCCAGGCCGCCCGGCCTAGCCTAGGGAAGCGGTGCAGGGAGGCGCATCATGGCGGCCAACGAAGAACTCCTCGGGTTCGTGAAGGAATCGCTCTCGCGCGGCGCCCGCCGGGCCGACGTCGAGGCCGCGCTCACCAGCGCCGGCTGGGAACGGGGACAGGTCGCGGCGGCGCTGCGCGGGTTTGCGGAGATCGACTTTCCAGTGCCCGTGCCGCGGCCCAGGCCGTACCTCGACCCGCGCGACGCGTTCCTCTACCTCGTGCTGTTCGGCACGCTGTACGTGATTGCGATCAACCTCGGCACGCTGGCCTTCCAGCTCATCGACCGCGCGTTTCCCGATCCGGCGATTCCGCAGCGGCTCGTCGAGTGGTCGCGCGTGACGATCCGCTGGGCCATCTCGGCGCTGATCGTCGCGGTGCCCGTCTTCGCCCTCGTCGCGCGCATCACCCACGCGGACATCCGCCGGGATCCCGCGAAACATGCGTCCAGGATCCGCCGCTGGCTGACGTACCTCACGATGGCGATCGCGTCGGCCGTGCTGATTGGCGATCTCATTGCGCTCGTCAACGCCGTGCTCGGCGGCGGGCTCGTCGCGCCGTTCGTGCTGAAGGTCCTTTCCGTCGGCGTGATTGCCGGCGGCGTCCTCGGCTATTACCTGATCGACCTGCGCAAGGACGAGCGCGACGTCTGATCGGCGGCGCGCGTGGTAGACTGCGGCGCCCGAATGAATTCGCCGGCCGCCGTCTCCGACCATCGCCACGCCGTCGCCGCCAGCTTCCTCGGATGGACCCTCGACGCGTTCGATTTCTTCATCGTCGTCTTCGCGCTGACGGACATCGGCAGGGACCTGCACGCGACGAGCGGCGAGATGGCGCTCGCCATCAGCATGACGCTCGTCATGCGCCCGATCGGCGCATTCATCTTCGGGTTGATCGCGGACCGCTACGGCCGGCGGCTGCCGCTCATGATCGATCTCGTCTTCTTTTCGATCGTCGAGGTCCTCTCGGGGCTGGCGCCGACCTACGCGACGTTCCTCGTCCTGCGCGCGCTCTTCGGGATCGGCATGGGCGGCGAGTGGGGCGTGGGCGCCTCGCTGGCCATGGAAAAGGTTCCGCCGCGCATCCGAGGTCTGCTCTCGGGCGTGCTCCAGCAGGGTTACGCCGCCGGAAACC
>DATIWF010000181.1:0-4588 GCA_035519535.1 Vicinamibacterales bacterium | reverse complement strand
GAAGGGCCTGCTCATGGCGCGCCAGGCGGGCCTCGACGTGCCGTCCGATCCTGCGCTCAAGGGCCGGCTCGAAGAGCGCACGTACCTGAGGCGCGCGATCGGCAAGACGGGCATGCTCGCGCTTCGCCCCCTGCAAATGACCAGCGAGCGGGACGACTGGCATCAGTACTTGTTGAAGTACGCGGGGAAGTGAAAGGGGCGGCGCGGCTTCGCGCGACCGCCATCGCACCGCCCCGCCGAGCTCACGTCGAGACACCCACCCGCCGTCGGACCTATCGCGGCTGGATGCAGCTCCGCAGGATCACGTCCGTCTCGAGCCCGGCGCAGAAGCACTTCAGGCGGAAGTGCCGCCCGACCTCCGCCGCTTTGACCACGTCCGCCGCCTCGTCGTCGAGCAGAAACGCCTGGATGCCGGCGTCGCCGGAGACGACGAACTTGATCGCGCGCGGCGTGGATGCGTCGGCCTGGACGCTCGTGACCTTGCCGCTGACTTCGATCGCCTTGCCCCAGTACCTCTTGTCCGCGGCGGCCTTGTCGTCGTGGTACGCCTTCCAGAGATCCTCGGCGGGCAGCTTGGCGATGGCCGGCGTGACGGTAATCCGCCGGTCCTGGTCAGGAAGCGTGCGGGCGCAGGCGGCGGTCAGGGTCAGGCAGGACAGGACGAGGAGGCGGGGAAGCATCCGCCGATTCTAGTGCGAAGTGCTGAGTGCTCAGTGCTGGTGCGGCCAGCTCGAGCCGCCAGGCCGTCCGCTCAGTGAGGAGGCCCGATCGATTGGGACGTCCTCGCCGCACGAGCTCTCAGCATTCGCACCCGCACCGAGCACCGAGCACCCCGGCACCGAGCATTCCGGAGGCTACGACTCCACGAGCAGCACGCCCGGATCCTGCACGAGCTCCTTGATGCGCACGAGGAACCGCACGGCCTCGCTGCCGTCCACCAGCCGGTGGTCGTAGGTGAGCGCCGTGTACATCATCGGCCGCAGGACGACCTGGCCGCCGACGCCCACGGGCCGCTCCTGAATCGCATGCAGACCGAGGATGCCGACCTGCGGCGGGTTGAGGATGGGCGTGCTCATCAGCGAGCCGAAGACGCCGCCGTTGGTGATGCTGAACGTTCCGCCGCGCAGGTCATCGAGCGTGAGCGTGCCGTCGGCTGATTTCTTCGCGAACGCGCGGATGGCCAGCTCGACTTCGGCAAACGACATCCGATCGGCGTCGCGCAGCACGGGCACGACCAGGCCCTCGGGCGCCGCGACCGCGATGCCGATGTCGTAGTAGTGCTTGACGACGACTTCGTCGCCCTGGATTTCTGCGTTGAGATTCGGGAACTCGCGCAGTGCCGCGACTGCCGCCTTGACGAAGAACGACGCGATGCCGAGCGAGGCGCCGTACTTCGCCTTGAACGCGTCCTTCTGCCGCTCGCGCAGCGCCATGACCGCGCTCATGTCGACCTCGTTGAAGGTCGTGAGCATCGCCGCGGTCTGCTGCGCTTCGACGAGGCGGCGCGCGATGGTCGCACGTCGCTTGGACATGCGAACGCGCGTTTCGCCGCGACCAGGGCGCGCATAGGTCGGAGCCGACGGCGGGGCTGGCGCCGCTGGAGCCGGCGGTGGTCCTGGCTTCGCCGGCGCCGGTGGAGGCGCCTGCCCGGCCGCCCGCTCGACGTCCGCCCTCGTCACGCGCGGGCCTTCGGCGGGCACGGCCGAGAGCTCGACCGACTTCTCGCGCGCGACCCGGCGCGCCGACGGCGTCGCCGGGACCTGGCCGGCCGCCGCGGGTTGGCCACTTCCCGGGGCCTGCGCGCTGGCGGCCACGTCTCGGCTTTCCGACCTCTCGACTTTCCGACCTTCGCCGTCAGTGATCGTCCCCAGCACGTCGCCGATCTTGACGTCCGCGCCGTCGCCGTGCGCGATCGTCGCCAGCACGCCCGCCTTCGGCGCCGCGACTTCGACGTCGACCTTGTCGGTCTCGAGCTCCACCAGCGCTTCGCCGGCGGCGACGGCATCACCCGTCTTCTTCAACCAGCGCGCCACCCGTGCGTCCACGATCGACTCACCGACTTCTGGCACGACGATGTTCACAGACATAGGGGACTCACTTCTCGACTTCCTGACTGCCTGACTTCCCGACTTTCAGATCGGCGCGGCTCGTCAGCGCTTTCTGGACGATCTGCGACTGGATCTGCGCGTGGCGCGCCGCGGATCCCTCGGCCGGGCTCGAGCTGCGCGGCCGCGCGAGGACGGCGAGTCGTCGCGCGCCGACCAGGCCCGCCAGCGCCGGCCGCACGAATTCCCACGCGCCCATGTTCTCCGGCTCTTCCTGCGTCCAGACGACGTCCTCGAGCGCCGGGTAGCCCTCGATCACCCCGAGGATGTCGCGCACGGGCAGCGGGTAGAGCTGCTCGACGCGGCAAATCGCGAGATGCGTCGCGGCGGCCCGCTCGGCGCTCGTGAGCAGATCGACCGCGATCTTGCCCGAGCAGAGCACCAGCCGACGCACGCCCCGCGCCCGCCCCCGCGCCTCCTCGTCGTCAATCACCTGCCGCCACTGCCCCTCCGCCAGATCTCTCGGCGCGGACGCGACGAACGGATGCCGCAGCAGGCTCTTCGGCGTGAGCACGACGAGCGGCAGCGGATCGGTGCGCAGGAGCGCCGCCTGCCGTCTCAGAAGATGAAAGTACTGCGCCGCGGTCGTGCAGTTGGCGACGCGCATGTTGGTGTCCGCGGCCAGCTGCAGGAAGCGCTCGACGCGCGCGCTCGCGTGGTCGGGCCCCTGGCCTTCGTAGCCGTGCGGCAGCAGCAGGACGAGCGACGGCGTCTGCCCCCACTTCGCCCGCGCCGACACGACGAACTCGTCGAGCATCGCCTGGGCGCCGTTGACGAAATCGCCGTACTGCGCCTCCCAGATCACGAGCCGCTCGGGCGCCTGGACGTTGTAGCCGTACTCGAAGCCGATCGCGGCGTTCTCGCTGAGCGGGCTGTTGTAGATCTCGCACGCGGCGCGCGCCTGCGGCAGCGCCTGGAGCGGCGAAAAGCGCCGGCCGTCGTTCGCATCGTAGAGCACCGCGTGACGATGGCTGAACGTGCCGCGCTCGGTGTCCTCGCCCGTCAGGCGGATGGGCACGCCGTCTTCGAGAATCGACGCGAAAGCCAGCTCCTCGGCCACCGCCCAATCCATCGTCCGCTCATCGGGGCGATCGAACGCGTGACGACGGCGATCGCGCGGGCGCTCGAGCTTGCGGTTGACGTGGAAGCCGTCCGGAACGGCCAGGAGGCTCTCGTTGAGGGCGCGGAGCCGATCGAGCGGCACGGCGGTCTTCGCGCGCGCGGCGGTTCCGGGCGCGGCCACCACCGGCACCGGTTCGACGGCGTGCCGCTCGGGGTCGAGGCGCTCGAGCGTGGTCTGGAGAGCGTCGAGCCGCGCCTGGAGCATGGCGTCGGCGCGGCCGGCCGCCACGCCGCCGCGCGCCTCGAGCGCGGCCGCCCACAGCTGCCGCACGGTCGAATGACCTGCAATCGCGCGGTACATCACGGGCTGCGTGAATCCCGGCTCGTCGCCTTCGTTGTGGCCGTACCGGCGGTAGCCGACGAGGTCGATCAGGAAATCGCGCTTGAACGTCCGCCGATACGCGAACCCGAGCCGCGCCGCGGCGATGCACGCCTCGGGGTCGTCGGCGTTGACGTGCACGATCGGAATCTTGAACGCGCGCGCCAAACCGCTCGCGTAGAGCGTGCTGTACGAATCGGCCGGATCGGTCGTGAAGCCGATCTGGTTGTTCGCGATGATGTGCACCGTGCCGCCCACCGAGTAGCCGGCGAGCCTGTGGAGGTTGAGCGTCTCGGCGACGACACCCTGCCCGGGAAACGCGGCGTCGCCATGAATAAGGATGGGCAGCACGCGCTCGGGATCGAATGAGGACGGGCCCGGCTGACTCGCGTCGGTGCCCGCCGCGCGCGCCATGCCCTCGAGCACCGGGTCGATCGCCTCGAGGTGGCTCGGGTTCGGCGGCATCGACACCACGAGCGCGACTTCCCGGCCGCCCGCGATCGCGCGCGACGCGCCGAGGTGGTACTTCACGTCGCCGCTCCACTCGACGCCCTCGATCGCCAGCGCGTTCCTGACGGGATCCTTGAACTCGGCGAGGATCTGCTCGTACGCCTTGCCGAGCACGTGCGCCATGATGTTGAGCCGGCCCCGGTGCGCCATTCCGATGAAGGCCTGGCGCATCCCCGCCTCGGCCGCCTCCGCGATGACCTCGTCGAGGATCGGCACGAGCATGTCCACGCCCTCGATCGAGAACCGCGTCTTGCCCGGAAATGTGCGATGCAGGAACCGCTCGAACGCCTCGACCTCGGTGAGCCGGTCGAGCAGCGCCACCGGATCGATCGGGTCCGCCGGCGCGCGGAACCGCCCGGTCTCGACGGCCTCGCGCAGCCACGTGCGCTCTTCGGGGACGAAGATGTGCGCGAAATCGTAGCCCGTCGTCCCGCAGTAGATCGCGCGCAGCTTCAGCACGACCTCCCACATCGACGACGCGCTGGCGGCGATGGGGCCGGCGATGAGCGTGGCCGGGAGCGATCGCAGATCG
>DATIWF010000180.1:0-35977 GCA_035519535.1 Vicinamibacterales bacterium | reverse complement strand
TTGCGCGAGGATGTCCGCCGACCCGAGCGCGGGGACGGCCGCGCCCGTCGCCGGATCGAGCTTCATCGAGATCGTGCCGCCGGTGAAGAGGAGGCCGATCATGGCCAGCGCGGTGTGCTGAGTGCTCGGTGCTGAGTGCTGAATGCTACGTGCGGCTGCTGCGTGCGGCTGCGGCCGAGGACGTCCCATGTCGAGGCGGCAGTCCGCTCAAGGAACCGTCGGCCGTGGTTGAGGCGGCCCGCTCTGCACGGGCACCGAGCCGCGCAGTAGCACCCAGCACCGAGCACCCAGCACCCAGCACTCGTCACTTCACCCCGCCGTCCAGCACGTCCAGATACTTGAGCGCGCCGCCGGTGTTGAAGACGACGACCGTGTCGTCGGGCTTGATGCGGCCCTCGGCGACCAGCACGCGCAGCGCGTGCAACGCGGCCCCGCCTTCGGGCGCCGCGCTGATGCCCTCGAAGCGCCCGAGGTCCTTCATGCCGGCGACCATGTCCTCGTCCTTCACGGCCACGGCGGCGCCGTGGCTGTCCCGCACGGCGCGAAGCACGAGGAAGTCGCCAATCGCGCGCGGCACGCGCAGGCCGTCCGCAATCGTTCGCGCGTTCTCCCACGGCTCGGCCTTCTCGGTATTGGCGTGGAAGGCGCGCACGATCGGCGCGCAGCCGGCCGCCTGCACGGTCACCATGTGCGGCCGCCTGGTCGGGTCGATCCATCCGAGCGCGCTCATCTCTTCGAACGCCTTCCACATGCCGACCATGCCCGTGCCGCCGCCGGTGGGGTAGAGGATCCAGTCGGGCAGCTTCCAGTCGAGCTGCTCGGCGACCTCGTACCCCATCGTCTTCTTGCCCTCGATGCGATACGGCTCCTTGAGCGTGGAGACGTCGTACCAGCCGAGCTTGCTCCCGAGCTCTGCCGCGCGCTTGCCGGCATCGGTGATGAGCCCGTCGACCAGCGTGACTTCCGCGCCGTACAGCTCGCACTCGCGGATGAAGGGCGTTTTGGCGTCCCGTGGCATGAACACCTTGGCGTCCAGCCCGGCCCGCGACGCGTACGCGGCCATCGCGTTGCCGGCGTTGCCCGCCGTGGGAATCGACAGCGTCCGCGCGCCCAGGTGGAACGCGCGCGTCACCGCCGCGGAGAGCCCTCGCGCCTTGAAGGAATTCGTCGGGTTGAGCGACTCGTCCTTGATGAACAGCCGCGTGAGGCCCAGCGATCGGCCCAGGCGCCGCGCTTCGAGCAGCGGCGTCCAGCCTTCGCCCAGCGAGACCGGCTCCTCCGGCCCCGACGGGCCGTCGAGAAGCGGCATGACCTCGCGATAGCGCCACATCGACGCCTCGCGGCCGACCAGCGACGCGCGCTCCCAGCGTTTGGCCGCCGCCAGATCGTAGCGCGCGAGCAGGGGCGCGCCGCACGAGCACAGGTGATGGATCGCCCGCGGGTCGCGCGGCGGGGCGCCGCACGGCACGGAGCACTCGAGATGGGTGAAGAAGGACGACACGGGGCGGCCGGCGCTACTTTCCGAGAAGTTCCTGGTCCTTCTTCTTCTGCAAGTCGTCGATCAGGACGACGTGCTGATCGGTGATCCTCTGAACCTCGTCCAGCGCACGCCGCTCGTCGTCCTCCGAGATCTTGTGGTCTTTGAGCAGCTTCTTGAGGCGCTCGTTCGCGTCGCGGCGAACCTGCCGGACTGCGTTGCGCCCCTCCTCCGCGTACTTGTGGACCAGCCGCGACAGCTCCCTGCGCCGTTCCTCCGTCAGCGCCGGGATCGGAATACGCAGCACCTTGCCGTCCGACGCCGGATTCAGGCCGAGGTTGCTCTTCTGGATCGCGCGCTCAATCGCCGACATCAGCGACGGATCGAACGGCTGCGCGACGATGAGGGTGGGCTCGGGGATGGAGAGCGATGCCACCTGGTTGATGGGCACCATCGCGCCGTAGGCCTCGACCTGCACCGGGTCGAGCAGCGACACCGTCGCCCGTCCCGTCCGCAGGCCGCCAAGCTCTTTGCGGACGTGCTCGATCGTGCCGTCCATTCGCTTCTTGATTTCCAGATTCAGGCTCTTGAGGTCGTTCGCATCCATAGCTGAGGTCAGGCCATGACCGTCGTGCCCACCGGCTCGCCCATGATGACGCGGCGGAGGTTGCCGCTCTGGCGGAGGTTGAACACGATGATCGGCAGTTTGTTGTCCATGCAGAGCGAGATTGCGGTGGCGTCCATTACCTTGAGGCGACGCTCGAGCACCTCGAGGTACGAAATCGAGTCGTAGCGCTTCGCGGCCTTGTCGATCATCGGGTCGGCCGTGTACACGCCGTCCACCTTGGTGCCCTTGAGGATGACCTCGGCGCGCATCTCCATCGCGCGCAGCGCCGCGGCGGTGTCCGTCGTGAAATACGGATTGCCTGTGCCGGCCGCGAAGACGACGACGCGGCCCTTCTCCAGATGGCGGATGGCGCGGCGGCGGATGAAGGGCTCGGCCACCGATCGCATCTCGATCGCGGTCGCCACCCGGGTCGTGACGCCGATCTGCTCGAGCGCGTCCTGGAGCGCCAGGGCGTTGATGACGGTCGCCAGCATGCCCATCGAATCCGCTGTCGAGCGGTCCATCCCGCGCGCGCTCGCGGCGAGGCCGCGGAACAGGTTGCCGCCGCCGATGACGACGCCCGTCTGCACGCCGAGCTGCTGGATTTCGCCGATCTCGCGGGCGACCTGGGTGGTGATCGCCGGGTCGATGCCGAACGGCTGTTCGCCCATCAACGCCTCACCCGAGAGCTTGAGGAGCACACGGGAGTAGGCGGGTGAGGGCACGGGGGGACGATTATAGCGTGCTAGGTGCTCTGTGCTGGGTGCTCGGTGCTAGGTGCTGGGTGCAGCGACGACGTCCGGATTCGGGGCGTCCGTCCTCTCGAAGGAGGCCGGCCGCGCATCGGCACACTGCATATGCACCGAGCAGGTAGCACCCAGCACCCAGCACTCAGCACCTAGCACAGAGCACGCAGCGCCCAGCACTCAGCAGGAGCCGCCTGACTTACCGACCGGCCGGCACCGGCGTCGCCGGTGCCACGTCCTCCGGCCGTTCGCCGACCTTGAAGCGCACGAAACGGGCGACGGTGACGTGCTCGCCCAGCTTGGCGACGGCAGCCTGGATCATGTGGCTCACCGTCTGCTTCGGGTCGCGGATCGACGGCTGGTCCACGAGGCACATCTGCTCGTAGAAGCTGCCGAGCTTGCCCTCGACGATCTTGTCGATGACCTGCGGCGGCTTGCCAGACCCTTCCATCTGGGCGCGGTAGATGCTGCGCTCCTTCTCGAGTACGTCGGCCGGGATGTCCTCGCGGCGGACGTACGTCGGATTGGCGGCCGCGACCTGCAGGGCCAGCTCCTTGAGGAGCGTCTGGAAGTCGTCGGTGCGGGCGACGAAGTCGGACTCGCAGTTGAGCTCGACGAGCACCCCAATCTTGCCGCCGAGGTGGATGTACGACCCGATCAGCCCCTCGCTGGTGCTCCGGCCGGATTTCTTGGCGGCCTGGGCGAGCCCGCGCTTGCGCAGGACGGTCGTCGCGGCCTCGATATCGCCGTGGGCTTCCTGCAGGGCCGCCTTGCACTCCATCATTCCGGCGCCGGTACGCTCGCGCAGGGTCTTGACTAGGGATGCGGAAATCTCGCTCGCCATCATCATCCTCACTTGCTCGACGTCAGGTTGGAAGTCCGAAGCCAGAAGTTGGAAGTTCGGAGTGTACACCGTCCGGTACACTTCGAACTTCTGGCTTCGAACTTCTAACTTGTCGATGATTCGTCGTTAGACCGTGGCCGTGGTGGCTTCTGCCCGCGGCTTGGCGTCCGACGCCAGATCGGCCGCGTGCGCGTCGGCCACGCCGCGGCCCGCGAGCACGGCATCGGCCACGCCGGCCGCGAACAAGCGGATGGACCGCAGCGCGTCGTCGTTTCCCGGGATGACGTAGTCGACTTCGTCCGGATCGCAGTTTGTGTCGACGACGCCAATCACCGGAATCTTGAGCTTGCGGGCCTCGTCAACGGCGATCTGCTCGTGCTTCGTGTCCACGACGAACACGGCGTCGGGCAGCCGGGACATGCCGCGGATGCCATCGAGGTTCTTCGCCAGCTTGCGGCGTTCCTTCTCGAGCCGCGCGATTTCCTTTTTCGACAGCGTATCGTAGCGGCCGTCGGTCGTCATGGCCTCGAGCTCGCGGAGCCGCGCCAGACTTCGCTGAATCGTCGAGAAATTGGTCAGGAGCCCGCCGAGCCAGCGCTGGTTGACGAAGAACATGCCGCAGCGCTGCGCCTCTTCCGCAATCGCGTCCTGTGCCTGCCGCTTGGTGCCCACGAAGAGGACCGTGCCGCCGTTGCCGGCGGTCTTCGTCAGGAAGTCTGCCGCCTCGCGGTAGAGCTTCGCGGTGCGGCCGAGGTCGATGATGTAGATGCCGTTGCGCTCGCCGAAGATGTACGGCTTCATCTTCGGGTTCCAGCGTTTGGTCTGGTGGCCGAAGTGGACGCCGGCCTCCAGCAGGTCCTTCATCGCGATCGCACTCAACCTCGTCGACTCCTTTTCGCGCGTTAGCGCTTGCTGAACTGGAAGCGCTTGCGCGCCCCCGCCATTCCGTACTTCTTGCGCTCCTTGGCGCGCGGATCGCGCGTGAGGAGCCCGGCCTTGCGCAGCCGCGCGCGGAACTCGGCGTCGTAGCCGAGGAGCGCGCGCGCGATCCCGAGCCGGAGCGCGCCGGCCTGGCCGGCAACGCCGCCGCCCGCCGTCGTGGCGAGCACGTCAAAGCGTTCGGAGGTTTCGGTGACGACGAGGGGCTGGCGGATGGTCAGCCGGAGCGATTCGGCGGGGAAGCTCGCTTCGATCGGCTTGTGGTTGACGGTGATGACGCCCTTGCCCGGTCTCAGGAACACACGCGCCGTCGATGTCTTGCGCCGGCCCGTGCCGTAGTACTCAGTCGTCGCCAAGTTACGCTACCTCGAGCTTCTGCGGCTGCTGCGCCGCGTGCGGGTGGTCGGCCCGCGCGTAGACCTTGAGCTTGCGATACATCGCGTCGCCCAGCTTCGTTTTCGGCAGCATGCCGCGCACCGCTTCCTCGACCAGCCGCACGGGGTTCTTCTGGCGCACGATCTTGGCGCGCTCCTCGCGCAGGCCGCCCTCGTAGCCGCTGTGCTGCCGATAAATCTTCTGTTCTTCCTTCCGGCCGGTGAGCTTGACGCGCGCGGCGTTGACGATCACGACGTGATCGCCGCCGTCGAGATAGGGCACCCAGGTCGCCTTGTGCTTGCCTTGCAACAGTCGCGCCGCCGTGCTGGCGATACGTCCCAACACCTTCCCGTCCGCGTCGATAATGTGCCACGCCCGGACGCCTGCCGGGGCCGTGGTCTTCGCCGAGCTCATGCCTTCCCTTTCAGCCGGATCAAAAGAACGGCAAACAGAGATCATAGGGTTGGAGTGAAGAATTGTCAATCTTCACAGGGGTTTGGGGGCGATCGGCGGCCGCGCGTCCGGCGTCCCGAGATTTCGTCAGCGCCCTAACAATCCTGTATTCCCCGGCCAAATGCGGGCTCGCCGGCGTGATCGCCCGGCACGAAGTCAGGCCGGAATCTGCGCGCGGAGTGGACAACCACCCGGCTTGGACCAGTTGGCATCAGGCTTGCCCTTCAGGATGCCGCTATGGGTCTGGGTGCAGCATTCGGAGCAGCGTTCCGTCCGCCTCTTGTGGGACTCGATATTGGCTCGAGCACGGTGAAGGCCGTCGCGCTTCGGCGCGGACGCGCCGGCTGGACGCTTGTCGCCGCCGGCGAAGCGCCCATGCCGGAAGGCAGCATGAAAGACGGCGCCGCCGCCGAGCCGGAGGCCGTGAGTGAGGCCGTGAGCCAGGTGCTCGACACGATGCGCATGCGTCGGGCCCGGGTTGCCGCCGCGCTTTCGGGCCACGCGGTCATCGTCAAGAAGCTCTCGCTTCCGTCGATGAGCGAAGCCGAACTGGGCGACGCGATTCCCTGGGAAGCCGAGCAGTACATCCCGTTCGACCTCAGCGAAGTGCAGCTCGACTACCAGGTCGTCAGCAGCTCGGCGGCCAACGCCGAGGGCAAGTCGTCGCTCGACGTTCTGCTCGTCGCGGCCAAGCGCGACCGCATCGACGATCGCGCCGGGGTCATCAGCCAGTCGGGACGCCGGCCGGTCGTGATCGACATCGAAGCGTTCGCGCTGGCGAACGCCTACCAGCTGAACTATCCGGAGCGCACCGATCCGTTCTCGGCGCTGATTCACGTGGGGCAGAGCGTCACGATCGTGTGCCTGCTCGAGCGCGGCGAGCCGATCTTCACGCGCGACATCTCGATTGGCGGCCAGGTGCACCTCGACGCCGTGCTCCGCGAGCTCGGTCCGTCGGGGGTCGACGAGCTGGCGGCCAAGCGCATCCTGCACGGCCAGTACCCGCACGACGTGAGTCCCGACCAGGTGGCCACGGTCCTGCGCGAGGCGAGCGGACAGCTCGTCCTGGAAGTGCGCAAGACGATTGACTTCTATCGCGCCACCTCGCCCGTCGAGCGGTTGAGCCGCGTGGTGCTCTCGGGCGGCGCGTGGCAGGCGGTCGGGCTGGTGGACATGCTGGCCAGCGAGTTCGGCGCGCCGGTCGATGTGTTCGATCCGTTCCGCCGGATCTCGCGGCCGAGCCGCGGCGTCGGCGTGGACACCGTAGGCCCCGCCTACGCAGTCGCGGTCGGCCTCGCCATGCGTCAGGAAGGTGACAAATGATCCGCGTCAACCTGCTTGCGACTCCGGTCGGCGCGGCGCCGCAGAAGGACTGGCTGCCGCGCGAGCAGCGATCCGCGGCCATCGGCCTCGTGATCCTGGTCGCCACCGGCATCGGCGTGTTCGGCTGGTGGTGGTACCTCCGCCACGAGCGCGGCGACCTCGACGTCAAGATCGCCACGGCCCAGAGCGAGCTGACGCGCCTGAAGAACGTCGCGGCGCTCGTCGATCGCGCCACGGCGCGCAAGGCCGAGCTGACCGAGCGCCTCACCCTGATCGATCGCCTGCGCTCCGTCATGAAGGGCCCCGTCAGCGTCCTCGAGACCGTCAGCGCCAGCGTGCCCGACGGCCTGTGGCTGGTCGAATTCAAGCAGGCCGGCCCGATGGTGCAGATCGAGGGCCGCGCGCTGTCGCTCACCGCGGTGACCGACTTCACCGAGCAGATGCAGAACTCCGGGATGTTCAAGCGCCCGGTCGAAATCGTGACCACGACAACGGAATCGGTCGAAGAGACGGCCGTCATTCGTTTCATCGTGAAGGGCGAGTCGCTCGCGCCGCAGATGCCCGACGAGCCGCCGCCCGATCCGAAGAAGCCGGGCCGGCCCGGGGCCGCGCCGGCGCGGACGTCGTCAGGGATGGAGTGAGGGAGCGTCATCATGGCCAAGAGCTTTCACGAACTCTCCTCGCGCGCCCAGACGCTGGTGTTCTTCCTGCTGGCGGGCCTGACCATGGTCGGCGCCTGGCAGATGCTGATCGGGCCGGCGCAGGGCGAGCTCTCGTCGCAGCGCGCCAAGCTCGCCGCTATTCAGGGCGACGTGGCCCGCGCCCAGGCGACCGCCGCGAAGCTGCCGATGCTGCAGAAGGAAGTCGCCGAATCGGAAGCCGCGCTCCAGCAGACGACCGCGATCCTGCCCGACGAGAAGGACCCGCAGGACGTGCTCCGCAACCTGCACGACCTGGCCAGCGATGCGGCGCTCGACATCGAGACCTTCACGCCGAAGACGATCGTCACGCGGACCCAGTACTCCGAGTGGCCGATCACGCTCGGCCTCCAGGGCACGTATCACAACCTCGGCCGCTTCTTCGACCGCATCGCCAGCATGACGCGGCTGATGTCGGTGACCGACCTCCAGATCAAGGCCATCCCGAAGGCCGGCCCGCAGGGCACGGTCACGGCGACGTGCGTGGCGACGACCTTCGTCTTCAAGAAGGACATGGGACCCGATGACAAGGCGGCGGCCGCTCAGCCTGCGGCGCAGCCGCAGGGCACAGGAGGAAAGAAGTGAAGCCTCGCATCCTGATCCTCGGCGTGCTTGCGCTCGTCGCGGTTCCCGCGATCGCGTCCGCGCAGGTCCAGGTCGGGTCGCGCGTCGGTGACGCGCCCACGCCGTCCGGGTACGACGACGGCGGCCGCCGCGATCCGTTCGTCAGCCTCATCGTCGCCAAGCGGCCGACGACCGGTTCGACGCAGACCCAGACGCGTCCCGCGCTGGGCCTGGCGTCGCTGTCGATCTCCGACGTGGTCGTCACCGGTGTCGTCCGCGCCGGTTCGAAGATGACGGTGATTCTGCAGGGCCCGGACAAGCAGTCCTACATGGCCCGTCTGCAGGACCGCCTGGCGGATGGGACAGTCAAGGCCATCGACACGGAAGGCGTCGTGTTCGTGGCCGAACAGACCGACGCCACTGGCGCGGTCAAGGGGCACGAGGTCCGGAAGACGCTGCGCCCGGCAGCGGAGGTCATCCGATGAAGAGCACACGCGTTTGGTTGTTGTCGTTGGTGTTGGGGGTCGCGGCGACGCTCGCGACGCCAGGCGCCCAGGCTCGCCCCGGCGGGTTGTCTGACCCGGGCGGCGCCGCCCAGGATCCGGCCGCCGGCCAGGCGCGCGCGTTCACAGGTACGCCCATCGACGTGGACTATCAGGGCGCCAACCTGCGGACCGTGCTCCGCCAGCTGTCCGACATCGGCGGCGTGAACCTGGTCATCGATCCGAGCGTGCCGCTCAACGCCCCGGTCGACCTCAAGCTCACCCAGGTCCCCTGGGACCAGGTGCTCGACGTCATCCTCAAGACGACGCAGTTGACCTATCAGGTCGACGGCCCGGTCGTCCGCGTCATGACGCGCGAGGCCCGCACGAAGGAACTCGAGGACGAGGCGCGCCAGAAGAAGGCCAGTCAGGCCGCACCGGATCTGGCGACCGCCCGCGTCCGCCTGAACTACGCGACCGCGCCGGCCGTCAAGAAGCTGCTCGAGCAGGGCCGCGTGATCACCGAGCGCGGCACCGTGGACGTCGATGAGCGCACGAACATGCTCATCCTCAAGGACACGACGCAGAACCTCGACGAGATCAAGAAGCTGCTGGCTGACCTGGACAAGCCCGAGCCGCAGGTCGAAATCGAGGCCAAGATCGTCCAGACCAACCACGACACCGCGCGCCAGCTGGGGGTGCAGTGGGGCTTCAACGGCCGCGTGTCGCCGGAGCTCGGCAACACGACGGACCTGGCGTTCCCGAACAGCGGATCGATCTCCGGCCGGACGACCCAGCAGGGCTCCGTGACGCAGGGACCGAACGACCCGCGCGCGAGCGACCAGTCGAGGACCGGCACGGCGGTGAACCTGCCGGCGACCGGCGCGACGAGCGCGGTCGGCATCTCGCTCGGCGCCATCAACGGCGCGTTCAACCTCGACGTCGCGCTGTCGGCCCTCGAGCACAAGGGGCAGTTGAAGATCCTGTCCACGCCGAAGGTCACGACGCAGAACAACCAGGAAGCGCAGGTCACGCAGGGCTTCCAGATTCCGATTCAGATCGTCGCCAACAACACCGTGACCGTCCAGTTCAAGGACGCGGCGCTCAAGCTCGTCGTCACGCCGCAGATCACGGCCGCGAACACGGTCATCATGAAGATCGCGCTGGAGAACGGGCAGCCTGATTTCAGCCGGGCCGTCAACGGCAACCCGTCGATCAACACGCAGACGGCGACGACGCAGGTCCAGGTGGCCGACGGCATCACGACGGTCATCGGCGGCATCGTCCAGAGCCAGGAGACGAACGCGAAGGACTCGGTGCCTGGCATCAGCAAGCTGCCGCTCCTCGGCTGGCTCTTCCGCCACGACTCGAACGAGAGCCAGAGCCAGGAACTGCTGATCTTCATTACTCCGCGAATTCTCCACTGAGGGTGGTCATGACCATGCGCATGCGTTGGCTTTCTTCGAAGGCTTCGGCGAGCGTCGCGATGCTCGCGCTCGGGGCGCTGCCGTTCCTGGCGAGCTGCACCTCTACGCAGACGACGGGCACGTCGTCGTCCTACCTGATCATCAACTCGATCAACGCGGCCTCGGGGGCCCAGCCGTCGCAGTTTGGCGGCACGCTGGAATCCGACGTGCTGACGAAAGGCAGCGTGCTCGAAGATCCGGGCCAGGTGATCTTCAGCCTCGGCCTCAAGGATCCGGGGTCGGCCTCGACGCCGACCACGCCGACGCCGGCCAACTACATCACGGTCACGCGGTACCACGTCGAGTACGTCAGGTCGGACGGCCGCAACACGCCGGGCGTGGACGTCCCCTGGCCATTCGACGGCGGGATGACGGTGACCGTCGGCAACGCCAACTCGACCGGCGCGTTCGTCGTCGTGCGCGTGCAGGCCAAGATCGAGGCGCCGCTCGCGGCGCTCGTCAACGGCGGCGGCGCCGGCGTGATTTCGACGATCGCGCGCGTGACCTTCTACGGCACGGATCAGACCGGCCGTGAGGTGAGCGTGACAGGCAACATCTCGGTGAACTTTGCGGATTGGGCCGACCCGTCCTAGGGACGCGGCGCAGGCAACAGGGATTCGAAACTTGGTCGCTTATGACCTGGGGTGCTGACGTGGTGACGAGACGACTCATCATTCTTGCGGCTGTGCTGGGGATCGGGGGCTGCACGCTCGACAAACAGAACGCGCCCTCGCTTTCGGGGCCGTCCGAGCTGGCCCTGTCGTTGGCGATCACGGCGACGCCCGACGTGCTGTCGCAGGACGGCCAGTCGACGGCGTCGATTGACGTCATCGCCCGCGACGGCAACAGCCAGCCGGTTCGAGGCCTGACGCTGCGGGTCGACACCGCGGTCGGCGGCGCCATCGTGGACTTCGGGACGCTCTCGTCCCATACGGCGTCGACCAACAGCGACGGCCGCGCGCACCTGACCTACCAGTCGCCTGCGCCGCCACCGCTCACGGCGCCGGACCGGACCGTCGTCACGTTCGTGATTACGCCGGTCGGCACGAACTACCAGAACAGTCCGATTACGGGCAACACCGCGTCGCTCCAGCTCGTGCGACCGGGCGTGATTCTCGGTCCGCCGGCCGGGTTGACGGCCGCCTTCGTGTTCTCGCCGAGCGCGCCCAAGGAGGGCGACGCCGTCCAGTTCGATGCCTCGTCGTCGACGGGCACGATCGTGTCGTATAGCTGGAGTTTCGGCGACGGCTCGACCGGTACCGGCGCGAGGACATCGCACACGTACTCGCTGACGGGGCAGTACACAGTCGTGCTCACGATCACCGATGACCGCGGCAACACGGCGTCGTCTGACCCGAAGAACGGCGCCATCGCCGTCGGCGCGAACACGGATCCGGTGCCGGCGTTCTCGATCTCGCCGACGACCCCGATTGCGGGCACGGTCGTCAACTTCAACGCGGTCGCGTCGAAGGCGGCCAACGGCCACAACGTCGTGGATTGGGATTGGGACTTCGGCGACGGCACGCAGGGCAGCGGCGCCCAGACGACGCACATCTACGCGCAGCCGGGCGGCTACAACGTGACGCTCGAAGTCCGCGACGACACGGGCCGCACCGGTGTGCTCACGAAGACCGTGACGGTCGCCACGTCGAACCCGACGGCGAGCTTCACCAATACGCCGAGCTCGCCGCATACGATCGACATCATCAACTTCGACGCGAGCGGGTCGAGCGCAATCGCCGGCCGCGTGATCGCCTCGTATGCGTGGGAATTCACCTACGGCGGCGCCACCGCGACGGCCAGCGGCCAGACGGCCAGCGTGGGTCCGCTCGGCGGTTCGGGCGGCACACTGACGGTGAAACTGACCGTGACGGACAGCGCCGGCCAGATCGGCATCCTGACGCGCACGGTCACCATCCTGCCGTAGCGCGACAGGAGACGGCGACGCATGAAGAATGGGCCGGAGGGGCCCGGTGGCTCCTCCGGCCGTTGACTTTACGGATTAGGACGGCCCCTTGTCGATCACGCTCAATCGCAGCCGGCAAGTCCCCGCCGATGAGACCCCCGCGTTCGGGGGCATCGCCGAGCGGTTCCGGCGGGCCGGTGACCTCGAGCGCGCCGTCGCCTTGTGCCGGGACGGCCTCAAGAAGTTCCCCGATCATCTGTCGGCACGCGTGACACTGGGGTGGTCGCTGCTCGACCTCGGCCGGTACGACGAAGCCCAGGTCGAACTCGAGCAGGTCCTGAAGCGCGCGCCAGACAACCTGGCCGCGATTCGAGGCCTGGCCGAGCTTCACGAGCGCGCCGAAAACGCCGTTGTCGTGCCGCTCGACAGCCCGCACGACCAGGAAGCGGTCGACGCGGCTGCCGCACTCGAAACGTCGATCGCCGCAAGCAAGGCCGCGGAGGCCGAGGTCGCGCACGCGGGGCCCACGCTCGAGAAGGTGCTCGAGAAGGCGCGCGACAAGGCGCCCGAGCACGCGCCGGAAAGCGCGCCGGCTCCGCCCGTCGAGGCGCCCAAAAAGGCGAAGGCCGCGGGTCGCACCGCGCCGGCGTCGATCGAAAAGGATCCGGTTCCGCCGCCGGCGCCGCCACCCGTCGCCGCGGCGCCCGAGCCAATGCTGGCGGAGATCGTCACTCCAGAGCCCATCCCGGCAGTGCCCGCCGCTGTGGAGGCCGCGCCCGAGCTCGTCGCCGCCGAGCCGGTGCTCGACGTGCCGGATGCGGCCGAACTCGATCTTCTGAGCAAGGAATTTGGGGCACTCGCGGCAGCGGCGCCCGTCGAAGCACCGGCGGTGGCGCGGGCGCTCGAGCCCGAGCCTGTGCTCGACCTGGCGGAGCCCGCGGTCGTCGATCCCGTCGAGCTTCCGGCCGAGCTCTTCGCCACGCCAGAGGTGGCTGATGCGCCGTTGGCAGAAGCTGCGCCCGTCGCCTCCGCTGAACCTCCCGCGATCGAAGAGGCCGCGGTCATCGACGACTTCGTCCAGCCGGCAGCGCTTGCGGGCGCCGAGCCGGCGGCTGTGCCAGAGCTCGTCGTGGACCTTCCGGCCGGGCCCGAGGTTCCGACGATCGAGACGGCCGACTTCTCGACCGATCTCGCCGACCTCGTGTTGCAAAACCCGGCCCCGGCCGATGTGCCGCATGTTGAGGCCGTCGAGCCCGCCGCGGCCGCGCAGGCAGAGGCCGCGGAGATCGCCGCCGCGGAAGCGGCCATTCTTGCCGCCGAGACGATGGCGGCCGTGTCGGCGCCGCATCCGCAACCGGATGTCACCGACGTTGTTGCTGCGGCACCGGTCGCCGAACCGCAGGTCGAGAGCCATCACGCGCCGGTGTTTGCGGCCGACCCTCTTGTGGCCGCGCCAGACGCGCACCCTCAGCCGGACGTCAGCGAGGTGGCGATGCACCCGGTGGTGCCCGAGCCGCCGCCCGCCGACCTCGGTGAGCATGCGTCCGCGTGGTCGGCGGCGAATCCGGATTTTCTGGCGGCGGTCGAGGCCTCCGCCGCAGCCGCCGACGCGGCGCCAGTCGAGGCGCCGCCGCCGGGCGTCGAGGAGTTTGCGCTCTCGGGCGACGTGCCGCAGGCCGCCCCGATGGCCGACTTCGCTCTGATGAGCGAGCCGGCGGTCGAGATCGAAAGCGCGGTCGACCAGTTCCCTGCGCTCGACTTCGTTGCGCAGGCTCCGGCGGACTACGAGCCGCCGATGGTCGAGCAGGCGGGTCCCGCGCTCGATTTCGACACCCCGGAGCTCGTGCCGGAGCCGGTGGTTCCTGTCGAGCACCCCGCGCCGATCGTGCAGGCTCCACCCGTCGTCGAGGTCGCGCCCGTCGCCTCGGCGTTCGTCGCACACCCTGTTCCGGCAACTCAGCCCACGCCCACGGCGCCGCCGTCGCCGTTCGCGGACATCGCCGCGGCCGTCCAGCAACCGGCCACCGTGGTCAAGGCGCCGGCGAAACCGGCCGGCAAGGCGGCCAAGGGCGGAGCGAAAGGGACCGCCAAGCCGTCGGCCAAGGCGGTCCTCGCCCTGGAGAAGATGTTGCGGCAGATCAATAGCCGCCGCGCGCAAGTCGCGTCAGAATACCGGGGCTGACGCCCCATGCCTGAGCCCGCGCGCCCGGACTGGTCCGGGCGCCTCCAGACGTTACGCGAAACCTGCCGCCAGCTCGGGGTGGACACGCTGGTTGTCTCGACGCCCCTCAACGTCAAGTACTTGACCGGCTTCGCTGGCTCCGCCGGGCTGCTGCTCGCGTCGCCGAGCGACGTGCAGCTGCTCGTCGACGGGCGGTACACCGGCGCGGTTGCCGCGGCGATCGCGGCCGGCGAGGTGGCCAACATGGCCGTCGCCAAGGTCGAGAACCGCGTCGATTCGTCGCTCGGCGCGCTGCTCCGGGCCGGGAACGCGTCGCGCGTCGGGTTCGAGGCGGCTCATGTCACGGTGGCGACGCTCACGAGCTGGCAAATCGCGGCCAGCGGCATCCAGTGGCAGCCCACCGAGCGGCTGGTGGAACGGCAGCGGGCAGTCAAGGACGCCCAGGAGCTTGCCGTGCTCCGTCGCGCCGCTCAATCGCTGTCGAACGTCGCGCGCGCGCTGCCGTCCCTGGTCTCGCGCGGCCGCACCGAGCACGAAGTCGCCCGCGCCATCGACCTGGCGCTCGAGATGGCGGGGTTTTCCGAGCCCGCCTTTCCGACGATCGTCGCGTCAGGGCCCAACAGCGCGCATCCGCACGCGCATCCGAGCGATCGCCGACTCGCCGGGGGCGACCTGGTCGTGCTGGACTTCGGCGGGGTGTTAGACGGATACTGCGTCGACCTGACCCGGATGGCCGCGATTGGTCAGGTGAGCCCGGAAGCTCGGGCGCTCTTTGCGGCGGTCCAGGAAGCACAGACCGCCGCGATTTCGACGGTGCGCGCCGGGGTCACCGGCGCCGCGGTCGACGCGGCTGCGCGGCGCGTGCTCGAGGCACGCGGCCTGGCGGAAGCGTTCCTCCACAGCACGGGCCACGGCCTGGGTTTGGAGGTGCACGAAGCGCCTCGGCTGTCCTCAGAACGATCGGGGCCGGCCGAGCTGCTGGAGGCCGGGATGGTCTGCACGATCGAACCGGGGGCGTACCTCGAAGGGTTCGCCGGGGTGCGGTTGGAGGACGACGTGCTCGTGACGCCTGAGGGATCAGAGGTATTGACCGACGCGCCTCGCGATCTCTTGGTCGTCTGACCCTATGAATCTTGACGACATCAAGCAAATCCTCGAGCTCATGCGCGAGCACGAGCTGGCCGAATTCGAGCTGGAGCGCGACGGCTTGAAGGTCCGGGTCCGCAAAGGCGGCCCGCACATCGCCATGACGCCGGCGGCGGTGATGCCCGTCGCGATCCCCGCCGCCGTACCGGCCGCGGCGCCGGCACCCGCTGGAGCGCCGGCGAGCGCCGGGGTCGTGCCGCTCGAGGGCGACCAGGGCGTCGATCTGGCCGTCATCAAGTCGCCCATCGTCGGCACGTTCTATCGGTCGTCCGAGCCGGGCGCCCGCGCCTTCGTGGAGGTGGGGGACCAGGTCAAGCGGGGACAGGTCCTCTGCATCATCGAGGCCATGAAGCTCATGAACGAGATCGAGAGCGACTGCGACGGCGAGCTCTCGGCCGTGTACGTCGAGAACGGCAAACCAGTGCAGTTTGGGGATCGGTTGTTTGCGATCAAGGTCAAGTAGGGCAGAAGGCAAAAGACAAAAGGCAAAAGGCAGAAGGCAGAAGGCAAAGGGCAAAAGGCAAACGGCCGAGAAGCTGAGGGATGTTCTCGAAGATTCTGATCGCGAACCGGGGCGAAATCGCGCTGCGCATCATCTGCGCGTGCCGCGAGCTGGGCATCAAGACGGTCGCCGTCTACTCCGAGGCGGACGAGCACGCCCTGCACGTGCGGTTTGCCGATGAGGACGTGTGCATCGGCCCGTCGCGCAGTCTGGACAGCTACCTGAACGTGCCGGCCATCATCAGCGCCGCCGAGATCACGGGCGCGGACGCGCTTCATCCCGGCTATGGGTTCCTGTCCGAAAGCGCGTACCTGGCGGAGGTCTGCGAGGCCTGCCACATCAAGTTCATCGGGCCCTACCCGAACGTCATCAAGCTGATGGGGGACAAGGCGCGCGCGCGAAAGGCCATGAAGAAGGCCGGCGTGCCGGTGCTGCCCGGCAGCGACGGCCCGGTCTCGGGTGAGGAGCAGGCCGTCAAGGTCGCGAAGGAGCTGGGCTACCCTGTGATCATCAAGGCGGTCGCGGGCGGCGGCGGCCGCGGAATGCGTATCGTGCGCAAGCCGGACGAGCTGGCGAAGTCGCTCAAGACGGCGACGCGCGAAGCGGAGGCCGCGTTCGGTGTAGGCGACGTCTACCTGGAGAAGTACGTCGAGTCGCCGCGCCACATCGAGATCCAGGTCCTCGGCGACCACCACGGCAACGTCGTGCATCTGGGGGAGCGCGAGTGCTCGATCCAGCGGCGCCACCAGAAGCTCATCGAGGAGGCGCCGTCGCCGGCGCTCTCCGAGAAGCAGCGCCGCCGGCTCGGCGCGACGGTGGTGGATGCCGCCCGTGCGGTGCAGTACACCAACGCGGGCACGTTCGAGTTCCTGATGGATCCGACCGGGCATTTCTATTTCCTCGAAGCCAACACGCGCCTGCAGGTCGAGCATCCCGTCACCGAGTTCGTCACCGGCATCGACATCGTGAAGGAGCAGATCCGGATCGCGGCGGGGCGGAGGCTGTCGGTCCGCCAGAGCGACATCGAGTTCCGCGGACACTCGATCGAGTGCCGCGTGAACGCGGAGGACCCGGAGACGTTCGTGCCGAGCCCGGGCGTCATTCACGCGTTCTCGGTGCCCGGCGGCCCCGGCGTGCGCGTGGACTCGTACGCCCACTCGGAGTGCACGGTCTCGCCCTACTACGACTCGCTCATCGCGAAGATCATCACCTACGGCCGCGACCGGAACGAGGCGATCGCGCGGATGCGCCGGACGCTCGAGATGACCGTCGTGGACGGCATCAAGACGTCCATTCCGCTGCACTTGAAGATCCTCAACGACCCGGACTTCCTGGCCGGCAAGCTCAGCACGAGCTTCATGGAGCGGTACATGCAGGAGAAGCCTGCCGCCAACCGCGCCCTCGCCGATTTGGCCTGATCGGGTCTTGAACTCGTCCGACCTGTCGAAGCCGCTGAACCTTTCCTCGCGCCTCTACGCCATTCTGGACGTCGACCTCTGCGCCGCCCGGGGCCTCGATCCGCGGCGGGTCTTCGATGCCTGGCTGGGCGCCGGTGTCCGGCTCGTGCAGCTTCGCGCCAAGTCGCTCGCCGGCGGACCGCTCTTGACGATGGCCGGGGATTTCGCCAGCGCGGCGCGGGCCGTCGGCGCGACGTTCATCCTCAACGATCGGCCCGACCTCGCGCGGCTCGCGGGCGCGGCGGGCGTCCACCTGGGTCAGTCGGATCTGCCGCCGAGGGCCGCGCGCGCCATCTGCGGTCCCGAGGCAATGATCGGGCTCTCCACGCACTCGCGGAGCGAGCTGCACCCGGCGTTCGCCGAGCCCGTTGACTACGTCGCCGTCGGCGCGGTGTTCCCGACGTCGATGAAGGGGCCGGCGCACCCGGTCGTGGGCCTCGATCTGGTCCGCGAGGCGGCGGCGCTCGGGCGCGCGCACCGGCGGCCAATCGTCGGCATCGGCGGCATCGGGCTCGACACGGCGCGCCGCGTCATCGAGGCGGGGGCATCGGCCGTCGCGGTGATTACGGATTTGCTCGAAGGCGACCCCGCCGATCGCGCGCGGCGCTTCCTCGAAGTGCTTGGCGGCTGAGGCGGTTCCGGACAGAACGACGCTATAATCGGCCGCCAGCACATTGCCCAGCCGGACTGGCCCGGGCGTTCACCCGGGGGCGTCCGGCCTGCGGCCGAGGAAGGACGAGACTGATGTCGCTCTTCGCTACGAAGTCGATCGAGAAGCTCAAGGCCGAGGCGGCGCAAACGGGAGAGCACAGCCTCAAGCGTGTGCTCGGGCCCATCAACCTGGTGACCCTCGGCATCGGCGCCATCATCGGCACCGGCATCTTCGTGCTCACCGGACAGGCCGCTGCGCAGTACACGGGCCCGTCGATCGTGCTGTCGATGGTGCTCGCCGGCTTCGCGTCGGCGCTCGCGGGTCTGTGCTACTCGGAGTTTGCCTCGACCGTCCCGATCGCCGGCTCCGCGTACACCTACGGTTACGCGACGTTGGGGGAGTTCATCGCCTGGGTCATCGGCTGGGACCTGATTCTCGAATACGCGCTCGGGGCGTCCACCGTGGCCGTCGGCTGGGGCGGCCATTTCACGAGCTTCCTGCACGATTTCCTGGGCATTACCATTCCCGAATCCGTGGCGTCGGCGCCCTGCACGCTCATTCAGGCGTCGGGCTGTAACCCGAACGCCATCATCAATCTGCCGGCCGTCTTCATCGCGCTGGCGGTCACCGTCTTGATCATCATCGGCATCAAGGAGTCCGCCAACGTCAACTCCTTCATCGTGATCGTCAAAGTGGCGGTCGTGCTGATCGTCATTCTGGGCGGCGCGGCGTTCGTGAACTCGGCGAACTGGCATCCTTTCATTCCGGAGAACACCGGGAATTTCGGCGAATACGGGTGGAGTGGCGTCTTGCGAGGCGCTGGTGTCATCTTCTTTGCGTACATAGGGTTCGACGCCGTATCGGTCGCCGCCCAGGAAGCCAAGAATCCGCAGAAGGACATGCCCGTCGGCATCCTCGGCTCGCTCGTCGTCTGCACCATCCTCTACATTCTTGTGTCGGGCGTGATGGTCGGCCTCGTTCCGTACAAGCAGATGCTGGGGTCTTCAGCGCCGATGGTCGTGGCGATCCGGGCCGCGGAGGCCGCATCGGGTGGCAGCGGGCTGCTCCACATGATGACCATGCTGGTCGAAGTGGGCGCGATTGCGGGCTTGAGCTCGGTCATGGTCGTGATGATGATGGCGCAGCCGCGCATCTTCTATTCAATGGCGAACGACGGCCTGCTGCCCCCGTTTGCCAAGAAGATCCATCCGAAGTTCCGGACGCCGTACGTGACGAGCATCATCACGGGCATCGTCGTCTCCATCGCCGCCGGGTTCACGCCAATTGGCGCCCTTGGCGAGTTGGTCAGCATCGGGACGCTCCTGGCGTTCGTCATTGTGTCGATCGGCGTGGTCTTCCTCCGCTACCAGCAGCCCAATCTGGCACGACCGTTCAAGACGCCCTGGGTGCCCTTCGTGCCAATTCTCTCCGCGCTCGTGAGTTTTGGCCTGATGGCCGGACTGCCTGGCGTGACCTGGCTGCGGCTGGCGATTTGGATGGCGATTGGTCTGGTCGTCTACTTCGGCTACGGCTACAGCCACAGCGAGCTGCGCAAGGCAGAGGGCGCCGCGGGGGCAAGAGCCCGCTGATGCCTCGCGTGTGACCCGATGCCGGCCCGACGACTGGACGGCACCGCCGCCGCGGCGGCCATCCGAGCTGAGCTTGTTCCCGAGGTCGACGCGTTTCGCCGTGAGGCCGGGCGGCCGCCAAGCCTGCACATCGTGCTGGTGGGCGACGACCCGGCCTCGCACGTGTACGTCCGCAACAAGGAGCGCTCGGGCGCCGAGTCGGGGCTGGCGGTCACCGTCGATCGGCTTGACGCGAGCACGAGCGTCGACGCGATCCTGGCCCTGGTCGAGCGCCTCAATCACGACCCGCAATGCGACGGGATCCTCGTGCAGTCGCCGTTGCCGGCGGCGATGGGGAAGTCGGCGGCTCAGCGCGTGTTCGACGCGATCGATCCCGCGAAGGACGTCGACGGGTTCCATCCGGTGAATGTCGGCCTGCTGGTGCAGGGCCGGGCGAGGCTGACGCCGTGCACGCCGACCGGCGTCGTCGCGCTCCTCGACCGCGAGCGCATCCAAATTGCCGGCCGCCACGCGGTCGTCGTCGGCCGCAGCGAGATCGTCGGCAAACCGATGGCGCTGCTCCTGTTGCAGCGGGACGCCACCGTCACGGTGTGCCACTCGAAGACGACGGACCTGCCCGCGGTCTCGGCGCGGGCGGACATCCTGGTCGCGGCGATTGGACGGCCGGGCTTCGTGACCCCCGATTTCGTCAAGTCTGGCGCGACGGTCATCGACGTCGGCATCAACCGCGTCGCCGATCGCCACCTCGTCGAGCGCCTCTTCGGCGCCACCAGCCCGCGCCTCGCCGACTTCGACAAGCGCGGCGCCATCGTCGTGGGCGATGTCCATCCTCAGGTCGCAGAGGTGGCGGGCGCGCTCACGCCCGTTCCCGGTGGCGTCGGGCCGCTCACGATTGCCATGCTTCTTCGCAACACGCTCGTCGCAGCCAGGGACCGCCGAGCGAAGGCCATCGGCAATCGGTAATCTGCAATCGGGCGACCTAAGAGCATCGATCATCGATAATCGGCATCGATGCATCGATGCATCGATCATCGCCAATCGGTTCATCGCGATCGATCGATGACGGATGTCAATCATTGATCAGCGATGTCGAGTATCGATGAGCGATGTCGATTATCGATGAGCGATGTCGAGCATCGATGAGCGATGTCAATCATCGATGATCGATGCCCTTAGATTGCCCGATTACCGATTGTCGATTGTCGATGATAAGAGCTGGAACACGTCCCCCACCTGCCGATCGGTGTCCGCGCGAGTGCCCGAGGTGTCGATGACGTAATCGGCGCGCTTCGCTTTGTCTTCGATCGGCATCTGGGCGTCGAGTCGCTGCTGCGCCTCCTGTGCGGTCAGCCCGCCGCGCTCCAGCAGCCGCGCGAGCTGGACCGGCCGGGGACACGCGGCGACGATGACCCGGTCGAAGTCGGAGTCGTGGTGGCTCTCGTAAAGCAGCGGGATGTCGGCGATCGCCAGCCGGACGGACTGGTCGAGCGCGCCGAACCAGTCAGCGATGGCTCGATACACGACCGGATGGGTCGTCGCTTCCAGGTCGCGCCGCGCCCCGGCGTCGGCGAACACGATCTGCCCCAGGCGCTTCCGATCAATCTCCCCGTTGGGTTGCAGGACGCCCGGTCCGAAACGCGAGACGACGGCGGCATGGCCGGGCGTCCCGGGCGCGAGCGCGCGATGCGCGAGCACGTCGGCGTCGATTGTCGGCACGCCGAGCTCGGCGAATCGGGTCAGACAGTAGGACTTGCCCGTGGCGATGCCGCCGGTCAGGGCGACCCGCCGCGCGCGCGGGCTCACAGCACGCCGGCGGCGGAGATTTCAGCCTCCGTGTCGGTCGCCGGCGTGATTCGTTCCTCGACGAACGTGTTCCACTCGTGGCAGTGCGGGCACTGCCAGAGCAGCTCCGTGCTGCGGTAGCGGCACCGGATGCACACGTGCGGGTCGAGGTAGAAGACCGACTGGCGGGTGATCTCGACGTAGCGGGCGACCAGCTGCCGCGGCAGGTCGAGCGTCGAAAGCGTGTTCCAGATCGCCTGGTGGATCGCCAGCGCGTGCGGGTTGTGCTCGAGCGCTTCGAAGAGCAGGTCCAGGGCTTTCGCGGGCTGGTCGTGGGCAGAGAGGTGCCGTGCGAGCGCCGCGCGCGCGCGCCACTCCCGCGGTGAGGCGGCCGTGAGCTTCCGGCACATTTCGACGAACCGCTGGTCCGCGCCGAGCTTCGAGTAGGCGGGCTCGAGCCGCTCGAGCCCGAGGTACGCCCGATCGGGGGAGACCTCGATCGACTGTTCCCAGATCGCCACCGCGCCGGCGAGGTTGCCCTGTTGCATGCGTACCTCACCCAGGTGGAGATAGGCCGGTATCACGCTGCGGTCGAGGTCAATCGCCGCTTCGAATCGTTTGGCGGCCTCCTGCAGGTCGCCTTGCTTGAGCGCCTGCAGCCCCAGCTCGGTCTCGAGAAACGCCAGAATCGACTGCGACCGGGGCTGCTCGGGCGGGCCCGCGATTTGGGCGAGGCGGCTTCGAGTGACGTAGGCTTCCTGCCACTGGTGCTGGTCTTCCTGCAGCTTCTCGAGGTTGACGAGCGCCGCTTCGTTGTTGCCGTCGAGCTTGAGGACGTCCGAGAACGCGGCGACGGCGCGGTCCACGAATCCGCCGCGGCGGTAGTCGAGGCCCAGGCAGAGCAGGACGTTCGCGTGCTCGATGCGGTTGAGCCGCGGCCGCTGGAGCAGCGCTTGATGCTCCTGGATGGCGCGGCCGACCTGGCCCTTCTCCCGATAGAGGTTGCCCAGCACCAGACGCAGCTCGAGGGCGCCCGGATCGACGCCCGACGCGCGCTCGAGCTCCTCGATTGCCAGGTCGACCTGACCTGCGACGAGGTAGTTGAGGCCCAGGATGAAGTGCGGCGACTGCCGCACGCGCCGCCGATCGATCCAGCGGCCCTCGACGAGCTTGTAGCGCTCCCAGGCCTTGCCCGCGGCCAGCCCGACGAGCAGGGCGATAAGGGCGCCGACGAACGGCCAGTAGCTCTGCATGGGCTACATCGAAAGCGTGCGCACGAGCGGGTCCCACCGGCCGCGGTTCTTGAGGAGCATCTCGACGAACTCGCGGACGGCGCCGCGACCGCCGTTGTGCCGGCTGACCCAATGGACAGCCGCGCGCACTTCTTCAGCCGCATCGGCCGGCGCGGCCGACAGCCCGGCGCGGCGAAGGACTGCGAGATCGAGCAGATCATCGCCCATGTACGCGACCTCGGTGTCCATCAATCCCCGGCTGCGGAGCAGGTGACTGAACGCCTCCTGCTTGTCCCCGGTTCCGTTCACCAGAATCTCGATGCCCAGCTCGGCCGCGCGCCGGCCGGTCGCATCGGACGCTCGTCCGCTCAGCAACCCCACCGGCAGGCCGCAATTCTGCGCCCAGACGATCGCGGCGCCATCGCGAATCGAGAACGTCTTCGTCTCCGTTCCATCCCCGCACATCGTCACCGAGCCGTCCGTGAGGACGCCGTCCACGTCGAGCAGCAGGAGCTTCAGCTTCCTCGACCGCATCTCGATTTGGTGGCTGGGCAGGGTCATGACTCTGGAAAAATATGCCGGGTATATTTTTACGATTTTCGAAAAAATATACCCGGCATATTTTCTCTAGATCATCTGCGTGCGCCACAGATCGTGCAAGTGGACCACGCCCTCAACGACCCCGGCGGCGTCCACGACGACGAGCGACGTGATCTTGCGCTGCTCGAGGACGTGGAGCGCCTCGACCGCCAGAATGTCCCCCCGAATCGTCACGGGCTGGCCGGTCATGATTTCGCCCGCGCGACGGTCGAGCAGATTCGAGCCGGGCACCATGTGGCGCCTCAGGTCACCGTCCGTGACGATGCCGAGCAATCGGCCCTGAGCGTCGACCACGCAGGTCATACCGAGCCGCTTGCTCGACATTTCGTGGATGACGTCCGGCATCGGCGTATCGGGATGGACCCGCGGCACGGCCGGCCCGGCGGCCATGAGCGACTCGACCCGCATGAGCTTCTTGCCAATCCGGCCGCCTGGGTGAAGGTCAGCGAAGCGTCCTTCGTCGAAGCCCTTCCGCTGGGAAAGCGCGAGCGCCAGCGCGTCCCCCAGCGCCAGCGACGCCGTCGTGCTCGCCGTCGGCGCCAGGTTCATCGGACAGGCCTCTTCGGCGACATGACAGCTCAGGGCCACGTCCGAGGCCTGGCCGAGCGTGGAGTGCGGGTTGCCCGTAAGGGAAATCAGTTTGGCCCCGATTCTCCGGATCGCTTCGAGTAGCCTGACGAGCTCTTCGGTCTCCCCGCTATAGGACAGGGCCACGACCACGTCATTCGATTGGACGACGCCGAGGTCGCCATGGACCGCCTCGGCGGCATGCAGAAAGATGGCAGGCGTGCCGGTGCTCGAGAGCGTCGCGCTGATCTTGTGGGCGATGATCCCGGATTTGCCCATCCCGGTCAGGATCACGCGGCCCGTGCACTCGTAGAGGAGCTCAACTGCGCGAGTGAATTTCGCGTCCAGTTGGGGCACGAGACCCAGAATCGCCTGCGCCTCGGTTTCCAGCACGCGCCGGGCGAGCGCGAGCGGGTCCTCGGTCGGACGATCGGATCGATCCGGGGAATTGGCCATCGGCGCTACCGGGTCACGGCGGTCCGCGCCTTGACGACGGCGTTGATCTGGACGAGCGCGTCGAGCAGCGGCCCAAGCCGGTCGAGCGCCAGCGCGTTCTGGGCGTCGCTCTTGGCCTTGGCCGGGTCCTCGTGGACTTCCAGGAACACGCCGTCCACGCCCGCGCCGACTCCGGCGCGCGCCAGCGGCTCGATGTACTCCGCGAGTCCCGCCGTGACGCCATCGCCCGCTCCGGGAAGCTGGAGTGAGTGTGTGACATCGAAGACCACCGGCGCCCCAAGTCCGCGCATGATCGGGAAGCCCCGCATGTCCACGACGAGGTTGTTGTACCCGAACGAGACGCCGCGCTCGGTCAGGAACACGCGGTCGTTGCCCGCGGATCGGACCTTGTCGAGCGCGTGGCGCATGTCGAGCGGCGCCAGGAACTGACCCTTCTTCACGTTCACGGCGCGGCCGGTTCTGGCCGCGGCGACGATCAGATCCGTCTGTCTGGAGAGGAACGCCGGGATCTGAAGAACGTCGGCGACTTGCGCGGTGGCCACGGCCTGGCCTGGCTCATGGATGTCCGTCAGAATGGGCACGCCGACTTCCCGCTTGACCTTGTCGAGAGCCGCCAGGCCGGCCTCCAGCCCCGGCCCGCGGAACGACCTGCCGGAAGTGCGGTTGGCCTTGTCGAAGGACGCCTTGAAGACATAGGGCACGCCCGCCCGGCGCGCGATATCCGCCACGGATCGCGCGATGAAGACGGCGTGCGCGTCGCTCTCAATAACGCAGGGGCCGGCGATCAGGACCAGCGGGTCCTCGCCCAGGGTGACCCCGTCGGCGATGGCTACCCGGCGCACGGAGGGGAAAGCGGACGGGTTGGACACGCGAAGTCATTATAGGGTCCTGGCCCGCCGATCGGCGATCGCGGTGACGTTCGTGGCAATTCCCTGCAAGGCCATCTTCTTCTTATAGACGGCCTCCACGAAGCCGGCGAACAGCGGATGCGGCCGGAGCGGCTTGGACTTGAACTCGGGGTGGAACTGCACCGCCAGATACCACGGATGGCCGGGCAGCTCGACGATCTCGACGAACTTGCCGTCAAGCGACCGGCCCACGATCTTGAGCCCGGCGTCGGTCAACGTCTTCTCGTACAAGCAGTTGAACTCGTACCGGTGGCGATGGCGCTCGTGGATGATCTCCTCGCCATAGAGCCGGAAGGCCAGAGAATCCGGCGACAGGCGGCAGGCGTAGCTGCCGAGGCGCATCGTGCCCCCCATGTCGTCCACACCCAGCAGGTCTCGAAGCTTGTAGATGACCTTGTGGGACGGCTCTTCGACGACCTCGGTGGAATCGGCGCCCTCCAGGCCGGCGACGTTGCGAGCAAACTCGACGACCGCCCACTGGAAGCCGTAGCAGATCCCAAAGTAGGGGATTTTCCGGCTGCGGGCGTACTGGGCGGCGGCCATCATGCCGCGGCTGCCGCGGTCCCCAAATCCCGGCGCCACGAGGATCCCGACCGCGCCCTCGAGCGCCGCCAGCCCGTCCTCCTGTTCCAACGCCTCGGCTTCGATGTACCTCAAATTCACCTTCAGCCGGTGTCGGAAGCCCCCGTGATAGAGCGCCTCGTTGATGCTCTTGTAGGAGTCTTCGTACTCGACGTACTTCCCCACGAAGTGGATGGTGATCTCGTCGATCGGGTTCTTGATGCGGTCCATCAGATCCCGCCAGTCGTCCATCCGCGCTTCGGTCTCGGGCAAGTGCAGCCGAGTCAGGAGGATCCGGTCCAGCCCCTCGCTTGCCAGATTCAGCGGCACCTCATAAATACTCGAGACGTCGCGGGCGGTGATGACGGCTTCCTCGTCGACGTCGCAGAAGAGCGCGATCTTCCGCTTCAGATCCTGCTCCAGGGGGCGCTCGGTCCGGCACAGCAGCACGTCCGGCTGGATGCCGATGGACCGCAGGTCGCGAACGCTGTGCTGCGTGGGCTTCGTCTTGAGTTCGCCCGCCGATGAAATGAACGGAACGAGCGTGAGGTGGATGTAGAGGGTGTTCTCCTTGCCGACGTCCTGGCGGAACTGCCGAATCGCCTCGAGGAACGGGAGGCTCTCGATGTCGCCGACCGTGCCCCCAATTTCAACCAGCAGAACGTCCACGTCTTGGGCGGCCGACCGAATGCTGTCCTTGATCTCGTTCGTGATGTGCGGGATGACCTGCACCGTCCGCCCGAGGTAGTCGCCCCGGCGCTCCTTCTGGATCACCGACAGGTAGATCTTCCCCGTGGTCCAGTTGTTGTTCCGCGACGAGATCATGCCGGTGAACCGCTCGTAGTGCCCCAGGTCGAGGTCCGTCTCCGCGCCGTCGTCGGTCACGTAGACCTCGCCGTGCTGGTAGGGGCTCATCGTGCCCGGATCCACATTGATATAAGGATCGAACTTCTGGAGGGCGACCTTGTAGCCGTGGCGTTCGAGGAGACAGCCGATGGAGGCGGCGGCCAGGCCCTTGCCCAGGGAGGAGACGACGCCTCCGGTCACGAAGATGTATTTGACGGGTCGCTGTCGGTCAGTCTGCGCCATAGCTCGCTTTCAGGTCCGGGTGCCGGCTTCGACCAGCCGTCGCACGCGTTCGAGGTCCTCCGGCGTGTCGACGCCGATTGTGTCCACTGATGTCTCAACGGTCCCAATCCGGTAGCCGTGCTCGAGGACCCGGAGCTGCTCGAGGCCCTCGGCCAGCTCGAGGGGGGTCTGGGGCAGGGCGGCTAACTCCAGCAGGAAGGACCGCCGATAAACGTAAAGGCCCAGATGTCGCCACATGACCGGAGCCGCCTGGCCGGGTCGGACGTGCGGGATCGGCGCGCGCGAAAAGTAGAGCGCGTAGCCATCGCGGTCCACGACCAGCTTCACCACGCTGGGGTCCGTCAGGTCGCGCGGATCGTCGAGGCGCTTGCGAAGGGTCCCCATTCGTTCCCCGTCATCGTCGAGGAGCGGCGCGACGGCGTCGTCAATCGCCTGCGGGGTAATCAGTGGCTCGTCGCCTTGCACGTTGACGATGAGCTCGCACGTGAGCTCGGCGGCGACCTCCGCCAGGCGATCGGTGCCGGTCGCATGATCGGTGCGCGTCATGACCGCGATGCCGCCGAATTCGTCGACCGCGCGCGCGACGCGCTCGTCGTCGGTCGCGACGACGGCGGCGCTGACACGACGCGCGTCGGCCGCGCTTCGCCACACGTGCTCGACCATCGGCTTTCCGGCAATGAGTGCGAGCGGCTTGCCGGGCAACCGCGTGGACCGATAGCGAGAGGGAATGACAGCGACGACTCGGGCGTGGCGGAGGGAACGTGCCAGTTCTGACGGGAAAACAACGGGCACGACAAATCTTAGCACGACTTGCCTTGTCACGATCGGCGTCTGGTAGTACGATTTCGTAGCTCGGAGGCCGAGATGCACCGGGTCGCTCCGCTCTTATTGCTGGCCGGCGTCGTCCTGCTCGTGTCGTGGGTCGTCGCGCCGGCCGCGCCATCGCCCACGCCGATCGGTCCGGCTGATGCCGCCTCGAGCGCGGATCAGGTCTCCCCCGTGGTCGCGGACGTCGCGGCCCAGGTCGATCGTCTCAAGCGCCGGATCGAAATCACGCCGGATCTTCCGCAGCCGCATCGCGATCCATTCCGTTTTGGCGCGCGTCCCGAGCCCGTCCGCGTGAAGACGCCGGAGCCGGTCGCGGAAACTCCTGTCGACGCACCGCCCGCGCCGGTTCTTCCCAAACTGCTCGCCATCGTCGCGAACACTACAGATGGTGGTTTGCTTCGAACCGCAGCCTTTTCTGTCGGCGACGATGTGCAAGTCGTGAAGCCGGGAGACACGATCGGCAAGTTCACCGTCCGCAGCATCGGCACGGACGCGGTCGAAGTCGTGGAGATCTCAACAGGCGCATCATTTCGCATCACGCTGCGATAGCGCGCGCAGTCGCACCAAGCACCCAGCACCCAGCACTCAGCACCCAGCATCGTGCTTTAGCTATAATGTCGCTCCGGCCGGTCGCACCAAGTTGGTGCAATCCGCTCCATCGTCAGCAAAGTCGCGGAGTACCGGCGATTCGGCGGGAGTTTTCCACAAACTTTTCCACAGTTTCTGTGAAGATCTCGTGACGTCCAGCGGGGACGTGACCTAAAAACGAGGAGCGAATGAGCGGCGACGCAATCACGCGCACGGATGGCCGGCTTGCCGTGCCGGATCGGCCGATCGTGCCGTTTATCGAGGGCGACGGCACTGGTCCGGACATCTGGCGTGCAAGCGTGCACGTGTTCGACGCGGCCGTGGCGCACGCGTACGGCGGGCGGCGGAAGATCGAATGGATGGAAGTGCTCGCGGGCGAGAAGGCGTTCAAGCAAACGGGGAACTGGCTTCCCGACGACACGCTCGCGGCGTTTCGCAAATATCTCGTGGGCATCAAGGGCCCGCTCACGACGCCGGTCGGCGGCGGCATTCGATCGCTCAACGTCGCGCTTCGGCAGGAGCTCGACCTCTACGTCTGCCTCCGGCCGGTGCGGTACTTCAAGGGGATGGAGACGCCCGTCAAGCGCCCGGACCTCGTGGACATGGTCATCTTCCGCGAGAACACGGAGGACATCTACGCCGGCATCGAGTTCAAGGAGGGCTCGCCCGAAGCCGAGACGTTTCGAAAGGTCTTCGCCGAAGCGTTTCCGAAGCTCTACAAGAAGATTCGGTTCCCGGCCACGAGCGGCATTGGCATCAAACCGATCTCGCGCGAGGGCAGCGAGCGGTTGATCCGCGCCGCCATCGAGTACGCGATCGCGAACAAGCGCAAGAGCCTGACGCTCGTTCACAAGGGCAACATCATGAAGTTCACGGAGGGCGCGTTCCGCGACTGGGGCTACGAGCTGGCCAAGCGCGACTTCGGCGCGACGGAATTCGATGGCGGGCCCTGGTGCCGGCTGCCGGGCGGCCTCGTTGTCAAAGACGTCATTGCGGATGCGTTCCTGCAGCAGATCCTCACGCGCCCCGCCGAGTACGATGTGATCGCGACGCCGAATCTGAACGGCGACTACATTTCCGACGCGCTGGCGGCGCAGGTGGGGGGCATCGGGATCGCTCCGGGCGGCAACATCAACTACGTCACCGGGCACGCCGTGTTCGAGGCGACGCACGGCACGGCGCCCAAGTACGCGAACCAGGACAAGGTCAACCCCGGGTCGGTGATTCTCTCGGGCGAGATGATGCTCCGCTACTTCGGCTGGACCGAGGCCGCGGACCTCGTCATGACGTCGCTCGAGCGGACCATCGCGTCCAAGCGCGTCACGTACGACCTGGCGCGACTGATTCCCGGAGCCACGGAGCTCAAGACGTCGGAATTTGGCACCGCGATGATCGAGAACATGGGAAGCAGGCACTAGGCACCAGGCATCTGGAGACCCGGATCTATGAATCGAAAAGTAACCGTGGTTGGCGGAGCGGGCAATGTCGGCGCGACGGTGGCGCGGGCGATTGCCGTCAAGGAGCTGGCGGACGTCGTCGTCGTGGACATCGCCGGCGAGAAGGCGCAGGGGATTGCGCTCGACATCTTTGAGGCGTGCCCGATCGACGGGTCGGATTCGCGGCTCATTGGCACGACGGACTACGCCGCCACCGCCAATTCCGACGTCGTGGTCATCACCTCGGGCGTGCCCAGAAAGCCGGGCATGAGCCGCGACGACCTCCTCTCGGTCAATTACAAAATCATGCAGTCGGTGACCGCGGAGGTCGTCAAGCACTCGCCCAACTGCATCATCGTTCCGGTCGCCAACCCGCTCGACGCCATGTGCCAGGCCGTCTATCGGCTCAGCGGGTTTCCGCGCGAGCGGGTCATCGGGATGGCCGGCGTTCTGGACTCCGCACGCATGCGGACGTTCATCTCCATGGAGTTGAACGTGTCGGTCGAGAACATCCACGCCTTCGTGCTCGGCGGGCACGGCGACACGATGGTGCCTCTGCCCCGGTTCTCGACGGTGGCGGGGATCCCGATCACCGAGCTCATGCCCAAGGAACGGATCGACGCCATCTGCCAGCGCACGGCCAACGGGGGCGCGGAGATCACCAAGCTGGTCGGGACGAGCGCCTGGTATGCCCCGGGGGCGGCGGCGGCCGAGATGGTCGAGGCGATCCTCAAGGACAAGAAGGCCATCATGCCGTGTTCGGTTTTCCTTCGCGGGGAATACGGCATCCGGGACCAGTTCCTGGGGGTCCCCGTCAAGCTGGGCAAGGCCGGGGTGGAGCAGGTCATCGAAATCAAGCTCACGGCGGAGGAGCAGGCCGCTCTCATGAAGTCGGCGGCGGCCGTGAAGGAGCTGACGACGGTCATTGGAGTGTAGCGATGGGGTTTCCAGTGGGGTTCCGAAGGGGTGGGGACCCCATCACTTCCGTAATCCCCGAGAGCAGGAATGGCCGCGGGTCGTCTGCTGATCTCACCTTCGTCCGGCAATTTTCGGGAGTTCGCGCCAATCTTGCGTAAGGGTCAAAAATCGCTGTACCGGTACAGCCCTTGCAGTGGTAGCATGCACATCCCCATTCCCAGGGGGCGGGCGAAATGGTACCGTTTGTGAGCGTCGTCGGATGCGTGTTGATCGTCGTCGGGCTGTGGGGCTCGGTTGTGAGCCTCCGCCGAGACGGCCCGCGCTTCTGATACGCACAGAATCGTTCTCGGTTTTTCCTTCCTGTTGAGCTGATTGCCAGCCGGGCGGCCTCATACTTTGCGTATGGGCTTGTTCTGGGACCTGTACCAACAAAGTCAAATCACCACGCAGGCAGACCGCACGGCGACGGTCGAGCAGCGCATCGAGCGGCTCGAAGCGGACATGCGGCGGACCCAGCAGATCGTGCGTGCGGTGATTGAGCGCCTCGAAAAGCAAGTCGGCGTCGACCTGGACGATGACGGGCGAATCGGGCGGTAGGCTGGGAAAATACCCCCGGGGTGTTTTTCCCTGAAACCGCCAGACTTCTCCTGGCCTGTCTCCTGCGCGAGAATACGCCGGGCGATTTCTTCCAGGAGGATGGGCATGCGCCTACGTAGCCTTCGGTTCGTTCTTGCGGCGGCCGTTGGAGTCATCGCATTTACCCTTGGCGCCCATGCGACCGCGCCGCCGCTCGACGACGCCCCGCAGTACGGGCCCGCCAACGGCTCGCTCGTCATCATCGGCGGCAACATGCAGGAGAGCTCCGGGCTCGCGCAGAAGTTCATCCAGCTTGCCGGCGGCCCAGACAAGAACTTCGTCATCATCCCGACCAACAACGGCAACCGCAATCCGGACGGCAGCCTGCGCGTCTACAACGAGACGACCGTGCTCGCGCCGTGGATCAAGCGCGGTTTGACGCACGTCGCGATGCTCCACACCGCGGACCCGAAGGTCGCGAACACCGAGGAGTTCGTCAAGCCGCTCCTCACCGCGAACGGCGTGTGGTTCGACGGCGGCCGGCAGTGGAACGGCGTCGACTCCTACGCCGGCACGCGCGCCCTCGAGGAGTTCCGGAAGGTGCTCGACCGCGGCGGCGTGATTGCGGGGAGCTCGGCCGGCGCCACGATTCAGGGCGACTATCTTGTCCGCGGCGACACGAAGGGCCCCGACATCATGATGACGGAGGAGGCCGCGCATCAGCACGGCTTCGCCTTTCTGCGCCACGTGGCGATCGACCAGCACATCAACGCGCGCAACCGCTGGGACGATTTGATTCCCGTCATCAAGAAATATCCCGACCTGCTCGGCATCGGCCTGTCCGAGGACACGGGCATCATCGTCCACGGCGACCAGTTCGAGGTCATGGGCAAGTGGAAGGTCGCGGTCCACGACAACACGCGCGCTTACGAGCCGTGGGAGAAGCCCTACTTCGTGCTGTCGCAGGGCGACGTCTACGACATGAAGGCGCGCAGGGTGGTGAAGTACGGAAACGGCGTGACGGGCCGAGGCGGTGGCGGTGGCGGCGGCGGCGGCGGCGGCGATTTACCCTAGCAGCGCCCGCCAGAACTCGCGGTTCATCCTCGCGATGTTCGTCAGCGAAATCCCCTTCGGGCACACGGCCTCGCACTCGCCCTCGTTCGAGCACGAGCCGAAGCCCTCGGCGTCCATGCGCGCGACCATGCCGAGCGCGCGCGCGCCGCGCTCGACCTCGCCTTGGGGCAGGAGCGCGAGGTGCGTGATCTTGGCCGAGGTGAACAGCGCGGCCGACGCGTTCTTGCACGCGGCCACGCACGCGCCGCAGCCGATGCACTGCGCCGCGTCCATCGCGCGCTCGGCCGTGTCCTTGCCGATGAGCACCGTGTTGCCGTCCGGGGCGCCGCCCGTGTTCACCGACGTGAATCCGCTCGCCTGAATGATGCGATCGAACGCCGTGCGATCGACGACGAGGTCGCGAAGCACGGGGAACGCCCGCGCGCGCCACGGCTCGAGCGTGAGCGTGTCGCCGTCCTTGAACCGCCGCATGTGGAGCTGACACGTCGTGGTCCCCGCGTCCGGCCCGTGCGGCCGGCCGTTGATCAGGAACCCGCACGCGCCGCAGATCCCCTCCCGGCAGTCGGAGTCGAACGCGATCGGCTCTTCGCCCTTCTTGATGAGCTCCTCATTGACGACGTCCAGCATCTCGAGGAAGGACATGTCGGGCGACACGTCGTTGGCGGTGTAGTCCACGAGCCGGCCCGGTGCCTTCGGGCCGTTCTGTCGCCACACGCGCAAGTGAATCTTCACTTGTAGCTCCGCTGCGAGGGCTTGACGTTCTCGAACGCCAGCGGCTCCTTGTGGAGCGTCGCCGGCTTGCCGACGCCGGTGAACTCCCACGCCGCGACGTACGTGAAGTGCTCGTCGTCCCGTCTGGCCTCGCCGTCGGGCGTCTGGCTTTCCTCGCGGAAGTGCCCGCCGCACGACTCCGTGCGATGGAGCGCGTCCGCGGCCAAGAGCTCGGCGAACTCCAGGTAGTCGGCGACGCGGCCGGCGTATTCCAGGTTCTTGTTCAGGTTGTTGGGCTCGCCGGGGACCGAGACGTTCTGCCAGAACTCCTCGCGCAGCTTCGGGATCCGCTCGAGTGCCGCTTTCAGACCCGCTTCCGTCCGCGACATGCCGACGTCGTCCCACATGATGTGGCCGAGGCGGCGATGGAGCTCGCGCGGCGTCTCCCGGCCCTTGATCGACAGCAGCGTGTTGATGCGCGCCTGGACGCTGTCCGCGGCCTCGCGAAATGCGTCGTGGTCGTCGGTGACCTTCTCGAGCGGCGTCGACGCCAGATAGTGCGCGAGGGTGTACGGGATGACGAAGTATCCGTCCGCGAGGCCCTGCATCAGCGCGCTGGCGCCCAGCCGATTGGCGCCGTGGTCCGAGAAGTTCGCTTCGCCAAGCACGTGCAAGCCGGGCACGTTGCTCATCAGGTTGTAGTCCACCCACAGGCCGCCCATCGTGTAATGGATGGCGGGGTAGATGCGCATGGGCTCCTGATACGGATCCTGGTCGGTGATCTTCTTGTACATCTCGAACAGGTTGCCGTAGCGCGCGGCGATGACGTCGCGGCCGAGGCGCTGGATCGCGTCGCGGAAATCGAGATACACCGCCAGGCCGCTGTCGCCGACGCCGCGCCCGTCGTCGCAGACCGACTTGGCGTTGCGCGAGGCGACGTCGCGCGGGACCAGGTTGCCGAAGCTCGGATACTTGCGCTCGAGGTAGTAGTCGCGCTCGGCCTCCGGGATGTCGTTCGGATGGCGCTTGTCGCCTTTGTTCTTCGGCACCCACACGCGGCCGTCGTTCCTGAGCGACTCGGACATCAGCGTCAGCTTCGATTGATGCTCGCCCGACACGGGGATGCAGGTCGGGTGGATCTGCGTGAAGCACGGGTTGGCGAAGAGCGCGCCGCGCTTGTGCGCCCGCCACGCGGCGGTCACGTTCGAGTTCACGGCGTTCGTGGACAGGTAGTACGCCGTCCCGTACCCGCCCGTCGCGAGGCACACGGCGTCGGCGACGTGGCGTTCGAGCTGACCGGTGACGAGATTCCGGCAGATGATGCCGCGCGCCCGGCCGTTCACGATGACGAGGTCGAGCATCTCGCGCTGCGGGAACATCCGGACCGACCCGCGCTCGACCTGGCGCATCATCGACTGGTACGCGCCCAGGAGCAGCTGCTGGCCCGTCTGACCGCGCGCGTAGAACGTGCGCGACACCTGCGCGCCGCCGAACGATCGATTGTCGAGCTGGCCGCCGTACTCGCGCGCGAACGGCACGCCCTGCGCGACGCACTGGTCGATGATGTTCACCGACAGCTGCGCCAGCCGGTACACGTTCGCTTCGCGCGAGCGATAGTCCCCGCCCTTGATGGTGTCGTAGAACAGCCGCCAGATGCTGTCGCCGTCGTTCTGATAGTTCTTGGCCGCGTTGATGCCGCCCTGCGCGGCGATGCTGTGCGCGCGTCTCGGGCTGTCGTGGATGCAGAAGGCGAGCACGTTGTAGCCCAGCTCGCCGAGCGACGCCGCGGCCGACGCGCCCGCCAGCCCGGTCCCGACGACGATGACGGTGAAGCGCCGCCGGTTCGCCGGGTTGACGAGCTTCGACTCGAACCGGTGGCGGTCCCACTTGTCGGCCAGCGGCCCCGGTGGCACTTTGGAGTCGAGCGTCACAGGCGGAAATACACCCACAGCGGGATCAGCACGAAGCCTCCCGCAATCGCGAGCGCCAGCACCAGGCCCGTCTTGAGCACTCGTCGCGTCCATGGCTCGGGCACCAGGCCGAGCGACTGAAAGGCGCTCGACACGCCGTGGCGCAGGTGCAGCCCGATGATGAGCATGCACACCACGTAGAACGCGACGTCGCCGGGTTTGTGGAAGACTTCGATCAACAGCCGGTACAGGTCGCGCTCGCCGGCCGTGTTGGTCGAGTAGTACGGGCCGTACTTGAAGGTGTTGAGATGAAAGAGCACGAAACCGAACATCACGACGCCCGACCAGATCATCGTCGTCGAGCCGAGGGTCTTGCGGCTCGCGCCGCCGGCGTTCTTCTTCATGGCGTAGCCGGTCGGCCGCGCGCGCCGGTTGGCTGCATAGTTGACGACGGCCTTGTAGACGTGGAGCAGGAAGATCGCGACCAGCCCGAGTTCGGCCGGGACGATGAGCGGGTTGCTGATGAGGGCGTGGGCGTGTTCGTTGTAGCTCTCCGGGCCCAGGAACAGGAGCAGATTGCCGAAGAGATGGAAGATCAGGAAGCCGACGAGGCAGAGGCCGGTGAGCGCGATGAGGATCTTCGTGCCGACCGTCGTGCTGAACGCCTGCAGCACTCTCACGCCACGCTCCAACCCTGGATTCTATCGTGGTGAGGGGTCGACCGCCTGATTGACCGGGCGGGCGTTGGGGGGATAACATGAATGATCTGTCGCGGGGTGGAGCAGTCCGGTAGCTCGTTGGGCTCATAACCCAAAGGTCGCGGGTTCAAATCCCGCCCCCGCAACCAACTTTCACGGGCGTTTTCGCGCAAGCGGAGACGCCCGTTTCGTTTGGGGCTAACACCGCGCTAACACGCCAAGAACTGACTGCCGCCGTGAGAGGGAGTGAGAAGTGGCCAAGGACATACGGACCTGCTTCATCGTGGGGCCAATCGGCAAGTCGGGCAGCGACGAACATCAACGGGCGGACAAGGTCTTGAGACATGTATTTGAGCCAGTCTGCAAGGAGTGCGACTTGTCGATCAGAAGGCCCGACGTCCCCCCGGATTTGAGTAGCGTTCGGATGTAGAGTCCGGCCTAGCGAAAGGGTCGGACGATGAAGAAGCGATTCACGGAAGCACAGATCGTCGGGTTTCTCCGGGAAGCGGATGCGGGGCTGCCGGTGAAAGACCTGTGCCGACGGCATGGGTTCTCCGAAGCGAGCTACTACACCTGGCGACGCAAGTTCGGCGGGCTGAGCGTCCCCGAGGCCAAGCGGCTGAAAGAGCTCGAAA
>DATIWF010000179.1:0-3066 GCA_035519535.1 Vicinamibacterales bacterium | reverse complement strand
CCGCGACCCTCGCGCTTCGTTCGAGCCTCAGCGGGCGAGCTTGACGGAGCAGGGCCGGATGACCATCAAAGCCGCGATGAGGCCGGGCCCGACGCTGCCGTCGCCGCGCGCGACGCAGCAGTCTCCCGCCCCATGAGGGTGCATGGCCGTTCCTGTTCGCGACCAGCTTCACCGCCCCCTCGAGAGCCTGCGGCTCTCGGTGACCGACCGCTGCAACCTGCGCTGTCACTACTGCATGCCGGAGGACGAATATCTCTGGCTGCCGCGCGAGGACGTGCTGACGTTCGAGGAGATCGCGCGGCTCGCGGACCTCGTCGCCGAGGTCGGCGTCGACCGTGTCCGGCTGACCGGCGGCGAGCCGCTCCTGCGCCGCGACGTGCCTGAGCTCGTCCGACTGCTCGCCACCCGCCCGTGGCTGCGCGACCTGGCCCTGACGACCAACGGCGTCCTGCTCGCGGACGCCGCGATGGACCTCAAGCGCGCGGGCCTGCATCGGATCACCGTCAGTCTGGACACGCTGCGACGCGATCGCTTCCTCCGGCTCACACGCCTGGACGCGCTCGATCGCGTACTGACCGGCATCGACGCGGTCCAGCGGGCCGGCTTCACCGGGCTCAAGCTCGACACGGTCGTCACCCGCGGCGACAACGACGACGAGCTCGTGGATCTGCTCGAGTACGCCCGCGAGATCCACGCCGAGGCGCGATTCATCGAGTACATGGATGTGGGCGGCGCGACGAAGTGGCGGCCGGAGGCCGTCGTCTCCCGCGTGGAAGTACTGGCGCGCCTGACCGATCACTACGGTCCCATCACGCCCGTCGGCGAGCCCTCGTCCGCGCCGGCCGAGCGGTTCCGGCTGCCCGACGGACGCACGTTCGGGATCATCGCCTCGACGACGCAGCCGTTTTGCCGGACGTGCGATCGCGCGCGGCTCACGGCCGACGGCGTGCTGCTGCTCTGTCTCTACGCGCAGCACGGGACCGATCTGCGGCGGCCGCTGCGCGCCGGCGCGTCACCTGACACGCTGCTGCGGCTCATTCAGGCCGTCTGGGCCAGCCGCGCCGACCGCGGCGCCGAAGAGCGGCGCGCCGTGCGCGACCGCGGCGCATTCATTCCGCTGAGCGTGCTGAAGCGGGACGCGCACCTGGAAATGCACACGCGCGGAGGGTAGGCGCCCGCTTCCGCCAGCGCATGTCGACGTCCGCCTCCCGCACTGCCCTCAGGGTCCTCGTCGCCGTCTCCGTCAGTCACCTGCTGAACGACCTGCTGCAGTCGCTGCTGCCGGCGCTGTATCCGCTGTTCAAGGCGAAGTTTCATCTCGATTTCCTGCACGTCGGGCTGATCGCGCTCGGCAACCAGCTCACCGCCTCGCTCCTTCAGCCCGTCGTCGGCCACTTCACCGATCGGCGGCCGCAGCCCTACTCGCTCGCGATCGGCATGACGACGACGCTCGGCGGGCTGCTGCTGTTGTCGGTGGCGAATCATTTCGGGCTGATTCTGTCGGCCGCCGCGCTGATCGGGGTCGGGTCCGCGGTGTTCCATCCGGAATCGTCGCGCATCGCGCGGGCGGCGTCGGGCGGACGGCACGGCTTCGCGCAGTCGTTCTTTCAGACCGGCGGCAACGCCGGATCGTCGCTCGGGCCGCTGCTGGCGGCGTTCATCGTCGCGCCCGGCGGCCAAGGCAGCATCGCGTGGTTCTCGGTGTTCGCGGTGGCCGGCATCGCGATTCTCTGGCGCGTCGGCGCGTGGTACGCGCATACCGGCATGCACCGCGCGGCCGCGACGGTCAAGGCCGCGGGCGCGGGCCCGCCCCCGAGCGAGGTGCGCCGCGGCATGGCGATTCTGCTCGTCCTCGTCTTCTCGAAGTACGTGTACCTCGCGAGTCTCACGAGCTACTTCACCTTCTTCCTCATTCACAAGTTCCAGATCTCCGTGCAGGCCGCGCAGCTCCACCTCTTCGGCTTTCTGGCGGGCGTCGCCGCCGGCACATTCGCGGGTGGACCGATCGGCGATCGCATCGGGCGGAAGCTCGTGATCTGGGTCTCGATTCTCGGCGTGCTGCCGTTCACGCTCGCGCTGCCCTACGTCAGCCTGTTCTGGACGTCCATACTGAGCGTCGTGATCGGGCTGATCCTGGCGTCGGCGTTCTCGGCGATCCTCGTCTACGCGCAGGAGCTGGCGCCACGGCGGGTGGGCCTCGTGTCGGGGCTTTTCTTCGGCTTCGCCTTCGGCGTTGCGGGGGTCGCCGCCGCCGCGCTGGGCAAGCTCGCCGACCTCACCAGCATCGACGTCGTCTACCGCGTGTGCGCGTTTCTCCCGGCGCTCGGGCTGCTCGCGGCGTGGCTGCCGAACACGCGCCGCGCGTCACGCGAGACGGCCTGATCGGCACGCCCTCGCGGCCGCCGCGGCTCGGCGCGTCACCGCGGCTCCCAGAGCTCCACCTTGTTGCCGTCCGGATCGACGAACCAGCCGAAGCGGCCGTTGTCGAAGGACTCGACGGCGCCCACGATGATCGCGCCGCCGTTGCGGACCTGCGCCAGCGCGGCGTCCAGGTCGTCCACGACGAGGTTGATCATGAATCCGCGCGATGACGGATCGAAGTACCGGGTGGACGCCGGAAACGCGCTCCAGACGGTGTAGGCGTTCGCGGGCATCGCCGCGGGCAGAAACGCCACGCCGGCTTCGGGCGACGCCGCGAAACCGAGATGGCGCTGGTACCACGCCAGCAGCGCTCGCGGATCGGGCGACGTGAAGAACACGCCGCCCATGCCCAGGGCTTTGGCCATGTCCCTCGCTCGCGATCACGCGTCCTGGACCGGACCGTCCATCCCGCAGACCGCCGTCCACAATCCATCCAGGCCCTTGCGCGCCACTTCGAGGTAGCGCAGCTCCCGCACGGGCATGCCGGACTCGCCTTCCGACGCCGCCCGGATCTCGACCCGCCCGCGGACGATGGCGGTGGCGCCCTCGATCGCGATGTCGTCCGGGCACACGTCGATCCGCATCCCGCCCCGCGCAATCAGCCGCGTGAAGTACTCGCGGCGCACCGCATGCGACTGCACGGGC
>DATIWF010000178.1:0-2404 GCA_035519535.1 Vicinamibacterales bacterium | reverse complement strand
CGCCAGTCGAACGACTGGATGATCGTGCGGCGCTCGACGCCGTTCGCGCGGACGACCTGGATCAGGGCGCGCGTGAACGCCTCGGGGCCGGCCGTCTCGTCGGGGGCGAGCGGCGAGAGCTTCGTCTCGATGTTGAACCGCACCTCGCCGTTGTGCGCCTTGCGCGCGAGCTCGAAGACCTCCTCGAGCTTCGGGATCCGGACGCCGTCCATGCGCCGCTGCTCGGGGAAGCGCTTCGAGTAGTCGCTCCCCGGGCGGAGACGGCCGACGTCGTATCGGCTGAGCTCGTGGAAGGTCAGCTCGTGGATCGTGCGCGTGCGGCCGACGAGCCAGCGGCCGTCGGGCCCGCGTGCGATGTCGGGGTTGAGCCGCCGGTCGTGGGCGACCACCACCACGCCGTCCTCGGTGACGCCCGCATCGAGCTCGAGCGTGGTCACGCCGATCGTGAGCGCGCGCGCGAACGCCGGCAGGGTGTTCTCCGGCGCGAGCCCGCGCGCGCCACGATGTCCCTGGAGGTCGAAGGCGTGGGCTTGGGTCGTCACGGCGGCGGCGATCAGCAGTGCGGGTCGGAGCACGAGCGTGCGCTAGAATCGGACGCCTTCAAGTGTAATCGCTCCCAATGGTGAAAGTCTGGACGATCGACGGCATCACGCCGGTGGTGGACCCATCGGCGTTCGTGCATCCGTCGGCGATCCTGATCGGCGACGTGATCGTCGGGCCCGGCGCGTACATCGGGCCCTCGGCCTCGCTCCGCGGCGACTTCGGCCGTATCGTGATCGAGGAGGGGGCGAACGTGCAGGACTGCTGCATGGTCCACGGCTTCCCCGACGAGGACACGGTGATCGAGGCGAACGGCCACATCGGCCACGGCGCGATCCTGCACGCCTGCCGCATCCGGACTCACGCGCTCGTCGGCATGAACGCGGTGGTGAACGACAACGCGGTGATCGGCGAGTGGGCGATCGTCGCCGCGCTCGCGTTCGTGAAAGCCGGGATGGAGGTCCCGCCGCGGACACTCGTGGCCGGCATCCCGGCACGCGTGCTGCGCGAACTGACCCCGGAGGAGCTGCGGTGGAAAGGCGACGCGACGCGCCAGTACCAGGAGCTCGCGGTGCGCAGCCTCCGCACGATGAGGGAGACGACCGCGTTGACCGCGGTCGAGCCGGACCGTCCGCGGCTCCAGCTGCCGGACGTGCTGCCGCTCGGGGCGTACAAGAAGAGCGGCGCGCGATGACGGCCGTCCCTTTAGCGTCTCAGGCGTTCGCCGAACGCCTGCGGCGGCGCGAGCTGCTCGTCGGGATGATCGTCACGCTGCCGGCACCGGAGGTTGCGGAGGTGCTTTCGGCGGCCGGCCTCGACTGGCTGTTCGTCGATACCGAGCATGCCGCGCTCGACTTCCTCGCGGCGCAGAGCCTGCTCCAGGCGTCGCGCGTGCCCTGCGTCGTCCGCGTTCCGGACGGCGGCGAGGCGACGCTCAAGAAGGCGCTCGACATCGGCGCGGCGGGCGTCGTGGTGCCGATGGTGAACAGCGCGGCGCAGGCGAAGTCGATCGTGTCGTTCTGCAAGTACCCGCCGCGGGGCGTCCGCGGCGTGGGACTCGTGCGGGCGCAGGGATACGGGTTCGATTTCCAGCGCTACGTCCGCACCGCGGACGATGCGACGGCGGTGTGCGTCCAGTGCGAGCACATCGCCGCGGTCGAGGCGATCGATGCGATCGTCGCGGTCGACGGTGTCGACGCAGTCTTCGTCGGCCCCTACGATCTCTCGGGCAGCATGGGACGGCTCGGCGAAGTCGAGCATCCCGATGTCCTCGCCGCGATCGCGCGCGTCGCGGAGGCGTGCCGGAAGGCGGGCCGCGCACTCGGCATCTACGTCGGTTCGGCCGCAAAAGCGAAGGCGTTCGTCGCGCAGGGCTACACGCTCGTCGCGGTGGGCATGGACACCATCCACCTCGGCGAGGCCGCGCGATCGATCGCGAGCGCGCTGAAGCCGGGTTGACACGCGAAGGAGAGAGCCGATGGCTTACGAGAACATCCTCACCGAGACCCGCGGCCGCGTCGGCCTCATCACCCTGAATCGCCCGAAGCAGCTCAACGCGCTCAACGACGCGCTGATGAACGAGCTCGGCGATGCGCTCGCCGCGTTCGAGAAGGACGAGGGCATCGGCGCCATCGTGATTACCGGGAACGAGAAGGCGTTCGCGGCCGGCGCCGACATCGGCGCGATGAAGGACTGGTCCTACATGGACGTCTACAAGTCGGAATACATCACGCGCAACTGGGAGCGCATCCGGTCGATCCGCAAGCCGGTCATCGCCGCGGTCGCCGGCTTCGCGCTCGGCGGCGGCTGCGAGATCGCGCTCGCGTGCGACATCGTGATCGCCGCCGACACCGCCAAGTTCGGC
>DATIWF010000177.1:0-2142 GCA_035519535.1 Vicinamibacterales bacterium | reverse complement strand
GATCAATCGCGCTGGAGTCGAAGCGACCGGCGCTGGAGAGACGGCGATCACGGTGGTCGCCGCCGCCGTCGGCAACGCGATCTTCGACGCGACCGGTGTCCGCCTCCGCGAAGCGCCGTTCACGCCGGAGCGGGTGAAGGCCGCGCTCGCAGGCAGTACGTAGTGTCCGGCTTCAGCCGGACTTGTCGTCGGCGCTCGGCAAGGTCCGCCTGAAGAGACTATGAAACGCGAGCGCGGGTCATGGCTGATACGCTCCTGAGATCTCACTCATCAAGGAGCGTGTCAAATGATGACCATGACCCGTGGCAATGAGTCTACCGCGGCGCCCGTGTTGTTCGTCGCGTTGGAGTTGAGTGAACGGACGTGGAAAGTGGGGCTCACGGTCGGCGGCGGGCAGCGGCCGCGGCTGCGCGAGGTGGCGGCGGGGGCGGTGGACCGGCTGCTGGAGGAGGTGGCGCGCGCGAAGAGGCGCTTCGGGCTGCCGGGCGACGCGCGGGTGATGAGCTGCTATGAAGCGGGCCGCGAGGGATTCTGGCTGCATCGCTGGGCGATCGCCCAGGCGTGGACGAATCAGGTCGTGGACTCGTCGAGTATTGAGGTGAATCGTCGCGCGCGGCGTGCGAAGACGGACCGTCTCGATCTCACGGGGTTGCTGCGGTTACTCGAGCGCTTCGTGCAGGGGGAGGATCGTGTGTGGCGCGTCGTGCGCGTGCCCAGTGAAGCCGAGGAGGACGCCCGCCACCTGCATCGGTTGCGGGAGACACTCCAGCAGGAGCGCACGCGGCTGACCAATCGGCTGCACGGCTTACTCGCGACCCACGGGATCCAGCTCCCCGTGCGCGCCGATTTTCTGGGGCGGCTGGCCGCGGCCCGCCGGTGGGATGGGACGCCGCTGCCGCCGGGCCTCGTCCAGCGCCTGACGTACGTCTGGGCGCAGCGGGACGTGCTGACGACGCAACTGGCGGCGATCGACGCCGCACGGGCGGCGCTCCCGGTCGACCCGGGGACCGACACCGGCCGCTGGGTGGGCCGCCTCCAAACGTTGCGCGGCATCGGATCGACGGGGGCATGGTCGTTGACGACCGAAATTTTCGGCTGGCGGCAGATTCGCAATGGGCGCGAGCTCGGCGCGTTAGTCGGCGTGGTCCCCGCCCCGTATCAAAGCGGTCAGACCGCCCATGATCAAGGCATCACCCGCGCGGGGAATCGCCACGTCCGACGGATGATCGTGCAGCTCGCGTGGAGTTGGCTGCGCTACCAGCCGCTGAGCGCGCTGAGCCGCTGGTATCGCGAGCGCTTTGCCCACAGCCGCCGCCTGCGTCGCATTGGGATCGTCGCCCTCGCGCGCAAATTGCTGATCGCTTGGTGGCGCTACGGAGCCACCGGCGTGCTGCCGGAGGGCGCCCTGCTGAAAACGTAACGACCGCGCGATCGCGCGCGAGCTGGCGCGGGCCTCTGGGTATCCGCCGGGTTCCGAGGGAACCGACCTAAAGAAGAGAGTCCCGCTTCCAGGCTTCACGAATGAAGTCTCTGGTGACTGGTGCACCGCACCGGCACGGATAGGAGGTGCGTGGGAGCCCGGCTCCTACGACCACGAAGCCACCAGCTCGCCGAGCGTCGTTGTCGTCGTGGTCGTCTCGCCGGCGCGATCGACCGGCCGCCTGCGCGGGCCCTGCGGTTGGGGAGGGCCTGCTCGGCGGCCTCGATGTGGTGTGTTCGAGGACGCAGAATAAACTGGGAGCTTGACGTCCACCCGCCTCATAGGAGGCGGACACTACGTACGGTCGGTCACGACGCCTTCGGCGAGCAGCGCGGCAATACGCGACCGAACCTCGTCGATGACGCGTCCGCGGTCGTCGACGTCGAGGCCGGTCGTCTCGATTGGCTCGCCGACGCGGATGCTGACGGTGACCGGGCGGATGATCGCGCTGCCCTTGCGCATCGCGTCGCGGCCGCCCTGCACGGCGACCGGCACGATCGGCGCGGCCGCCTTGATCGCCATGATGAAGCCGCCCTTCTTGAACGGCAGCAGATCGGCGGTGCGGCTGCGCGTCCCCTCCGGAAAGATCAGGAACGAGTTGCCGGCGCGAATCGACGCGGCGCCCGCGTCGATCGATCGCATCGCCGCCTCTTTGTGGCGCC
>DATIWF010000176.1:0-17253 GCA_035519535.1 Vicinamibacterales bacterium | reverse complement strand
CCGGATAGAAGAACGCGGCGCCGATCGCCGCGGCATAGAGCAGCCGGGAGATGAGCCCCTTGCGCGCGTCGCTCACGAGCGCCATGAGCGCGGCGTTGTTGGCCTGCAGGCCGACGATCTGCCTCGCCAGGATATCCCACGCCTGCCCCGCGCACAGAAAGACGGTCGCGTACACGGCGGTCGGGATCTTGTCGTTGTGGCTCGATCCCACCCAGGCCGTCGTGAACGGCACGAGCGAGAGCCAGAACAGCAGGTGCAGATTGGCCCAGAGGATCTTGCCGTTGACGTGCGTCGTGACGTGGAACATGTGGTGATGATTGTTCCAGTAGATGCCGAGCATGACGAAGCTGAGCAGGTAGGTCAGCAGCTTCAAGGCGAGTCCGGATTCGCGGATGGCCGCCCAGCTCGCCGCGCCTTCCGGCATCTTCAGGTCGAGCACCATGATCGTGATGAGGATGGCGATGACGCCGTCGCTGAACGCCTCCACACGGGTCGTCGTCATCGCGCATTCTCCGGGCGCGCCTCGTTCATGCGCGTGCGGTCGGCGACGGCGCGGTCGATCTGCTCGCGGATGTCGCGGTGTCCGCGGATGAGCGCCTGGAAGTCCCGCGCCTCGAGCACGAGCAGCTGGCAGTACGATCGCGCCGTGACGTCCGCCTGACGCGGCTGATCGAGCACGAGCGCCATCTCGCCGAAGAAATCGCCGCGCGTGAGCAGGATCGTCTGGCCCGCCGCCCGCACGTCCACGACGCCGGACGCAATGAAGTACATGGAGTCGCCGCGCTCGCCCGCCGAGATCAGCCGCTCGTCGGGGACGGCCAGCCGCGAGCGCAGCAGGCGCGCCACGCGATCGAGCTGCGCCGGGGTGAGGCCCCCGAGCAGCGGCACGTGGGCCACGAGTTCGCGTGCGTCCAGTCCGAGGTCCAGATGCGGCCGGCGCTCGATCCTCGCCCGCGCGATCTGCAGATCGCGGCCCAGCGCGCCGTAGAGCTCCGGCCCGATGAGCCGCTCCTCGAAGAGCGTTCGGTACTCGAGGTCCTCGCGCCGCAGCGCCACACGATTGAGGAACCGCTGCTCGAGCAGGTGCGAGTACGCGCCGTACTGCGCGCGCAGCGCCTCGAGCGCGGCGTCGGCCATCTGCTGCCGCTGCCGGAGCGCGCCGCGGACCGCGGCGGCAGGCCCCGGTCCGATGAGCGGCGCCAGCGTGTCCTCGACGTACGGCGTCAGCTCCTCGAGCACGATGCGGCTGACCAGCAATCGCTCGAATCGATCCGCGAGCCGATCCACCAGCGGCTGCTCGATGCCGTGGCGATGCAGGACCTGCGCCCAGCGGACCTGCCACGAGAAGCCGGCCGCGTCCTCCGCCGTGCGCAGGTACTCCGTGCCGCCCTTGAGCCGCGTGCGATCGATCAGCCGCTCGACGTCCTCGAGGAGCTCCTCGACGATCCGCCCCGACGCGGTGCGCGCGGCGAAATGCTGCAGCACCAGCTCGCGCTCGCGGCCGGCGAGCGCGACCAGCCCCAGCCGGATCGCGCCCTCCTCGTCGGCGGCCTTCGCGTCGGAGAGCGGCGCGCTGGCGGCCGTCGGGCGGTACGCGGCCGCGACCTGGTCGATGAGCTCGTCCGGAAATCCGTGCTCGCGCCCGACGGTGTGGATCGCGTCGGCGACGCGCCGGCGCGACAGCGCCAGCACCTGCGACCGCAGCACCTGGTCGGTCGGCGAGAGGCGATCGAGCCGGAGCAGCCGGATCAGCGGCCGCAGCGTCAGGCCCTGCGCCAGCAGCGTGAACAGCACGAAGCCGGTCGCCAGCACGGCGATGAAGCGCTGCACGTCGTGCGGCAGCGCCGCGTTTTCCGTCACGGCCAGGGCCAGCGCGAGCGTCACCGCGCCGCGCAGGCCGCCCCAGATGACGACGAGCTTGTACCGCGCGTCCACGCGCTGGCTCCACTTGAGCGCCGTCAGCACCGGCTCGAGGACGAAGAGCACCAGCGCCCTCGCGACGAGCGCCGCGAGGATCAGCACGCCGAGCCGGACCGCGTCCATCCAGCCCACGTCCACGAGCAGCCGCGGCACGAGCAGCGACGCGAGGATGAAGATCAGCGAGCTGGCCCAGAACGCCAGCTGCGCCCACAAGTCATGCAGGAAGTGCCAGTCGGCGGGCGGAATCCGCGGCTGGCCGAGCGCGCTCAGCACCAGCCCGGACGTCACCGCGGCGACCACGCCCGAAACGCCCAGCCAATGGTCGCCGAGGATGAAGACGACGTAGGGGAGGGCGAGGGTGAGGGTGACTTGAGCGGGACGCAGGTCGCGCAGCCACGACAGCAGCCACACGACGACCCGCGCGCCAATCAGGCCCACGAGCACCCCGCCGACGAGCGTCCGCACGAACGTCAGCGCCGTGGCGGCGCCGCCCAGGTGGCGGTGGCCGGCGACGACGTCGACGAGCGCGGCAAAGAGCGTGATGGCCGCCGCGTCGTTCAGCAGACTCTCGCCTTCGACGAGGCGGATGAGGCGCGAGGGCGCGCCGACGTCGCGGAAGATCGCGATCACGGCGACGGGATCGGTCGTCGCGACGATCGCGCCCAGCATGAGGCACGCCGCGAGCGACACGCCCGCCACCGGCTCCAGCGCGACGCCGATGATCATCGTCGCGATGACAACCGCGACGATCGCCAGGAGGAGGATCGGGCCCGCGTCCTCGGCCATCTGGCGGACGTCGATCGCGAGCGCGGACTCGAAGAGCAGCGCGGGCAGCAGGATGTACAGAAACGCGTCGGAATCGATCGGCAGATCCGTGAGTGCGTGCGCGAGCCCGCCCAGCGCGCCCCCGGTGGCGGCGTGATCGACCACGATCGCCGCGAACGTCCCCAAGGCGATGCCCACGGCGGCCAGCATCACCGAGGCGGGCAGGGCGAGCCGCGCGGCGAGCCGCTGGATCAGGCTGACCAGAATCAGCAGCCCGGCGAGGACGAGCAGCGTGATCGGCACGTGCGCTTACTATAGCCGGGGCGGTATGATCTTCCGGTGGCCCGGCGGGCGTGCACGTGATTCGCAAGCTTCCGAACGGTCGGTATCGACTGTACTCGCGCAAGAAAGATCCAGGGACGAGACGGCGCCGCAACCTGGGCACGTTTCGGACGCGCGCGGCGGCGGTCGCGCACGAGCGGGCGATCCAGTTCTTCAAGCGCCGGGGGTAGCTCGATGATTGGTCAGCACTATCTCGAGGACGTGCTCACGCAGCTGCGCAAGCTGAAGTCGCAGGCCGACAAGGCGATCGCGCAGGTCTCCGACGCGCAGCTCCTCGCCACGATCGACCCGGAGGCGAACAGCATCGCCATCCTCATGAAGCACATGGCGGGCAACATGCGCTCGCGCTGGACGGACTTTCTGACGTCGGACGGCGAGAAGCCGGACCGCGACCGCGACCGGGAGTTCGAGGCGGAGGCCGCCGACTCGCGCGCGGCCGTCGTGACCCGGTGGGAGCAGGGCTGGCGGGTCACGCTCGACACGATCGGCGCGCTCACGCCCGCCGACCTCGAGAAGACGATCCGCCTTCGCGGCGAGGTGTACACGGTGCTCGAGGCGATCAACCGCCAGCTGACGCACTACGCGGCGCACGTCGGGCAGATCGTGCTGCTCGCCAAGCACCTGACGGGTCCGGCCTGGCAGACGCTCAGCATTCCGCGCGGCCAGTCGAAGACGTTCGACGTCGCCAAGAGCGGCGTGCTGTACCGCCTCGAGAAGCCCGGGGAGCCGCATCGGCGCTGACGCTCGTCGAGACGCGTTCGCCACGGAGCGCACGAAGGCTCCGGTTCGGCAACTCCAACTTGTTTCCCCCCGCCGGTGTAATTTCCTCAGTGGCGCGCGCGCCTTGCGTCGCCGAGGGGGAACGGCGAGAATCACCACGCCTCAGGAGGCCGCACCCATGAAACGCCTCGCATCCATGCTCGCGTGGGCCGTCGTCGTCGCGGGCTCGTCGATCGGCATCGCCGGCCGCGTGCCACAACAGGTCATCCAGGGCCCGCAGGTCGAGGACTTCCTGCGCCAGGCGAAGATCGTCGGCATGAAGGACATCGGCAAGGGCGTCACGATTCCGCGCAAAGCGACGCTCGAGCTCAACGGCACCACCGGATACGCCGTGTTCAAGACGATCGACGAGAAGCCGGAGCACCCGGTCAATCCCGGCGGCGACCTGGAACCGGAATTCCAGGACAGCTGGCGCACGGAAGTCGCGGCCTACGAGACGGACAAGCTGATCGGCCTCGGCATGGTGCCGGCGACCGTCGAGCGGACGTACGAGAACACGCCCGGCTCGCTGCAGCTCTGGGTCGAATCGAAGATGGACGAAGCGACGCGCGTCAAGCAGAAGATCCAGCCGCCCGACCAGGCGGCCTGGGACCACCAGGTCGCGAACCTGCATCTGTGGGACGCGCTCATCTACAACACCGATCGTCAGGCCGGCAACCTGCTCATCACCGAGGACTGGAAGCTGCGCGCGATCGACCACTCGCGCTCGTTCCGTCCGTTCGCCCAGCTGAAGGATTCGAAGTCGCTGACGATGTTCTCGCGGACGCTCCTGGCGAAGCTCAACGCGCTCAACGAACCGATGCTCAAAGAGCACCTGGGCAAGTACCTGACGCCATTCCAAATCGGCGGTCTCCTCAAGCGCCGGGACGCGATCGAGGCCCTCGCGAAGAAGCTGGTCGCGCAAAAGGGCGAGGCCGCGGTGCTGTTCGACTGAGCGATGCGCCGGCTCGTCCGATCTGCGCTCGTCGCGTGCGCGCTGCTGACCGTCGGGTGGCCGGGCCTGCCGGCGTCTGCCGCGCGTCCCGAGGCGCCCGCCAGGCGCGTGGTCGCCGTCGGGGACATCCACGGCGACCTCGACGCCTTCGTCGCGATCCTGCGGCGCGCGAATCTCATCGACGCCGATCGGAAGTGGACGGGGGGCGCCACGACCCTGGTCCAGCTCGGCGACATGATCGACCGCGGGCCGAAGTCGCGCGCGGTCATGGATTTCGTGATGGCCCTGCAGAAGGACGCCCGCCGGCAGGACGGGCGCGTCATCGTCGTGCTCGGCAACCACGAAGTGATGAACATGTACGGCGACCTGCGGTACGTGACGCCCGGCGACTACGCGAGCTACGCGGACGCGAAATCCCAGGCGCGCCAGGAGGCCGCGTACGACGACTACGTGAAGGTGTACGGGACGCCGGCGATCTCGCGCGACGAGTGGCTGAAGGCGCACCCGCCGGGATTCGTGGAGCAGCGCGAGGCCTTCGGGCCTGCCGGCAGCTACGGCAAGTGGCTGCGCACGCTGCCGGTGGTGGCGCGCGTGGACGACTCCCTGTTCCTGCACGGCGGGATCAGCCCCGCGCTCGCCACATGGAAGCTCGACAAGATCAACGAGACCGTGGCGCGCGAGATCAAGACGTTCGACGACACGCGGCAGGTCATGATCGATCTGAAGGTCGCCCTGCCGTTCTCGACGCTGCCGGAGGTCACCTCGGCCGCGCGCGCGGTGGCGACCCGCCGGCCGGACCTCGTCAAGGATCTCGTCGAGATGGACACGTGGCTGAGCGTGGATGAAAACGGGCCGCTGTGGTTTCGCGGGCTGGCGAAAGATCCCGACGCCGACATGCAGGCGCTGGCGGCGCAGATCACCGCGTCGTTCGGCGTGTCCCGCGTCGTCATCGGGCACACCACGCAGACCGGCAAGGTCGTGCAGCGCTTCGACGGCAAGGTGTACCTGATCGACACCGGCATGCTGAAGGGCTACGTCGAGGGCGGCCGGGCGTCGGCGCTCGAGATTCAGGATGGCCACGTTCGCGTGATCTATCCGGACAGCGTCGAGACGCTGAAGTAGGGCCATGCAGGTCATCAGTCGGGTCTTCAATCTCCGTCCGGGCGATTTCGCGCGCGGGGTCCCGCTCTTCCTCTATTACTTCCTCATCATCACGTTCTACATGTTCGGCCGGAGCGCGCGCGACTCGATCTTTCAGTCCTACTTTCCCTCGACGCGTCTGGCCTACGCCGACATCGCGGTCGCGCTGCTCTCGAGCGCGTTCGTCGCGCCGTACCTGCGCGCGGCCCGCACGGCCAACCTGCGGAACCTGCAGGTCGGCGCGCTGCTGCTGTTCGCCGTGATGCTTCCGCTCCTCTGGTGGGGCGTTCACGTCGAACAATCGAAAACGGTTGCGGCGCTGCTCTACGTGTGGGTCGGGGTCTGCGGCATTCTCGCCGTGTCGCAGGTCTGGATGCTCGCGAACGCCGTCTGGACGACGCGGGAGGCGAAGCGGCTGTTTTCGATCCTCGGGAGCGGCGGCATCGTCGGCGGCAGCCTGGCGGGATTCCTGACCACGGCCATCGCGCATTCACTCGGCACGGACTCGATCCTCCTCTTCATGGCCGGGATCGTCCTTGCCTGCGTGCCGATCGTGCCGATCGTCTGGCGCGACCATGTTCCGGATTCGTCGCGCGAGACGGAGGAGAGGACGCCGCAGAATCTGAGAGACAGCGCGCGGCTCGTCGTCCGGTCGCCGCACCTTCGCGCGATTGCAGTCGTGATCCTGCTCGGCTCGGTCGTGACCAGCCTTGCCGGCTGGCAGTACAAAGCGATCGCGAAGGCTGCCTACGGCAATCAACAGGACGCACTGACGGCGTACTACGGAGCGGTCGCCGGATACATCGGCATCGCCTCGCTCGCTGCGCAGCTCCTGCTCACGACGAAGCTGTTGAGGCGATTCGGGATCGGCCTCACGTTGCTGATCCTGCCGTTCTTCCTCATGGCGGGATCCGTCGCCGTGCTCGCGTCGGGCGCGCTGTGGGCGTCGACGCTGCTGCGCGGCAGCGACGGCGTCTTCCGGTATTCGGTGGACACCTCGGCCGTCCAGTTGTTGTACCTGCCGGTTCCGGCGAAGATCAAACTCCAGGTCAAGTCGTTCATCGACACGGTCGTCTGGAAGATCGGCGACGGCCTCTCCGGGCTGGCGGTGCTCGTGTTTGCGATTGCGCTCCAGTTCACGCCGCGTCAGGTCAGCGTCGTGACGCTGGCGTTGACTTGCGCGTGGATCGTCTCGGCCGTCGTCGCGCGCCGGCAGTACGTCGCGACGCTGCGGGCGAACATCCAGGGCGTGCAGGGCGGGCGCCTGCGTCCGGGTGACGTCCTCGTCCCCATGCTCGACCAGTCGACGACCAACGTGCTCGCCGAGAAGCTGAGCTCGCCACGCGCCGAGGACGTGCTGTACGGCCTGACGCTCTTCGAAATGGGTCAGCGGGTGCAGTCGCACGCCGCCGTGCGCAAGCTGCTCGCGCATCCCGCGCCGGAAGTACGCCGCAAGGCGATGGCGATCCTCGACGAGGCCGGCGATCAGTCGGTGCGCCTGCAGGTGGCGGCGCTGCTCAAGGACGAGGATCTCGGCGTCCGCACCGAGGCGCTGCGCTACCTCACGCGTCACGACCACGGCGATCCGCTGGCGCAGATCGAGCAGCTCGGGGAGTTCTCGAGCGCGGCGGTGCGATCCGCCGCGGTCTCGTTTCTCGGGCGCCCGGGCGACGGCCAGAACGTCGAGGCCGCCGGGCTGATTCTCGACCGCATGGTGGCCGAAACCGGCGACGCCGGCCGCGAGACGCGCCTCGAGGCGGCCCGCGTGCTCGCCTCGCTCCCGGATCACTTCGAGGACCAGCTCGAGATCCTGCTGAACGATCCCGACCCGGCCGTGTGCCGCGAAGCGCTCGGCGCGGCGGGGCAGCGGCGCCGCCGGCGCTTCGTGCCGGCGATCATCGAGCGGCTGGCCGACCCGGCGGTCCGCGGCGACGCCGTCGACGCGCTCGTGCTCTTCGAGGACGGCGTCGTCGGCACCCTGCGCGATCATCTCGTCGATCCAAATGAATCCCTGGAGGTCCGTCAGGTGATCCCGGAGGTGCTGCGGCGGATCGGCACGCCGCTGGCCGCCGCCGCGCTCGGCGAGGCGCTCCTCGAGCCCGACCTCACGCTGCGCTTCCGCGTGATCTCGGCGCTCAACAAGCTGCAGGAGACGACGCGGGATCTCGCGCTCGACCGGCAGACGATCGACGCCGTGATGATCGCCGAGCTGATGGGGCACTACCGGTCGTACCAGCTGCTGGGGACGATGGGCGGGGTGCCCGACGATCGGCTCAAGCAGTCGATGGCGCACGAGCTCGAGCGGATCTTCCGGCTGATGAAGCTGCTCTCGCCGAAGCTCGACTTGAAGGAGGCGTATGCCGGCGCGCGCTCGAGCGACGCCGTGATGCACGCCAACGCGCTCGAGTTCCTGGACAACATCCTCAGCCCAGAGCTGCGGACGCTCATCGTCCCGCTCCTCGACAGCGAAGTGACGATCGCCGAGCGCGTGAAGCTGGCGGATCGGTTCCTGGGATTCAGCGCGGGCAGGACGGGCGCGCCGGGCCAGCCGAGTCCGCGGATCGACCCGACGTAGCCACCAGGTTGACAGGCGCTCGGACCCGACGTGCCCGGTATTCACCCTACGCGCCGCCCGCCAGCACCCGTAGCAGCTTTCTGACCGGATCGTAGAACCTGTCCACGACCCGCTCCTTGAGCGGGATGATCGCGTTGTCCGTGATCGTGATCGACTCGGGGCACACCTTCGTGCAGCACTTCGTGATGTTGCAGTACCCGATGCCGAAGGCGTCCTTGAGCTCGGCCGTGCGGTCGGCCGTGTCGAGCGGGTGCATCTCCAGCGCGGCCGCATAGACGAAGAACCGCGGCCCGATGAACGCCTCGTGCTTGTGGTGATCCCGCAGCACGTGGCAGACGTCCTGGCAGAGATAGCACTCGATGCACTTGCGGAATTCCTGCACGCGGTCGATGTCCGACTGCTGCATGCGCCACGTGCCGTCGGGCGCGTCGGGCGGCCGCGGCGTGAACGGCTTGATCTTTTTTTTCACCTCGTAGTTCCACGAGACGTCGGTCACGAGGTCCTTGACGTGCGGAAACGTCCGCAGCGGCTCGACCGTGATCGGCTTGTCGGCGGGCAGCTCGTTGAGCCGCGTCATGCACATGAGCCGCGGCGATCCGTTGATCTCCGCCGAGCACGACCCGCACTTGCCCGCCTTGCAGTTCCACCGGCACGCGAGGTCCGGCGCCTGCGTGGCCTGCACGGCGTGCACGGCGTCGAGCACGACCATGCCCTCGCTGACCTCCGTCGCGTACTCCTGGAACGCGCCCGCGCCGCTCTGGCCCCTCCAGATGCGAAACGTCTGTGTGGCCATTATTTCTGGCTCCGGGGGGCTCGCTCGTTCACTTGTTCTCCTCGACGACCTGCTTCAGCTCGGCTGGCAGGTCGGGAATGGGGACGCGCGACAGCGTCATGGCGCCGTCCGCGCCTTTGCGAATGACGAAGTTGAAGTGGCCGTACTCGTCGGACTTGGCCGGAAAGTCCTCCCGGAAGTGGGCGCCGCGGCTCTCCTTGCGCTCGATCGCCGCGCGCGTGATGCACTCGGAGACCGTCAGCAGGTTGTGCAGGTCGATCGCCGTGTGCCAGCCGTTGTTGTACTCGCGGTTGCCGCCGACGCCGGCGCGCTCGGCCCGCGCGCCGAGCGCCCGCAGCTGCTCGAGGGCGTGCCGCATCTCCGATTCCTGGCGGACGATGCCGACGAGGTCCTGCATGGTGTCCTGGAGATCGTGCTGGATCGCGTACGGGTTCTCGCCGGCGGGCCCGCGATCGAACGGCGCGAGCGCCCGCGCGGTCGCCGCGTCGACCTGGCGCTCGTCGATCGTCACGGCGCCGTTGGCCTTCGCGAAGGCCGCGGCGTGCTCGCCCGCGCGCTGACCGAAGACGATCAGATCCGACAGCGAGTTGCCGCCGAGCCGGTTCGCGCCGTGCAGTCCGGCCGCCGCCTCGCCCGCGGCAAACAACCCGGGCAGCGACGACATCTGCGTGTCCCCGTCCACCCGAATCCCGCCCATCGTGTAGTGCGTCGTCGGACCGATCTCCATCGGCTGATCGGTGATGTCGAGGTCCGCGAGCTGCTTGAACTGGTGGTACATGCTGGGCAGCTTGCGCTTGATGTGCTCGACCGAGTTCGGCAGCCTGCGGCGGATCCACGCGATGTCGAGGAACACGCCGCCGTGCGGGCTCCCGCGTCCGGCCTTGACCTCGCGGTTGATGCAGCGCGCGACGTGGTCGCGCGTGAGGAGTTCGGGCGGCCGGCGCGCGGCCTTGTCGCCCTGGGTGTACCGCCAGCCCTCGTCCTCGTTGTCCGCCGTCTGGCTCTTGTAGTTGTCGGGGATGTCGTCGAACATGAACCGGCGGCCGTCCTTGTTGAGGAGAACGCCGCCCTCGCCCCGCACGGCTTCCGTCACCAGCAGCCCGCGCACGGAGGGCGGCCAGATCATGCCGGTCGGATGGAACTGGATGAACTCGAGGTCCTGCAGATCAGCGCCCGCGTCGTACGCCAGCGCGTAGCCGTCGCCGGTGTACTCCCAGCTGTTGCTCGTGATGCGATAGGCGCGGCCGAGGCCGCCGGTCGCGATGACGACGGCCTTCGCGCGAAAGACCTTGAAGCGCCCGCGCTCGCGGTCGTACGCGACCGCGCCCACGACCCGCGGGCCGTCCTTGAGGAGCGAGATCACCGTGTGCTCCATGTGGACGTCGAGCCCGCGGTGGACGCCGTGATCCTGGAGCGTGCGGATCAGCTCGAGGCCAGTCCGATCGCCGACGTGCGCGAGCCGCGGATACCGGTGGCCGCCGAAGTTGCGCTGGAGGATGCGGCCGTCCTTCGTGCGGTCGAACACCGCGCCCCAGGCCTCCAGCTCGCGCACGCGCGCCGGCGCTTCCTTCGCGTGCAGCTCGGCCATGCGCCAGTTGTTCAGGTACTGGCCGCCGCGCATCGTGTCGGCAAAGTGCACGCGCCAGCTGTCGCGATCGTCCACGTTGGCCAGCGCCGCCGCCATCCCGCCCTCGGCCATCACCGTATGCGCCTTGCCGAGCAGGGATTTCGTGATCACGCCGACGGCGGCGCCGTGCGCGGACGCCTCGATGGCGGCTCGCAGCCCCGCGCCGCCGGCGCCGATGACCAGCACGTCGTGATCGAAGACAGGGTGATTCATCAGAGCAGACGATGATCGGTCCAGACGCCCATCGAGCAGAGCCGGACGTACACATCGGAAAACCCGACGGAGAACAGACTCGCCCACGCCCAGCGCATGTGCGCGCGGTTGAGCGCGCTCGAGCAGACGTACGCCGTGCGGCGGATCGGACGGCCCGACACGACGTCGAGCACGCCGCCCGCCAGATGCCGCATCGAGTGACACCCAAGCGTGTAGCCGCCCAGCAGCACCACGTTCGTCGCGAGCACCACCGTGCCGATCCCGATCCCGAACTCCGTGCCGCCGCCCGCGGCGGGGAACCACATCGCCGTCCAGACGTCGTCGCTGAGGACGACGAGGAAGCCGAGCGCGAGATAGAGGAAGTACCGATGGATGTTCTGGAACACGAGCGGGAACCACCGCTCGCCCAGGTACTTCTTGCGCGGCTCGCCGACGGCGCAGGCCGGCGGATCGGCCCAGAATGCCTTGTAGTAGGCCCCGCGGTAGTAATAGCAGGTGAAGCGGAAGCCGCCCGGCGCCCAGAGGATCAGAAGTGCGGCGGAGTACGGCAGCGCGCCCGGCCACCAGGCCGGCACCGCCGGACCGCCGAACCACGCGTGCGGCGAGGGCCCGAAGAGCAGGGGCGAGTAGAACGGCGAGAGATACGGGCCGAACTCGTAGTGCCCGTTCTGAAACGCCGCCCAGGTCGAATAGACGACGAAGGCGCCGAGCCCGAGAAACGTGACCGCCGACTGAAACCACCACGCATCGCGGCGCGTGGTCTCGCCAAACCGCCGCGGCGCGGGCAGTGACATCCTCGCATCGGCCACTCGCAATCCTCCCTGTGCAGCGCCTCACGATATCATCAGCCGCCTGCTTGTGGCTGACGACGACTCCCGGAGCGCGTGGCGCGCAGCGGTGACGACGCTTGCGGCGTCGAACCTGGTGGCCGGCGTCGTGCTTTCACTCGGCGCCAGCCACGCCGGAGATCTCGTGCAGGTCGTGCGCTGGGCCGGCGAGTGGCTCCACGGCCTCGACCCGTACTCCCTGCCAGATGCCCTCGTGGACTATCCACCGTGGGGGCTCGTCTGGCTTGCGCCGCTCGCATGGATCCCCGGCGGCGTGCTGACCGCGTGCTGGGTCGCCGTCAATCTTGGCCTCGCCGCCTGGGCGATCGCGACGCTCGTGGGGTGGGCGCCCGAGCCGCGGCCGCAGCGCGTGCTGCTCGCGGCGTTGCTGGCCTCTGCGGCGTCATTCCGCACGCTCAGTCAGTTCAGCCTGCTGTCGTTCGCGCTCGCGATCGCGGGCGCCGCGAGCCCGTCACGCGCGGCCGGCGGGGTGTTGCTGGGCCTGTCGCTCTTCAAGCCGCAGATCGGCGGCGCGATCGCGCTGTGGTCCTGGCTGCGGGGCCAGCACGGACGTGTCCTGGCCGCGATCGCCGTGGTCCTGGCGCTCTGGCTCGTGTTCAGCTGGCGCCTGGACGTCGATCCGATCACCGTGGCGCGCGAGTACGCCGCCGCCCTCGGGCGGACGTACGGCGATCTCTCGCCGATTCCCGGCCATACCGACGTGCGCACCGCGATCGTGCTGTACCTCCCCCAGGCCGATGGCGGCTGGCTGCTGACGGTCGCGATCGCGGCCGCGCTGTTCGCGCCGCTTGGCGTCGGCCTCTGGCGCACGCGCGGCGCGCTGCCCGGGAGCGATCTCGAAGTCGCGGCGTTTTGCGGCGTCGTGTCGCTCCTGTCGCTGCGGCACCTGTCGTACGACTTGCTCCTCCTCCTGCCGCTGATCGTCGCGTGGCGTGTGCCGCCGTTCGCCGGCGCGGACCCTCGGAGGCGCCTGGGCGCCGGCCTCGATCATCGTCAGGCCGGCCGGACCGGCGCGCCGCCCCGGGAGCGATCTGCGCGCTTCTGGGTCCTCGCCGCGCTGCTCGTAATCGAGCTGCCGTCGTGGTACCGCCGCGTTCTCGAGCCCGCGGGACTCACGATGTTCGCGTTTCTGACCGAATTCGACCGCGTGCTGTGCGTCGGCGTCTGGGTCGCCCTGGCATGGCGGTTTGTCGTAGACTCGGGGCGATCGACGACCGACGAGGGCACGACATGGCGTACACCTACGACGGACTGAAGCACAAAACGATCGCCGAGCTGCGCGAGATCGCGAAGACGGTCGAGCAGCACGAAGCGGTGCAGGGCTACTCGCAGATGAACAAGGAACATCTGCTGCCGGCGCTCTGCAAGGCGCTCGGCATCGACACGCTGGTGCATCACCAGGCGGTGGGCATCGACAAGCCGACGCTCAAGGCGAAGATCCGGGCGCTCAAGGCGCAGCGGGACCAGGCGCTCGCGGCGCACGACCACGCGACGCTCAAGAATGTCCGGCGGCAGCTCCACCGGATCAATCGGGACATTCGCAGGCATCTCGCGTAGTCATCCCGCCTCGACGAGGTCGTCTTCGCGCGCGCCCGTCCCGGCCGCCGGCGGCCGGGCCAGGTCGCCGTCGTTCAGGAGCTCGTCCGTCACGTAATCGAGCGCCGCGTCGTCGCTGCGCGCGAGCAGCGCTTCGAGCGGCGATCGCGGCTCGAACGCGGATTCGCGCTGCTGCATCGACGGCCACGTGCCGTCGGCGCGTCGCGGCACGTACCGGCACCAGAAGCCCGCGTGCCAGCGAACGAACTCGCGCAGCCGCACGCGGCCGTACTCGTCGATCGGGCCGTCAGCGGCGGCGCCGGTCTCAGGTGTCGGCCGGCCGGCCCAGTGCGCGCGGCCGAGCGCGACGTAGCGCCGGTACAGACCGAGGCGCTCGTCTGCGCTGATGTCCCAATAGCCCGTGGTCGCTTCGCGGAAGATCCACGGTTTGATGAGCGCGCCGCGCGCGACCATCACCGCCTGGCAACCGGACGTGGCGAGCCGATCCGCGATCTCGTGCGGATAGAGCAGGTCGCCGTTGCCGATGACGGGCACGGGCAGCGCGGCGGCGATCTCGGCGATGGCGTCCCAGTCGGCCGGATGGCGGTAGCGCGCTTCGCGCGTGCGGCCGTGTACGGTGACGGCGGCCGCGCCGCCGTCGACCGCGGCCCGTGCGACGTCGAGGTAGTTGCGCTTCTCGGCGTTCCAGCCGAGCCGGATCTTCACGGTCACGGGCACGCGCACGACCGCGCGCATGGCTTCCACGTTGCGGCGCACGCGACCTGGCTGCCGGGCCAGCGCCGCGCCCAACCCTTTGCGAGTGAAGTGATCGATGGGACAGCCGAGGTTGACGTCCACGAAATCGGCGCCGCGCGCTTCGGCCAGCGCGGCGGCCCAGGCCATCTCATCCGGACGATTGCCGGCGAGCTGAACGCCGAAGCAGGGCTCCTCCGGCGCGCGACGGATCAACGCCCACTCTCCGCGGCGCCGCTGCTTCAGCCGCCGCGCGACGACCATCTCGCTCACGAGCACGCGCGCGCCCAGCTCGACGCACAACCTGCGGTAGGGGAGGTTGGACCCCTTGGTCATCGGCGCGACGACGAGGGACCCGGGCAGCGCGTCGAGGAAGTGCACGACGCGATTCTATCGGCAATCGACAATCGGGAATCGACAATCGCAGAGCCATCGATGACCGATTATCGACATCGACGATCGGTTATCGACATCGACGATCGATTGTCGACATCGACCATCGATTATCGACATCGACCATCGATCATCGCCTCGCCGATCGGCGGCGTCCACGGCCCGCTGTCGATATCGATCACGGTTCATCGCCGTCGACGACCGATGGTCGCTGTCGGCGACCGATTATCGATATCGACGATCGGTTGTCGATGGCTCTGCGATTGCCGATTCCCGAAGACTCGAGAGCACGTAGACGACAATCGAGGCGACAAGACTGGGGAGCACGCCGCCGAGGCTGCCGGCGGCATAGAACACCACGGCGCCGATCGCCCAGGCCGCCGCGCCGGGGATCGACCAGCCGCGATGCCGGGTGTACCGGCCAACGCGGTCGTAGAGATCGGGAATGGCGATCGCGCGGCGCAGGATGAAGTTGTGCGCGAGCAGAATGCCGCCGACGGGCACGAGCAGACCCGCGAGCAGCAGCGTGAAGTCGGCGAACCTCGCGATCCAGACGGTCGACAGCACCGACAGCGCCGCTCCGAGGCCGCCGATGGTCCACACGCTGGTCTGATCGGCCATCGCCGGGCGCAGGCTCTTCAACGCGAGCGCGGACATGTAGATGTTGACGAAGTTGGTCGTGAGCGTCGCGACCGAGATGAGCAGGGCGCCCCACCATCCCACGCCGAGCGCCGCGATCATCGTGCCGGGGTCGTCGGAGCCGGCGACCCGCGCGGCGACGAACCCGAGCGGCATGAACCACAACGCCGTGACCGCGAGGCCGAGGAACACCGCCACGCCGGCGCGGCGCGGCGAGCGCACGTACCGCGTGTAGTCGGCGAACATGAGCAGCCAGCTGACCTGATACCCGGCCGTCACGTCGAGCCCGCGCATCCAGTCCGACGGCGACCCGCCGCCGGCCGTCTCGACCGGCAGGCGCGCGCGGAAACACGCGACCGTGATGACGGCGCCCGACACGACGAGCAGCGGGACGGCGATCCGATCCGTGTGTCCGACGAATCGCGGCCCCCCGGCGACGATGACCGTGGCGAGCACGCCGAGTCCGACCGCCCACCACGGGACGCTCGTCGGGCCGCCGGCGAGCGTGGCGCAGATCGACGCCGCGATGACGTTGTTGAGCGCGATCCAGCCGAAGTTGGTGACGACGAGCAGCCACGCGAGCGCGTGCGCGCCGGAAAAGCCGAGCGCCGCCCGGCACGCGATGATCGACGGCACGCGCAGCCGCGGGCCGAGCGGGGCAAGCGCGGCGACGAGGAGCGCGCCGCCAATGCCGCCGCCGGCGACGATCCACATCGCCGGTCTGAATCCGAGCGGTCTCGCGAGCGTCGCGCCCACCTGCAGCGTCGTCGCGACGATGTTGGCGCCGGCGAAGATGAGAAAGAGATCGAACGGCCGCTGCGTCTGATCGTCCTGGCTGACGGGCCCCAGCTCGACGGTTTGCACGCATAGATAATGTCATCGGCGTGCCGCTCGAGTCCCTGCCCGTTGACCCGTACCTCGACGCGATCGTTCGGCAGCTGGCGGAGCGGCGCGCGCTCGTCGTGACCGCGGCGCCAGGCGCCGGCAAGACGACGCGCGTCCCGCCCGCGCTGGTGGCGGCCGGCCCGGTGATCCTGCTGCAGCCGAGGCGCGTCGCGGCGCGCGCGATCGCCCGGCGCATCGCCCACGAGCGCGGCTGGACGATCGGTCGCGAGGTGGGCTGGCACGTGCGCTTCGACCGGCAGTTCACGGCGGACACGCGGCTGCTCGTCGCGACCGAAGGCGTCCTGACCGCGCGGCTGCAGCAGGACCCGCTCCTCACCGGCTTCCGGACGATCGTCATCGACGAATTTCACGAGCGGAGCATCCATGCGGATCTCGGCCTCGCGCTGGCGCGCCAGGCCTGGCTCGCGCGCGACGACCTGCGCCTCGTCGTGATGTCGGCGACGCTCGATGCGAGGCGCGTGTCGCAGTTCCTCGGCGACTGTCCGGTGGTCGACGTCCCGGGTCGATCGTTTCCACTCGAGATCGGCTACCGGCCCGACTTGGCGCCCGAAGATGCCATCGTCGATCTGCTGCCGAAGACGCAGAGCGGCGCCCTGCTGGTCTTTCTGCCCGGCGCGCCGGAGATTCGCCGGACCGCGGAACGACTCGCGCTGAAACTGACCGGCCGCGACGTGGCGGTGCTTCCGCTGCACGGCGGGCTCGACGCCGACGAGCAGGATGCGGCGCTCCGGCCGTCTGCCAAGCCGCGCGTCATCCTCGCGACGAATCTTGCCGAGACGACGCTCACCGTTCCGGACGTGGTGGCGGTGATCGACACGGGTCTGCACAAGGTCGCGCGCTACGACGCCGATCGCGCCATCGATACCCTCGTCACCGAGCGGATTCCGGCGGACGCGGCGGCGCAGCGCGCCGGGCGCGCGGGGCGTCTCGGCCCTGGCGTCGTGAAGCGGCTGTGGGACGCGCGCGATCGACTGCGGCCGCATCGCGAGCCGGAGATTCACCGCGTCGATCTCTCGGCGGCCGCGCTCGACGTCATCGCGTGGGGCGGCGACCCGCGAACGTTCGAGTGGTTCGAGGCGCCGCGGCCGG
>DATIWF010000175.1:0-25883 GCA_035519535.1 Vicinamibacterales bacterium | reverse complement strand
ACACGGCGCCGAACGTCACGTCCGGCATCGCGCGGTGGATCTCGCCGGCCGAGCGCTCCGCGTGCCACACGAGCCGCAGGATTTCCCGTCGCCGCGGGGACGCGAGGGCGGCCAGCACGTGGGGCGCGGGGGTCACGAGGCGTTACTTTAGATTAAACTAAAATATATGTCAAGGGCCTCATCGGTACGCCGGGTACGTCGGGTACGTCAGCTAACGGTGTTGTGAGTCAAGCGTGGGCGCCCAGCGTTGCTGTGTCCGGACGATCGCGTTGAGGATGCCCAGGAGTTGGCGGGCGATCGCAATGAGCGCGACTTTGGCCGGCTTGCCCGCGGTGCGCAGGCGTGTAAAGCGCGCTTTCAACACGGGATTACATCGGGCCGCCGACACCGCCGCCAGATAGAGCATGTGGCGGACCTCGCGGCGGCCGCCCGTAATGTGTCGACGTCCGCGCCAGGTGCCCGACTCGCGCGCAAAGGGCGCGAGGCCCGCGAGCGCGGCGAGTTGTTGCCGGGACAGCTGGCCGAGTTCCGGTAAGCGTCCCAGCAAGGTCCGCGCGATCGTCGGTCCGACCCCGGGGACCGAGCGCAGCAGATCCTCTTTCGCGCGCCAGAGCGGACTCCGCTGGATCCAGCGATCGAGATCGCGATCGACCCGCTTCACGCGATGCTCGAGCCAGCGGATATGTTGAGTCAAATCGGCGTGCACGGCGGCGATCGCCTGGCGGCGACGCAGTCGCTCGGCGACCAGCATGTCCACCAGTTGCCGCCGCCGCGTCAGCAGCGCCGCCAGTTCGGTCGTCTCGGCATCCGCCAGCGGGCGCGGCGCCGGCCGGACGACGGCCGCAAATCGCGCAAGGAGCTGGGCATCGAGACGATCCGTTTTCGCGAGTTGCCCCGTGCTGCGGGCAAAATCGCGGACCTGACGCGGATTGGCCAACACCACCGGCCACCCGGCGATACTCAGCGCGGCGACGATCTCCCGTTCATACCCGCCGCTGGCCTCGAGCACAATCAACGTCGGCGTCAGCTCGCGACACGCCGCGAGGAGTACCTGGTGGCCCGCGGCGTCATTCGCCACCGTCCACGCACGATCGAGATCGTGCGCCGCCATCTCGAGCTGGTGTTTGCTCACATCGATGCCGAACGCGACCGAAGAGGACATGGACACCTCCTCGCTTCGCGACACCGCGCGGCCCAGCCTTGCAGATGCGAGCGGTCAGCTCGGGTAACGGTTCGGGCTCTGTGGCGGTGCCGCTACGCGATGAGGGGCCCCAGCTGTCGTCCGGGGTGATCCCAGGTACGGACGGGCTCACCTCATCGCGGAAGCGACACCCTCAACATACAAGGTACGTCGGGTACGTCAGGTACGTCGGGTACGTCAGGTACGTCGGGTGCCAGGAACGCACTGCCGCTCGCCAAGTTCTTTCTCTCTAGTCTTGTGGCGGGAGTCGCCCCCTTCGCCAGTCGCGCCGCTGACTCAGTTTCAAGCGCACAATTGCCTTACTCCCGCGCTTCGCGTAACGGAGCGCCTCTGAACACTCCGCGGCGTCAAAGTACCCTCTCTTGATGCCGTTCCGTAGTCTTCGCTCAGTCTCGCCCAGCGAGGACACGGCGTAGTCGAGGAATCGGCAGAAGTCACCCGGTGAGCACCGGAGGAATCCCTCGGAAATATTCGATGCAATGCCATCGGCGGCGTCGAGAATCTGGCTCTTGTAGCGCAGATCGCTCCGGGCGTCGGCGCTTCCAAACACGAGCCGATACACCTCGGACTGCAGAGCGTCCGCGAGCTGCCAGGCGACCAACTCTTCAAATCGTCGAACTCCCATGCCAGGCTGGTCTGCACGGGCCGCGCCCGGACGCAGGTCCGAAAACAGCCGAAATCCCGATCCCCTTGCGGAATCTGCAACGCGACCGCAGTCTCAGGTACGGAGATTTTGAGAAGGAACGAACGATGACTGGATTGCACGTTCCTGGGACCCGACGTACCTGACGTACCCGACGTACCCGACGTACCCGACGTACCTGACGTACCCGACGTACCGTCGTAGTAGTCTCTCTCGCCATGGCCGACCCCGGGCTGACCTCGAGCGAAGCCGCCCAGCGCCTGGCGCAGCACGGCCCCAACGAACCCGTGCCGGTGCGGCGGTTGTCGGCGGTCGCGCAGTTCCTCCGGCTGTTCGCGAATCCGCTCGTCGCGATCCTGCTCGTCGCGAGCGCGATCTCGTCGGCGCTCGGCGAGGCCCTGGACGCGCTGATCATCGTCGCGATCGTTCTCACGAGCGTCGCGATCAATTTCTGGCAGTCGTTTCAGTCCCACCAGGCGGCCGAGCGGCTGCGCAGCTCGGTGATGCCGACCGCGACGGCGCTCCGCGACGGCGCGTGGCGCGAGATCCCGTTCCGCACGGTCGTGCCCGGCGACGTCCTGCGGCTGTCGGCCGGCGATCTGGTGCCGGCCGACGGGCGATTGATCGAGTCGCGCGACCTGTCGGTGCAGCAGTCGATGCTGACGGGGGAGTCGCTGCCGGCCGACAAGCACGCGTCGGCGGCCGCCGCGTCGACCGAGACCGGCCCCGAGGCGCCGCATCTCGTGTTTCTCGGCACATCAGTCATGAGCGGCACGGCGACGATGGTCGCCGTCGCGACCGGCCCAGCGACGATGTTCGGCGACATCGCGACGCGGGTGGGATCGCGCGCGCCCGAGTCCGAGTTCGAGCGCGGCCTGCGGCGCTTCAGCCTGCTCATCCTCCGGACGACCATCGCGCTCGTGCTGTTCATCCTGCTCGTCGGCATCGCGCTGAAGCACAACCCGCTCGAGTCGCTGCTGTTTGCCGTCGCACTGGGCGTCGGCCTGACACCCGAGTTCCTGCCGATGATCGCGTCGATCACGCTGACGCAGGGCGCGCTGCGGATGGCGCGCGACGGCGTGATCGTCAAGCGCCTGCCGGCCATCCAGAACTTCGGCAGCATCGACATCTTCTGCAGCGACAAGACCGGCACGCTGACGACCGGCGTCATGCAGCTCGAATCCGCCGTCGATCCGGCGGGCGCGGAGGCCGAGCGGCCGTTCACCCTCGCCTACGTGAACAGCCGGCTCGAGACCGGCATTCGCAGTCCCCTTGAGGCGGCGATCCTGGGGCACGCCACGATTGATATCGCCGACTACAAGAAGATCGACGAGGTGCCGTTCGACTTCGATCGTCGCCGGCTCTCGGTCGTCGTGGAAGCGCCGGGCGGAGATTCCCGGCGGCTGCTCATCTGCAAGGGCGCGTCGGAGTCGCTGGTGCCGCTGGCCACGGCCATCGAGGTCGGCGGACAGGTCCAGGCGCTCGACGCCTCGCAGCGACAGCGTTGCATGGACGTTCACGAGCGACTGAGCGCGAGCGGTCTGCGCGTCCTGGCGGTCGGCTACCGTTGGCTCGACGCCAGGCTCGCGTACTCGCGCGACGACGAGACGGACCTGGTGCTGGCGGGATTCCTGAGCTTCGCCGACCCGATTCTCCCCGATGTCGCCGAGGTGCTTGCCAGGATGAAAGAGGATGGCGTGACGGTCAAGATCCTGACGGGCGACAACGACCTCGTCGCTCGCCACGTCTGCCATCAGATCGGCCTGGACGATCGGCAGGTGACGACGGGCGACGAGCTTGCGCGGCTCGACGATGCGGCGCTGGGCCATGTGGCCGAGCAGAGCACCGTGTTCACACGCGTCTCTCCCGCCCAGAAGAACCGAATCATCGCCGCGTTGAAGCGGCGCGGTCACGTCGTGGGCTTCATGGGTGACGGCGTCAACGACGCGCCGTCGCTGCACGCGGCCGACGTCGGCATCTCCGTCGTGACGGCGACCGACGTCGCTCGCGAGGCGGCCGACGTGATCCTCGGCAAGCCAAGCCTTCGCGTGCTGCACCGCGGGATTCTCGAGGGCCGGCGCGCCTCGGGCAACATGATGAAGTACCTGCTGATGGGCACGAGCTCGAACTTCGGCAACATGTTCAGCATGGCCGCCGCCTCGCTGTTCCTGCCGTTCCTGCCGATGCTGCCCACCCAGATCCTGCTGAACAACTTCCTGTACGACCTCGCGCAGATCACGATTCCGACCGACAACGTGGACCGCGAATACCTCAGCCGGCCGCAGCGCTGGGACCTGCGCATCATCCGCGACTTCATGCTGTTCATCGGGCCGATCAGCTCCGTGTTCGACTTCCTGACGTTCTACGTGCTTCTGCGCGTCTTCCATGCCGGCGAAGCGCTCTTCCACACGGGCTGGTTCGTCGAGTCGCTCGCGACGCAGACGCTCGTGCTCTTCGTCATCCGCACGATGGGCAACCCGCTCCGCAGCCGGCCGAGCGCGGCCCTGATCGCGAGCACGCTGGCGGTCGTCGCGGTCGGTTCGGCCCTGCCGTTCACGCCGCTCGCAAGCCTGCTGGGATTCGTCGTGCCGCCGCTCGGCTTTCTGCTGTTCGTCGCCGCCGCCAGCGCGTCGTACCTGATCCTGGTCGAACTGGCGAAGCGGCCGCTCGTCGCGCGTCTCGGATTCTGACGTGACCGGCGCCGCCACCCGTCCGACCGTCGTCCGGCTCGGGACGCGCGCGCTCGTCGTGCTGACGCTCATCAACATGTTCAACTACATCGACCGGTGGATGGTGCCGCCGCTCTTCGAGAGCCTGCGGCGCGAGCCGGCGCTGGGCCATCCGAGCGACGCGCGGCTCGGGTCGCTGATGACGGCGTTCGTCGTCGTGTACACGCTGACGTCGCCCGTCTTTGGCGCACTGGGCGATCGCCTGTCGCGCACGCGCCTGATTGCGTTCGGCGTCGCGCTGTGGAGCCTCGCGACCGCGACCGCCGGGCTGGCTGGATCGTTCGCGATGCTGTTTCTGGCGCGCGCGACGGTCGGCGTCGGCGAAGCGGCCTACGGCACCATCGCCCCGGCGATCCTGGCCGACTACTTTCCGCCGACGCGCCGCGGACGCGTGATGGCGGTCTTCGCCTGCGCCATCCCGATCGGATCCGCTCTGGGGTACGTCATCGGCGGGCTCGTGGACACGCACTACGGCTGGCGGACGGCCTTTTTCGTGGCCGGCGGGCCGGGGCTGCTCCTCGCGCTGCTGACGCTCGCCGTCGCCGATCCGCCGCGCGGCAGCCAGGACACGGCGCCCGCCGGACCCGACGGCCAGGGACCGGCCTCCGTCCGGCGTGCCTACGAAGCGCTCGCCAGGAACGCGACCTACGTGCTGACGTGCGCGGGCTACGCCGCGTACACGTTTGCCCTGGGCGGCATCGCGGCCTGGCTGCCGTCGTTCTTCGAGCGCGTCCGCGGCGTGCCGCACGACCAGGCCGCCTGGCTGCCCGGCGCGATTGTCGTCGTGACCGGGTTTGTCGGCACGTTCGCCGGCGGCTGGCTCGCCGACCGCCTGCTCGCGCGCAACCGCCAGGCGTACTGGTGGCTGTCGGGCCTGGCGACGCTGGCTGCGGCGCCCGTCGTGCTGATCGTGTTCACGGCGGCCTCGCCCGCGATCTTCTGGCCGGCCACCGCGGTGGCCGAAGTGCTCCTGTTTGCGTCCACGGCGCCCATCAATGCCGCCACGCTGAACATCGTGCCGCCGACGATGCGCGCGACGGCGCTCGCGACGCAGATTCTGATCATTCACCTCTTCGGCGACGTTCCTTCGCCGTGGCTCATCGGCGTCATCTCGGACGCGTCGTCGCTCGCGACCGCTGTGTTGATCATGCCGGTGGCCGTGCTCGCGTCCGGGCTGCTCTGGATGCAGACCGCCCGGCGCGCCAGGCGTGACGCGGCAGGATAATCTCGGAGGATGTCCACTCGCGCGGACCTCGCTGATCGGCTCTGGCGCGTGCGCAAGCGCCACGATCACATCGACGCGGTGCTGCACGCGAGCCCGGCGGGCTGGGAGCTGCAGTTCGGCCGCAACGACCGGCCGCTCGTCGTTTGGCAATTTGCGACCGAGGCGGAGGCACGGCGTGAGGCCGACGCGCGCTTGAAGGAGCTGCAGCGCGCGGGCTGGACCTCGCACTGGTGAGGCGATGAGGAGACTGGGTGCGTGGCTCGTGCTGGGCGCCGCGATCGCCGCCGCGCCGACGGTGAAGATCACGGTCAAACGCGGCAGCGACCGGGAGCTGCGGACGAAGGCCGAGCTCGAGAAGGTCCTGCGCGACTACGACCTGACGAAGTATTTGTTCACGCGCGATGTGGTGATCGAAGAGCAGGCGATCAACCATGCGTTTCCAGAGCTGACCTTGAACGCGCGCTTCGCGGATTCCGAGGACGATTTGCTGTCATCGTTCGTCCACGAAGAGCTGCACTGGCATCTGCGGGATCGCGGCAGCGTGATGCCGCGTGTCGTCGCGGACCTCCGTCAGCTCTATCCCCGAGTGCCGGTCGGCGGCACGGAGGGCGCGGAGACGGAGTACAGCACCTACGGTCACCTGATCGACTGCTACCTGGAGATTCTGGCCGACCGCCAGCTGATCGGACCCGAACGGACCGCCGCCGTGATCGCCCGCAAGGGTCACTACACCTGGATCTACAAGACCGACCTGCAGGATGAGCCGCGGATCGCGACGATCGTGGCTCGCTACCAGCTGGCGGTCAGATAGCGGCCCTCAAACGCTGCCGCACGCCGTTCGTGGCCGGACACTGCGGTGTCCATTCGCGAACGAAAATCGTCGCTCTGGCGCTTCCGCGTACTGAACGTGCGACACCCGCCGTCCGTCTAATCGCCGTAGGTCCTCGTGTCGTCCTGGCCGTCATCCCTTCGTCACGGTGCGCCATGATTGGTGAGAACTTTCGTCGCGATCTCCGGATTGGGCTGCGCGTCCTCGTGAAGGAGAAGTCGTTCTGCGCGCTTGCGGTCTTCGTGATCTCGCTCGGGATCTGCGGCGTGACGACGATGTTCAGCGTCGTCAACGGCGTGATGCTGCGCGGTTTCTCGTTCCCGACCGCCGACCGTCTCGTCAGCGTGAACTTCGTCGATCCGACGACGGCGAATTTCTTCGGGGTGAACGGCAACGTGTTCGCGATGGACTACGAGGAGTTCCTGCCGACGCAGCAGTCGTTCGAGCTGATGGCGGCGTACATCAACGGTTCGACGGTCAACGTCACGATCGACGGCCACGCCAAGCGATACACGGGGGCCTACACGACCGAGAACTTCCTGCGGTGCCTGGGCACGGCGCCGATGCTGGGCCGCGACTTCACGGCGGCCGACAACAAGCCGGGCGCCGAGAAAGTGGCGCTCATCGGCTACGGGCTCTGGCAGCGCGACTTCGGCGGGTCGCCCAACGCGGTCAACCGCGTCGTCCGCATCAACGGCAAGTCGGCCACGATCATCGGCGTGATGCCCAAGGGCTTCGCGTTTCCTCAGAACGAGGAGCTGTGGATCCCGCTGTACAGCGAGTTTCCGCCCCAGCCGCGCGCCGATCCGGCCAACGTCAACCCGGCCGTGCTGGGCATCCTGAAGCCGGGCGTGTCGCTCGATCAGGCGAACGCCGAGTTCACGCAGATCGCGCACCGCTTCGCGACGGCGTACCCGGAAACGAACAAGCCGTTCAACACCGGGCAGGTCGAGCCGCTCATCAAGACGTTCACGCCGCGCCCGCTCCGGGGCACGCTGCTGACGATGCTCGGGTTCTGTGTGGGCGTGCTCCTGATCGCCTGCGTGAACGTCATGAACATGCAGTTCGCGCGCGCGACGCTCCGGTCGCGGGAGCTGGCGGTGCGGTCGTCGCTCGGGGCGACGCGCGGGCGGCTCATCCGGCAGATGCTGACGGAGAGCCTGCTGGTCGCGGGCATCGGCGCGGCGGTCGGCATCGCGCTCGGGTATCTGGCGATCGACTGGCTGACGGCGGCGCTCCACAACCTCGACAACCCGCCGCCCTCCTGGATCACGTTCGACGTGGACGGCCTCGTGCTGACCGTCACGGTCGGCGCCACGCTCGCGGCCGCGGTCGTGTCTGGCCTGCTCCCGGCGTGGACGTCGTCGCGCACGAACTCGAACGCCGTGCTGCGCGACTCGGGGCGCGGCAACACGAGCCGCAGCGTGACGCTCATGTCGCGCAGCCTGGTGGTGTTCCAGATTGTCGTCACGTGCGTGCTGCTGATCGGCGCCCTGCTCCAGGTGCGCTCGATCCGCAACCAGCAGACCATCGACTACGGCTACGACACCACCGGCGTGATGTCCGCACGGATGGGGCTGATGGAGGGCGACTACCCGTCGCCGATGGCGCGCAAGGCGTTCTACGACCGGCTGCTGCTCCAGCTGAAGGACGACCAGCAGTTCGCCGCCGTCGCCTATACGAGCCGGTTCCGCATGGTCTTCGCGAACAACGCGCCCGTCGAGCTCGAGGGCAAAACGTACGCGACGAATCGTGACCGGACCAACGCGAGCCTCGAGCAGGTGACCGGGTCGTTCTTCGACGTCACGAAACAGCGGCTGATCGAGGGCCGCACGTTCACGGACGAGGACCTGGACGCCCGGCAGCCGGTCGCGATCGTCAACGCGGCGTTCGCGCGGAAGCACTTCGGCCACGACAGCGCGCTCGGCCACCGCTTCCGCACGACGGCGCCGGACGGCTCGCAGGCGGGCCCGTGGCGGACGATCATCGGCGTCGTGTCGAACGTGCGCATGCTCGGGCCGTTCAACAATCCGAACGTCGATGACGCGGGGTTCTACATTCCGTTCTATGCCAGTCCGTTCGGGCCCCTGCGCTCGCCGGATCCGTTCGTCAACCAGTTCACGACCGTGCTCGTGCTGCCGCGCGCCGGGGCGAGCGTGGAGGAGATGGCGAACGTGCTCCGCCGCGAGGTCGCGAAAGCGGACCCGAATCTGCCCCTGTATTTCGTCGGGACGCCTCAGAGCCAGCTCGACACCTTCGTCGCGCAGAACCGCATCATCGCGACGATGTTCTCGATCTTCGGCGTGGTGGCGATGGTGCTCGCCTCGGTCGGGATCTACGGCGTGATGTCGTTCTCGGTGAACCAGCGCACGCAGGAGTTCGGGCTGCGGATGGCGCTCGGGGCGAACGCCGGCCGGATCCTCGGGCGCGTGCTCACGCAGGGCGCCGTGCAGATCGGCGTGGGCCTGGCGGTCGGTCTGGGCCTGGCCTTCCTCATCGGCACGCTGATGGGCAACGGCATCCAGAGCACGCTCTTCAACGTCAGCGCGCGCGATCCCCTCACGTACGGCGTGGTCGTCGCGCTCGTGACGGGGGTGTCGCTCTTCGCGACGCTGGTGCCCGCACGCCGGGCGACGCGCGTCGATCCAATCATCGCGCTGCGCGCGGAGTAGGACGCCGGCGGAGCAGGACGCCGGGCGGAGTAGGACGCCGGGTATATTGTTTCGAGACGGGCAAAAATATACCCGGCGTCTTATAATCTCGCCGGTTCACTCCCATGACGCTGCTCTGGTGGCATTGGCTCGTCCTCGGCCTCTTGCTGGTGGTCGCCGAGATGGCGGCCGCCGGCGGGTTCTACATCATCTTCTTCGGCGTCGGCGCGATCGCCGTCGGCGTCCTGGCGAGCTTCGATCTGGCCGGGCCGGTCTGGATGCAGCTGCTCCTGTTTTCCGCGATCTCCGTCGGGTCGCTGTTGATCTTCCGCCGGCGGCTGCTGACGTGGTTCCAGGTGGAGCCGCAGTCTCCGCCCGTGGACACGATCGTCGGCGAAGTCGGCGTCGCCGCCGAGGATCTCGCGCCGGGCACGGTCGGCCGCGTCGAGCTGCGAGGCACGGCGTGGTCCGCGCGCAACACGACGAACGCGACCCTCGCGCGGGGCGCGCGCTGCCGCGTCATTCGAGTGGACGGGCTGACGGTGGACGTCGAGCCGGAAGGAGCCAGGCCATGACCCTCAGCGGCACGATGATCGCGTTCTTCGTCCTCGCCTTCGCGGTCATCATCGTCATCGCGCGCACGGCCGTGGTCGTGCCGCAGCAGAGTGCGTACGTCGTCGAGCGGCTCGGCCGGTTCAACGCCGTGCTGCAGGCCGGCTTCCACATCCTCGTGCCGTTCGTGGACGTGATCCGGTACCGGCATTCGCTGAAGGAAGTCGCCATCGACATCCCGGCGCAGGTCTGCATCACGCGCGACAACGTCCAGGTGGGCGTGGACGGCATCCTGTACCTGAAGGTGATGAACCCCGAGCGCGCGTCGTACGGCATTCTGGACTATCACTTCGCGATCACGCAGCTCGCGCAGACGACCCTGCGCAGCGACATCGGCAAGATCGACCTCGACCGGACGTTCGAGGAGCGCCAGAACATCAACGCCTCCGTCGTGAGCGAGCTCGACAAGGCGACCGAGCCGTGGGGCGTGAAGGTGCTGCGCTACGAGATCAAGAACATCACGCCGCCGCACGACGTCCTGGCCGCCATGGAGAAGCAGATGCGCGCCGAGCGGGAGAAGCGCGCGGTCGTGCTCACGTCCGAGGGCGCGCGCGACGCGGTGATCAACGCCGCGGAGGGCGACAAGCAGCAGGTCATCAAGGCGTCCGAGGCGCGGCGGCAGCAGCAGATCAACGAAGCCGAGGGTCAGGCGAACGCGATTCTTGCCGTCGCCACCGCGACGGCGGAGGGCATCCGCAAGGTCGCCGATGCCATCCGCCAGCCGGGAGGCATCGAGGCGACGCAGCTGCGCGTGGCCCAGCAGTACGTCGAGCAGTTCGGCCAGCTGGCGCAGAAGAGCAACACGCTCGTCATCCCGGCCAACGTCTCGGACATCGCGGGCATGGTCGCGACGGCGATGCGGGTGTTCCAAGGCGGGGCGGGAAAGACGGCCTGATTAGCGCCAGACGAGCGCCGCCCCCAGCGCGAGCGCCATCAACGCGAGCCCAATCGCGGCGAGCGGGCGGAAGCGTCCGCGGCCGACCACGATCGCGATGCCGAGCTTGACGATCGTGTTCGAGATGATGCCGATCGTCACCGCCCGCGCCGTGATCTCCGCCGCCGTGCCGGAGGCCGTGAGCCGGGCCATCGAGATCGTGAGCGCGTCCATTTCGACCAACCCGAGCACGACCGCCGAGCCGTAGAGGCCCTGCGTCCCCAGGCGCGACGTCGCGAACCACACGGCGAACAGCACCAGCTGGAAGAACAGCGTCATCTGGATTGCGGCCTTGAACTGCAGCGGGTTCTTCTCGCGCTCGAGGCGCTCGACCGCGTGCGCGCCGCGCAGGCCGCGCATCGTGAGGGCGACGCCGATGAGCGCCGGCACGACGCACGCCGGCCACAGCGCCTGCGCGAGGGCGGGCGCGAGGATGAGGCTCGAGAACAAGACGCGAGGAAAGAGGACCGTATTCGCGCCGAGCGCGCCCGAGGCGAGCGCGCGGCCGATCTCGGGCTTCTTGCGGCTGAGCTCCGCCATCGTGAGCGTGGCGCCCGTGGACGAGATCATGCCGCCCAGCGTGCCGGCGATGGCGTAGCCGCGGTTGCGCCCGAAGGTCCGGCGTGCGGCGAACCCGACGAAGCTCAGTCCGGAGAAGAGGAGCACGAGCGCCCACAGCGCCCGGGGCCGGATGCCGCCGAACGGGCCGTACGGGCCCTCGGGCAGGAGCGGCAGGATGACCGTCGCCATCACGGCGAACCGCACGGCGGCGCGAATTTCCTCGCGGTCGAGCTTGGCGACGAAACTGTGCAGCCGGCTCTTCTCCACGAGGAGCAGCAGCGTCACGGCCATGATGCCGGCCGCTACGCGGTTGTTGCCGGATCCCGCAAGCACGCCTGCGGCCATGACGACAAACGCGGCGACTTCGGTCGTGCCGTCCACGTCGCGCCGGCTTGCCGCGAAGTAGGCGGCGACGATGAGCGCGCCCATGCCGGCGAGCAGAATCAGGGCCGGCCCCTGCGCGCCGGCGCTCCAGAGCCAGCCGGCGAGCCCCGACGCGAGCGCGAGCAGCGTGAACGTGCGCACGCCGGCGAAATGCGCCCGCGCGCCTGCGGCGTGGCCGCTCCACTCGCGCTCGATGCCGATGCCGAGGCCGCCGAGCACGGCCACCGTGAGGTTCCAGAGCGCGGTGAGATCGAAGGACACGACTGGCGCCACTCCTACGCGAGGGCTTCGGACAATCGGGTGAGGCCGGCCGCCAGCACCTCGGGCCGTCCCGCCAGGCTGATCCGGAAATGCGCCGGGGCATCGAAGAAGTGCCCGGGCGCCACGGCCACGCCGTGCGTCTCGAGCAGGCGGCGCACGAACGGCGTCGCGTCGGTCAGGCCGAGGAGGCGAGGGAACACGACCGACGTGCTGGGCGGCTCGACGATCTCGAGCTCCGGGTGCGCCGCGAAGAAGTCCCGTGCGCGGGCGACGTTCCCGGCGAGCAGCGTCGTCGCGCGGCGCGCGAGCGCCGGCAGCTGGCCGAACGCGTGCGCGGCCAGCCGGTCGGCCGGCGCGCTCTCGGCGTTGTCCACGACGTCGCGCGTTCGCCGGAGGCGGGCGGCGATGGCCGGCGCGCTGACGGCCCAGCCGCATCGCAGCCCCGCGAGGCCGTACGACTTCGTGAGGCTGCTCGTGGAGATGAACGGACCGTCGAGCGTCGCAGCGGCTGGGGCGCGCACCCGGCCGGCAAGGCCGTTGGCGCCGTCAAGGTAGACCTCGTCGACGAGCACGTGGGCGCCGGCGTCGGCGGCCACGCGTCCCAGGCCCCTCAGCGTCTCTGTCTCGATCACGACGCCCGTCGGGTTGTGGGGGGACGTCACGATGATGAGCCGCGTGCGGGGCGTCAGGCGGGCGCGAATCGCGTCGAGATCGATCCGCCAGGCGTCGGCAAAGCGCCGGTCGAACCGCTCGATGCGCGCGCCCATCAGGGCGCACGCGCCGAGCAGCGGGTCGTAGGCCGGGCGCTCGACCAGCACCTCGTCGCCTGGACCGACCAGGGCGGCAATCGTCAGGAAGTTGGCGCCCGAGCAGCCGTGCCCGGTGACGATGCGATCCTCGGTGACGCCGTAGTGCCGAGCGATGGCCGAGAGCAGCGGCGGGTAGCCGTTGTCGTTGGGCGCCGTGATGTCCATCGCCTCGCGGGCGCCCGGCACGTCGTCGATCGTGCACGGCAGGAGGTTGCTGCCGGCGAGATCGATCGCCGCCGGCTGGCGCGTCTTGGCCCAGAGCAGATACGGCGCGAGGGGCGCGTCGAGCATCACCGCGCTCCCGACCGCGCGAACGCGTAGTACACGGGAATGCCGACGAGCAGCAGGCCCGCGCCGACGAGCGAGCGAAGCGGCGCCGCCCGCACCGTGCTGAACACGACGGCCACCGCCACCGCCACGAAGAACCCCGGCAGCCAGGGATAGCCCGGCGTGCGGAACCGGTCCGGCGAGGTGAATCGCCGCCGCAGAAGGAACAGCCCGCCGACGGTCAGTCCGAAGAAGATCCAGTCGGCGAAGACGACGGTGTCGAGCAGGTCGCCGTATTCGCCGGTCAGCGCCAGCACGATGGCCCAGGCGGACTGCAGGACGATCGCGAGCGCCGGCGTCTGAAAGCGGGGATGCAGGCGCGCCAGCGCCGGGACGAAGGCGCCGTCGGCGGCCATCGCGTAGTAGACGCGCGTCGGCGCGAGGATGGCGAGGTCGAGGAAACCAAACGTCGAGACCGCGATCGCCGCGGCGACGAACCGCTCGCCGGACGATCCCAGCCAGCGCGCGGCGGCGTCGGCCGCGGGCGTCATCGTCGCCGCCAGCCCGTCGAGCCCCAGCGTCCGCAGATACGCGACGTTGACGAGCAGGTAGATCGCGACGACCGCGAGCGTGCCGACGATCAGGCTGCGCGGCAGATGCCGCACTGGGTCCCGCATTTCCTCGGCGACGTAGTTGGCGTTCTGCCAGCCGCCGTAGGCGAACAGGATCGGGATCAGCGCGGCGCCGAAGGCGAGGGCGCCCGACGGCGTGGCATCCGCGCGACCGGCGGTCAGCCAGCCCGGACTGGCGGGCACGGTCCAGGCGAACGCGACGATGGCCGCGAGCGCGGCGACCTTGAGCACGACGAACACGTTGAGGACGCGGCTACCCGGCTTGACGCCGACGTAGTTGACCGCCGAGAGCAGCGCGATCGTGGCGACTGCGACGAACCGCGCGGAGGTCGGGGGCGCGCCGGCGAGCTTCAGCGCGTACTGCGCGAACGTGATGGCGACGGCCGCCATCGCGCCCGTCTCGATCATGAAGAGCAGCGCCCATCCGTAGAGGAAGCCGACCAGCGGATGCCAGGCCTCGCGCAGATACACATACTGGCCGCCCGCCCGCGGCATCGCCTGGCCGAGCTCGGCATACGAGAACGCGCCCGCCAACGCGACCGCGCCGCCCGTGGCCCACGCGGCCAGCACGAGGGCCGGCGTATCGAGCAACCGGGCGACCAGATACGGATTGATGAAGATGCCGGACCCGATGATGCCGCCGATGACGACCATGGTGGCGTCGAACGGTCCGAGCGCGCGGCGGAAGACCACGCGCGAATACTACACTGGCGCAAGTCTCGTAAAATGCTGGAAGGGAGGCGCATGGCCCGGGGGTGGGAGAGCAAGTCGGTCGAAGCGCAGCAGGCCGACCGCGAGCGGCATGAGCCGACGGCCTCGGCGCCCGCGATCGATCCTGCACGGGCGGCCGCACGACGCACGCTGGAGCTGGCGCGCGCCCGCGCACAGTCCGATCTCGACGCCGCCCGGCATCCCGCGCACCGGGCGATGCTCGAGGCGGCCATTCGCGCGCTCGACGAGCAATTGAGCCGCGACGGAGCCGTGCCGCGATGACGCGACGAGTCACACGCCTCGCGCTCGCCACCGCCGCCTTCACCGTCCTGGCGGCCTGCTCGCTGCGCACGATTTCCTGCGCGACGCCCGAGCCGGGCGCGCCCCCCGCGCCCGTCGCGGGCGCGGCGAACACGCCGAGCGCCGGTCCGTCTAAGTTCAAGATCGTCTTTCTCGGCGACAGCCTGACGGCGGGGTTGGGGCTGCTGAGCGATGAGTCGTACCCCGAGCTGATCCAGCAGAAGTTCGCCGCCGAGGGCTACTCGCTCGTCGAGGTCGTGAATGCGGGCATTTCGGGCGACACCACGGCCGGCGGCTTGCGGCGCGTCGACGACGCGCTCGAGCCCGAGACCCGGATTCTCGTCGTCGCGCTTGGCGGCAACGACGCGCTGCGCGGTCTCACCGCCACACAGACCCACGACAACCTGGCCGGCATCATCGACGCCGCGGAGGCCAAGGGCGTCGGCGTCGTGCTCGCCGGCATGGAGGCGCCGACGAATCTCGGGCAGGAGTATCGCGACGCGTTCCACAACACGTTCGTCGAGCTCGTGCGCACGTATCGCGACCGCATCGTGTTCATCCCATTTCTGCTCGAAGGCGTCGCGGGCAATCCCGCGCTCAATCAGGCCGACGGCATTCATCCGAACCCGCAAGGCGCCGCCGTCATCGCCGACAACCTGTATCCGCGCCTGCGGACGATCGTCGACCAGATGGGCGGCGGAGGGTAGCGAGTGATCGAACTGATTGAGGTGTCGCGCACGGTCACGAGCGGCGCCGGCCCCCTGACAATCCTCCACCCCACGTCGTTCCGAATCGAGCGCGGTCAGTCGGTGGCGATCACCGGCCCGTCGGGCAGCGGCAAGTCCACACTGCTCGGCCTGATTGCGGGGCTCGATACGCCGACGACGGGGCAGATCCGCCTCGACGGCACGGACATCACGGCAATCGGCGAGGAGGCGCTCGCGCGCCTGCGCGGCGAGAAGATCGGCATCGTCTTCCAGTTCTTCCATCTGATTCCGTCGCTCACGGCCTACGAGAACATCCTCGTGCCGATGGAAATCGCGGGCGCGGCCGACGCGAGGACACGCGCGCGGACGCTGCTCGCCGACGTCGGGCTCGAGGACCGCGGCCACCACTATCCGTCGCAGCTCTCCGGCGGCGAGCAGCAGCGCGTCGCGATCGCCCGCGCCCTGGCCAACGACCCGCCGATCGTCCTGGCGGACGAGCCGACGGGGAACCTCGACAGCGCGACGGGCCGGCAGGTGATCGACTTGCTCGTGGCGGTCAACCGGGAGCGCGGCCGCACGCTCGTGCTCGTCACCCACGACGCGGAGCTGGCGGCCTTCGCGGGCGAGAGCATCGCCTTGCGCGATGGCCGCGTCGTCGAGCGGCGGTCCACCGCCGGGGCCCGTCAGGCAGGCCGATGAGCTTCGTCATCCGCATGGCATGGCGCGAGACGCGCGCCTCCTGGGCGCGGCTGCTCTTCTTCTTCGCGTGCGTCGCGCTCGGCGTCGCCGCGATCGTCGTGCTGCGCAGCGTCGTCACGCACGTGCGGACGACGCTGACGCGGGAGGCGCGGCATCTGGTCGGCGCCGACATCGTCATCCAGGCCCAGCGGCCGTGGACGGACGAGCTGCGGGCGCGGATCGACCAGATGCTGCAACACGAGCCCGTACGCGACCGCCAGGAGCTCGTGGACACGCAGACCATGGCGGTGCCGATGGACGGGCAGGGCGGGGGCGTCGTCCGCCTGGTCGAGGTTCGCGGCATCGAGGCCGCCTATCCGTTCTACGGAGCGCCGGAGCTCGAGGGCGGTGTGGCCTATTCGCATGCGCTCGTCGAGCAGCACGGCGTGCTCGTCCAGCCGGAGTTCCTCATCGAGCTCGGGCTGAAGGTCGGCGATCGGGTGAAGCTCGCCGGCGAGCCGTTCACGATTCGCGGCGTCGTCACCAAAGATCGCGTGCAGCGCGGCGGCGGCATCGCGTTCGGGCCGCGGGTGTACGTCGATCTCGCCGACCTCAAGCAGACCGCACTGCTCGGCTTCGGCAGCCGCGCGACCTACCAGCTGCTGCTGCGCGTGGACGAGCCGGCGATCGTGTCGCTCACCGACCGCCTGCGCCGCGAGTTCAGGAAGGACGCCGTCGGCGTCCGCTCGTGGCGCAGCCTGGAAGACCGCCTTGGCGAGAACCTGACGACGGCGGAGAACTACCTCAGTCTCGTCGGCTTCGCGATCGTCGTGCTCGGCGGCATCGGCGTGTGGAGTGTCACGCGCGTCGTCGTGCTCCAGAAGATGCGCAGCGTCGCCGTCCTCAAGTGCCTGGGCGCGACGTCGGGCCGCGTGCTGGCGACCTACGTCCTGCAGGTGCTGTGGCTGGCCGGCGGCGGCAGCGCGCTCGGCGTCGGGCTGGGCGCGCTCGCGATCGCGGCGATTCCCGCGCGCGTGCTCACGCCGCTTGGCGTCGAGCACGTCGGGGTGACGGCGAGCGCCGTCGGGCAAGGCGTCGGGGTCGGCGTTCTCGTGTCGCTGCTCTTCGCGCTCGTGCCGCTGCTCGAAGTGCGGCAGGTCAAGCCCCTGCTGCTCCTACGCGCCGACACGGCGACGACGGCGCGGCGGCGGGATTGGCGGAGCGTGCTGGCCGGCACGGCCGTCATCCTGGCGCTCGCGCTGGTGGCGGTCTGGCAGGCCAACTCGTGGCGGGCCGGGCTGTTCGTGTCGGGCGGGCTCGCGGTCGTCGGCGCGAGCTTGCTCGGCGTGAACCGCGTGATCCTGTCGGTCGTCGGACGCTTCGCGCGATCCTCCCGGTTCGCGGTGCGGCACGCCGTGCTGAGTCTGGGCCGCCCGGGCAGCCAGGCGCGGGTGATCCTGATGGCGGTCGGGCTCGGATGCTTTTTCATCCTCGCCGTCCGCGCGATCCAATCCAACCTGCTGGACGACTTCCGGCTCGAGGTGGGCCGCAACTCGCCGGATTTCGTGCTCATCGACATCCAGCGGGACCAGGTGGACGGCGTGCGGGCGGCCGTCGCGCCGTACGCGGCGGCGCCGCCGCGGCTGCTGCCCTTGATGCGCGCGCGTGTGGTCGGCGTCGACGGCCGGCAGGTCAGCCTGCCGACGGCCGAGGACGTGCGCCGGCAGGGCGAGCTCACCCGCGAGTACGGCATCACGTTCCGCGACGCGCTGCAAGACAACGAGAAGCTGGTGGATGGCGCGTTCTGGCCGGGCCCGCTCGCGGACGCCAAGACGCCGGATGGCCTCGATACCGAGGTCTCGATTGAGCAGATGGTCCGCGAGCAGGCGCACGTGGGCGTCGGCGACATCATGCGGTTCGACATTGCCGGCCGCGTCATCCAGGCGCGCGTGACGAGCATCCGCAAGGTCACCTGGGACGAGGCCCAGAACGGCGGATTCGTCTTCATCTTCCGGCCGGGCCCCGCGATGGAGCGCACGCCGCACACCTACGTGGGCTTCCTGCAGGTCGTGGCCGATCCGTCCGCGCGCGGCGCGGTGCAGCGGGACCTCGCCCTGGCGTTTCCGAACGTCTCGTCGATCGACGTCCGCGACGTGCTGGCGTCGATCAAGGAAGTGCTCGACAACGTCACGCTGGGCGTGACGATCGTCGGCGCGGTCACGCTCGCGGGCGGCGTGCTGATTCTCGTCGGCGCCGTCGCCATGACGAAGTTCCAGCGGCTCTACGAGGCCGCCATCTACCGGACGCTCGGTGCGAGCACGCGCATGATCGCGTCGATGGTCGCCATCGAGTACGCCCTGCTCGGCGCGCTCGCCGGCCTGGTCGGCGCGGCCGGCGCGCTCGCGCTGTCCTGGGCCCTCGCGCGGTGGCTGTTCGACATCGAATGGCGGCCGGCGGGCTGGCTCTTCGCCTCGGGGGTCGTCGCGACCGCCGTGACGGTCGCGGCCGTCGGCCTGGCCGCGAGCGCCGACATTCTCGTGCGCAAGCCGCTCGCGGTGCTCAGGAGCGAATAGGTTCCCGGGGCGTCCAGGAAGGTGCCGAAGGTTCCAACGGGTTCTCGGCGTGGTGTAAGATGAGGGATTGAAGCTGTATCTGTGAGCGCGGCTGTGTGCGTATGACTGAGAAGGTACTGGACGAAACGCTCCTCACCAGCCTGAAAGAAATCCTCCTGCGGAAGCGCGGCGAGATTCTGGCGACGTCCACGGGCACGCGTCCGCTGCCCGCGGCGATGGACGTGAACAGCCGGCAGGGCGACCTGGCGGATCAGGCCAGCGGCAACAACGAAGTCCATATTCAGCTCAAGCTGAAGCAGACGGACGCCAAGATCCTGCAGGCGATCGAAGAAGCGCTCTATCGCATGGAGAAGGGCACGTACGGCATCTGCCGCGACTGCGGCGATCCGATCGCGCCGGCGCGGCTCGAGGCGATCCCCTGGACGCGGGTGTGCATCACCTGCAAGCAGAAGCAGAACGCGTGAAGCCCGCCGACCTGGCCGCCGTCCTTCGGGAGTTCCACCACGAGAAGCTGGCGCTCCGCCAGCGGCACGCGGCCGTGGCGAAGCACGTGACGGACTACGCCTTCAACAACACATATCAGTACGTGATCGCGCGCGAGGACGTGCACCTGTCGTGGCTCGAAGCGGCGCTGGCGGACCTGGGTGCCACGCCCGACGTTGTGGCCGAGCCTTCGCTCGGGCCCCCGGGCAGGAAGGACGGCTTTCTGGCGCTTGTCGCCGAGGACGCGCGCGAGGCCGGCGAGTTCGTCGCGCGGTGGCGCGCGCGCACCGACGAGGTCACCAACGCCCGGCATCGCGGGATGATGGGCGTTATCCTCGGCGAGACCCTCGAACAGAAGCGGTTCTTCGACCAGATGACCGCCGGCCGCGAGGACCTGCTCGGCCGCCGCGCCAACGGTCCGGGCAGTCCCGGCACTGGCGACGGCGTGCTGCCGGTCCGGTGGATCGAGTAACGGTTGCGGTCTCGCTCGGGTCCAATCTCGGCGACCGCCGCGCGCATCTTGGCTGGGCGCTGACCCGCCTCGGGGATCTGCTCTCCAGCGTCCGCGCTTCCCGCATCATCGAAACCGACGCCGTCGACGTTCCCGCGCCGCAGCCGCCGTACCTGAACGCCGCCGTGGTGGGGGAGACCGCCCTCGCGCCGGCGGACCTGCTCGGCCGGCTGCTGGAGATCGAGCAGGAGCGCGGACGCGAGCGGCGGACGCCGCGCGCCGCGCGCACGCTGGACCTCGATCTCGTTCTCTACGGCGACCGCGTGATCGAGACGCCCGGCCTCGTCGTGCCGCACCCGCGCTTCCGCGACCGGGCGTTCGTGCTCGAGCCGCTGGCCGAAATCGCGCCGGACGTCGTCGATCCGGTCAGCGGCCTGACCATGCGACAGCTGCGCGATCGACTCAAATGACCAAGGGCCGGGAGGCGTCAGCCGTCCCGGCCCTCGGTGCTCAGTCCGAACTTCCCACGTCTGGCTTCCAACTCTTCACGTCGCGAGCGTCTAGCCTTTCTTGTACGTCTGCTTGGTCGACATGCCCTGGCCGCCGCCCATGCCGCCAGACGTCTCGACGACCATGTTGCCGCCCTCCATCGAGACCGTCGTCTTGGTCGTCATCGCCGTGCCGTTCATGTCGCGCGTCGTCGAGATGACGAGCTTGTCGCCCTCCCAGGCGGCTTTCGAGACGATCTCGACGGGACCACGGCCCATCTGCATCGTGTTCTTGCTTTCGGACCCGTCGAGCTTGTAGGTCGTGCTGACGGCGTTCTGGCCCATCATCCGGTCGATTTTCAGCGTGCTCGCGTCCTGCGTGATCGTGCATTCCTGTCCGCAGAACCCCGCGCCGCCGCCCATGCCGCGGCCGCGCTGGCCGCCGCCCCCGCCCGCCGCGGCGGCGTTCGGATCGGCCTGGAGCGTCCACTTGCCTGCGAAATTCGGCTTACCCTGGGCAGAGAGGCCCGAGGCGAAGACCACCACCGTGAGTGCTGCCACTGCCATTCCCAGTCGTCGCATACGTGAGTCTCCTCAGCAAGCTCCCGGGCGCCTGCCCTGCGCCGGTTGCTCTGACTATCGATCACGCCCGCCCGGTCGGCCGACGCGTACGCAAAAAGAGGCAACGCAGGGATGCTGCGTTGCCTCGGTCGTTCGAGCTTCGACGTGTGTCGGCGAAGCTCGCGCGGATGCGCGGGCTAGCCCTTCTTGTAGTAGGTCGCGACCGGGCCGTTCTGAGTCTGGCGCTCGATCTTCAGGTCAGCGCCGTCCATCGACCAGGTCTGCACCTGATCGCCGTTCGCGCCCTTGGTCGTGATGACCAGCTTGGCGCCGTCCCACTTGGCCGTCGACTCTTGCTCGGTCGCCTGACCGCCACGGCCCATCACCTGATTCTTGCTCGGTGATCCATCGAGGTTGTACACGGTCTTGACGGCGTTGCCGCCCATGTCGCGCTCGATCGTGAGGGTCTTGGCGTCCTGCGTGATGGTCATCGGTCCGCCGCCGCCACGTCCGCCGCCACGTCCGCCGCCACCGCCGGCCGGGGCCGGGTTCTTCTCGGTGTCGGGTGTCCACTTGCCCGCGAAGTTCGGGGTCTGCGCAAAAGCAACGGCCGTCGCGAGGACGAACGCCGCTACGCTCAGCACTGCTGTCACACGTCGCATGAGGAGTACTCCTTACAAATCGAGGCGGCCTCTTGCCGTCTCGAAGCCTGTGGGCGCCGAGATTCTACTCGAACCTCAGAGCCTCGATCGGATCCAGTCCCGCCGCCTTCCTGGCCGGATAGAACCCGAAGAAAATCCCGACGGCGGCCGAGAACGCCACGGCCGTGAAGACCGCGGTAATCGGCACGAGCGCCGGCCAGTTCTGGTAATACTTGACGGCCTCGGAGACGCCGTAGCCGAGCGCGATCCCGATCGCGCCCCCGACGCTGCTGATGACGACCGCCTCGATCAGGAACTGCAGCAGCACGTCGGAGCCACGCGCGCCGATGGCCATGCGCAGGCCGATCTCGCGCGTCCGCTCCGTGACCGACACCAGCATGATGTTCATGATGCCGATGCCGCCGACGACGAGCGAGACGAACGCCACGCCGGCGAGCAGCTGCGTCATCGTGTTGGTCGTCTGCGTGCGCAGCGCGACGATGTCGTCGAGGGTCTGGACGGTGAAGTCGTCCGGGTCGCCCGCGGTGATCTCGTGCCGCGCGCGCAGCGCCTGCGTGATCGCCTGCGCGGCGCTATCGATGTCGTCCGCCGACCGCGCCGACACGTAAATGCGGTTCAAGTTGAGCTGGCCCGACAGCTTCTTCATCACCGTCGTGTACGGGGCGAACACCTGGTCGTCGAGATTGGTGCCGCCCGATCCCGCGCCCTTGGAGGCCATGACGCCCAGCACGCGGAACACGTGATTGCGCACGCGAATCACCTGGTCGGTCGGGTCCACGTCCTCGCCGAAGAGGTTGTCGGAGACGTTCGACCCCAGGACACAGACCTTGGCCGCCGACTTCACGTCCTCGCTGCTGAAGAACGAGCCGTACTTCTGCGGCCACGACCGGATCGCGGGGAGATCGACGTTCGTGCCCTCAATCTGGGTGTTCCAGTTCTGATTGCCGTAGATGAGCTGCGTGCGCGTGTTGACGCTTTCCGCGACGTACTGGATCTCCGGCAGGTCGCGCAGCGCCGCGGCGTCCTCGGGCACCATCTTCGTCGAGTTGCCGAAGCCCGTGCGCACGCCCTGGGTGTTCGTGCTGCCGGGCGAGATCGTGATGAGGTTGGTGCCGGCCGACTTGACCTGCTCTTCGATCGTCGCCTGCGCGCCCGATCCGAGCGCCACCATCGCGATGACCGCGGCGACGCCGATGATCATGCCGAGCATCGTGAGCGCCGTCCGCAGCTTGTTGCGGCCGAGCGCCTTGAACGCGATGCGCACCGTCATCAAAAGGGACATACGTCTCTCTGCTCTCCGACTTCCGCCTAGTGCCCTGACGGCGCCGGGGCCACCGGCTCTTCCGTCTGGACGATGGCGTCGGGCTCGGGCGGCGGAAGCGCGGCCAGCTCGTCGACCGCATTGCGCCGCCGCGCGACTGCCTGATCGGCCACGACCCGCCCGTCGCGGAAGCGGATGATGCGCGTGCCGTATTCGGCGATGTCTATTTCGTGCGTGATCAGCAGCACGGTGATCCCGCGCTCCTTGTTCAGGCGCTGGAAGATGCCCATGACCTCGATGCTCGTGCGCGTGTCGAGGTTGCCCGTCGGCTCATCGGCCAGAATCATCGACGGCTCGTTGATGAGCGCGCGTGCGATGGCCACGCGCTGCTGCTGGCCGCCGGAGAGCTGGTTCGGCATATGGTGATGCCGCTCGCCCAGACCCACGGCGTCGAGCACCTCGAGCGCCCGCTTGTGCCGCTCCGCCGCCTTGAAGCCGTTCTGCGCGCGGTAGAGCAGCGGCAGCTCGACGTTGTCGAGCGCGGTCGTGCGCGTCAGGAGATTGAAGCCCTGGAAGACGAACCCGATCTTCTGGTTGCGCACGCGCGCCAGCTCGTCCTTCGACAGCCGCGACACGTCCCGGCCGTCGAGGAAGTACTGGCCGCTCGTCGGCCGATCCAGGCAGCCCGCGATGTGCATGAACGTGGACTTGCCCGAGCCTGACGGTCCCGTGACGGCCGTGAACTCGCCGTACTTGATGTCGAGCGACACGCCGCGCAGCGCGCGAACTTCGTGGTCGCCCATCCGGTAGACCTTCGTCAGGTTCCTGACCGAAATGACGTTTTCGGTTTGAGTCATCTCCGCGTCTCGCCCGCGCCTGCCTAGATGCCGCCGCGGCCGCCACCGCCGCCACCACCACGTCCGCCGCCACCGCCGCCGGGACCGCCAGGCCCGAAGCCCGGCTGACCGCCGCGCTGCGGACCCATGAGCGGGTTGTTGCTGTTGCTGGTCGGGCGCATCGAGACTGGCAACACCACGCCGGTCACGATCTGCTGGCCCACCTGCACGTCGCCCGTCAGCAGCTGGCTGAACTGGCCGTCCGTGATGCCGACCCGGACGTTGATCTGCTTGAGCTCCTTCTTATCCTCGTCCCACGTCCACACCTGGCCCGGCGACACGGCCGGCGGCATGGGCTCGTAAAGCTCGTCGATCTTGTCGGCGTTCCGCTCGGTGATCGGCGTCACCGGTCCGGTCACGATGTTCGACGGCTGCTGGGCGCGGCCGTTGCGCCCGCCCCGGCCTCCGCCACCACCGCGGCCGCCGCCTGCGGCGAAGCGATCCATCATCGCCTGGCGCTGTTCGGGCGTGAGATTCGACTGGCCCTGGCCGAAGCCGCGTCCGCCGCTCTGACCCGGCTGACGGTTGCCGCGTCCGCCGCCGGATGTGTCGCCGGCCGCCTGCGCCTGGCGATTCGCCGCGTTCTGTCCGGGCTTGGCCTGACCGGCCGCCTGTCCGGCGTCCGCCGGTTTGGCCGCGCCGGCGTCGGCAGGTTTGGCCGCCGCGTCGCCCGAGGCCGGTGGCGTTGCCGGCGCGCCCGCCTGCGCGCTCGCGCCCTGACCGCCCGCACCCTGGCCACCCGCGTTGCCGCCGCGTCCGCCGCGTCCGCCCTGTCCCGCCGTCGGCGGCTGCAGGCCGAGCGCGAGATAAATGTCGCTGTTGGGCCGGAACCGCAGGCCCTGATTCGGGATGCGGATCACGTTCTCCGCCGTCTGCACGATGATCTTGACCTGCGCCGTCATGCTCGGGCGCAGCTTGAGGTCAGGATTCGGCACGTCGATCCAGACCGGATACGTCACGACGTTGTTCTGCGTCGTTGCGTTCAGGCGGACCGCGTTGACCGTGCCGTGAAACGTCTGCTGCGGGTACGAGTCCACGCTGAACGCGACGTTCATGTTCGGCCGCACCTTGCCGATGTCCGCCTCGTCCACGCCGGCCGTCAGTTTGAGATTCGTGAGGTCGGTCGCGATCGTGAAGAACGTCGCGACGTTCATGCTCGACTGCACGGTCTGGCCCACGTCCACGTTGCGGTTGACGATGACACCGTCGATGGGCGACTTGATAGTGCAGTACGAGACGTTCAGTTGGGCCTGCGCCAGGTTGGCGTTGGCCTGGACGAGCTGCTTTTCAGCGGACGCGATCTGCGACACGCGGCTCTTGACCTGGAGCTGTGCCTGTTCGAGGGCTTGCTGCGAGACGAGCTGCTTGTCGAACTGTTCCTTCGTCCGCTTGAGCGTCATCTGGTCGTTCTCGAGCTGGACCTTCTGATTCTCGATGTCCACCTGCTGGCGCTCGATGTTGGCCTTCTGGATGTCCACTTGCACCTGGAGCAGGGACGGATCCAGCTTGGCGATGACCTGGTCTTTCTTGACAATCGAGTTGAAGTCCACGCCCTCGAGGCTCATGACCGTGCCCGACACCTGCGAGCCGACCTGCACCGTGCGGAGCGCCTCGAGCGTGCCGGTGGCACTCACCGCCTCGGTGATGTCGCCGCGGGACACCGCAGCCTGCACGACCGTGGCCTTTTCCGGCGTCCGTCCGTAAACGTAGTACCAGTACGCGCCGCCGCCGCCGAGGGCCAGAATGATGAGAATCGTGACGAGCTTTTTCATAGTCGGTCTATGCCTGCTCAGGGATGCCTGCGCCGCTTGGGCGCCGTTTGGTCAAACCTTGCCGCCAACCACCGGGCGCCAGGGGGACATCGTTACCCCGGTATACGCCTGACGCCCCCAAGCCGTTGCGGCCCGCCTGCCTGCCCGGCGTACCCCGCTGCCGTATGCGGGTCGCCGTCCCGGACCGGTCCTCCCGCCCCGGTTGAGCGCACCTGGGATACGCGGACCGGCCGCGATTCCGCATGCTCAGCAGGAGCAGCCCACCCCCGGACGCCCCCCCCGGGGGCCCTGGTCCGGGGCGCGCGGGGGCCGGACTACCGGCCCGCGCGCTGGATGCGGTCGAATTCCGCCACCGCGTTGACGTAGTTCACGATCGCCTGCAATTCGCCCAGCCGGGCGTTGGTCAGGTTATTCAGCGCCGTCGCGACGTTGTACGGGTTCGACATGCCGACGTCGAACCGGGTCTGCTCGGCGGCCGCGTTCTTCTCGGCGGCCTCGCGCGACTTCTGCGCGGCCTTGAGCTGCAGGTACGAGTTCTGCACGGCCAGGCCCGCGTTGGTCACGTCGGTCGCGATCTGCAGCTCGGTGACCTTGATGTTCTC
>DATIWF010000174.1:0-6636 GCA_035519535.1 Vicinamibacterales bacterium | reverse complement strand
GCGGTGTCGGTGACGGGCAGGGCGACGCGGTCGTTCTGCCGGAACGTCGTGATCGCGGTTTCCTGATCGTCGGTCGCCTTGAGGGCCACGAACCGCCGGTCCATCAAGTCCGACACCCGACGCATCGGATTGGCGAGCAGGAGCTCGCGGATGCGGATGTCGTCGATCAACACCCCCTGGTTGTCGACGACGTAGATCACGTTGAGCGTCTCGGAATCCTCCCCGTGCTCGCGCACGTAGTCGAGCACCTGCTGCACGGTCCAGTCTTCGTGCACCGCGACGTACTGCGGCGTCATCAAGCGGCCGATCGATCCTTCCGGATAGCCGAGCAGCTTGACGGCCACCTGCCGCTCTTCCGGAGTGAGGAGCGCGAGCAGCTGTTTCGTCGCCGCCGCCGGCAGCTCCTCGAGGAACATTGTGCGGTCATCCGGCGCCATCTCATTGAGGAGGCTCGCGATGTCCTCCTGCGCCATAGCCTTGAGCAAGGTCTCCTGGGCGTCCTGCGAGAGGTACTCGAACGTCGCCGCCGCGTCCTTTCTCGGCAGCACGCGGAACACGATGACCTGGTCTTCGAGGGCCAGGTTGCTGAGCATCTCGGCCACGTCCTGCGGCGGCCGGTTGCGCATCATGTCGCGGAGTAGCGAGAAGTCGCGGCTGCGGACCACGGCGGCGATTTCCTCCGCGGGCCGCGCGACCTCCCGAATCGCGCCCAGGGCCTCATCTCGATGAGGACTGTTGAGTTGTTGAGACATTTGATTCAACGCTGCTCTGACGATGTCGTGATGATGAACGTGCGGCCCGAGGGCCTTCGCCGCATCGAGCCACAGGTGGTGAATGAGATCGAGATCGACCGCGGACAACGTGGGGGCGTGCGCGCCGAGGAAGTAATCGTGCGTGCGACCGCTGCGGTGGTGGATGACCAGCCGGACGTGCAGCGCCTCCGCCTTGTCCGCGCGCTCCCAGGCGTCCCCGAGCTGGCGCGCCTGGTCGTCGGCCGAGAGCGTGATCGACTCGCCGACGTGCACTTCCTCGGACTTGAGGCGCAGCACGCTGGCAATGACCGCGTCGAAGGCGTTGTGCGCCTGCACGATCACGAGGTGCACGGGCTGGCCGAACTGCTCGGCCACCGCGATCGCCTGCGCGAACAGAAACCGCTCTTCCGGCGTCGGCCCCGCGACGCTCGTGCCGTCGTCGGGCACGTCGTGCCCGAGCAGCCGCGCGGTCATCACGACCACGTCGCGATCGCCAACGCCCTGGAGCGCCGACACGAGGTGGCCGAGCGAATGCGGGTGGCGGATCGCGACGAGCACGTTGCCTGGCCGCACGCTCACCTGATCCAGCGACACGTCGATCGACGGCAGAAGGTGCGCGGCTTCGAGCTCGTCGGCCTCCGGCATCCCCTCGAGCTTGCGCGCCGTCGCGGTAAAGATGGCGGCCATCACGATGATCGCGCCGGCGCTCGCCAGCGCACCGGCGTCGCCGCTGGCGAGGAGCGCGATGCCGGCCAGCGCCACGAGCGTCGCAATCGTGGCCAGGCCCCACGACGGCACGTCGCGCGCCGCGTCGACCGGCGGGCGAACCGCGTCGGCGCGACCGCGACGCGCGCGCAGCCGTACCAGCGTGGCGAGGCTGAAGACGACCGTGGCCGCGACCGTCGTGGCGTACGCGCTGGCGAGCCAGGGCACGCGCCCGCTGCTCGCGATGATCGCGACGATGATCGCCAGGGCCGCCGCGTCGGCGAGACGCGCGCGCGTGCCGAACCGCGGATGCGGCAGCCGCAGCGTGCCGCTCAACATGCCCTGCTGCGACAGCCGCGACAGGATCGCCTCGGCATCGTCGAGGCCGACCTGGGCGGCGTAGGAAAGAATGGCCACCGACGCGACGCCAAGCGCCGCCATCACGACCACCCGCAACCAGACCGGGCCCGCGAGGTGCCAGACGAGTCCGAGCAACGGCGCGCTGTACCACGTGGCCTGAGCCGTCGGCGGCACGATGCCGCCGAACGCGAACGACGTCGCCGCGACGACGAGCAGGCTGAAGATGCTCGATAGCGCCAGGAAACGCTGGAGGTTGCGGAGCCTGGGCTGTGGCAGCTCGGTCGCGCGCCGCGTCAGCCCGCCGAGGCCGCCCGTGGCCGGCAGCGCAATACCGACGCCGGCCAGCCCGGCCAGCACGACCCCGGCGAGCCCGGCCACGTTCGGCGCCGGCGCCGTGACGACGGGCAGTCCCGGAAAATCTGACGCAAACGTCCCGAGCGCCCAGAGGGCGACGCCGACGAGCGTGACGAGCGGCAGCCACGTCCAGCGCGCGAGCGCCTGCACGCTCCACGGCTGTCCCAGCCGCGCCCGCAGCCAGAGCACGCCCACGAGGAACGCCGCCGCCAGCGACGTCGCGTCGCCGATCGCGGTGTGCCGCTCGAAGACCGTCGTCCCGAACAGGGCGACGAGGCAGGTGATGAGGTAGCGCCCGGCCACGATCGCGACCAGAGCGACGAAAAGGAGCCGCTCGAGGAGCGCCGCCGCCGCGGCCACGAGCGATCGGCGCCGGCCGAAGGCCTCGTTGACGCGGCCGGCCAGACCGCCGGGAATGAAGAGCGACCAGGTCTCGACGTCAACGACGCGGAGGACCAGCCCGATCATCACGGCGACCAGCACGAACCATGGCGCCGGGGCGCCCAGACGGGCCTGCGTGATCCCGCTGATGAAGAACGCGGCCACGCCCAGCTCGCCGAGCATCAGGACGGTGGTCCGCCACGTCGGGACGAACGACCGCAGCATCGTGCTCGTGAGCACGACCGGCGTACGCCGCGCGGCGGGTGGCGTCTGGGACGACATGGGCGTTCGATCGTTCGTGGTCCACGCAATCGACCTGATCAGGCGGGATACGCCCGCAGGCCGCGGTCCGATGATAGCCTGCACCCTCGCCGATTGCGCCCGAAAATTGCGGGGGCCGTCTCGGTCCTTACGAACTCATTACGGACTTCTGACGACGCCGTGACGCCTCCCGGCCCGACCATGAGACCAAGGAGTTGGTCAGGTGGTTCGGTTCGCTCATCGTCTCAGCGGGTCTCGACGAATCACCGGCGCGACCATCGCGACGCTGATCATGCGGAACTGGTGGATCCTCGTTGCGCTGTGGCTGCTCTTCAGCCTGTGGGTCGGCTGGTCGATCAGACCGTGACTGACGTCCCCGTAACGAAAGGCATGTCCATGGCGCCCCTTCGAAATAGCCGCTCGTTTCCGATCGAAGAATTCGACCGTCGATTCGCGAGGGCGGACCGGATCGTCCGGACCTGGTGGGTCGCGGTCTTCATCACCCTGGTCCTGGCGTCCTGGCTGACGCACGGAGGGCTCGTCTAGACGCCCGCCGGGGTGAGCTCGACGCGACTTATGGACTTCTTACGGGCATTTACGCGCCAGCTTACGCGCGGGCGCGCTACCGTGACCTCGGGGAATTCCGCCGGACCGTCTGCGGATTTCCAGGCAGCCCGCCTCTCGGGCCCGGTGGGGGCGAACGAGCCCATGGCACGGTCTGTGCTCGTCATCGAGCAGGGCCGCAAGTCGGAGGACGCATGAACCCTTCTGCGTGGATGTTGATCGCGACACTGTCGGCGGCTTCCGCCACAGGCAACTCGCAGGCCTCGGCGCCGCCGGCTGGCGACGGCCATTCGGCCCCGTCTGCCCAGGCTCAGGCCGCTCCCGCGCCATCGCCGGCGCCCAATCCCCTCGGCAGCTGGACGCTGTCGGGAACGTTCGAGGGCTATTACGAGTGGAACACGAACCAGCCGCCCGACCGCGTGAATCTTCTGCGCGCGTATGACACGCGGGCCAACTCGTTCAGCATTCAGCAGGCCGCGCTGGTCTTCGAGAGCGCGCCGGACCGGAGCGCCAGCCGGCCGTTCGGGGTGCGGCTCGATCTGCAATTCGGCCAGGCGACGGAGACCGCTCAGGGATCGCCGGCCAACGAGCCCCGGCCCGACGCGTACCGCAACGTGTGGCAGGCGTTCGGGTCGTACGTGTTTCCGGGCTCGCACGCGGTGCGACTGGACTTCGGCAAGTTCGCGTCGAGCCTCGGGTTCGAGACCAACTATGCCAAGGACAACAACAACTTCTCTCGTGCGTATCTGTTCAACTTTCTGCCGTTCTATCACACGGGGCTGCGCCTCCAGGTGCCGGTCAACGACAAGCTGACCGTGAGCTACATGCTGGTGAACGGCATCCAGCAGACCGAGGAGTTCAACAACTTCAAGTCGAACTACGTCATGGCGGTCGTCACGCCGGCGAAGAACGTGAGCTGGACGATCAACTATTACGCTGGCCAGGAGCAGCCGGATCAGGGGCAGCCCAACGGGCCGAACGGGTGGTTTCACGTCTTCGACACGTACGTGACGTACGCTCCGACGGGCAAGGCCTCGTTTGGGGCCGACGTGAATCACACCACGAATCAGGTGCACGCCGGCGATCCCTCCGGAGCGCTCACCGGCTTCGGCGGCTACGCGCGCTATCAGGTGACGACGCCCGCGGCGGTCGCGCTGCGGTATGAGTATCTCAACGACGACGGCGGACTGTTCGGCGGGCTGAAGCAGAACCTGCAGGAAGTGACGTTGACGCTCGAGCACAAGCTGTCGGACGGATTTCTCGTGCGCGGCGAGTTCCGCCGCGACTGGTCGAATCAGCCGTACTTCCCGGCGCATGACGGCGAGCTCAAAACGGGTCAGAACACGCTGCTCGCCGGACTCGTGTGGTGGATGGGCGGCAAGCCGGGCGCCTGGTAGCGGCGCGCGGCTGGCTTCAGCGAGCTGGAGACAACGATGATGCTGCTCCTTGGAATGGTCGTGCTCGGACTGGTGGCCTTTCTCGCCATGATCGCGTTCGTCCGGCTCTGCGAGCGCGTGTAGGCATCGCCATGATGATCTTCCTGCTGATTCTGAGCATCGTGATTGGCGCGTACCTCGTGTACGCGATGCTGCGTCCCGAACGCTTCTGAGGATGACGCCGTGACCACCGAATTCATCGCCGTTGCGTTCACGATCCTGTTCACCATCGCGACGAGCATTCCGCTCGGACGCTACATGGCACGGGTGTTCACCGGCCAGCCCACGTGGCTGGACCCGGTGCTCGGGCCGATCGAGCGGCTCGTGCTGAAGCTGCTCCGCGTCAATCCCGCCGACGGGCAGGATTGGAAGCAGTACTCGATGTCGCTGCTCGTCTCGAACATCGTGATGTGGGTCGTCACGTTCGCGGTGGTGTCGCTCCAGCACGGCCTGCCGTTGAATCCGGACGGCATCACCAACATGGAGCCGACGCTCGCGTTCAACACGATCTCCAGCTTCGTGACGAACACGAACCTGCAGCATTACAGCGGCGAGACGGGGCTGTCCTATCTGTCGCAGATCGTCGTCATCACGTTCCTGCAGTTCGTGACCGCGGCGACCGGCATCGCCGCGTGCGTCGCGATCATCCGCGGCCTGGCCGGCAACCGGCTGACCCAGCTCGGCAACTTCTACGTGGACATCACGCGGGCCACGCTCCGCGTCTTCCTGCCGCTCGCGGTGCTCGTGGCCGTCATCCTGATGTGGCAGGGCACGCCGATGACGTTCCAGGGGGCGGCCAAGGCCACGACCGTCGAGGGCGCCGAGCAGGCCATCGCCCGCGGCGTCGTGGCGCCCGAGGTCGCGATCAAGCAGCTCGGCACGAACGGCGGCGGCTACTTCGGGCCGAACTCCGCGCATCCGTACGAGAATCCGACGCCACTCTCGAACCTCGCGGAGACCTGGTCGATCACGATCATCCCCATGGCGATGGTCTGGACGCTCGGCCACATGGTGGGCCGGCGCCGGCTCGCCGTCGTGATCTTCGCGACCATGCTGGCGCTCTACATCCCGATGGTGGTCTTCGGCGTCTGGCAGGACGCGCGCGGCAACGTCGCCATCACCGCGATGGGCGTCGATCAGTCCACCGGATCGATGGAGGGCAAGGAGGTGCGGTTCGGCTCCGGCCTGTCCGCGCTCTGGTCGGTGACGACGACCGTGACGTCGAACGGATCGGTCAACGCCATGCACGACTCGCTGACGCCGCTCGGCGGGCTGATGCCCCTCACGGGGATGTGGCTCAACAACATCTTCGGCGGCGTGGGCGTCGGCTTCATCAACATGCTGATCTTCGTCATCGTCGCCGTGTTCGTCGCGGGCATGATGATCGGTCGGACGCCGGAGTTCCTCGGCAAGAAGGTCGAAGGCAAGGAGATGAAGCTCGCCAGCCTGGCCCTACTCTGGCATCCGCTGGTGATTCTCGTCGCAACGGCCATCGCGAGCTACGTCTGGGCGCACACGCCGAACCCGGACACCGCGCTCGCCTGGCTCAAGAACCCGGGACCGCACGGCTTCTCGGAGATGCTCTACGAGTTCAGCTCGTCAGCGGCCAACAACGGGTCGGGCTTCGAGGGGCTCGGCGACAACACGCCGTTCTGGAACATCAGCTGCGGCCTCGTGATGCTGCTGTCGCGGTACATCCCGATCATCGCGCCGCTGGCGCTGGCCGGATTCCTGGCGGCGAAGCCCGCCGCACCGGAGACGAGCGGATCGCTGCGCGCCGACAGCGCCATTTTCGGCTTCACGTTGTGGGCCGTCGTGGTCAT
>DATIWF010000173.1:0-54967 GCA_035519535.1 Vicinamibacterales bacterium | reverse complement strand
GAAGTCGGGACCGGGACCTGGCTGCGATCCATCGACGGGAAGCCGCCCGTGCAGCTCTCCAGCGACCCGGCTCGGGGCTTTTCACCTGACGGCGCCTGGGCGCTGGTGCAACACCGAGGGGCCACGCATCCGACGCTGCTGCCGACGGCCGCCGGGACACCGCTGGAGCTGTCGGTCGGTCCAGGGCTTGAAGCGTCTCCTGCTGATGCCTTTGCGCGGTGGTCGCGCGATGGCCATCGGCTTTTTCTGCCGCTTCGCCGAGCAGGTGGCGGCCCGGATTCCGCGCGGATCTATGTCAGTGAGAACCACGGGCCGTGGCGCGCCGTGACGCCCGAGGGCATCGCCAATGAGTTCGTCGTCTCTCCAGACGGCGAATGGATCGCGACCAATGACCCAACCGACGACCGCCGAAAAGCGGTCGTGACGCTCTATGCGGTTGACGGGCGTCCGGCACGCCGACTGGAAGGCGAACTCGGACAACCGGTCCGGTGGAGCAACGATGGCCGCTACCTGTACCTCCTCACGCCGGGTTTTCCGGGAGTGGTCTACCGTCGCGATCTGACCACGGGGCGCATCGAGCCGTGGCGAACGCTCGCGCCGGCCGATCCGACAGGCGTCCAGACGATCCTCAGCGTGCTGATTGCCGACGACGAGCGCTCGTACGTGTATCTCTACAATCGCGGGGTCAACGATCTCTTTCTCGCGCGCGATCTGCGGTAGGGAGCCTGCAGAAGGCAGAAGGCAGAAGGCAGAAGGCAGAAGGCAGAGGGCAGAAGGCAGAAGGCAGAAGGCAGAGGAAATCGTCAGGCGTCGCAACGCAGACTGCCGCGCAACCCCTGGAACCCCCGGGAACCGTTGGAACCGGTTGGAACCGCTTGGAACCCTGAGGAACCCCGTTTGGTATGATTGGCAAATTGTGGGCCAGTGGCAGAAGTGCATCTGCTGCGGTCTTTCCCGATGCGAGCCTATACCGTCGATGCCTTGGTGCTCAGGACCTACCGGTATGGCGAGGCCGATCGCATCGTGGTGTTCCTGACCGAGGACCGCGGGAAGAAGCGCGGCGTGGCCAAGAACGCGACGGCGTCGCGCCGCCGGTTTGGCGCGGCGCTCGAGCCGTTCACGCGGGGCCGAGTGGCCTACGTCGAGCGGGAATCGCGCGAGCTGGTCCGGGTCGATCGGATCGAGCCGCGACAGAACCCCCTGCGGGCGGCGGCCGGACGCACGGCGGGCGACGCCGCGCACGTCCTGGGGCACGCCGCGTATTTCGCCGAACTGCTCGACGAGTGGGCGCCCGAGGGCGCGCCAAACGAGCGGCTGTTCCGGCTGGGCGCGGCCGTGAGCGAGGCGCTGCCCGGGACGCGGTCCATCGAGGCCCTGGCGCGGTACTTCGAGTACTGGCTGCTGCGGCTGGAGGGCGTCTATCCCGCGCTCGAGGCGTGTCCGCGCTGCGGGCGCGCGACATTGCAGCACGGCGCGTGGCTGTCGTTGGCCGATCGCGCGTACGTCTGTTTCGAGTGCGGACAGGGCCGGCCGCGCCTGTCGGCCGAGGCGATCGCGTTCGTCCGGGGGCTGGCCGGCCGAACGCCGGTGGACGTGGCCGCGGTGACGGCCGACTCGCGGGTCTTGAAGGAGATTGAAGACGTGCACGACCGACTGATGGCAGGGCACCTCGAGAAAGAGCTGCGCTCGGCGCGCGTGGTGCGGGAGCTCGGGCCCGGACTGTGACGCTGCAGGATCTGATCTTCAAGCTGTCGGACTACTGGGCCACGCAGGGGTGTCTCATCCAGCAGCCCATGGACATCGAGATGGGCGCCGGCACGATGCACCCCGAGACGTTCCTGCGCGTGCTGGGGCCGCAGGCCTGGAACGTCGCGTACGTCCAGCCATCGCGGCGGCCCGCCGACGGCCGGTTCGGGGAGAACCCGAACCGCCTGTACAAGCACCACCAGTTCCAGGTCGTGCTGAAGCCCGCGCCCGACGACGTTCAGGATTTGTACCTGCAGAGCCTGGAGGCGTGCGGCATCGATCTGCGCGCGCACGACATTCGCTTCGAGGAAGACAACTGGGAATCGCCGACGCTCGGCGCGTGGGGCATCGGGTGGCAGGTCCTCTACGACGGGCTCGAGATCACGCAGTTCACGTATTTCCAGCAGGCGGGCGGCATCGACCTCGCGCCGGTGTCGGTCGAGCTCACGTACGGCCTCGAGCGCTTCGCGATGTCGTTACAAGGCGTCGATAACGTGTACGACCTGCAGTGGGCGCCGGGCGTGACGTATCGCGAGGTCCGGCTGCGCGACGAGATCGAGCAATCGAAGTACGCGTTCGGGCAGGTCGGGATGGCCGACGGCCGGTTCGCGGCGTTCCACCGGGAGATGTTCGAGAAGAGCTACGAGTTCGCGAAGACGCTCATCGACGCGGGCCTCGTACTGCCGGCGCTCGACTACTGCCTGAAGTGCTCGCACCTCTTCAACGTGCTGGATGCGAGCGGGAGCATCGGCGTGACCGAGCGGACGGCGTACATTCTGCGCGTGCGGCAGCTGGCCGTGGCAATCGCCAAGGCGTGGCTCGGGCCGGCGCCCGCCGAAGGAGCCGCCCATGGATCGTGAGCTGCTCCTCGAGATCGGCGTCGAAGAGCTGCCGGCGTCCTGGCTGCCGCCCCTCACGACCCAGCTTGGCGCGCGCCTGCAGGCGCGCCTCGACGAAGTCGGGCTCGGCCCGCGGACGTCGGTCGAGGCCTACGCGACGCCCCGCCGCCTCGCCGCGTGCGTGCCCGAGCTGATCGATCGCCAGGAAGATCGCGAAGACACCATCATGGGGCCGCCGGTGTCGGCTGCGTTCGACGCCGAGGGGCATCCGACGACGGCGGGACTAGGCTTCGCGCGCAAACTCGGCGCCGATTTCGACGCGCTGACTCAGGTCGACACGCCGCGCGGCAAGTACCTCGCGTACCACCGGCGGATTCGCGGCCGCGCGACCGTGGACGTGCTGCCGGAGATTCTCTCGCGGCTGCTGCGCGATCTGACGTTCCCGAAGCAGATGCACTGGGACGCCGAGCTCGGGGACGAACAAGGCGAGCTGCTCTTCGGCCGGCCGATCCGCTGGCTGCTGTACCTCTACGGCGGCCGCGTCGTGCCGTTCACGATCTCGCGCCTCGCGTCGGCGTCGAGCCCGCGCGTCCAGGACGTGACGTCGGGCGCCGTGACCTACGGCCATCGCTTCCTGGCGACGACGGGCCGCGCCGGCCGCGCGATCAAAGTCCGGAGCTTCGACGAGTACCGCAAGAAGCTGACCGAGAACTTCGTGCTGCTCTCGCGCATCGACCGGCGCGACCGCATCCTGCGCGACCTGGAGGCGCACGCGCGGCGCCTGGGCGGGCGGGCCATGCTGCAGCAGCACCCGCTGGCGGAGGCGCTCCTCGAGGAAGTGCCCGATCTCGTCGAGTTCCCGGCCGTCGTCGCCGGCGCGTTCGGCGCCGAGTTCCTCGCGCTGCCCGAAGAGGTCCTGACGACGACGTTGATTCACCACCAGCATTTTTTTCCGGTCGTCGGCACGAACGGCGCGCTGATGCCGGCCTTCCTCGCGGTGACGAACACGCAGGCCGCCAACGACCGCGCCATCGCGACGAACGCCGAGCGCGTCGTGACGGCGCGTCTGCGCGACGCGCGGTTCTTCTGGGACGCCGACCGGGCGCTCGGGCTCGAGCCGCGGCTCGCGCGGCTCGAAACGCTCCTGTTTCACAAGGCCCTGGGATCGTACGGCGCGAAAGTCACCCGCCTCGAGAAGCTCGCCGACTGGCTCGCGCGCGACGTGTTCCACCGTCCGGACGCCGCCGGCTCGGCCGTGCGCGCAGCGAAGCTCGCCAAGGCCGATCTTGCGACCGACATGGTGCGCGAGTTCACCGAGCTCCAGGGCACCATGGGCGGCATCTACGCGCGGGAAGCCGGCGAGCCCGAGGCCGTCTGGAAGGCGATCTACTGGCACTATCTGCCGGTGGCCGTCGAGATGGACGCGCTGCCGACGGCCGCCGCGCTTGGACCCGCGGCGGTGACGTGGGCGGCCGTCTCGCTCGCCGACAAGCTCGACACGCTCGTGGGGCTGTTCCTCGCCGGCGAGCGGCCGACCGGATCGCGCGACCCCTTCGGGCTGCGCCGCGCGGCGCATGGAGTGATCCGGATCCTCGCCGACGCGGAGGCCCTCGCCGGCGTGCGCGTGCGGGTGCCGTTGGCCGAGCTCGTCACGAAGGCCGTCGACGCGTACGGATCGACGGTGGCGGGCGCGGCGGCCGACGCGCAGGAGCACCTCGGGGCGTTCCTCTTCGAGCGCCTGCAGTATGCGTTCGAGGCGCGCGGCGCCGATCGGCGCAACATCCGGGCCGTGCTGACCAGCCCGGGCGTGGCGCTCAACGTGCCGGTGAGCGATCTGCAGGAGAACCTGCGCGCGCTGCCGGAATTCTCGCGGTCGGAGCAGTTCCGGCAGCTCGCCACCGCGTTCAAGCGCGTCCGCAACATCGGGCGCGAGTTCCCGGCCGAAGCGATGACGGCCGACGCCGCGTGGGCGAAGGTGCTCAAAGAACCCGCGGAGCGCGCGCTCATGGACGAAATCACTCGCCGCAAGAAGGCGATCGAGCACGCCGTCGCGTCCGGCACCGGCTTCCGCGACGCGTACGCCGAGGCCGCGGCCTTCGAACCGGTCGTCGCGAAATTCTTCAACGAAGTCTTCGTCATGGCGGACGACCCGGCGCTGCGCAAGGGCCGGCTGCGTCTGCTCAAAGAGCTCGAACACCTCATCCTTCAACTCGGCGATATTTCTGAAGTCGTCGCTCCGGAGTCATAACCCTGATGGCACCAACAACCAAGAAGTCGGCGGGCAAGCCCAAGCGCTTCGTGTATTTCTTCGGCAACGGCAAGGCGGACGGCAATCGCACGATGCGTGACCTGCTCGGCGGCAAGGGCGCGGGCCTCGCCGAGATGACCAACGCCGGCTTGCCCGTGCCGCCGGGCTTCACGATCTCGACCGACGCGTGCCGCCTGTACATCACGACCGGCGGCAAGGTCCCCGGATCGGTGGACCAGGAGATGCTGGCGAGCCTCAAGCGCCTCGAGAAGACCGTGCGGCGCGACTTCGGATCGAAGACGAATCCGCTGCTCGTCTCCGTCCGGTCGGGCGCGAAGTTCTCCATGCCGGGCATGATGGACACGATCCTGAACCTCGGGCTGAACGACGTGACCGTCGAGGCGCTCAAGGCGCAGACGTCGAACGGCCGCTTCGCCTGCGACAGCTACCGCCGCTTCATCCAGATGTTCGGCAACGTCGTGCTCGAGATCCCCAAGGACGAGTTCGAGCACGAGCTGACGACCGTCAAGAAGGCGAAGGGCGTGAAGGAAGACCCGCAGCTCGACGAGGCCGCCCTGCGGGAGCTCGTCGATCGCTACAAGAAGGTCGTGCGCGCGAAGACGAAGCACGACTTTCCGCAGGATCCGATCGAGCAGCTGCGCCTGGCGCGCAACGCCGTGTTCCGGTCGTGGCAGAACCCGCGCGCGAAGGAGTATCGCCGCATCTACGAGATTCCCGATTCGATCGGCACCGCCGTCAACGTGCAGACGATGGTGTTCGGCAACACGGGCGATCGATCGGCGACGGGCGTCGGCTTCACCCGCAATCCGGCCACGGGCGCCAGGGAGTTCTACGGCGAGTTCCTCGTCAACGCCCAGGGCGAGGACGTCGTCGCCGGCATCCGCACGCCGCGGCCGATTGGCGACCTCGCGTCGGTGATGCCGCACGCCTACAAGCAGCTGCGGCAGATCACGACGCGCCTCGAGAAGCACTACAAGGACGTCCAGGACTTCGAGTTCACGATCCAGGACGACGAGCTGTACATGCTCCAGACGCGCAGCGGCAAGCGCACGGGCTACGCGGCGGTCGTCATCGCGACGGATCTCGTCGCCGAGAAGCTGATCACGCCGAAGGACGCGGTCCTGATGGTCGAGCCCGAGGCGCTGTCGCAGCTGCTCGCGCCGATCTTCGATCCGAAGCAGTGGAAGACCCTGCCCCTGGCGACGAAGGGGCTGCCGGCGTCGCCCGGCGCGGCGTCCGGTCAGGTCGTCTTCACCGCCGACGACGCGGTGGCGTGGACGAAGCAGGGCAAGAAGGTGCTGCTCGTCCGCAAAGAGACGGTGCCCGACGACATCCACGGGATGTTCGTCGCGCAGGGCATTCTCACCGCGACCGGCGGCATGACGTCGCACGCGGCCGTCGTCGGGCGGCAGATGGGGAAGCCGTCGGTCGTCGGCGCGGGCGCGCTGGAGATCGACGAGCGGGGCAAGACGGTGAAGGTCGCGACGCTGTCCTTGAAGGAAGGCGACTGGCTGTCGTTCGACGGACTGTCGGGCGAGGTGAAGGCCGGGCAGGTCGCGACGCAGCCGAGCGAGATCCTGCAGGTCGTGCACGGCCAGATGAAGGCCGGACAGTCGGACATCTACCGGCGATTCAACCTCCTGCTCTCGTGGGCCGACAAGTTCCGGCGCCTGGGCATCCGCGCCAACGCCGATCAGCCCGACCAGGCGTCGATCGCGTACGGCTTCGGCGCGCGCGGGATCGGCTTGTGCCGCACCGAGCACATGTTCTTCGGCGAGGGCCGGATTCCGATCGTGCAGCGCATGATCCTGGCGGACACGGAGAAGGACCGCCGCGCCGCCCTGAACGAGCTGCTCCCGCTGCAGCGCGGCGACTTCTACGGCGTGTTCAAGGAAATGCACGGCACGCCGGTGACGATCCGGACGATCGACCCGCCGCTGCATGAGTTCCTGCCGAAGCGCGAAGACCTGATGGTCGAGATCGCCAAGATGGAGGTCACCGGCAAGACCGGCGCGGCGCTCGACGAGAAGAAGCACCTGCTGCGCCGCGTCGAGGAGCTGCACGAGTTCAACCCGATGCTGGGCCACCGCGGCGTGCGGCTCGGGATTTCGTATCCGGAGATCACCGAGATGCAGACGCGGGCGATCATCGAGGCCGCCTGCCAGGTGACGAAGGAGGGCGGCAAGGCGGTGCCCGAGATCATGATCCCGCTCGTCGGCGAGGTGCGCGAGCTCAAGGATCAGAAGGCGATCGTCATGCGCGTCGCCGCCGAGGTGATGAAGGAGCAGGGCGTCAAGGTGCCGTATCTGGTCGGGACGATGATCGAGGTCCCGCGCGGCGCCATCACCGCGGACGAAATCGCGCGCGAAGCCGACTTCTTCTCGTTCGGCACCAACGACCTCACACAGCTCACGTTCGGGTTCTCGCGCGATGACATCGGCAAGTTCCTGGGCGCGTACCAGGAGCGGCGCATCCTCGAGCGCGATCCGTTCGCCTCGCTCGACGTCGTCGGCGTCGGCGAGCTCGTCCGCATCGGCACGACGAAGGGCCGCGCGACCAAGAAGGACCTCAAGGTCGGCGTCTGCGGCGAGCACGGCGGGGACCCGTCGTCGATTCACTTCTTCGATTCGGTGGGTTTTGATTACGTCAGCTGCTCGCCGTTCCGCGTGCCGGTCGCCAGACTCGCGGCTGCCCAGGCGGCCTTGAAGCAGAAAGCGGGCGACTAGTGAGAAGCTGGAAAGTCTGACTTCTGCCTTTTGCCTTCTCATGTGATGCCCCTCGTGTCCCGCATCCACCGCCTTCCTCCGGACCTCGCCAACCAGATTGCCGCCGGCGAGGTCGTCGAGCGGCCGGCGTCGGTGGTCAAAGAGCTGATCGAGAACGCGGTGGACGCGGGCGCGACGCGCGTGACCGTGACGATGGAGTTCGGCGGCAAGAAGCTCATCGTCGTCGAGGACAACGGCGAGGGCATGACGCGCGAGGACGCCGAGCTGGCGATCGAGCGCCACGCGACGAGCAAGATCCGGACCGCCGCGGACCTGGCGGCGATTCGGACGCTCGGCTTTCGCGGCGAGGCGCTGCCGTCGATGGCGTCGGTCTCTCGGTTCCGCCTGCGCACGCGGGCGAAAGGGGCGCTCTCCGGAACAGAGGTCAAGGTCGAGGGCGGCCAGCCCGCGCGGGTGAGCGACGTCGGCGCGCCGGAAGGCACGCTGGTCGAAGTGGCCGATCTGTTCTTCAATCTCCCCGCCCGCCGCAAATTCCTGAAGGCGGACACGGCGGAGGCCGCGCAGGTCTCGCGTCTGGTCACGCAGCTCGCGCTCGGCTATCCGGAAGTCGGCTTCACGCTCCGCAGCGGCGACCGCGTCCTACTCGAGACGCCGCCGGCCCAGTCCGTCGAGGAGCGGTTCTTTCAGGTGTACGGCGAGCGGCCGGATGTCGTGCCCGTCCTGAAGCAGGCCGCCGGCATCGCGATCCGCGGTTTCGTGGCCGCGCTCGGTGACCAGGGGCCCGTGCGCGGTCCGCAGCACGTCTTCGTCAACCGCCGGATCGTGCGCGACCGCACGATCGGCCACGCGATCCAGCAGGCCTACAGCGTGGCGACGATCAAAGAGCGCAGCCCTGAGGTACATCTCTTCATCGAGCTGCCGCCGGACCGCGTGGACGTGAACGTGCATCCGACGAAGGCCGAGGTGCGCTTCCTCGATCAGGGGCTCGTCCACGAGGTGCTGCGCCGTGCGATCGTCGATGCGCTGGGCGTCACGGTCGCGCCGGAGCTCGTGCTGTCGGGTGCGATCGTTCGGCCCGGCATCGAGGCGCCGGGCGCGCTGCCGCTGGGCTTCGGGGCCGCGTCCGCGACGGCGCCGGGCGCGGCGTCAGCCGCGGGGCTCTCCGTCGAGGACGCGACGCTGGCGCGCGCGATCGAATCGGCCACGCCCGCGGCCTGGGCCGATCCACGCGTCCAGACGACCGCCGGCCGCGAAACGGTCCAGACGCTCATCCGGCCGATGGCGCCGCTCGGCCAATTCCGCAACACGTTCATCATCGCGATCGACGACGAGGGGATCGCGATCATCGACCAGCACGTCGCGCACGAGCGCATTCTCTTCGAGCAGATCGCCGAGCGCCTGACGAGCCGCGCGCTCGAGTCGCAGCGCCTGCTCACACCGGTCGTGCTCGAGCTGGCGCCGGGCGAGCACCAGACGCTCCTCTCCCACCGCACGGCGCTCGAGCGCTTCGGCTTCGAGCTGGAGGACTTTGGAGGTACGAGCCTGCGTGTCCTGGCGGCGCCGGCGATCCTCGATTGGCACCGGTGCGAGGGCGCCCTGCGGTCGGTGGCGATGGACCTCGACGGCCTCGCGCCGGGCGCGGGCGTCACCGAGGCGCTGCGCCGCATGGCCGCGACGATGGCGTGCCATGCCGCGGTGAAGGCGAACGACCCGCTGACCCGAGAGAAGATGCAGTACCTGCTCGACGAGCTGCGCCGCACGGCGCACTCGTCGGTCTGTCCGCACGGCCGGCCGGTGGTGTTGCGGCTCACCCGGCGGGAGATTGAGCGGAATTTCGAACGCGTCTGATCCAGCTGCGGCACGAACAGGGAAGCTCATGAAGGAAAGATCCGTTGCCGTTCTCTTCATGTTCTGTATTTCCTTCATGCCACTGACGCCTCGGGCGTCCGGATCGCAGGCTCCCGGCCTGAGTGACCTCGTCAAGGACTATGCGGCGTTCTTCACGGGCGCGAACCCGTTCGACTGCGCGCCGGAGGCTCCTGGCGCTCCGGCGGACCTCGAACAGGCGATTGACTGTGCGCTCGCCGCGTCGCGACGACATCAGCCATTTCGCGCGGCGCCGCGGGCGAGGGACGTTCAGGGTCTCCTCGGGACAACCGAGGGCGTCGTCTATCGCTTCCAGATCTTCCCCGCGACTTCTGACGGCCCCCTTCCTCCGATGTTTTCAATCCAACGATGCCCGAGTCCTTCGGTCGACGATGGCAGGTTGGTGTGTTATCTGCCGGCGAATCGCGCCGACAAGGCGCAGAGACCCGAGGAGTATCTTGAGTTAGTTGCTGGTCCTGACGCCGTCGCCTGCGGGCGGCTCGGGATCGGGAACCGCACGACAGATGTGGAGCTCCAGCGGTCCCTCGCGTGCGCCTTCGCGGCGGGCCAACGAGGCCAGGCGTTTGTCGTGATGAAGCAGTACCACGGATTCGATTCTGACGTGTATCGGGGGCTTCTCGGTGACCGCACGGGCGCCATCTTCCTGTTTGAGTACGACAGCGGGCCTTGCGGCAACCCTGAGTGCTTCGGCCAGTTCGACTTCGGGAAGTGTCCAGAGCCGGCGGCGTCGGGCACCGGGGACTACGTGAAGTTCACCTGTCAGCGCTGACGTTCACCGACGAGGCAGGAAGATCATGAAGGGCATCAAGCTGATGAGGAATCAGACCATTCCGATTGCCTTCACGTTCTTCATTTCCTTCATGCCTTCCGCGCAGCCGGTCTATACGACCACCTTCTACGAGTCCGGCAAGCTTCGCATCGAAGCCTACGTCTACCGCCCAAGCGGCCCCGGCCCGTTTCCCGTCGTCATCTACAGCCACGGATCGCGGAAGGGCCAGGAGCGCGAGGAGCGGCCGATGGCGTTTGTCGGCGCCATGCTGGCGGCGCAGGGCTATCTTGTCGTCGTGCCGGAGCGGCGCGGCTATGGAAAATCGGACGGCCAGACGTTCAGCGGAGAAGTCGGCACGGATTTGGGCGGCCGGATGATGGCGCGGTTCGAGGAAGAAGCAGACGACGTCGTCGCGGCGATCCAGTACGCTCGGACGATCGACGGCGCCGATCCGGGGCGCCTCGCGCTCATCGGCTATTCGCAGGGCGGCATCGTGTCCATCCGCGTGGCCGGGCGGGCTCCTGAGGTGCGCGCGCTGGTCGATCAGGCCGGCGGCTCGCTCACGTGGCCGCGCAGCCCGGAGCTCAGGCGGCGGCTCTCCGAGTGGGCGAGGGCGCTCAGGATGCCGACCGTGTGCATGGACGCGGAGAACGACGCGACGACCGAGGCCGTGAAGACCGTCTGCGATACCGCGCGCGCCGCGGGCGCGCCGGCCGAGATCAAGATCTATCCGGCCTTTGCCCCGACGACCAATCCCGACAACATCGCCCCCGGTCATCTGATCTTCTCGCCGCAGGGCGTCGCGCTCTGGAGGGAGGACGTGCTCGCGTTCCTCAGGGCGCACCTGACCTGAAGGTCTCCAGGCGCGTCAGCGAACGTGCTCGAGGCGGCGCCCGATTACCGTGCTCCACGCGGACGCCTCGGAACAATCACCTCGAGAGAGATCGGGCGGGCCAGGGGTGACGGTGGGCCCCTCGGCGCCCACCGTCACGAGCGCACACGCGGCGGCCGCGCCGGTGTCGTCGCTCATCGTGACGAAATGCGCCGTGCGACTGTCGTCGTAGAACGACACCATGGGCCGGACGAAGACGCGGCCGGGCCCCTCGACCGCAATCGTCTGGTCTCGCACCATGTCTCCAGCGGCGTTCATTCGTCGAATGCGTAGCGACGTCGCCACCGCAGCCGCCGGGCCGGCGACGACGTTGACGCAATCGAAGACGTCGGCGCCTGAGGGGACCGTGGCGACCACGACCGGCGGTCCGCACGCCTCCGTCGCGGCAGACTCGCCCTCGTGAATCAGTTTGGGCACGCCGCTGTCGTAGTACAACACGGCCTTCGGCGTCAGCACGATCGCTCCGCCGACGCCCTCGTCGTCGATCTGCCGCCAGAAGCCGCCGACCTTGACGAAGTACGTCGTCGTCCTCGTCGGACCGGCGAAGGCGAGAAAGGACGAGGACGTGTGGGTCCGCACCTTGAGCCAGGGAAGAACCGGCGCTTCCTGCGTGCTGCCGCAGCCGGCGGCAATCGCCGCCGCCAGAATCACGGCGCCCGCGCGCCTCACGAGGGCTTCTTGTACGGCGGCACGGTTGTCAGGATCGGCGAGACGTTGGCGAGCGTGGCGCCGGGCCACATGGACGGCACGCCGCGGATGAACGTGATGAGACCGCCGACGGGCGCTTTGATCTCCGCGGTCCGGCGGCCGACGTAGTCGGTCGTGTATCCGAGAACGTCGCCGGGCTTGACGACGGTGTCGCGTTTGGCCGTCGCGAAGAACATGCCCGGACCGTCCGCCTGCACGCGGCTTCCGCCGCTGACCCACACCGGCGTCGTGTTCTTGAGCGGACGCGCGATCATCTGCTCCGCGCCGAGCACGTTGAGACAGCCGTTGACGAGCGCCTCGACGTCCTCCTGCAGCACGGTGCCGCTCCGCCCGGCTTCCGCGATGATCGTCGTCTTGCCCTGGGCCAGCGCGTAGCCGCCAAGGCTCCGCGTGCTGGCCGGATTCGACGTGTCGATGTCGCGCAGGATCGAATGGTCGAGGCCGAATGCGAGGACGAGCCTGCGGCTGGCCTCGTCCTGCGCGGCGTTGCCGGTCCGCGTCCAGTAGCTGTACGGGCGCAGATCCTCGTCGAGATCGCCGCCATGCAGGTCCACGACGACGTCGGCCGGCTTGACGACCTGTTCAGCGACGACAGCGAGCGCGCGGTCGGTCTGCGTGCCGGACGCGTTGCCCGGGTAGCCCGCATTCATGCCCTTCTTGTCGACGGGGTTCACGTGCACCGTCATCTGCTCGAACGAGGCGACGTTCATGAGCGGCAGCACGATGACCCGGCCCGCGAGGGCCTTGGGATCGATGCGCGCGGTCAGCCGCGTGAGCGCGACGATCGACGTGTACTCCGTGCCGTGGCTGCCGGCAATGAAGGCCACGGTTTTCCCGGGACGGGCGCCGTTGACGACGGCGATCGAGATCGTGAGGGCGGCATCGGACCCGGCGGGCACCTGCAGCACGCCGTACGCGACCTCGCCAGGTCTGGCCGCGGCCGTGCCGACCGTCACGGCGGCGGGCGCAGGCTGCGTCGGCAGGTACGCTCCCGAAAGCGCGCCGGCGGCTACGACAAGACCCATCATCACGCGCATAGCGGCCTCCCGGGCGCCTGCATGATACCGCCCGCCGAACCTTTCATATCTGTCATGTTCGGGCAAGTCTCCGGCAAGGGCCCGGGACGTCCAACCGAACAGAGAGTTCAGGAATTCCACGTCCAGGAGGCGTGAACAGTATGACGGTCAATCGATTCGTTCGTTCGTGGGGCATTCGCGGCGCGATCGGCCTGGTGGCCGTGGCGACCGCCGGGGTGCTCATGGCCGGCGGGGTGCCGCACCTGCTGGCCTCAGCGCGCGGCGCAGCGCCGGTCGTCGCGGCCCCGGCGCCCGTGGTTCCCGGGCCGGCCCCGACGTCGTACGCCGACGCCGTGGATCGCGCGGCGCCGGCCGTCGTGACGATCCGCGTCGAGAAGCGGCTCACGAACGTGCCGATGATGATGCAGCCCGGCGATGACGGTGACCTCTTTCAGTGGTTCTTCGGGCAAGGGCAGGGGCGCGCGCCGCAGGGCCGTCGCGCCATGCCGGCGCCAGTCGAACGCGGGCTCGGCTCGGGCGTCATCGTCAGCCCAGACGGCAACATCCTGACCAACAACCACGTCGTGGACGGCGCCCAGAGCGTGCGCGTGGCCCTCGCTGACGGGCAGGAGTTCACCGCCAAGGTCGTCGGAACGGATCCAAAAACCGACCTGGCTGTCGTCCACATCAGCGCGACCGATCTGCCCGTGCTGCCGCTCGGCGACTCCGACAAGGTGCGCGTCGGCGACGTCGTGCTGGCGGTGGGCAACCCGCTCGGCGTGGGGGAGACCGTGACCATGGGCATCCTCAGCGCGAAGGGCCGGACGACGGACCTCGGCGACGGCAACTACGAGGACTTCCTTCAGACCGACGCGCCGATCAACCAGGGCAACTCGGGCGGCGCGCTGATCACGACGACCGGCGAGCTCATCGGGATCAATACGCAGATCATGTCGCCGTCGGGTGGCAACATCGGCATCGGCTTCGCGATTCCGTCGAACATGGCGAAAAACGTGATGGGCCAGCTGGTGGCGACGGGGCACGTGCGCCGCGGCCTGCTCGGCACGACGGTGCAGACGCTGTCGTCCGATCTGGCGAAGGGCATGGGTCTGTCGTCTGTGCACGGCGCGCTCGTGTCGGATGTCACGCCGGGCGGCCCGGCCGCGAAGGCCGGCGTGAAGCCGGGCGACGTGATTCTGAAGCTGAACGGCCAGGAGATCACGAGCAGCAACGACCTGCGCAACCGCGTCAGCGCGATGGCGCCCGGGACGACGGTGGCGCTCGACGTTCAGCGCAACGGCACCAAGCAGACGCTCACCGCGACGCTCGGTGAAGTGCCTGAGGACGGCGGGTCGGCGCCCGGACAGCCGGCGAGCCGGGAAGACCTCGGCCTCACCGTCCAGCCGCTCACGCCCGATCTCGCGCGGCAGTACCGCGTGCCGGCCGGAACCAGCGGGCTGGTGGTGACGGCAGTCGAGCCGTCGAGTCCGGCCGCCAACGCCGGCCTCCAGCCGGGCGACGTGCTGCGCCAGGTGAACGGGCAGTCCGTGCGCTCAGCCGACGAGCTGCGGCAGGCGATCGCGCAGCACCACGACCGCCCGTCCTACGCGTACGTTCAGCGCGGCGATCAATCGTTCTACGCGGCCCTCCCGCCGCAGGGCTGACGCGCCTCTGGGGACGCCGCGGGCCGGCCGGGTCGTACAATGACCCTGTCGGCCCGCTGGTGTCTTCGGACGCCGAAACGGAGACTTTCGTGGCCGGCCCACCCGACGTCATGCGGATCCTCGTCGTGGAAGACGATCCCACGCTGGCCGACTTCGTCGCGAAGGGACTGCGCGAGGGCGGGTTTGCGGTGGAGGTCGCCCGTTCGGGCCGCGAGGGGCTCGATGCGGCGATCGCGCACCGCCCCGATCTCGCCGTCGTCGACGTCATGCTGCCCGAGCTCGACGGACTCGCCCTGATCGAGGCCGTGCGACAGCGTGGGCTGAGCTTCCCGGTCCTCATTCTCAGCGCCAGGCGGTCGGTGGACGATCGGGTGCGCGGACTGCAGGCCGGCGGCGACGACTACCTGACGAAGCCGTTCGCGTTCGCCGAGCTGATCGCGCGCGTGCAGGCGCTGCTGCGGCGCGCCGCGGGGACGTCGGAGCCCACGCAGCTGCACGTCGCCGATTTGGAGATCGATCTGCTGAGCCGTCGGGTGACCCGCGCCGGCCGGGCGATCGAGCTGCGCCCGCGTGAGTTCGCGCTGCTCGAGTACCTGGCCCGGCATGCCGGGCAGGTCGTGTCCAAGACGATGATCCAGTCGCGCATCTGGGACTATCACTTCGATCCGCGGACGAACGTCGTCGACGTGCTCGTCTCCCGGCTGCGGGAGAAGATCGACCGGCAGTTCCCGACGAAGCTGCTGCACACGCGGCGCGGCATGGGCTACGTCCTCGAGGCCGAGCCGCCGGGAGGGTAGGGCGCGATGGCGGCATGGCGGCAGCGGCTGGCGCGGACGCTGGGGCTGCGGCTCACGCTGTGGTACGCGGGGATCTTCCTCGCGAGCGTCACGGCCGTCGGGCTGGCCGCGTACTGGCTGCTCGGCGCGGCGCTGGAGCGGCGCGACCATCAGCTCCTGCTGGAAAAACTCGCGTCCTACGCGGCTCGGTACGAAGCGGGCGGCGTGCCGGCCGTCTCGCGCGCGGTCTCCGACGAGCAGGCCGCGGGGAGTCCGGACCTGGTGCTGGTCCGGCTCGTCGGACCGGGCGCCGATCTGCGGTTCTTCAGCGTTCCCGCGGCGTGGACCGCCTTCGATCTCGCGTCACTCGACGGCCCCGTGGCCCGCGACGGCGACGAGTGGCATCTCCTGTTTTCGGCAAGGACCGAAGCGCCGCTCGAGGTGGTGTCGCACGCGCTGTCGGACGGCGCCGTGATTCAGGTCGGCCGCACGACGCTCGGCCGCGAGGGCTTTCTGCTCGAGGTCCGGCGGGTGCTTGGGGTGATGGTCGGGCTCGTGCTGCTGGCGGGGCTGGCCGGCGGGGCGGCGCTGACGCTGTCGGGCCTGCGTCCCCTGCGCGATCTTCGCGACGCCGTGCGCGACATCGCGCGCACGGGCCGGCTCGGCGCGCGGGTCGAGACGAGCGCGTCGGGCGACCTCGTGGACGAGCTCGGCCAGGTGTTCAACGAGATGTCGGCGCGCATCGAGGCGCTGGTCGAGGGCATGCGCGGGGCGCTCGACAACGTCGCGCACGACCTGCGGACGCCCGTCGCGCGCCTGCGGGCGCGGGCCGAATCGGCCCTGGCGGCCGGCGTCAGCGACGAGACCGCGCGCGAGACGCTCGCCGAATGCGTCGAAGAGGCCGACCGCGTGATGGCGCTCCTCACGACGCTCATGGACATCTCCGAGGCCGAGACCGGCACGATGCGCCTGTCGCTCGACGCCGTGCCCGTGGATGAAGCCGTGCGTGACACGCTCGATCTGTACGAGGACATCGCCGACGATCGGGGCATCGCGTTGCGCGCGGACGTGCCGGCGGGTCTGATCGTGCGCGCGGACCGGCAGCGTTTCCGACAGGTGCTGGCCAACCTCGTGGACAACGCGCTGAAGTACACGCCGCGGGGCGGATCGGTCGTGGTCTCGTCGGGACGCGACGGGCAGGCGATTGCGATCGCGGTCACGGACACCGGCGTGGGCATCGCGCCGGACGACCTGCCGCGAATCTTCGACCGCCTGTATCGCGGTCAGGCGCCGGGGGCCGAGCGTGGTCTGGGGCTGGGGTTGAGCCTCGTGCGCGCCATCGTCACCGCGCACGGCGGGACGGTGGACGTCGAGAGCGCGCCTGGCCAGGGGGCGACGTTTCGCGTGCGCCTACCGGCCGAAAATAAGCCGGGTTTATTTTTGCGCCAGGCGTAAGAAATATGCTCGGTCCTATTTCTTCGCCCGCAGCTGGCGCGCGCGCTCGAGAGCGTCCTTGATCTTGGCTTCCAGCCCGCGGTCGGTCGGCTCATAGTACCGCCGCCCCTCGAGATGCGGCGGCAGGCACGACATCTCGGCCACCCCTTCGGCCTCGTCGTGCGCGTAGCGATAGCCGCGGCCGTAGCCCAGCTCTTTCATCAGCCCCGTCGGCGCGTTGCGCAGGTGGAGCGGCACGGGCTCGGCCAGATCCTGCGTGGCGTCACGCGCCGCCGCGCCGTAGGCGCGATAAGCGGCGTTGCTCTTGGGCGCGGCCGCGAGGTACGTCACGGCCTGCGCGAGGGCGGTGTTGCACTCGGGCATGCCGAGGAAGTGGACCGCGTCCTTGGCCGCGATCGTGATGTCGAGCGCGCGCGGATCGGCGTTGCCCACGTCCTCGGACGCGAACCGCACGAGGCGGCGGGCGACGTAGAGCGGGTCCTCGCCGGCCTCCAGCATCCGCGCGAGCCAGTAGATCGACGCGTCCGCGTCGCTGTTGCGGATCGATTTGTGCAGTGCGGAAATGAGGTTGTAGTGCTCCTCGCCCGTCTTGTCGTAGAGGAGCGCGCGCCGTTCGATGAGCGCGGCGAGCGTCGCGGTATCGAGCGCGCGCGTGCCATCGGCTGCGGGCTTGAGGCTCGCGACCGCCTGCTCGAGCGCGTTGAGGGCCGTCCGCGCGTCGCCGTTCGCATACACCGCCACCGCGAGCAGCGCCGCATCGTCCGCCTGGACGTGATACGCGCCGAGGCCGCGATCGGCATCGGCCAGCGCCCGGCGAAGGATCATGACGATGGCGTCCGGGGGCAAGGGGTTGAGGACGTAGACCTTCGAGCGCGAGAGCAGCGCCGAGTTCACCTCGAAGGACGGATTCTCGGTCGTCGCGCCCACGAGGACGATCGTGCCGGCCTCGACGTGCGGCAGGAACGCGTCCTGCTGCGCCTTGTTGAAGCGGTGGATCTCATCGATGAAGAGGATCGTGCGCCGCCCGCGGTCGACGCGCCGCCGATCGGCGGCCGCGATGACGTCCTTGATCTCCCTGATGCCGGCCGTGACGGCGCTGAACGCGACGAATTCCGCGCCGGCGATCGACGCCAGCAGCCGGGCCAGCGTCGTCTTGCCGGTCCCGGGCGGGCCCCACAGGATCAGCGAATGCAGGGCGCCGGTGTCGATGGCCTGGCGCAGCGGCCGGCCCGGACCCAGCAGGTGCTCCTGCCCGACGAACTCGTCGAGGGTCTTCGGCCGCAGGCGATCGGCCAGCGGCGTCCCCGGCAGGGTCGTCGGGTCGTCGTCGAAAAGCGGGCGGCTCATTCGTCAGTGGCGGTGCGGCGGGCGCGACTGCCGCGCCGCCTCGTACAGTATGAGCGCAGCCGTGACCGCGACGTTGAGCGAATTGACGCCCGGCCGCATGGGCACGTGAAGTCGCGCGTCAGCCCGCTGGACGATGGCTGCGGGCAGGCCGGCGCCTTCGTTGCCGAGCAGCACGACCGCCGGCCCGGTGAGGCGGGCGCCCTCCAGCGGTTCGCCCTCGTGCAGCGTCGTCGCCACCACCCGTGCCCGCGCCTGCTTCGCCGCGTCGAAGAGCGCCGCGACCTCGCCGCGGACCACGGGCAGATGAAACGTGCTGCCCATCGCGCCGCGAAGGGCCTTCCACCCGGCCGGGTCGGCCGTTGATCCGACGGCGGCGACGGCCGCCGCGCCGAGCGCGTCCGCGCTTCGGATGACGCTGCCGACATTGCCCGGATCCTGCACGTCGACGAGCGCGACGGTCACTCCGGCGCGCGCGAGGATCGCCGGCGTGATTGCCGCGGGCGCCCAGTGCGCCATCGCGACCATCTCTCCCGGCGATCGCACGGGACTCGCGGCCTCGAGCACGCCGGGGCCGCCGATGTACACCTTGGCGCCCGCGAGGGCGGCGCGCACGACGACGGGAGACTCGGGCGAGCGGGTGAGCAGGACGGCGACACGGACGCGCGCGCGGACCGCTTCGTCCACGAGGTGCTCGCCGTCGAGGAGCACGGTGCCGGGATCGCCGCGGCCCGCGGCCGTCCGGCGGCAGGCCTGCACGATCGGATGCTGGCGACTCGAGATGCGCGTCGCTGACGCCACCAGGCGCACATTCTAAAGCCCTTTCTGTGTTAGCCTCACTCTCAGAGCATGAAGGCCCGACTCATCAAGCGATTCGAGGACGAAATCGTCGTGCTCGAGCGCGAGCTCACGCAGGAGCTGCCGAGGGAGATCAAGCGCGCGCGCGAGCTGGGCGATCTGCGCGAGAACGCGGAGTACCACGCGGCCAAGGAGCGCCAGCGGTTCGTCGAAGTGCGGATCTCCATGCTCCGCAAGCGCGTGTCGGAGATCCAGCTCGTCAATCTCGATAAGATTCCAGCCGACCGCGCGGGGTTCGGATCGAAACTGAAGATCCGCGAGAACGGCCGCGAGTTCGTCTACAACCTCGTGATGCCCGAGGACGCCGATCCCGAGCGCGGGTTCATCTCGGTCGCGTCGCCGATCGGCCGCGCGTTCGTCGGCAAGGAGGAAGGCGACCACGTCAAGGCGCCGACCCCGGCCGGCGTGCGCGAGTTCGAAATCATCAAGCTCGTCACCATCCACGACGACGAAGAGTGACCGTGGCGGACGGATCCTACTCGCCCCGCCTCCGCACGGGCGTGATCCTGTGCGGAGCCGGCACGGCGGGCGCCTATCAGGCCGGCGTGCTCAAGGCCCTGACCGAAGCCGGCGTCAAGATCGATCTGCTGGCCGGGCACGGCGCCGGCGCGATGACGGCGCTCTGCGGAGCCATCGACGGCGGCGCCCGGCTCTGGGAAGCCTCGGGGCCGTGGACCGATCCGCGCCTGAGGCACAGCTACCGGTGGCGGCCCGCGCTGCGCGTCGCGGCGATCGGCCTGATCGCCGCCGCCGTGGTCCTGGCGGCGCCGCTCCTCGTCATGGTCTTCGCGGCGCTGATGTATGCGGCGAGCTTGCTCGTCGCGCTCGCCAATCTGCCGGACCTCTCCGCGCGCCTGGTCGGCGTCTATCGCGGGGCCATGGAGGCGCTGTTCACGCCGCCGTTCCTGCCCACGGTGGTGCCGCGGGCGCTGGTCCTCGTGCTCCTCGCGGTGCTTGGCGTCCTGCTCACGGCGGCCGTCCGCGCGTTCTGGGCGGAGCGCTCGCGCCGGCGGCTGTCGGGGGCGTTCTGGTGGCGCCTGATCGGCGCGCCGCTCGACGCCGGCGAGCCCGCCGGCGCGCTCGTGGACGCGCTCTGGCGCCTGGTTCGCGGCGCGTCGAGTGCGCCCCGGCCGGCGCCGGCCGAGATCGGCCGGCGGTACGTCGATCTGCTCAGCGACAACCTCGGCCAGCCCGGGTTTCGCGAGGTCCTCGTCGCCGTACACGACATCGACGCCCGGCGCGATCTGGTCGGAGCCGTCCTCGCGCCGGACACCCGGCGCGCCTTCGAGGCCCGGCGCGAGGCGATCGGGCTGCGCGACGCCGAGGCCGTCGATCTCTCGGGCAGTGCGCGCGATCTGGTCGTGGACCTGCTCGCCGGCGCGCTGCAGTTTCCGGTGGCGTCGGCGCCCCACCTCGTCCAGTTTCCCGCCGACGGGTACTGGCGCGGCGAAATGCACCGCCTCTGCGATCGGCCCGAGCTGGCCTCGCGCCTCGTGGACGAAGCGGCGGCAATCGGGATCGAGCAGGCGATTCTCGTGTGCGCGGCGGCACCGGCGGCCGTCCCCCATGGGATGCGCGCGAAGCCGGTCGACCTTCGGGGACGCATGGGCGAGGTGCTGCGATCGATCGAGACGGCCGTCCTCCAGGACGCCGCGTCCGTGGCCGCGCATCGCTTTTCGGGCGTCTTCGTCATCCGCCCCGAACACAATCCGGTCGGGCCGTTCGATTTCGGGGGCGCGTACGACGAGGCGTCCGACCGCCGGCGCACCGTCGCCGAGCTCATCCAGCAGGGCTACGCCGACGCCTACCGGCAGTTCGTCGAGCCGACCGTGGCGGCCGGCGACCGTGTCGAAACGCTCTGATTGGCGACTGGGGATCGCCAATTGGCGATGGCATTGGGCGATTCGCCGTCGAGCGATTGAATTGACCATTGATTCACTGATCAATCCAATGTCCAATTGGCCATTGATTCAATTCCATCACCAATCCACCATCTCCAATGACCAATAGACTGCGTCCAGACACCGAGGTTCTGCACCGCGGCGAAGGCGCGCGCGCGGGCGCGGCGCCGCTCAACACGCCCATCTACGCCACGAGCACGTTCGTCTTCGAGAACGCCGCCGAGCTCGAGGCGTACCAGCAGGGCAAGTCGCCGAAGTATCTCTACTCGCGCTACGCGAATCCGACGGTCGAGGCCGTCGAGGAGAAGATCGCGGTCCTCGAAGGCGCCGAGGCCGCGCTCGTCACGTCGTCGGGCATGGCCGCGACGTCAACGGCGCTCTTCGGACTGCTGCAGATGGGCGACGAGGTCGTGTGCAGCGCGGCGATCTACGGCGGGACGCTCCACCTGATCGCCGAGTTCCTGAGGCGGTTCGGCGTGGCGGCGCGGTTCGCGTCGCTCTCCGAGCTGGCCGCGCCCGAGGCCGTGATCGGCCCGAAGACGAAGGTCGTCTGGTTCGAGTCGCCGATCAACCCGACGCTGCGCTGCGTGGACATCGCGCGCGTGGCGGCGGCCTGCCGCGCGCGCGGCGTGACGTCGGCCGTCGACAACACCTTTGCGAGCCCGATCAACCAGCAGCCGCTGGCCCTCGGCGTCGACCTCGTGATGCACTCGGCGACGAAGTACCTCAACGGGCACTCGGACGTCACCGCCGGCGCGCTCGTGGGCTCGAAGCACCTCATGGACGCGCTCCAGCCGGCGCGCAAGCTCTTCGGCGGCGTGCTCGAGCCGGCTTCGGCCTACGCGCTCGCGCGCGGCATGAAGACCCTGCCGCTTCGCATGGCCCGCCAGAACGCCAGCGCGCAGAAGATCGCCGAGTGGCTCGAGCGCGACCCGCGGGTCTCCCGCGTCTTCTATCCCGGCCTCGCGTCCCACCCGGACCGCGCCATCGCCGCGAAACAGATGACGGGCTTCGGCGGCATGGTGAGCTTCGAGGTGGCCGGCGGCTATGCCGGCGCGTGCCGCTTCTACGATCGGCTGAGCGTCATCAAGCGCGCCGCCAGCCTCGGCGGCACCGAGAGCCTCTGCAGCCTGCCCGTGCTCACGTCGCAGTACGGCTTCACCGACGAGCAGCTCGCCGCGGCCGGCGTCACGCGCGGCATGGTCAGGCTTTCGGTGGGACTCGAGGCGGTCGAAGATCTGATCGCAGATCTCGATCAGGCACTGGGCGCCGGGCATTAGGCACGAGCGAGTGCCAGGGTGACGCTCGCTGGTGCCTACTCGGCTGTTCTTGCCGGTACTTTCTTCTCCGCCGCCGGCTCGCTGAGGAACTCTTCCGCGAGCTCTCCGATTCGTCCCGCGATGCCGACGCCCGACAGGTCGCCGAACTTGCCGCGGAAGCGCTCGATCGGCACCACGGCCTTGGCCATTGAGCGATGGCCGCCCGCGCTGCCGATGTCGGCGAAGTTGGCTTTCACGAACTCGCCCGCGTTGCGCGAGTAGCCGAGGTTGCGCACGCTCACGATCAGCTGGCCGCCGACGATGCCGGACACGATCGTCCACTTGACGCCCTCGACCTGCAGCAGGAAGTCCGCGGTGTAGGGGATGAAGTCCTCGCGTGTCGTCTCGCCGACGAACGCCGAGAGTACCTGGTGCTGCAGCCGGCTCGTCGCGAGGGCGCGCGTGACGTGCTCGAGCCGCTCGATCGTGATTTCGGCGCCCTCCATCTTGCGGATGAGCGCCGGGTCGGCCAGCGGGTAGAGGAACGTGAACGCCTCGAGGTCCACGCGATTCGTCTGGCGCGCGAAGAACAGCGTGTCCGACTTAATCGCGTACAGCATCGCGGTCGCCGTGCGCTCCGAGATGTTCACGTCCACGGCGCGCAGGTGCTCCGTCAGGATCGTGCACGTCGATCCGTAGTTCGCGCGCACGTCCTTGAACACCGCCGTGTAGCCCGGCTGTTCCGGGTGGTGGTCCACGACCAGGTCCACGCGCGGCAGGAGGCCGCCGAAGTAGTGCGGTTGGACATCCACCGTCGCGATCCGGTCGAAGCTCGCCAGCTCGTCGGCCGAGACGATCTCGACCTGGATGTCGAGCAGGTCGGCCATGCGCAGGTTCTCGGGGCGCGTCACGCCCTGCATCGCGCCGATGATCGCCGTCGTGCGCGTGCGCCGGAGCAGGTTGCGCAGGGCGAGGCCCCCCGCCAGCGCGTCCGGGTCGGGCTCGTTGTGCAGCAGAATCAGGACCCGGTCCGCGTCCTCGAAGTACCGCTGGTACTGCTGGACCCGCGCGCGCGTCAGCGACCGTCCCAGCTCGGTCGTGAGCGATGGCGCGAGCAGCTCGCCCAGATCGAGGTGCGTCAGCTCGGGCACCACGCCGCGCAGGTCGTCCGGTTTTCGGCCCGCCGCCGGCGCGGTGTGCAGGACGTAGACCAGGCTGCCGCCGGCATCCCGGATGGCGGTCACCACCCGCTTCAGGCTCTTCTTGCCGTTGTCTTCGACGATGACGCAGGTGTTGGGGGAGAGGTCGGCGCGCAGGTAGGAGTCCACCCGCTTCGGGTCCGCCACCGTGGCCGGCACGCCGTCGTCGGTCAGACGGCGCCCTAGCGGTCGGCTCTCGACAAGAAACTCGATGTCGAAGGCGCCCGACAGGACCCGATGAAGCGTCCGAATGACCAGCTCGTCCTGACAGACGGCCAGCGCACGCACGATCGTCGATTGTAGCCCGGGAACGCGGTTTTCCGTCGCCTCCCGGTCGTCCGCTGGCCGCTCGACAAATGACATTGCTCCGGCTGACTTCGTCTGGGCCAGATGCCCAGAAGTGAGCGATTTGCTGGCAAGCCAGCTTTGGCGCGTTGATTGCACGACCGGAGACGCCTTTCTTGGAGGGGCGCTCAATGGCTCAGCGGTCTCGAGTCGGGTTCGTCGCGGCGCTCTTGATTTCTGCCCTCGCTGTCAGTTCTCCGGCGATGGCGTCGAACATCGTGCTCAATCCGGGCTTCGAGAACGGCGACGCCCTGGCGCCGTGGGTTGTGAACCCATTCAGCAGCTTCCCGTGGGTGGTGACGGGCCCGTCGGGGTTCGGGCACTCCGGCCAGTACTACGCCTCGACGGGCTGCGTCGGTCCGCAGTGCATGACGCCTGATCCCAACCCTGTCGGCGCGTGGCTTTATCAGGACCTTGCCACGACTGTGGGGGCGACCTATGACCTCAGCTTCTGGTACACCCCTGACGCCGGTTTGCCGAACGACTTCGCGGTGTTGTGGAATGGCGTTCAGGTGCTCGACATTCTGAACTCTGGCACCGGAATCACCTTCAACCTCTTCACTGTTTCCGGACTCGTGGCGACAGGGACGACGACACGGCTCGAGTTCCTCGGTCGACAGGATCCAGGGTTCGATGGGCTCGATGACGTTTGCGTCGACAGGCGCGGGGGCGATTGCGCCGAGGCGGCGGCCACTCCGGAGCCGGCGTCGCTCGTCCTGCTGGGGAGCGGCCTTGTCGGCCTGCGGCGTATGGCCCGCGCTCGCAAGAGTTAAGGCCCGAGAGTGTGACTGACGTCGACGGCGGGGTTGAGCCCCGCCGTTTTCTTGTACCCGGGCGAACGTGGATTCCACGTCGAATTCGAGCGCTGCGGCGTTAAGATACGCCCCATGCCTCAGCGGGCCTGGCGCTGGGTGCCTCTCGCGGTGTCGGTCGCGGGGGCGGGCGTGGTGTCCGCTCAGCAGGTCTTCCACGCGGGCGTCGAACTGGTTCAGCTGCCGGTCGTGGTCACCGGGCGCGACGGGCACGTCCTGCACGGTCTGCGCGGAGACGACTTTCAAGTCTTCGAGGACGGGCGTCCCCAGCAGGTCGCGTATTTCTGCGAGGGCCCGCCCGAGGCGCTGCCGCTGCATCTCGGCCTGCTGCTCGACGGCAGCGAGAGCATGGATCAGGACCTCGGCGCGGCGGCCAACGCGGCGGTGAAGTTCGTGACCGACCTCGACGAAGCCGCCGACGTGACGTTCGTCGATTTCGACACGAAGGTGAACGTCGGCAAGTTCCAGCCCGACAACTATCCGCGTCTGTTCGAGCGCATCCGCGCGAGGAAGGCGGGCGGCGGCACCTCGCTCTACGACGCGATCGCCGTGTTCGTCGAGCGGACGCTCGGGGAGGACGGCCAGCACGTGCTGCTGATGTACACCGACGGCGGCGACTCGACGAGCAGTCTGGGCTACGGCAAGCTGCAGCAGCTGCTGCGGCTCGGCCACGTCCTCGTCTACGCCATCGGCTACATGCAGAATGCGCTCAGCACCGATCGGCTGACCCAGGAGATCAAGGTCTCGGCCATCGCGCGCGAGACCGGCGGCGAGGCGTACTTCCCGCAGTCGCCGGCCGAGATCTCGAAGTTCTACGCGGCGATCCTCGCCGAGCTCGGGTCGCGCTACACGCTCGGCTACGTGCCCGCCGACGCGAGGGCCGACGGCAAGTTCCACAAGATCGAGGTGAAGCTCGCTCGGCCGGATCTCAAGGGCGCCCGCGTGCGAACGCGGTCGGGCTACATCGCCGCGTCACCATCGGCGATCGGCAATCGATAATCGGGCAAATCGACGAGCCGTCGACGATCGATGGTCGACATCGATCCTCGACCATCGCATCGACCATCGATGATGGATGTCGATCACCGATCCTCGATTCTCGATATCGATGAGCGATTGCCGATATCGATGAGCGATTATCGATGTCGATGAGCGATTATCGATCTCGATGCTCGATCATCGATGCCCTTCGATTCCCCGATTGTCGATCGCCCGATTGCCGATGTAGGATTGAGGGTTGGACACGAGCCCTCCCGTGCGATCCGTCTCCGACCGTTTCGAGCTCGAGAGCACCTTTGATCTGCGGGGCGATCAGCCGCGCGCGATCGAGCAGCTCTCCGAGGGCCTCCAGCGCGGCGACCGGGCGCAGGTCCTGCTCGGCGTGACCGGGTCGGGCAAGACGTTCACGATGGCCCAGGTGCTGTCGCGGGTCAATCGTCCCGCGCTCGTCATGGTCCACAACAAGACCCTGGCGGCGCAGCTCTACCAGGAATTCCGGCGCTTCTTCCCGCGCAACGCCGTCGAGTTCTTCGTCAGCTACTACGACTACTACCAGCCGGAGGCGTACATGCCGGCCACCGACTCGTACATCGAGAAGGAGGCCATCATCAACGACGAGATCGACCGGCTGCGGCTCTCGGCCACGCGGTCGCTCTTCGAGCGGCGCGACGTGATCATCGTCGCGAGCGTGTCGTGCATCTATGGCCTCGGCTCGCCGGAGAGCTACTACGGCCTCATGGTCTCGCTCGAGAAGGGGCAGCACGCCGACCGGGACGCGGTGCTGCGGAAGCTGGTCGAGATCCAGTACGAGCGCAACGACGTCGAGTTCACGCGCGGCACGTTCCGCGTGCGCGGCGACATCGTCGAGGTCTTTCCGTCGTACGACGATCTCGGGCTGCGCATCGGCTTCTTCGGCGACGAGGTGGACGAGCTCGTGTCATTCGATCCGATCACGGGCCGCGAGCTGCGCCGGTACGACCGCATCACCGTCTACCCGAAGTCCCACTTCGTCACGCCCCGGTCGCGGTCGCTCGAGGCGATCGAGAGCATCAAGGCCGAGCTGACGCAGCGGCTGGCCGAGCTCGAGTCCTCGGGCCGGCCGCTCGAGGCGCAGCGCCTGCACCAGCGGACGATGTTCGACCTCGAGATGATCAAGGAGATCGGCTACTGCCACGGGATCGAGAACTACTCGCGGCATCTGTCGGGCCGCGCGCCGGGCGAGCCGCCGCCGACCCTCCTCGACTACCTCCCCGAGGACGCGATCATCATCGTCGACGAGAGCCACCAGACGGTGCCGCAGGTCCGCGGGATGTATCACGGCGACCGGTCGCGCAAGGAAGTGCTGGTCGAGTTCGGCTTCCGCCTGCCGTCGGCGCTCGACAACCGTCCGCTGAATTTCGAGGAGTGGGAGGCGCGCGTCGGTCAGGTGATCTTCGTGAGCGCGACGCCCGGTCCGTACGAGCTCCGCCAGGCGGGCGGCGTCATCGTCGAGCAGATCATCCGTCCGACCGGCCTGGTGGATCCGGCGATCGACGTGCGGCCGGTGAAGGGCCAGATCGACGATCTGCTCGGCGAGATTCGTGAGGTGGCCGCGCGCGGCGAGCGCGTGCTCGTGACGACGCTGACCAAGCGGATGGCCGAGGACCTGACGCAGTACTACCACGAGCTCGGCGTGCGCGTGCGCTACCTGCACTCCGACATCGACACGCTCGAGCGCGTGCAGATCCTCCGCGACCTCCGGCTGGGCACGTTCGACGTGCTCGTCGGCATCAACCTCCTGCGCGAGGGCCTCGACCTGCCCGAGGTCTCGCTCGTCGCGATCCTCGACGCGGACAAGGAGGGCTTCCTCCGGTCCGCCGGCGCGCTCATCCAGACGATGGGCCGCGCCGCCCGCAACGTGCGCGGTCGGACCATCCTGTATGCGGACGTCGTCACCGACTCGATGCGGGCGGCGATTGGCGAGACCGAGCGCCGGCGCCGCGCGCAGGAGGCCTACAACGAAGAGCACGGCATCACGCCCGCGTCGATCGTCAAGAACATCGACGACGTGCTGTCGAGCGTCTACGAGCGCGACTACGTGACGGTGCCCACGGCGCCCGACGAGCGCGACCAGTTTCACACGCAGGCCGAGCTCGACGCGTTCATCGTCGGCCTCGAGCAGGAGATGCGCGCCGCGGCGGCCAACCTCGAGTTCGAGCGCGCCGCCGCGATCCGCGACCGCCTCAAGCGCCTGCGCCATCCGGATCTGACGGCCGCCGGGGGCGCCCGGTGATGCCCGGTGTCAATTCGCTTGTGAAGCGCGGCGTCCTGGAAGTCCAGGAGTACATGCGCCTCCTCGGCCAGGTGGGGCGCAGCCTGGTCACGCGGCCGCTCTACCTCCGCGACATGGTCGAGCAGTTCGACAGCGTGGGCCTCGGGTCGATGACCGTCGTCCTGCTCACGGGCACCTTCACCGGGCTCGTCCTCGCCCTGCAGATGGGCGTGTCGCTCGACCAGTTCGGCGCGCGGTCGATGGTCGGCCGCATCGTGAGCGCGTCGATGGTCCGCGAGCTCGGTCCGGTGCTGACGGCGCTGATGGTGACGGGCCGCGTCGGGTCGGGCATCGCCGCGGAGCTGGGCTCGATGATGGTCACCGAGCAGATCGCGGCCCTGCGGTCGCTCGGCACCGATCCGATTCGCAAGCTCGTCGTGCCGCGCGTCGTGGCCGGCACGGTGATGCTGCCGGTGCTGACCGTGATCAGCGACGCCATGGGCATCGGCGGCGGCGCCGTCATCTCGCGCACGCAGCTCAAGATTGCCGGCAGCGTCTACTGGAACAACGTCGTCCAGGGGCTCTACACGCAGGACCTGTGGATGGGGCTCATCAAGCCCGTCGTGCTCGGGTTCGTGCTCGTGACGATCGCCTGTCACGTCGGCATGCGCACGAAGGGCGGGACGCAGGGCGTCGGCCGCGCGACGACGAACGCCGTGGTCGCCGGGTCGGTGGCCGTGCTGGCGGTGGACTTCCTGGTCACCAAGTTCCTCATCGCGGTGATCTACTGAGCCCCATGCCAGTCGAGCCGGTCATCGCCTTCGAGGACGTCTCGCTCGCCTTCGACGACAACGTCATCCTCGACCGCGTCAGCTTCTCGCTCGCGCCGGGCGACATGAAGATCATCCTGGGGGCGAGCGGCGCCGGCAAGTCGACGATCCTCCGCCTGATCCTCGGCCTCCTCAAGCCGGACGGCGGCCGGATCTTCGTCGACGGGCACCGCACCGATCCGATGCCTGAGTCCGATCTGATGGCGATTCGCGCCAACCTCGGCATGGTCTTCCAGGAGGGCGCGCTCTTCGATTCGCTGACCGTGCGGGAGAACGTCGGGTACCGGCTGTTCGAGGAAACGTCGATGCCGATCGCCGACGTCGACAAGCGCGTCGATGAAGTGCTCGGCTACGTCGGGCTCGGCGAGTATCGCGACCGCATGCCCTCGGAGCTGTCCGGCGGGCAGCGGCGGCGCGTCGCCATCGCCCGGGCCCTGACCTCGAAGCCGCGCATCCTCCTCTACGACGAACCGACGACCGGCCTCGACCCGATTACGGCGCTGACGATCGACGCCGAGATCATCAAGCTGCGCGACCTCGAGCACGTTTCGTCGATCATCGTGACCCACCAGCTGCGCGATGCCTTCTACATCGCGACGCACCAGGCGCTGAACCCGGCGGGGACGGTGCAGTTTGTCTCCGCTCGACCGGACCGGTCCGCCCAGGTGGTGTTCCTGATGCTGAAAGATGGCAAGATCGCCTTCGAGGGCTCGGCGGAGGCGTTGCGGCAGTCCACGGATGAATATCTGCGGACGTTCCTGAGTTAGTCGTTTCGCGAAGCGGAGCAGTCATGCCTCGTACACGCTCGATCGTCTGGTCGGAACTGAAGCTCGGCATCGTCGGCATCGTCGCGGTGCTGATGGCCAGCATCCTCATCATCGCCGTCGGCGGGCAGGGCGGCTTCTTCTGGCAGCGCTATCCGCTCAAGACCCGGTTCGACGACGTGCAGGGGATGAAGACCGGCGCGGTGGTCCGGCTGAGCGGCATGGAGATCGGCAAGGTCACGGTCGTCGAGTTCGTCGGCACGCGCGTCGAGGTCACGATGGAGGTCTCGAAGGACGTGCGATCGCTCATCACGACCGATTCGATCGCGACGATCGGATCGCTCAGCCTTTTGGGCGAGTCCATCGTGGACATCACGTCGGCATCCACCGGCCGGCCGATCCCGGACTGGGGCTACGTCAAGTCCGGCGTGGGCGGCGGGCCGCTCGGCGCGCTGCAGACGACCGCGAAGGCCGGCCTGGACGACGCGACCCAGATCCTGGCGAAGATGCGCGCGGGCGAGGGGACGCTCGGCAAGCTCATCACCGACGAGGCGCTCTACCGGGACCTCGATCAGTTCGTGACGTCCGCTTCGGCCGTGACGCGCGCGATCAACGAGGGCAAGGGCACGATCGGCAGCCTGATGAAGGATCCGTCGGCGTACAACTCGCTCAAGACGTCCCTCGAGAACCTGCAGGCCGTGACGGAGAAGATGAAGGACGAGCAAAGCCCGCTCGGCCGGCTGCTGCATGACGATGCGATGGGGAAGTCGCTCGGCGCGACGGCGGCGAACCTGGAGGACGTCACGGCCCGGCTGAAGCGGGGCGAGGGCACGGCCGGCAAGCTGCTGACCGACCAGCAGCTGTACGACCGGCTCAACACGATGGTGTCGCGAGTCGATCAGCTGATCTCCGACCTGAACGCCGGGAAGGGCACGGCCGGGCAGCTGCTGCGCGACCAGCAGCTTTATGAGACCATGAACCAGGCGGCCAGTGAACTGCGCGATCTTCTCGCGGCCATCCGGAAGGACCCCAAGAAGTACCTGCGCGTGAGCGTCAGCATTTTTTGAAGGAGAGCGAGGTCGACGATGGCAAGCAACGGAAATTCGGTCGGCGGGGTGTTGGTGGCATTTGCGGTGGGCGCGATTGCGGGCGCGGCGGTGGCCCTGCTGTTCGCCCCGGCGACCGGCGAGGAGACGCGGCGCAAGCTGGCGGAGAAGGCGCGCGAGGGCCGCGACAAGGCCGAGGGCCTGGCGCGCGATGGCCGCGAGTACCTTCAGCGGCAGCGTGACAACCTGACGGCCGCCGTGGAGCGCGGGCGCGAGACGTTCGAGCAGGTCCGCAAGGAGACGCTGTGAACGATTGGACGCCCGTCTATCTGGCGGCGATGGCCGTGTCGCTCGTGATCATGACGTCGCTGCAGCTCGCAGCGGTCGTGGTGGCGATCCGGCTCGCCCGCCAGACGGCGCAGGCGCTCCGGGATTTCCAGCGCGACGTGACGCCGCTCATCGAGAAGGCCCACCGGATCGCCGACGACGCGGCGCGAACGGCGGCGCTCGCAGCCGCGCAGGCCGAGCGCATCGACGAGTTCCTGCGCACGACGACCGACCGCGTGGGCGAGACGCTGGGCCTGGTCCACGGCGCGATCGCCGGACCGCTGCGCCAGGGGTCGGTGTGGCTCGCGATCGTGCGAGCCGCCGTGGCCATCTTCAGCGGCCGGCGCGAGGGTCGTCAGCCCGGCCGCGAGGACGAGGACGCGCTGTTCGTCGGGTGAGATGCGCGTTGACCGCGTCTCGAGGCGGATGGTACAACTGAGCGCGCAGAACACCAGGGGAGTAAGGGAGTGACGCCTATGAAGGTCCCCGCGGGCCGGACGGCTCGTGTCGCACGCATCGCGGTCGGCTGCGCGCTCGTCGTCGCCGCGCAACTGTGCCTTCGGGCCCAGGCGCCGGCCGATCCGGCGTCGCCGCCGCGCGCGAAAGAGCTCGTCGCGCTCCTCCAGGCGAAAAAGCTCGAGGCGTTCGCGGTCAAGGACACGACGGCTGCCGGGCGCTTCGTGGCCGTGCTGCTCGTGCCGAACGCCCAGCTCCTCGTCGTGTCCGCGGGCTACGAGCGGCCGACGGACGTCGAGTACGCGATCTACACCAAGGACTACATGACCGCGTACGTGGACCTGAACTCGTCGGTCCTCTCGAAGGACAAGGTGTTCGTCGAGGACGCGCTCTGCGACGGTCTCAAGGCCTCGCCCGCCGGCGGCGTGAGCGACGCCGTCACCGACGGCACGCAGAAGCAGGTCTTCGACGGCGACTTCGCCGACCCGAAGAAACGCAACCAGAAGAAGATCTCGCAGGAAGCCTACCTGAAGGCCTTCGCCGCCGCGGACGCCAAGTACGCGCAGTTCCTGACGATGCTCGTCGACGAGCTCAAGAAGGGCTAGCGAGCGAGGAAGTCGGGACGTCAGGGAGTCGAGAAGTCAAGACGTCGAAACGGAGTCGCCAGTTGCGGTAAGCTGATCAGCGAACATTCGGTTGGGCGCTTGGCTCAGCTGGCTAGAGCATCGCCTTCACACGGCGGGGGTCGATGGTTCGAATCCATCAGCGCCCACCAACCTTTCTATCGCGTGATTGGGGATTGGTGATTGGGGATTGTATTGGGGGATTGAGTGATTGACTGATTGGGTGATTGACTGATTGAGTGATTGGGCGATTTGGCGGACCGTGCCGGCGACCTTCCGATTTGTTGACCGTTGACCTCCTGCCTTCTAGACTTTCCGACTTCCTGACTTCTCGACTGCCTGACCTTCGAATTCTCTACTTCCGTCTCTCCGGCAGCCGCCGCTCCGACGGCCCGTCGTAGCGATGCGACGTGGGGTCGATGGCGCGCATGGGCGCCTCGCGGCCTTGCTCCTCGAGCGCGTGCGCGGCGAGCCCGGGCACGCGCGAGATGATGAGCAGCGCGTCGGCGACTGCCGGCGGCAGGCCGATGTCGCCGGCAATCGCGGCGATCGCGCCGTCGACGTTGATGGGCAGCGAGCGATCCTTCAGATCCGGGTGCCGAGCGAGCGCCTGCTCGATTGCGCGGATGAGCTGGGCGTGCGCGTGGTCGAGCTCGAGTTCGTGGGCGATCTGCAGCAGGCGCGTCGCGCGAGGGTCGATCGTGTGGTATCGATGGCCGAAGCCCGGCGGCGGGATCTCCCGCGCGTCCACGAGCCGCTGCACCAGCGTCGTTGCCGTGTCCGCCAGCGATCGCCCCGTGCGGGCGAGCGCCAGCCCTTCGTCGAGCAACTGCCGGCACGCGAGCGCGTCGCCGCCGTGATACCGCCCGAAGCCCAGCACGCCGGCCGCGACCGCGCCGCGCAGCGACGATCCGGTCGTCGCGGCGTTGCGCGCCGCCATCGTCGACGGCGGCGTGGCGCCATGGTCGATGAACGAGACGAGCATCGCGTCCATCAGCCGCCCGATCGACGGCGTCGGCAGCTCGCCGGTGAGCAGCAGGTACACGACCTCGCTGAACGGCAGCCGGCCCATGATCTCGTCGAGCGCGTAGCCCCGGACCAGGATGCGGTTCGGCTCGATGTACGTGAGCGCGGTGGACCATCGTTTGGCGGCCGCGTCTCCGCCGGGCGGTCTAGAGGGTGGCATAGAGGCGATCCCCGAAGTCACCGAGACCCGGCAGGATGAACTTGCTCGCGTTCAGGCCGCGATCGACCACCGGCGTGAAGATGCGGACGTCGGGCCGCGCGGCCTCGACCGCGGCCACGCCCTCGGGCGCCGCCACGATGCACACGAGCCGCACGTCGCGCGCGCCGGCGTCGCCGAGCATGCGCAGGGCCGCGACCGCGCTGCCGCCCGTGGCCAGCATCGGATCGACGATGAGCACGACGCTGCGCGAGAGATCGGGCGGGAGCTTCGTGTAGTACTGCGACGCGATCGCCGTCCGCTCGTCGCGCTGCAGGCCGATGTGGCCCACGCGCGCGTGCGGCAGCACCTCCAGCACGGCCTCGACCATCCCCAGGCCCGCGCGAAGCACCGGCACGACGACCACGTCCACCGCGAGCGCGCGTCCGTCCGCCGGCTCGAGCGGCGTGTCCACGCGCAGGTGCCGCGTCTCCAGATCGCGCGTGGCCTCGAGAGCCATCACCAGGCTCAGCCGATGCGCCAGCCGGCGGAAGTGGCTTGGCCGCGTCGTCTTGTCGCGCAACGCGACGAGCGCGTCGTGCGCGATCGGATGTTCGACCAGATGGACGGGCACCGGGCAACTATACGACAAAGGCCTCGGCGGCGGGGACGGCCGCGATAGAATCTCCCCCCATGCGTGCGTTTCGGGTGCCGCTCCTGGCCCTTGTCTTTGCCGCCGCGACGACGTGGCTCGTGTTCGGCGTGCGCGGTCAGGCCGGCACGCCGATCTCGCTGCTCATCTCGGGCGGGACCGTCGTGACCATGAACGCCGCCGGCGACGTCGTCGACAATGGCGCCGTGGCGGTGGCGGGCGACAAGATCGTCGAGGTCGGCCCCGCCGACGCGCTGACGTCGAAATATCAGCCGGCCGCGCGGGTGGACGCGCGCGGGCAGGTCATCCTGCCCGGCCTCATCAACACGCACACGCACGCGCCGATGGTGCTGTACCGCGGGCTGGCGGACGACCTCGCCCTCAACGACTGGCTGGAGCACCACATCTTCCCGGCCGAGGCCAAGACCGTGTCGCCCGACTTCGTCCGCGTGGGCACCCGCCTGGCCGCGCTCGAGATGATCGAGTCGGGGACAACGACGTTCGCCGACATGTATTACTTCGAGGATGACGTCGCCGAGGTGACGCGCGAGGCCGGGCTGCGGGCCGTGCTGGGGCAGTCGGTCATCCAGTTTCCGGTGGCCGATGCGAAGACGCCGGAGGAGGCGCTCGCGCGGGCGGAAGCGTTCATCAAGAAATGGAAGGACGACCCGCTCATCACGCCCGCCGTGGCGCCCCACGCGCCGACGACCGTCCAACCCGAGACGCTCACGGCCGCGCGCGCCCTCGCCAACAAATACGGGGTGCCGCTGCTCATCCATCTCGCCGAGACGCGCGACGAAGTCAACGCGATTCAGGCCGCGCACCATGCCTCGCCGACGCAGTACCTCGAGTCGCTCGGGCTCTGGCAGGGCCGGTCGCTCGCGGCCCATGGCGTGTGGCTCGACGACGCCGACATGAAGACCCTCGCGAAGCGCGGCGTCGGCGTGGCCCACAACCCCGAGAGCAACATGAAGCTCGCGAGCGGCATCGCCGCCGTGTCCAAGTGGCTCGCCGCGGGCATGCGGGCCGGCCTCGGCACCGACGGCGCGGCCAGCAACAACGACCTCGACATGTTCGAGGCGATGCGCATTGCGGCGTTCCTGCAGAAGGTCTCGACCATGGATCCGCGGACGCTGCCGGCGCGGCAGGCGCTCGAGCTGGCCACCCGGCGAGGCGCCGAGGCCCTTGGACTGGACACGGCGATCGGCAGCCTCGAGCCGGGCAAGCAGGCCGACGTCATCACGGTCGCGATGGACGACGCGCGGCAGACGCCGATGTACGACGCGATATCCCATCTCGTCTACGTGAGCCGCGGCGACGACGTCCGCAATACCATCGTGGCGGGACACGTGCTGATGCGCGACCATGAGGTGCTGACGCTCAACCGTGCGGACGTGCTGCGCGATGCGCGGGCCATGGCCGCTCGCGTGCGCGCGGCGTTTGCCGCGCCCCCAGCCAAGGAGAAGCACTAGCGTGGATCTCGAGGTCCTGATCGACGAGGCGCGACTGCAGGCGCGGGTGGATGAGCTCGCGCGTCAGATCCGGCGCGAGTACGGCCCCGGCGTCCCCGTGCATCTCGTCGCCGTGCTCAAGGGCGCGTTCGTGTTCCTCGCGGATCTGATGCGGCGGCTCGAAGGGCCCGTGAGCTGCGATTTCATCGCCGTGTCGAGCTATGGGTCGGGAACGAGCTCATCGGGCGAGGTGCGCCTCACGAAGGACCTCGATCGCAGCCTCGAGGGTCGAGACGTCATCATCGTCGAGGACATCGTGGACACGGGGCTGACGCTCTCGTACCTGCAGGAGATCCTGCGCGCCCGCGAGCCGCGATCGCTGCGCACGGCGTGCCTCCTGAGCAAGCCGTCGCGGCGCAAGGTCGAGGTCAAGGTCGAATACATCGGGTTTACGATCGACGATCGATTCGTCGTGGGCTACGGCCTGGACTTCGACGAGACCTACCGCAACGTGCCGTACATCGGCGTGATTCCCGGGAGCGCCTGACGTGGCCGTCCTGCGCTTCGCGCTCATCAGCGAGGCCGACGCCCGGCGCCTCGAGCCGGGATCGACCGTCGAGCTCGAGCCGGGCGGGCGCGTCACGCCGCTTGCGGCCGACACGCTCAAGGCCAGGCGCGTGACCGTCGTGCCGGCCGGATCGACCGATCCAACGCTGCCGGCGGATTTGGCGCCCGTGATGCCCGTGGTGCGGGTCGCGATCGGCGCCGACCACACGGGCGTGGCGCTCAAGGCCGAGCTCGTCGGACATCTCCGCCGGTCCGGACGGACGGTGGACGACGTCGGCACGGCCGGCCCCGAGCCCGTGGACTACCCGGACATCGCGGCAGCGGTCGCGACCGCGGTCGCCCGGCGGGAGGCCGACGCCGGCATCGTCATCGACGGCGCGGGCCTCGGATCGGCGATTGCCGCCAACAAAGTGCGCGGCGTGCGCGCCGCGATGTGCTCGTCGACGACGCTCGCGCGGTACGCGCGGCAGCACAACGGCGCCAACGTCCTGACGATCGGATCGACGCTGGTGGATGTGGCGGCGGCGAAGGAGATTGTGGACGTCTGGCTCTCGACGCCCACGGCCGACGCGCGATACCTGCGGCGCCTGCTGAAAGTCCGCCGCCTCGAGGATCGGTTCTGATGGACGTGCGCTCGGTCGATCTCGCGCGGCTCATTGCGATTGTCGCCGAAGAGGTCCTGGCGGCCAGCCGGCAGCCGGTGACGCGCTGCGCCTGCCATCACGTCGCGGAGGACTGCTGTCCGGGCCGGCTGCAGGGGGTGATTGACGCCGGGGCCGCTCGCCTGGGGCTGCACGCGGCCGGCGGCGCGCCGACGGGCGTGGCCGGACTCATCGACCACACCCTGCTCAAGCCGGATGCCACGCGCAAGGACATCGAGCAGCTCTGCAAGGAGGCGGCCGAGTTCTCGTTCGCGACGGTGTGCGTGAATCCGGCCTGGGTGGCGCTGTGTCACGGCCTGCTGCGATCGACGCCGGTGGGCGTCTGCTCGGTCGTGGGCTTTCCGCTCGGCGCCACGACGCCCGACGTCAAGCACTTCGAGACCCGCCGGGTGATCTTCGACGGCGCCCGGGAAGTGGACATGGTCATCAACATCGGCGCGCTCAAGTCCGGGGACGTGCGCACCGTCGAGCGGGACATCGAGGCGGTGACGGGACCGTGCCGGGACTGCGGCGTCATCAGCAAGGTCATCATCGAGGCGGCCTATCTCACCGACGAGGAGAAGGTCACGGCCTCGACGCTGGCCAAGGCTGCCGGCGCGGACTTCGTGAAGACCTCCACCGGCTTCGGGCCGGGAGGCGCGACGGTCGCCGACGTCGCCCTGATGCGGCGCGTGGTGGGCGCCGAGATGGGCGTCAAGGCCGCCGGGGGCGTCAAGGACCTGGAGGCGCTCAAAGCGATGGTCGCGGCCGGAGCCACCCGCGTCGGCGCGAGCGCGGGCGTGCGGATCGTTCAGCAATCGAAGGGCCAGGTGCCCGCCGGCGGCACGCGCGCGGGGTACTAGAGGGGAAAAACAAGCCGGGTATATTTTTGCGTTCTTCGAAAAAATATACCCGGCTTGTTTTTCCCTGTTTTTCCCCCCTTCTCCCTCTCCTAGTAGTTGTGCGCCGGGAAGATGCTGCCGGCCGGCGGGATCTGGATGCCCTTGGCGTCGAACGCCTGCTTGATGCGGCGCCGCAGCTCGCGCGCGACCTCCCACTGCTGGAGCGGTACCGTCTTCATCCGGATGCGAATCACGACGCCGGCCTCGCCCAGACGCTCGATGCCCAGCACCTGCAGCGGCTCGAGGACGTGGGGCGCGAACAACGGGTCGGCCCGTACCGCCGCCGCGGCCTGCCGGATGACCTCCTCAACTTCGTCCGTGTCGTGCTGATAGCCCACGCGCACGTCGAGCAGGGCGTACGAGAAGTCCTTGCTGAGGTTCGCGAGGGTCGTGACGGAACCGTGCGGAAAGACATGGACCGCGCCGCGCAGGTCGCGCAGCGCAATCGTCCGCAGGTTGATCGCCTCCACCATCCCGCCGGTGCCGTTGATCTCGGCCGCGTCACCGACGCGGACCTGATTCTCGAGGATGAGGAAGAACCCACTGATGACGTCCTTGACGAGCGTCTGGGCACCGAAGCCGACGCCCAGTCCGAGGATCCCCGCGCCGGCCAGCAGCGGCTTCGTGTCGACTTGCAGTTCGTCGAGCACCATGACGGCCGCTGCGCTGAAGATGAAGGCCTGCGCCACGCGGCCGATCAGGCCGCCGAGCGTTCGGGCGCGCTTGGTTTGCTCGATGGTCGGCTCGCCGTGCGTCTCCGTGACATAACGCTCGAACCGGCCGATCGAGATCGTGATGATGCGCGAGAGCACGAGCGCAAGCGTCACGATGAACAGGACGCGCAGGCCGCTCGCGAGGGCCCACTTGGCGAGCGATTCCGCGCTCAGTCCCGCGTGGAGGGGCGCACCGGAGAGCTCGAAGATCGGCGGGATCAGCACGCCCGTGAACACGAGCACGAGCAGCCCTCTGACGATTCGGATGAGATTGCGCATCGCCCGGGTCTGGGCGTGCCCGTTGTGAAGCCCGGCGATCAGCATGCGCCGCACTGGCCACATGAGGAGCTGCGCGAGGCTCCATGCGACGACGAGCGCCAGCACGAGTGCCAGGACCGCGAGATTCCACGGTGACAGACCCGCAAGGAGATGCCGCAAGGTGTTCACACGTGCACGATATTACACAACCACCACGTCGTATGCTGGGCTGACGGTCGCGCGTCACCATGTTCTCACTCTCCGCCCTTCGTGCGACACCCGCGCTGCTGAAACTCGACCTCTACTGTCAGGGCATGCAGATCGACGACTCGTGCATCGTCGACGGCGACGGCGGCCGTGAGATTCGCCGCACGCGCGCGGGACTCGGCAGCGGGCTCGAGGTGATTCTGCCCGGCGGCCTGTGGACGAACGTGCCCGTCGTCGAGGCGTTCGCGCGGGAATCGCCGTACGTGCTCCACCGCGTGGAGGGCCGCTACACGATCCGGCGCGGCGCCGACGAGGTCGCGGCGGTGCAACTGTCGCCGCGGCCGGCGTGGTACGACGCCCGCACGTCCAGCGGCAAGCCGATGACGCGCGTCGGCACGCTGCAGGGCACGTATCTCGGGATCTATCCCGCGAAGGTCTGCGATTTCTGGCTGCGGCAGCCGCTCCGGACCAACTGCAAGTTCTGCTCGGTCGGACTGAATCTGGGCGTGGACGACGCGACGGAGAAGTCGGTGGAGGAAGTGCTCGAAGTCGTCCGCGCCGCCCGGCGCGAATCCGGCATCACGTACGTCGATTTCAACACCGGCCACTACGACCACGAGACGTATCTCGATCTGCTCGAGCCCTACATCCGGCGCATCAAGCAGGAGTTCAGGATGCTGGTGGGCGTGCAGTCGCCGCCGCACACCGATCTGCGGCGCTACGACCAGTTGCGCGCGATGGGCGTCAACCGCGTCTCGTTCTGCTTCGAGATCTACGATCGGGCGCGCTTCCGCGAGGTGTGCCCCGGTAAGTCCGAGTACTACGGGCTCGATCGGTACCTCGACGCGATCCGGTACTGCGCGGCGCTCGGCCATCGCGGGCCGCGATCGGAGCCGTGGGTGACCAACGGCGAGATCATCGCCGGCCTCGAACCGCCGGCCTCGTCGATCCGCGCGATCGACTGGATGACGTCGGTGGGCGCGATCCCCACGGTGTGCGTGTTCCGCCCGCTCCGCGGGACGGACTACGAGCTCCTGCCGCCGCCGGACGCCGAATCGCTGGTGCCGGTGTTTCGCCGGTTGTACGAGGCGTGCATGGAGCACGGGCTGCCGATCGGCTGCGCGCCGAACGTGCACGTGTCGCTCGTGCTGCTGCCCGAGGAGTGCGCCGGGCTGTCGGATCGCCGCTATCCGTGGCAGAAGATCAAGCTTGCGGCGATCCGTCAGGTGCTCAGATCTTATGCCGCTCCAGGCGGCGATAGAGCGCCGACCGGCTGAGGCCGAGCGCGCGCGCGGCGCGGCTGACGTTGCCCTGGAACTTCTCCATCGCGCGGCGGACCAGCAGCCCCTCGACTTCGAGCAGCCGCATGTCGCCCAGCGAGCCGTTGCCGGGCGCGGCGTGCGGCCCGCCGTTCATCCGCTGGACTTCGGTCTCGAGCTGCGCGACCCGCTTGAGCGCGCGCCCGAGCTCGGCCTGCGCGCGCATGATGGCGACGAGCCGCGATTCTTCCCACGGCTTTTCGACGAAGTCGCGGGCGCCGCGCCGCACGGCTTCGAGCGCGAGGTCGATCGACCCCCACGCCGTCATGACGACCACCGGCAGCGACGGATCCGCGTTGAGGAGGGCCGCCAGCAGGTCGAGCCCCTGCTCGCCCGTCGTCCGGCCTTTGTCGTAGTTGAGGTCGATCAGCGCCGCGTCGAGCGGCTGGCTGCGCGCGGCGGACACGGCTTCTCCCGGCGACGCCGCGGGCACGACGGCGAACTCGCCGGCTCCCAGGAGCAGGCGGATCGCGTCGATCACGCCCGGCTGATCGTCGGCGACAAGCACGTGGAAGGGCATCGTGCCACGCAGGCGCGTCAGCGGCTGCGCGGCGGGGCGGTCGAGCACGGCTTCGAGTGGCGTCATGGTGCGAACCCAGAAAAGTGTGAAGTGAGAAGCCAGAAGTTGGAAGTCCGGACGCTTGACTGCACTTCGAACTTCTGGCTTTGACGTTCTACCTTCAAGCGGCGCGGTCGCGCCGCCTGCATCAGTTGCTGAGGTGGAAGCCGCTTTCCTCGAGATCCCTCTGACCCTTGTGCGCGGCGTCCTCCTCAACGACGCGGCCGTCGAACAGGTGAATCGATCGCTCGGCGTGTTTCGCGTACCGGGGATCGTGCGTGACCATGCAGATGGTCGCGCCTTCCTTGTGGAGCTCGGTCATCAGGTCCATGACCGCCTCGCCGTTCTTCGAGTCGAGGTTGCCGGTGGGCTCGTCGGCCAGCAGGATCGACGGGGACCCGCAGACCGCGCGCGCGACGGCCACGCGCTGCTGCTGACCGCCGGAGAGCTGGCTCGGCAGGTGCTTCGCGCGGTGCGACATGCCGACCTTCTCGAGCGCGGCCATCACGCGCTCCTTCCGCTCGGCCGACTTCATGCCGCGGTAGGTGAGCGGCAGCTCGACGTTCTCGTACACCGTGAGATCGCCGATGAGGTTGAAGCTCTGGAAGATGAAGCCGATCTCGCGGTTGCGCACCCGGGCGCGCTCCGAGAGGGGCAGGTCGGCCACCGAGCGGCCGTTCAGCACGTAGCTTCCCTCGGTCGGGGTGTCGAGCAGCCCGAGGATCGAGAGCAGCGTGGACTTGCCGCAACCCGACGGCCCCGCGATCGAGATGTACTCGCCGCGATGGATCTCGAGGTGGATGCCCGCCAAGGCATGCGTCTCGACTTCGTCCGTGTAGAAGATCTTGGTGACGCCGTCGAGATTAATGAGCGACTGGTCGGTGCTACTCATTGCCACTCCTTCTCCTCTAGTTCAACTTGATGCGGTTGTACGTGTCGTACTGCGACATGTCCGAGAGGACCACGCGATCGCCCTCCTGGAGGCCTTCCAACACTTCGATGAACTGCACCGACGCGCGGCCCAGCTTGACCGACGTCTGCACGGCTTCGTGCCCGACTTCCTGGCCGGCCATGATCGGCCCGCCGGTCGGCACCAGCTTGAAGAGCCCGACGGTCTGGTTCTCCTGGCCGAACGCCGGGCGCTCGACGTACAGGATGTTCTCGAGCCGCTGGAGCTCGATGACGCCGTCCACGCTCAGGTCCGGCCGCGCGCCGGGCGGGAGCGCCTCGTCGAGCGTCACGTCCACGCCCACCGTGCCGTTGGTCGACGACGGGTCGATCCGCACCACATGTCCTTTGACGTGGCCGTTGCGCGTATCGATGTCCGCTTCCTGGCCGATGGCCAGATCCTTCGTCTGCGTTTCCGAGATGCGCACCTCGGCCTTGAGCCGCTTCGGATCGGCCACGCGCGCCAGATTCGCCCCCGGGCCGACCTGCTGGCCGACTTCGACCGGGATCACCTGCAGCACGCCGTCCATCGTCGACTTGACCTGAAGGTCGCCGAGCTGGCGTTGATACAGCTCATAGTTCGCCTTCTGCTGGTTGACCTGCGCCTCCTGGGGCGCGAGCTGCGACTGCTCGTTGGCGAGCGCGCTCTCGAGGTTCTTCTTCGCGACGTCGAGGCGGTTCTGGCCCTGGTCAACGGTGGCCTGCTTCTGCTTGACCGTGAGATCGGCCACGAGGCCCTGGGCGGCCAGCTGCTTGTTGGCCTCGAGGTCGGCCACGCTGACCTTCAGCTGGGACTCGGCGTCGGTCACCGCCGCCTGGAGCGCCAGCTTGTTCTGGGAGAGGGTGACGCGGAGGTTGACCAGCTGGGCCTCGGCCGACTTCCAGGCGAGCTCGGCGTTGGTCGCCTGGGACTTGAGGTCCGGGTTGCTGAGCTCGAGAATGACGGTTCCCGGCTTCACGATCGCGCCCGGCCGCAGAATGATGTTCTCGACGCGACCGGAGGTCGTCGCCGGAATCCAGCGGATGTCCTCGGGGGTCAGCACGCCGGCGCCGTGGACTTCGCGCACCATCGGGCCGCGCTTGACGGTCCCAAACCACAAGGTGGTGGCCGAGACGCCCGGCGCGGCGGGCTTCAGCCGAGCCACGGCGACGGAAATCACGATTACGGCGATGATTGCCAGGCCCCCGATGATGGCCCGGCGGATCTTTTTCATTCGGAGGATCTTCGGATCCCGCTTGACGTCCATTGCCATAACGTGAAGCCTATGCAAGATCCTGTGCCAGATCCTGCGTTCCTCCGTAAGCTGCTGGGCAGCAAGGCCTTATTCACTCGCGGCCAGGGCCCGGAAGCGCATCCCCGACGCGGTTCCGGGAAGGTGAAATCCCGCTCAGGGGACGCATCGCGCGCCAGGCACCCACACACCCGTCTTGCAGTGGGTTGGTGTGTTGTGCAATTGGACGAAAATCAGGGCTCGGCGGTTTAGCAAGGCAAGGTAGAAGGCAGAAGGCAGAAGGCAGAAGGCAGAAGGCAGAAGGCAGAAGGCAGAAGGCAGAAGGCAGAAGGCAGAAGTGACGGACCTGACCGCCCTCGGTTGGACCGATGTCCTCGCCGCCCAGTTCGCGCCGGACCGCGCGGCTGGCCTGGTGCCCGGCCGGGTGTCGCTCGAGCACAACCACGTCTATCGCGTGCTCGCGGCCGATCGGGAGTGGCTTGCGGAGGTCGCCGGGCGGGTGAAATACCGGGCCACCGGTCGCCACGAGCTGCCGGCGGTCGGGGACTGGGTGGCCCTCCGGCTCGATCCGGCGGGCGGCCGGGCGGTCATCCGTGAAGTCCTGCCGCGGACGAGCTGGTTCTCCCGCAAGGTCGCTGGCAAGGAGACCGAAGAGCAAGTCGTCGCGGCCAACATCGACACGGTGCTGCTGGTCTTCGGCCTCGATCGTCCGGTCAAAGCGCGCCGGATCGAGCGCTTCCTCGTGCCCGCGCGCCGCAGCGGCGCGACGCCGGTCATCGTGCTCAACAAGGCGGACGTCTGCGAGGACGAGCTCGCCGCGGTCGGCGAGGCGGCGAGCGCGGCTCCCGATGTTCAGGTGCTGGTCGCGAGCGCACGCGACGGGCGCGGGCTCGACGCGCTGCGCGGGCTCCTCAAAGCCGGCAAGACCATCGCGCTCCTCGGGCCATCGGGCGCCGGCAAGTCGTCCATCGTGAATTACCTGGCGGGTCACGAAGTGCTCGCGACCGGCGACGTCCGCGAGTCGGACGCGCGCGGGCGGCATACGAGCGTGCACCGCCAGATGGTCGTGCTCGACGCGGGCGGCGTCATCATCGACACGCCCGGCATGCGCGAGCTCCAGCTCTGGGACGTCGACGAGGCCGTCGATGAGACGTTCGCCGACATCGCGTCGCTGGCCGCCGCGTGCCGCTTCCGGGACTGCCGGCACGATCGCGAGCCGGGCTGCGCGGTCAAACACGCCGTTGACACCGGCGCGCTCGACGAGGGCCGCTACCAGAGCTTCCTCAAGCTGTCGCGCGAGCGCCAGGCCTTCGACAAGCTGCGCGACGAGCGCGCGCAGCTGGAAGCCAAGCGCCAGGCCAAGGTCATGGGCCGGGCGCAGAAGAAGATGCAGAAGGATCGGGAGCGATAGGTCAGTACACGTCGCGCTTATAGCGCTTCGTTTGTCTCAGGCGCTCGACGTAGTCGCGCGCCTGGTCTGGCGTGCGCCCGCCCTGCGATTCGACGATCGTGTGCAGCTCGCGGTCGACGTCGGCGGCCATCCGCTCCTTGTCGCCGCACACGAAGAACTCGGCGCCCTCTTCGAGCCAGGCCCAGAGATCGCGCGCCTGTTCGCGCATGCGGTGCTGGACGTACACCTTCTGTGCCTGGTCGCGTGAGAACGCCACGTCGAGACGCAAGCGGCCGTCGCGGACGTAGCCCGTGAACTGGTCCTCGTAAAAGAAGTCGCTCGCGCGGCGTTGCTCGCCGAAGAACAGCCAGCTCCGGCCGCGAGCGCCGGTGACGATGCGCTGCTCGACAAACGCGCGGAAGGGTGCGAGCCCCGTGCCCGGCCCGACCATGATCATCGGCGTCGTCGGGTCGGCAGGCATGGCGAAGTGCTTCTGCTGGTTCTGCAGGTACATCTCGGCGGTGGTGCCGTCGGGCCAGCGATCGGCGAGCCACGTCGAACACACGCCTTCGCGCAGCCGCCCGCGAATCGTGTACCGCACGGACACGACGAGCAGATGCACCTGGCCCGGATGCGCGGTCAGGCTCGACGCGATCGAGTACAGACGCGGCAGCGTCTTGCGAAGGGAGTCCACGAGCTCGGCGGCCGTCAGGCGGATGCCGGGATGCTCCTCGAGGACGTCGAGGACATCGTGCGCCTCGTTCCAGCCGTTGAGGTACTGCTTGAGCTTGTCGGCATTGGCGCGATCGAGCAGCGGCGCGAGATCCGACGCGCCGCGGGAGGCGAACAGGTCGAGCAGCTTCCGGCTCGGCGTCGTGACGTTGTAGACCTCCGTCAGCGCCCGCCGGAGCGACATCGTCGTCCCGCCTGGTCCCGTGACGGCTTCGTCCCCGGTTGCGCCGACGGCTCGTTCGATTCGCTCGACGAGTGCCGGATCGTTGTGCGGATTCACACCGAGGGCGTCGCCCGGCAGATACGACGCCTGGCCGCCCTCAATTGCGATTTCGTGATGCCGCGTGTCTTTCTCGGAACCCGCGCCGGTGAGCTTGACGTTGACCACATGCCGGCCGACGAAATTCTGCTTCTGCTCTCCCGCCATCAGTGGCGCAGGATACTTCAAAATCGATGATCGATGATCGGGAATCGGGCAATCGAAGAGCCATCGATAATCGAGCATCGATATCGACAATCGGGTATCGACATCGACAATCGGGCATCGGCATCGACGGTTGGAGATCGACATCGACGATTGGCGATCGACATCGATGATTGTGGATCGACATCGATCGTCGATTCGATGCTCGATCCGATGCCCGATGAGCGATGCAATGACCGATCACCGATGCGTTCATCGATGATCGATGTCGCTCATCGATCGATCGATGCCCTTCGATCACCCGATTCCCGATTTCCGATTATCGATGTCGTAGCATCTGCGCATGAGATTGAGCCGGATGCGGAGGACGTCGCGCGACATTCGGATCGAATCCAGGATCGGCGAGATCCGCGAGCGCTCCCGGTAGTGCCATTCGATCGGGACTTCCCGCACGCGCAGGCCCAGGCGCGCCGCAATGACCAGCATCTCGATGTCGATGGCCCAGCCGTCGAGCGTGAGCCGGGGCACGATGAGCTCGGCCGCCCGGGCGCTGAAGAGCTTGAACCCGCACTGCGTGTCCTCGATGCCCGCGAGCCCCGTCAGCCGGACCAGCACGTTGAAGACGCGCCCCATGGTGTGCCGGTGTCCCGGCTCGCCGACGCGCCTGGCGCCTGGGCCCTCGCGCGATCCGATCGCCAGGTCGCATTCCGCCGGGACGGCCGCGAGGAACTTCGGCAGCTCCGACACAGGCATCGACAGGTCGGCGTCGCACATGAACCGCAGTTCGCCGCGCGCGGCCAGCAGCCCCGCGCGCAGCGCGCCTCCCTTGCCGCGATGCGGTTCCCGTTGCAGGACGATCCTCGGGTCGGCGGCCGCCGCCTCGGCGACGATCTCCGCGGTCCGATCGGTCGATCCGTCATCGACGACGCGGATCTCCCACGGCTGCGCGCTTTCGGGCAGCTGGGCCTGAAGTGTGCGCAAGCTGTCCCCGATCCGCTCGGCCTCGTTCATGGCGGGGATCACGACCGAGAGCCGGACGGGCGAGGCCATCAGCGGCGGCCCGCCTGGGGCAGGCGCCAGATCGGCTTGCCGTCGGCGGCGAGCATCGGCGCTGCGCACGCCTGGAAGGGGCCAGGCAGCAGCATCGCGATGTTGTCGTCGAATGTCACGGCGCCGACCGTGAGCGTTCGTCGCAACTCCGCGACCGGGTCGCCGTTGGCCGGAGGCGCACCGGGCCCGGGCTGAGGCGGCAGCGTGGCCCGCAGCGCATCGTAGTCGGCGCGTGCGATGAGCACCGGTGCCTGCCGGCCAGGCGTAGTCAGACGGGCCAGCGTGTCGTCGAGCGAGAAATGATCGGCGCTGATCCAGGGGCCGGTCCGCCAGAGGTAGTAGTAGTACGAGTGGTGCAGCACGTCGCCTGACGCGTTCATGACGCCGCGTGCGGCCGCCGGGTCGCGCGCTTCCAAGGCGTCGATGCAGTCCCGGGCGGCGCGGATCGGGTGGTCGACCCGGCCGATGCGGTGAATCTTGTCCATGTAGGCCGTCACCGGCAGCAGGAACACGAGGGCGAACGCCAGCGCGAGCCGCAGCAGCGTCCGGGACTGGCCCGCCAGCCAGAAGAGGACGACGGCCGCGAAGGCCGGGCGAAGGAACGTGCTGTTGCGGAACAGCACGACGTTGCCGATCTCGAGATGGACGGGCGCGACGAATGCGGTCCAGAGCGCGATGACCGCCAGCAGGGCGGCGACGGCGAGCAGGGCGATTCGCGCGCGCCTCCCGCCGGTGGCAGCCATCGCGAGGCGGCGCGGAATGAGCCGCCCGAGGCGCTCGCCGAGGCTGGTGCTCACGGCGTCGCCGACCTCGTGCAGCGCCCACGCGAACAGCAAGCCGGCCGCGAGGCCGATCGGTGGCCAGAAGGGATATGCGTAGTGCAGCAGTTTCGACGTGCCGATCGAGATCAGTACCAGCGGCAGGGCGCCCCACAGCAAGACGACGCGCGCCGTCCAGGACTCGCCGCGGATGGCGGCGACGGCCAGCCGCACGATGCCGGCGGCGACGATGATCCGGGTGCCGGCGTATCCGATTTCGGCCCACGTCGCCGAGAAATAGTAGTGCCACGGGTGCAGATGGGCGGGATCGAGCCAGCTCGTGAACCGCTGGTAGACGTGGGTCCCGAGGATGATGTGCCAGAAGCCCTCGCCGAACAGACGCGACTCGTAGATGAACCACGGGGCGATGACGGCAACGGCGGCGGCGACGGGCAGCAGCCAGTCTCGCCACGCGCCAAGCAGCCTCGCCCCGCCGCCGCGCCGCCACGTCAGGGCCGTGACGCCGACCATGGGCAGAAACAGCGCGGCGACGTCCTTCGTCATGAAGCCGAGCACGAAATAGGCGGCCACCGCCCAGGGGTGCAGGCGTCGCGCGCGGCCGGGAGCCGATTCGACCCACTCGATGAAGTGGTACATGCCGCCGCAGTAGCAGAGAAACACGGACGCCTCCATGTTGTTGCTCCGGAGGCCGTGCTCGAAGAGCAGCGGGTCGAGCGTGAAGAGCACCAGCACCGCGATGACGCCGCAGGTCGGGCCCGCGAGCCGATTCCCAATCAGAAAGACGTAGAGGAATCCAATCGCGCCGAACAGGCCGTCGAACCAGCGCAGCCCCGCGTCGTTGTTCGGCAGGAGGCCCGACTTGATGCCCGCGGCGACAATCCAGAACTTCAGCGGCGGCTTTTCGAGGAACGGCGCGTCGGTCGGGATCGATCGCGGCGTCAGCCAGTGGCCCGTGTCGAGGATCCGCTCGACCGCATAGGAATAGATGGCTTCGTCGCTCCGCATCTCCGGCTCGTTCAGCCCGACGAGCAAGGGCAGGGCGAACAGGGCCGCGACGAGCACCGCGCCCGCCCAGAACGCCGCTCCCTTCAGGCCCGTCATCTCTTCACGCCCTTCATGCCAATCCCGATCACGCTGAGGCCCGTCCACGGCAGCAGCCGGTCGATCCGCCGGAAGATCGGCAAGCCGGCGTCGAACATCTTGAGCTGCAGGCGCGAGAACGTCTGCCGCTTGAGGACGCGCCCGTTCAGCCACCAGGCCGGGGCGGACACGCGGTTGAAGTCGAACATCCTGACCACCTCGAAGCCCGCCGATGCGAGCAGCGCCCGCAGCCCGTCCGGCGTGTAGCGCAGATAGTGGCCCAGACCGGTGTCGAGCGTGCCATAGAGCGCCGGGTGCTGCGGCACGAGAATCACGACCCGGCCGCCCGGCGCGAGCGCGGTCCAGAGATTCTTCAGCGCGACCTCTGGGTGGGGCACGTGCTCGATGACGTTGAGCGCGACGACCGTGTCGACCTGGCCCTCGAGGCCGGCGAAGTCTGAGGGCTCCTGCACATCAATCCTCCGAACCTGCAGGTACGGCTTGCCGGCCGCGTACGACTGCAGATAGCGCAGATAATGCGGGTTGATGTCCGACGCCACGTAGAACTCGCGCGGAATGAACTGGGACGTGAGGTTGGCGATGCCGGCGCCGATCTCGAGGACGCGGTCGCCCAGGTGCGGCCGCAGCACGTCGGCCATCCACGCGTTGAAGTGGCGGGTCCGCTCGAGCTCGACCAGGATGCGCGACCCGTACTCGTCGTCGTGGTAGAGATCATCGACGAGCCAGAACTTCGCAAGCGCGACCAGGGCGAGCACGCCGTCCATGGCGCCCGCCTTCGGGCCGTCGGCGGCCGTCCGGGGCATGTAGCGGATCGGGGCCTCGAACACGCGCGCGCGCCGCTTGGCGAGCTTCATCGCGATTTCCACCTCGAACCGGCGGTCGTCGCTCCGAAGCGGAATCGACTTCAACAGCTCCGTGTTGATCGCCTTGTAGCACGTCTCGACGTCGGTGAGCGCCAGATCCGTCAGCCAGTTGTTGACCGTCGTCAGAAACTTGTTCGTGAGCGTATGGCGGTAACGAAGCGCCCGCCGGTACGCACCCGAGAGGTACCGCGATCCGAACACGGCGTCGGCGCCCTCGCGCGCGAACGGCAGGAGCAGGGCGGGGATGTCCGCCGGGTCGTACTCGAGATCAGCGTCGTGGATGAGCACGATGTCGCCCGTCGCGTTCGCCAGGCCCGTGCGCACGGCGGCGCCCTTGCCGCGCACGCGGTCGTGGCTCAGCACGACGAGCCGCCGGTCTTCGGCGGCCAACCGCGCCAGCACCCCGCTGCTGCCGTCGTCGCTGTGGTCGTCGACGGCGACGACCTCGAGCGCCGACACGAGCGGGTCGCTGACGGCCAGCACGCGGCGCAGGCTCGCCTCCACGACGTGCCGCTCGTTGTGGACCGGGACGATGACGGTCAGCCGGAAGGCGGTGGCGCTCACGAGTGGGCCGCCGCCACGCCCGCGGCCAGGCGCGCCTCGACTTCCGCCAGCGAGCGCGTGAGCAGGAGATTCTGGCCGCGCACGGCCGCGCTCCAATCGCCGGCGGCCGCGACGCGGCGTCCCTCGTCGTTCGGCACGAACGGCGTGTAGCCGTACTGCCGAAGCCGCTCGGTCGTGGAGGCGACATCACGGCCATATCGCCGCCAATGGTCGCCCACTTCGAGCTGCATCACGGCGATTCGCCGCGCGCGGAGCGTGGCGTCGGCGCCGTCGAGGACCAGCGGCTCCGCGCCTTCCACGTCGACCTTCAGGAAGTGCACGACGGTGATCGCGTGCGCGCGCAGGTAGTCATCGAGCGTGACGGCCTCCACGGCCTCGGTTGCCGTCGCCGTCGCCGGCGCCGCCGCGTCCACCACGCGATTCTCCATGTCCATGCCGGTCGTCAGCATGAGGCGCCCGGAGGCCTGCGCGACCGCCTTTCGCTCCAGCACGACGCGGGCGAGGGCATTCTGTGCGACCTGCCGCGAGAGCCGCCGGAACGACTCGCTCGACGGCTCGAAGGCGATCAGCTGGCCGCGCTCGTCAAGAAACCGAGAAATCCACAACGTGTAGATGCCGATGTTGGCGCCGACGTCAACGACCGTGTCGTCGGGGCGCAGATAGGCTTCGAGGAACGGAAACTCCGGCCAATCCATGATCACGTTGTAGAGCAGCCATTTGCTCTCGCTCGAATCGGGGAAGAGCGTCACGTCCCGATCGCGCCAGAAGCGCCGCGTCCAGGGCCGCCCGAGGCGGTGTCTGACCTGCCACTCGAGGTACCGCGCGACCGCCGAGACGCGGTGGCGCCGATTGTACGGGTGGAGGAGATTGCCCCGCAGGCCCGCCGCGATGCTCACAGCACGCTCATCGAGCGCGGAGATCATATACCGTCGGCCGGCGGTTCCAGCTGATACACCATCGTCGGCGGCGCGCCCGGCCATGCCTCATATGAGAACAGCGGACCGGCGCGCCGGTAGCGATCGAAGCAGTCGATCAGATCCTGCCGTGTGATGCCAAAGGGACGAAGCCGGTCGTCGGTGTAGAAGTACGGGTCGAGGCTCGCGGCGAAGAGCACGCGGCGGTGCTGCGCCAGCGCCGTGTCGATGCGGGCGCGCACGGCGGCGAGCGAGTCGCCCGCCCGACGGCCCGCTTGCAGCAGGCGATTGACGTTCATCGTCTGCGGCCGCCCGCTCCAGAACAGGAGCGTCGCCGTGAGTCTGCCGTTCTCGATCAGGAGGTCGTCCGGCGCCGAGTGCTCGACCCACGCCGCCACGCCTTGTTCGAACGCGGTATCCGGCTGCCGCTCGACGCGCATTGCGAACTGGTAGTTGAACGCCGCCAACGCGAGTCCCGCGACCAGCGGCGCCAGCGCCGCGATTCGCCCTCTGCCTTCTGCCTTTTGCCTTCCGCCTTCTGCCCTCTGCCTTCTGCCTTCTGCCTTTTGCCCTTGTTCAAACACGCCATCCCACCAGACGATCAGGAAGGGCAGCGTCTGGATCCACCACTTGCCAGACACCACCGGCCACCACCAGCTGATGAGCGACCAGCCGACGAGACACTGCGCGGCGCTCACGATCGCCAGGCGTCGTCGATCCTCGGGCAAACGGCGCACGACGAACGCGGCCGCAAGGGTCAGGATCGTGCCGGCGGCGACCGCGGCGATCCACCACGGGCGTCCCGGACCACTCCACGGGTCGCGCAGGAACGTGTCTCCGATCGAATGAACGGCCGGACCAGCCGCGTCCAGGCCAAACGAGTGCCCGTACAACGGATCGCGCCCGTATCCGGCGATCCACTGGACGATCGGCGTCGGGTGCAGCGTCCACATGGCCAACGCGCCGAGGATCAGATAGCCGGCAGCCGTCAGGAACGCAGAACGCCAGGCGAGCCCCCACAGCCGCGAGCCGTCCGCGCGGCGGCCACCGACGGTCGCGAAGCCGGCGAGGCCCACCGCGAGCAGGACCGCATTGAACTGATGGACGAGCGCCGCGAGCGCGAGCACGGCGCTTGTCCGCCATGGCGCCTCGTCGCCCGGTGATTGAACCGACCGAAGCAGGTGTGTGTGCGCGATCACCAGGCTCAGGAGCGCGGCGCCGTAGATGTCGGCCGTGCCCGCGTAGTGCCAGAGGCCGTGGGTCGCGCCCACGACGACGGTCCAGCCGAGCGCGCGCACGCGCGGCAGTCGCAGGACCCCGGCAAGGAGCGCGAAGAGCGCTGCGACGGCGCCGGCGGCCGCGACTGCGCTCCCGGCCTCGAGCACCGGCAGCGCGCGGCCCCGATAGCCCGCGGCTCGCGCGACCTCGAAGACGCCGCATTGCAGGCTCTGGCCGAGCGGATGATTGCCCCACGTCGAGAGCGGGCCGCGGGATTCGCAGACCGAGGCGTATTCGAGCGAATCCCAGTGCTGGTTGGCGAGCGACGGCGTCGTCGTGAGATACAGTGCGGCGAACGCCACGAACACGATCGCGATCCAGGCGGCTGCCGGCCGCCGGCCGGGCGTGTCGTTCGTCGGCAACCTCAACCCTGACAGCTTATCGCCGGACCGGCCCGGGATGGTACGCTACGCGCCGTGCGCACCGTGTGGATGCGTCTCGTCGTCCTCACGCTCCTCGTGGCGGCGGGCGGAATCCTGATCTTCCGGAATCGCAGCGCCACGCCCGCGACGAACCTGCGGCTGACCTACGTCACCACGGCGCACCAGCTGGGCGTGGTCGGCTACCGCGATCCGGTGGGCGCCGTTTCTCCGGATGGCGCGTGGATCGCGTACTCCGAGGGCCGGTTTCTGCGCGTGCGTCCTTCAGGCGGCGGTCCGGTGATGGAGTTCCCACCGGCGGCGGGTCAGATTCGGTACCTGACCTGGATGGCCGACGCGAAGGCCGTGCTCGTCGAAGACGCGGCCGCGAATCGGCATTGGTGGGTCTATGACCTCGCCGATCGCAGCCGGCAGGCGCTGTGGGCCGACGTGACGACCATCCGCAAGAAGCTCGACTCCGGCGAATGGCGGACCGTGAACGCGGATGATCTGCGCCAATTGGCGTGGGCGCCCGACGGACACGCGATCGCCGGGATCGCCGCGGCCAACGAGAGCAACGAGCTGTGGGTGATCCCGCGCGACTTCCAGGGCGCGACGGTCACGCGCGCGAAATCGGCCATCTCCTTTCCTGTGTGGGGCTCGGGGGACACGATCGCCTGCGTAATGAATCGCCGGCTGTCACTGCCGTGCGGCGAAGCGACGATCGACGTCGAGCCCGCCCTCGAGGTTTGGGGGCCGCCGGCCTTGTCGCCGGACGGCACGCACGCATATGTCGGCGCGGCCTCGCCCGCCGGCACGCTCGATCTCTGGGAGGTCGATCTGAAAACCCGGCATGCGACGCGGCTCACGAGCTTCTCGCGGGACACGTATCAGCCGACGGTTGCGTCCGACGGCGCGGTGGCGTTCAAGGTCCAGTCCTATCGCACGAACGTCGCGGACATCCCCGCCTCGGGCGGTCCCGTACGGGCCCTGGCGGTCTTTCAGTCGGAAACGCCGTCGTGGGACCCCGACGCCCGCGCGGTGGCGGTGACGTTTGGCACCTGGCGGCGCGTCACCGACGACGCGAAGTATCCGGACATCGCGCAGGACATCGGCGTCATCAAGCTCGACGCGGCGCTGCCGGCCGATCGTCCCGCGACGGTGATCGCGCAGTCGCCGTCCGAGGATCAATCGATGGCGTGGTCGCCGAACCGCCGCTGGATCGCGCTCCACTCGCACCGCGAGATGTCCGACGACGTCTGGCTGCGATCGGCGGATGGGAGCCGGCCGGACCAGCGCATCAGCTTCCTCGGCCGCGGCGCGGAGACAGGCTGGCCGCGCTGGTCGCCGGACGGCCGCGCTGTGCTCTTCACCGCCACGCGGCGATCGGACGGTCGCGCCGTGCCGTACGTGATTGGGATCGATCCGGACAGCGGCTCGGTCACCGCGGCCGCCGCGGAGGTGCCCGTCACGGGTTTCGATGGCGGCATCACGCACGCCGAGTGGCTGCCGGGCGGGGATCGATTCGTGGCGGTCGGCTCGAAGGCCCCCGGCCGGCAGGCCATCATCGTCGTGCCGCGCCGCGGAGGCGCGGCGCGAGTCGTGCACGAGTTCGCGAGCGAGCACGGCTTCCCCGGCCTGGGTGTGTCGCCCGACGGCCGGCACGTCGCGTTCGTGGCGCCGGCGCCCGACGGGTTCTTTCAGATCTTCCGGATGCCGCTCGAGGGCGGGCCGGCGACGCAGGTGACGGCCGATCCGTCGAACAAGAGCCAGCCGGCGTGGTCGCCGGACGGCGCGCGCATCGCGTTCACGGTGTGGAGTTACGACGCGGCGTTCTGGATCCTCCGATGACTGCGCGACGGCCGCGCGGCGCATGACACGAACGATCTGGCTGGCGGCGCTCGCCGCCGTGTGCGTGCTCGTGGCCGCGCCGGCCACGGCGCACCCGGTGCCCTTCAGCTATCTCGACCTGCGGCTGCAGCCGCAGAGCCTGGACGCGACGCTCGTGCTGCACATCTTCGACGTGGGGCACGATCTGCACGTTGACCCGCCCGACACGTTGCTCGATCCCGCAGTCGCCGGCGCCCACGCCCGGGAGCTTGGCGATCTGGTCGCACGCCGGCTCCGAATCAGCGCGGATGGCCGACCGCTCGACGCCCGTTGGACGGACGTCGAAGTCCTGAGCGAACGCCAGTCGCTTCGCCTTCACGCGCGATTCGCACTCGACCGCCCGCCCGGCACCGTCGCCGTGAGCGGGACGATGTTTCCGTACGACTCGACGCACCGGACCTTCGTCAATGTGTACGAGGGCGCCGCCCTGACGCAGGCCGTGATCGACGAACGGAGGACGACGTTCGAGTACTACGCCGGCTCGCGGCAGGGCGCGCTGGCCATTGTCCGGAAGTTCATCCCGGCTGGCGTCGAGCACATCCTGATCGGCCCGGATCACATGCTCTTTCTGGTGGGTCTGCTGCTTCTCGGAGGATCGATTCGGCGTCTGGCGCTGATCGTGACCGGGTTCACGGTCGCCCACAGCCTCACGCTGGCGCTGGCCGCACTCAACATCTTCAGTCCGCCCGCGCGCGTCATCGAGCCCGCGATCGCGCTCAGCATTGTGTACGTGGGCGCGGACAACCTGCTGATCCGCGAGGGGCGCGACCTGCGCGTGTGGATCGCGTTCGCGTTCGGCTTCATCCACGGGTTTGGCTTCGCGAACGTGCTGCGCGAGATGGACCTGCCGGCGCGCGCGCTCGGCTGGTCGCTGTTCTCCTTCAACGTCGGCGTCGAGATCGGTCAGCTGATCATCGTGGCCGTGATCGCGACCGCCCTCGCGGCGCTGCGGGTGAAAAGCGAAGCTGTCGGGCGCCGGCTCGCGTTTGCCGGGTCGATTGCGGTCATCGCGGTGGGCACGTTCTGGTTCATCCAGCGGATCGCGACTCCGGGCGGCCGATGACCGTGTCATCCCTTCACGCAGATGACCGGCTCCAGGCGCGCGACCGCGCGGGACAGCCCGGCGCGATCGGCGGCATCGACGACCGCCGTGACGTCCTTGTAGGCGCCCGGCGCTTCCTCCGCGACACCGCGCGATGACGGGCTGCGGATGAGGATGCCGCGCGCCGCGAGGTCGTCGATCACCTGACG
>DATIWF010000172.1:0-9664 GCA_035519535.1 Vicinamibacterales bacterium | reverse complement strand
TCTGATATACTTGGCGGTGGTCTTAGCGGGAAAGGCTTTGCTAAGTGGGCCCGTGCCCACTTTTCGTGTTTTAGGGCCTGCCTCGCCGAGGCGCCTGGGCGCGAAGACGGATCCTGTTCATGGCGTCGGTCCCCGAGGATGTCCTGGCCCGGTTGCGGGCGGCGGCCGCGCGTATTGCCGCGGCATACGGCCTCGACATCTTCGACGTGCAGTGCCGGCGCGAGTCGATCGGCTGGGTGATCCGGGTCATCCTCGATCGGCCCACCACAGGTTCGGCGGGTTCGACAGGGTCGGGCGAGGAATCCGTCTCGATCGACGATTGCCGGCGCGTGAGCGAAGACCTGAGCGCCCTGCTCGACGTCGAGGACGACCTGACGGCGGGCATTGATCGCGCGTATACGCTCGAAGTGTCGTCGCCGGGGCTGGACCGCCCGCTGCGCCACGAGGCGGACTATCGGCGGTTCGCGGGACGCCTCGCGAAGATCGTGACGCGCATTCCGGTGGACGGCCAGTCGCACTTCGAGGGCAGGCTGTCGGGCGTCGACGAGGGCATGGTCCTCGTCGTCCAGGGCAAGCGCGTGCATCGCGTGCCGCTCGACGCGATCAGCCGGGCACGATTGGCAGTCGAGTTTTAAGGACAGAGGGTAACGGGCAGCAGGCAAATCGCCGCTGACCCAGACACGTTATGGCAGCTACCGAACTACAGCAGATGATCGACGTCGTGGCGAAGGACAAGGGCATCGACCCGTCCATCGTCGTCACGGCCATCGAGGACGCGTATCTGGCGGCGTCGCGCAAGGTGTTCAAGGGCGACGAGGATCTCCGCACGCGGTTCAACCTCGAGACCGGCCAGGTCGAGCTCTACGCCGTGCGCCTGATCGTGGCCGAGGTGACGAACCCGGCGCGTGAGATCTCGCTCGACGAGGCCCGCCAGCTCTACGGGGACGAGGCCGAAGTCGGGATGGAGATCGAGTTCCCGAAGGAGACCGAGAAACTGGGCCGCATCGCGGCGCAGACGGCCAAGCAGGTCATCGCGCAGCGCGTGCGCGAGGCCGAGCGCGAGAAGATCCACGGCGAATTCAGCCAGCGGATCGGCGAAGTCGTCAACGCGATGGTCAAGCGCTTCGAGAGCGGCGACATCATCGCGGAGATCGGCCGGGTGGAGGCGCAGATCCCGCGCAAGGAACAATCGCGCGCGGAGAACTACGCCATCGGCGACCGCGTGCGCGCGGTGATCAAGGCCGTCACGAAGAACGCCAAGGGCCCGCAGGTCATCCTGTCGCGCACCGATCCGGCGCTGCTCATCAAGCTCTTCGAGCAGGAGGTCCCGGAGATCTATGACGGCACGGTGATGATTCGCGGCGCCGTGCGCGAGGCGGGCGACCGCGCCAAGGTCGCCGTCTACTCGCGCGAGCGCGACGTCGATCCGGTCGGCGCCTGCGTCGGCATGCGTGGGACGCGCGTCCAGGCCATCATCCGCGAGCTTCGCGGCGAGAAGATCGACATCGTCGAGTGGTCGGAAGACCCGGTGACGTTCGTGACCAAAGCGCTCTCCCCCGCCCGGGTCCAGCGCGTCAGCATCGTCGACGACGAGCAGAAGGTCATGGAGGTCATGGTCGAGGACCGCCAGCTCTCGCTCGCGATCGGCAAGAAGGGCCAGAACGTCCGCCTGGCCGCGAAGCTGACGGGCTGGAAGATCGACATCAAGAGCGAGGAAGAGAAGCGCAAGGAAGTCGAGGCGCAGCTGGCCGGCATCGAGTTCGGCGGCGGCGCGGAGACGGCCGGGCCGCTCGTGCTGCCCGACATCCACGACGAGGTCGTCGCGCAGCTGCGTGCCGCCGGGTATGACACGATCGACAAGCTGCTCGAGGCCGGCGCCGAGCCGCTCGCCGCGCTCCCAGGATTCGACGCGGAGACGGTCGAGGCCGTGCTGGCCGCCGCCGCCGCGGAAAAGGCGCGCGCCGAAGAGCAGGCGCAAGCGGCGGCCGCCGCGGCGCCCGCGGAGGAACCTGCCGTCGCCGAGGCGGCGCCCGAGGAGGAGGCGGGGCCGGAGAGTTAGGAGTGAGAAGCCAGAAGTTCACCGTCAGAAGTGAGAACGTCCAACTTCTGGCCTCGAACTTCGAATCTGATATCTGTCTTCGTTGACCCGGGGGATCTTTGTCCACTGTCCGCATCTACAAAGTCGCCGAGCTGCTGGGCCTGTCGAGCCAGGACGCGATGAACCTGCTCAAACAGGACACCGGCATCGACGTGAAGAGCGCGTCGAGCTCGATCGAAGAAATCGTCGCGCGACAGTTCGTCGAGCGCCACGCCAGGAAGCGCAACATCCAGCTGCCGACCGGCCCGCTGTTTGCCGACACGCCGCCCGCCAAGAAAGGCGGGAAGGCCGCGAAGGCCGCACCGGAGCCGCCGAAGCCCGCGGCGCCGGCGCTCCGGCCGCGACTGATCAAGACGATTCGCCCGGTCCCCGTGGCGACGCCCGAAGGCGGCGAGGTCGAGGCTGTCGCCACGCCGCCAGAGGCCGAGGTCGAGATGCCGGTCGAGGTCCTGCCGCCCGCGGTTGAGGTGGCGCCACCGCCTGCCGAAGGGATCCCGGCGGCCGTGGTCGAGGCGGCCCCGGCAGAGACCCATGCCGAGCCCGTACGGCCCCGTCCCGTGGCCACACCGCCACCGGCGGCGCCGCCCATCGTGCGACCGGCGGGGCGGCTCGTGCCGCCGACGCGCCGCCTGCGCATCGAAGATCCGCTGACTGGGGAAGCGCCCGCCGCGCGACTGATTCCTCCGCGCCCGGTCGTGCGTCCTCAGCCGTCGCCGCCCGCCCCGACGCGTCCCGGTCCGGCGACGGCCGACGCGCGCCCCGCGGCCCTGCGCCCGTCGTCGCCCTCGGCGCGCGCGCCGCTTGGCGGTCCGCGACCGCTGCCGTCGCAGCCGATTCGGCCGTCCGCGCCCGGCGTTCCGGGGATGCGTCCGCCCGGCGCTCCGCGGCCGGCGCCGCGACCGGCGGGTCCGCGGCCCAGGACGTTCCGGCGCGAGGATCGCCCGGCCACGCCGCTCGTGCAGGAGGCGCCGCCGCCGATTACCAAGCTCATCACGCTGGCCGAGGGGATGACCGTCCGCGACCTGGCCGACAAGCTCGAGGTCAAGGTCAAGGACGTCCTCAAGAAGCTCATCGATCGCCGGATGATGATGACGATCAACTCGACGCTCGACGCGGAGACCGCGCAGACGATCGCGCGCGACTTCGGCGCCGAGGTCCTGATCCGCAGCTTCGAGGAGGAGCTGACGGAGGTCGAGCAGGAAGCGTCGAAACCTGAGGATCTCTCGACGCGCGCGCCGGTCGTCACCGTCATGGGCCACGTCGACCACGGCAAGACGACGCTGCTCGACGCGATTCGCGAGACCAAGGTCGCCGAGCGCGAAGCCGGCGGCATCACGCAGCACATCGGCGCGTACTCCGTGGACGTGGGCGGGCGGCGCGTGGTGTTCCTCGACACGCCCGGCCACGAGGCGTTCACGATGATGCGCGCCCGCGGCGCGCGCGTCACCGACATCGTCGTCCTGGTCGTCGCGGCCGACGACGGCGTCATGCCGCAGACGAGGGAAGCGATCGACCACGCGAAGGCGGCCAACGTGCCGATCGTCGTGGCCGTGAACAAGATCGACAAGCCCGACGCCAACCCGGAGCGCGTCAAGCGCGAGCTCTCGGACCTCGGCCTGATGCCCGAGGAGTGGGGCGGCACGACGGTCACCGTCGAGGTGTCGGCGCGCCAGCGGAAGAATCTGGATCAGCTGCTCGAGATGATCCTGCTCGTCGCGGACCTCGCGGATCTGAAGGCCAACCCGAGCCGCAACGCGCAGGGCACCGTCCTCGAGGCACGCCTGGATCGCGGCCGTGGTCCGGTCGCGTCGGTCCTCGTGCAGGACGGCACGCTCAGCGAGGGCGACCTGTTCATCGCCGGCACGGTGGAGGGCAAGGTCCGCGCGCTCTTCGACCACGTGGGCCGCAAGGTCAAGAAGGCCGGCCCGGCCACGCCCGTCGAAGTGCTCGGGTTGTCGTCGCTGCCGGCGCCCGGCGACACGTTCCAGGTCATCGACGATCCGATCAAGGCCCGCCAGGTCGTCGCGTACCGCCAGGCGCAGGCCAAGGAAAAGGCGCTCGGCGGCAAGGGCGGGCGGCTGACGCTCGAGTCGCTGCAGCAGCAGATGGCCGAGGGCGGGATGAAGGAGCTCTCGATCATCATCAAGGCCGACGTGCAGGGCTCGGCGGAGGTGCTGGCCGACACGCTGACGAAGCTCACCGACGAGCGCGTCAAGATCCGCATCATCCACACGGGCGTCGGCGCGATCAACGAATCGGACGTGCTCCTCGCCGCGGCATCGAACGCGATCATCATCGGGTTCAACGTCCGGCCCGATCGGAATGCCGCGGACGTCGCCGAGCGCGAAAAGGTGGACATCCGCCAGCACTCCGTCATCTACAACGTGACCGACGAGATCAAGAAGGCCATGGCCGGCCTCCTCGAGCCGACGGTCAAGGAAACGCGCCTCGGCACGGCCGAGGTCCGGCAGACCTTCAAGACGCCGAAGGTCGGCACGATTGCGGGGTGCTACGTCCTCGACGGGCGCATCGCGCGGTCGGGTGAGGCGCAGGCCCGCCTCCTTCGCGACAACGTCGTCGTCTGGCAGGGCAAGCTCGCGTCGCTCCGCCGGTTCAAGGACGACGTCAGCGAGGTCAAGGCGGGGCTCGAGTGCGGCATCGCGCTCGAACGGTTCAATGACGTCAAGGTGGGCGACGTCATCGAGGTCTTCACGGTCGAGCGGATCGCCCAGACGGTGTAAGAGACACGGATCAAGGCAGACGTGTGAAGCCAGGAGCGTGAAGTTCGGAATGAGCTGAGGGTCGCGAATGCTGCGTGCACGTCTGGCTTCCCGGTTCTGACTTGATCCATGACGGTCGCCCTGCTCTCAATCGAGCTGTTTCTGCCCATGTCCCAATCGCTGAAGGACAAGCGCATGGTGATGCGCCGGTTGAAGGATCGGCTGACCGCGTTCAACGTCGCCGTCGCCGAAGTCGAGCACCAGGAGCTCTGGCAGCGCGCGGCGATGGGCGTCGTCACCGTGGCGTCGTCCGACGAGATGGCCGAGAAGACGCTCGCGTCGGTCATGAACGAGATCGAGCGGCTCGAGCCCGGGCTCGTCACGCGCAGCCAGGTGGAGTACCTCCGCTGACATGCAGGGATCGCGACCGGACCGCGTCGGCGAGCAGATCCGCCAGGAGATCAGCCAGATGCTCCTGAGCGAAGTGCACGATCCCGGCATCGGGCTCGTGACGCTCACGCGCGTGAAGGTCTCCCCCGACCTCCAGCTCGCGCGCATCTACTACACGCTGATGGGCGACGACCAGGCGAAGGCGGCGACCAGCCGCGCGCTGGCGCGTGCGACGCCGTTCCTGCGCCGCCAGATCGGCAGCCGCATCCGCCTGCGGCGCGTGCCCGAGCTGCAGTTTCATTTCGACGAGAGCGTCGAGACGCAGGACCGGATCGAGAAGATCCTGATCGATCTCGAGGCCGAGCGTCAGGCCCGCAAGCCCGAGGAGCCCTCGTGAACGGCAGCGCCCGGGACGTCGCCGCCGCGCTTCGCGCGCGCCAGTCGTTCCTCATCACGTCCCACGCCCGGCCCGACGGCGACGCGATTGGATCGGCGCTCGCGCTCGCCTTCGCGCTCGACGCGCTCGGCAAGACCGTCCGCGTCGTCGGCCGCGACGCCGTGCCGGCGCCGTACCGCGCGTTTCCCGGGACCGACCGCCTTCGGCTGATGGCCCGCGTCGATGGCCAGGCCGACGCCGCCGTGCTGCTCGAGTGCAGCGATCTCAGCCGCCCGGACATCGCCGGCCTCGAGCGGTACACCGTGATCAACGTCGATCATCACGTCGGCAACGAGATGTACGGCGCCGTGAACTGGTTCGACCCGTCGGCCGCCGCGTGCGGAGAAATGGTCGCCGACATCATCGACGCGCTCGGCGTGCCGTGGACGCGCGACATCGCCGCGCATCTCTACCTCGCGATCTCGACGGACACGGGCAGCTTCCGCTACGGCCCGATCACCGCGCGCACGTTCGACGTCTGCCGACGCATCGCGGAAACGGGCGTGAACCTCGCGCAGCTCTCGCGTCAGATCTTCGACAGCTTCGGCGTGGGCCGGGTCCTGCTGATCGGCAAGCTCCTCAACGCCATGGAGCTGCACCACGGCCGCCGGATGGCCGTCCTGTTCCTCGATGACGCGATCCTGGCATCGTGCGAGGCGACCGTGGACGACACCGAGGGACTCGTCAACCTGCCGCTCGCCGCGCAGGAGGTCGTCGCGGTCGCGCTCTTCAAGCGCCAGGCCTCCGGGGAGTTCCGCGTGAGCCTGCGATCGAAAGGCGACGTCGACGTGCGCGCGGTCGCCGACCGCTGGCACGGCGGCGGCCACAAGAACGCCGCCGGATGCACGCTGACGGGCGACTACGACGCGCTCAAGGCGGCGATGATCGACGCCGTGGGCGAGGCGATCGGACAGGCAGCGGGCGCGCGATAGCCCGATCGCTCGATCGGCCGGTGCCTTCGGCAATCCCCAATCCCCAATCACCCAATGCAATCTCCAATCCCCAATCACCCAATGCAATCCCCAATCACCAATCACCCAATCCAATCCCCAATCACCGATCACCAATCGTCAATGGCATGGACGGCGTTCTCCTCATAGACAAGCCGTCCGGTCCGACATCGCACGATGTCGTCGCGCGCTTGCGCCGCACGAGCGGCGAGAAAAGCATCGGCCACACGGGCACGCTCGACCCGCGCGCAACTGGCCTGCTGCCGCTCGTCCTCGGCCGCGCGACCCGGCTCGCGTCGCTCCTCACGGGCGGCGACAAGGTCTACGAGGCCACGCTCCGGCTCGGCGTCGCCACCGACACCGACGACGCCGACGGGCGGCCGCTGAGCGAGCCGGTCACGGCCCTGCCCACCGACGACGCCCTTAAGGACGCGCTCGGCGGCTTCGTCGGCACCTTCGACCAGACGCCGCCGTCCCACTCGGCCAAGAAGATCGGCGGCCGCAAGGCGTACGAGCTCGCGCGGCGCGAGGAACCCGTCGAGCTCAAGCCCGTCACCGTGACGGTGCGGGCCCTCGAGTGCACCGGGCGCGAGGGCGACCTCGTGCATATCCGGGTCAGGGCGTCGTCAGGCTTCTACGTCCGGGCGCTGGCCCGGGACCTGGGCGCCCGCCTTGGCTGCGGCGCGCACCTCGTCGGCCTGCGCCGCACCCACAGCGGGTCCTTCGACGTCACGCAGGCCCTGCCGCTCGAAGACGCGGAGCGCCTGGGCCGGGAGGTGGCCGCACACGTGTTGGCGCCCGCGGACGCCCTGCCCGACCTCCCGACCGTCCGGACGACGGAGGCGGGACTCCGGCGGGCGCTGCACGGCAATCCGCTGGGTCCCGAGCACCTGGAGAGTCGCTGGCTGCCTCCCGCCACGTCGGCCCTTCCGGTCAAGGTCCTGGCGAGCGACGACGGTCGGCTCGTGGCGCTGGCGCGGTCCCGGGGCGGCGCTTTGCATCCGGTTGTCGTACTCGGATAACATCTGATCCTTGCGCCCACGGCCTGTCGTGGTCGCAGTATGACGGCGGTCCGGTCACGCACCCCAGCGCGCTCTGGACCGTTCGTGGAGGCCCAAGAGTGCTGACCAACGAACGCAAGACGGAACTGATTGGTACGTACCGCACGCACGACGCCGACACCGGCTCCCCGGAAGTTCAGGTGGCGCTCCTGAGCGAGCGCATCAATTACCTGACGGAGCACTTCAAGACGCACGTGAAGGACCACCACTCCCGGCGGGGCCTGCTCAAGCTCGTGGGCCAGCGGCGCCGGCTGCTGGACTACCTGAAGCGCAAGGATGCGGACCGGTACGACGAGCTGATCCGCAAGCTCGGCATTCGCAAATAGGAACGGAACGACGGCGGGCGCCGGCCGTGGACAGGCGCCAGAGACCGGGGCTCCTCTCGTTTTGCCCTCTGCCCTTTTGTCCTTTGTCCTGACCCCTAGCTCATGATCCCTACAGCACATCGACGCGAGATCACTCTTGGCGCCCGCTCCCTTTCCATCGAGACGGGCAAACTGGCGAAGCAGGCTGACGGCTCGGTCGTCGTCCGGTCGGGCGACACGATGGTCATCGTCACGGCCTGTCATGCCGCGAGCCCACGGGTCGGCATCGACTTTCTGCCGCTCACGGTGGACTACCGCGAATACACCTACGCCTCGGGACGGATCCCGGGGGGGTTCTTCAAGCGTGAGGGCAAGCCCGCCGAGAAGGAAGTGCTCACGAGCCGGCTGATCGATCGGCCGATCCGGCCGTTGTTCCCGAGCGGCTGGCACTACGAGACCCAGATTGTCTCGCTGCTGATCTCCGCCGACGCGGAAAACGACGCCGACGTGCTGGCGATCACGGGCGCGTCGGCCGCGCTCGCGCTGTCGTCGATTCCGTTCGAGAAGACGGTCGCCGGCGTGCGCGTGGGGCTCGTCGACGGCGCCTACGTCATCAACCCGTCGTATGCCGAGCGCAAGGCGAGCAAGATCGACCTGGTCGTCGCCGGCAGCGCGGATGCCATCGTCATGGTCGAAGCGGGCGCGAAGGAAGCGACCGAAGAAGAGATGGTCGAGGCGCTCGAGGCCGCACATCAGGCGATCCGGAAGATCACCGCGGCGATCGACGATCTCACGCGCGCGTGCGGCAAGACGAAGCAGACCGTGGAGCGGAAGGTCATCCACCACGAGTTCTACCGCGAGGTCGAGGAGAAGGCCTACGCGTCGCTCGCCGAGGCGATGCGGATCAAGGACAAGCTCGAGAACTACGAGCGCGTGGACGAGGTGCTCGACGAGCTCGTCGCGTCGATCCCCGAGGAGGAGGTCGAGCGGCGATCCGACGCCAAGCAGATCTTCAAGGAGCTCAAAGAGAAGGTCATGCGCGACGAGATCCTCGAGCGCGGCCAGCGGCTCGACGGCCGGCGCTTCGACGAGATCCGGCCGATCTGGATCGAGGTCGGCGTCCTGCCGCGGGTCCACGGCTCGGTCGTCTTCACGCGCGGCGAGACGCAGGCGCTCGTCAGCGCGACGCTCGGCACGGAAGACGACGCGCAGAAGATCGAGATGGTGGACGGCGAGATGTACAAGCGCTTCATGCTGCACTACAACTTCCCGCCGTTCTCGGTGGGCGAAGTGCAGTTCCTGCGCGGGCCCGGCCGGCGCGAAGTCGGCCATGGGGCGCTGGCCGAGCGCTCCCTCGTGCCACTGCTCCCCTCGCCCGAAGAGTTCCCGTACACGCTGCGCGTCGTCTCCGACATCCTCGAGTCGAACGGGTCGTCGTCGATGGCGTCGGTGTGCGGGGGGGCGCTCGCGCTGATGGACGCGGGCGTGCCCCTGAAAGCCCCCGTCGCGGGCGTCGCGATGGGCCTCGTGATGGACGAGAAGACCGGCAAGTGGGCGGTGCTATCGGATATCGCGGGCGCCGAGGACCACTACGGCGACATGGACTTCAAGGTCGCCGGCACGCGCACGGGCATCACCGCGCTGCAGATGGACATCAAGGTCGGTGGCATCACGATGGACATCATGCGCAAGGCGCTCGAGCAG
>DATIWF010000171.1:0-17617 GCA_035519535.1 Vicinamibacterales bacterium | reverse complement strand
CCGACCTCCGGCCCCGGAAGGGCCGAATCTGTGGAAAAAAGCCCCGTCCCCCTTACAATCTGCGCCGAAGGAGCCTGTCGATGAGGACTGTTCTGCGTCTGCTGTGCGTCGTTGCATTCACCGTCACCGCCCAGCCGCTGGCCGCGCCGCGGGTGGGTGCGGACACCCCGCCCGCGCGTGAGCTGGCCAAACCGAACTACGACCTGGCCGCGCGCTGGACCTCCGCGAAAGTCGGCAAGTACGTGTTCTCGACGGCGGTCACGCCCCACTGGCTCGAGTTCACCGATCGTTTCTGGTACAGCTACGAAACCTCGGCCGGGATGAAGTGGTGGATGGTCGACCCGGTCAAGCGGACGAAGACGCCGCTGTGGGACAACGCGAAGCTGGCGGCCCAGCTCACGCGCATCCTGCGCACGCCGTACGACGCGCAGCACCTGCCCGTGGGCACGATCAAATTCATCGACAACGACACGAAGATCCGCTTCAGCGTCAGCCTGCCGCGCGATTCGAGAGTGGAGAACGCCGAAGGGCAGGAGCTGACCGGCGAGACCCAGCAGGAACAGAACCAGGTGCAGGGCGGCGGCGGACGTGGCGGACGCGGCGGCGGGCGCGGCGGCGGGCAACAGGATCAGGGCGGACGAGGCGGCGCGGCGGGACAGGGCGCCAATCAGACGAAGCCGTGGTGGCTCGTGTACGAGCTCGCCACGGGCACGGTCACGCTGGACGACAAGTACGAGGCGGAGAAAGCGAATCCAGCCTGGGCGAGCGTCTCACCTGACAAGCAGGTGGTCATCTTCGCGCGCGGGCAGAACCTGTTCATGATGGACGCGAAAAACCTCGAGCTCGCGAAGAAGAAGGCGGACGACCCCGCGATCCAGGAGACCCAGCTCACGACCGACGGCGAGAAGTACTACAGCTACGCGCGCAACCAGCAGGGCGGTCAGGGACAGGACGACCAGCAGCAGCAACAGCAGGACCAGGGGACGACCACGACCCAGGGCGGCGGCGCGGACGCGCGCCAGCAGTCGGAGCTCGACAAGAAGTTCGGCCCGCGCGCCGCGGCGATCGCGATCTACTGGGCGCAGGACAGCCGGAAGTTCGCGGTCATGCGTCAGGACCAGCGCAAGGTCGAGGACCTCTGGGTCATCAACGCGCTCGCGAATCCCCGCCCGCGCCTCGAGACCTACAAATACGGCATGCCGGGCGAGGAGAACCAGCCGCAGACCGAGCTCGGTGTCTTCGACCTCGCGGCGAAGCAGATGACGATGGTCAAGACCGGGGCGTTCAAGGACCAGCAGATGGGGCTGGCGACCGCGCCGGTCACGAACCTGCAGCGCGAGAAGCAGGAAACGGCCCCGCGCTGGGTGACTTTCACCGACGACAAGGTCTACTACAACCGCACCAGCCGCGACCTCAAGCGCATCGACATCGTCGAGGCGGACACGACGACGGGCGAGTCGCGCGTGGTCATCCCCGAGCGCTCGAACGCGTACATCGAAATCCAGCCGCTGCGCCTCATCAGCAACGGCAAGCAGGCGATTCACTGGTCCGAGCGTGACGGCTGGGGCCACTACTACCTCTACGACATCGCGACGGGCAAGATGCTCCGCCAGATCACGTCCGGCGAGTTCGTGTGCACGGGCATCGAATCCGTGGACGAGAAGACGCGGACGCTGTACTTCAACGCCGTCGGCCGGGAGCCGGGTGAGGATCCGTACTTCGTGCACCTTTACCGCGTGAGCCTCGACGGCGGGGACGTGAAGCTGCTCGATCCAGGCAACGCTTCGCACGCGGCCGACATGAACGACAAGAACACGTTCTTTGTCGACACCTCGTCACGGATCAACTCGGCGCCCGAGTCCGTGCTCTACGACGCGGCGGGCGCCAAAGTCATGGACCTCGAGAAGATGGACGTCTCGGCCCTGATGGATGCGGGCTTCAAGTACCCGGAGCCGTTCCAGGTCAAGGCCGACGACGGCATCACGGACCTGTACGGGACGATGTACAAGCCCTTCGACTTCGACCCGGCGAAGAAGTATCCGGTGATCCTGTACGTCTATCCGGGCCCGCAGACCGAGTCGGTGACCAAGACGTTCTCGCCGCGCAACGCGAACGTCGCGCTCGCCAACGTCGGGTTCATCGTGCTCGAGGTCGGCAACCGCGGCGGCAACCCGCAGCGCTCGAAGTGGTACCACAACTACGGCTACGGCAACCTGCGCGACTACGGCGTGCCCGACAAGAAGGCGGCGGTCGAGCAGCTCGCCAAGCGCTACACCTGGATCGACCTCGATCGCGTCGGCATCTACGGCCACTCAGGCGGCGGCTTCATGACCGCGGCGGCGATGTTCGGCTATCCCGATTTCTTCAAGGTCGGGATCTCCGAGTCCGGCAACCACGACAACAGCATCTACAACCGGTGGTGGAGCGAGAAGCACGACGGCGTGAAGGAAGTCGTCAAGGACGACAAGGTCACGTTCGAGTACGACATCGACAAGAACCAGGACATCGCCAAGAACCTGAAGGGCCACCTGCTGCTGATGACGGGCGACATCGACAACAACGTCCACCCGTCCAACACGTACCGCGTGATCGACGCGCTCATCAAGGCGAACAAGCGCTTCGACTTCATCCTGCTGCCCGGCCAGCGCCACGGCTACGGCCCGGATCAGGACTACGTGTTCTGGCGGCGGATCGACTACTTCTCGAAGTGGCTGCTCGGCGTCGAGCCGATGGACGTCGACATGGTGGAGCTGGACCGGGAGAAACAGCTCAAGAAATAGACGGGATCGACGGGATCACATCTTGGTTGCGGCGATCTTCTTCACGAGATCCGCGACCGCCTGCTGCAGCGCCTTGCCGAGCGGCGAGTCAAGGAAGACGGTGGAGTTGCCGTCCCACGCGCCAAGATTGGTGTAGACGCCGCCGCCGAACTTGTTGTCCGAGTGGCTGCCGGGCACGCGAAGGCTCGCGATGCGGCCGCCGGCCGGCACGCGGTAGAGGTCGCCCTGGAGCGTGACCTTCGCCTTCACCGAGCGGACGTTCACGCTCGCTGATTGTCCGGCGATCGACGGCAGCCAGCCGCCCTTGCTGGACTCGGACGAGCTCGCTTCGAGCACGGTCCCGAGAAGCACGACGTCGACCTTGGCCGCCTTGCCGAGGTCCACGGCCTTTTCGCCGTCGAGGTCCTCGAGTTTCACCGTGGCGTCGAGCGTCAGGACCTTCCCGTTGAGACCGGGCGCAGAGTGGCTCATCTCCGCCTGCACGAGGCGGCCGATCGCGGCGGCCGTGTCGCGATTCATCGCGCCGCTCGCGTCGAGGAACGGTAGGATGCCGATCGTGACGGTCTGAGCGCTGTTCTGAGGCGCGCCAGCCGCGAGTCCCAGCGGTCGCACGGCGAACGCGACCAGCCCGACTATCAGCACGGCCGCGAACGACTTGGAGTGGCGGGAAGGCCCCATGGGGAAATGGTAGCGCGTTGAGGACCCAGGACCAAGGCCCCACGACGACGACGCCCCTGTATCTGGGCGTCGATGCGAGCACGCAGAGCCTGACACTGCAGGCGATCGAAGTCGGCGCGGGCCGCGGCCATCTCGTCTTCGAGCACGCGGTCGTGTTCGATAGAGACCTGCCCGAGTACGGCACCCGGCACGGCGTGCTGCCGTCGGATGACCCGCGGGTGGCGGTCGCGCCGCCGCTCATGTGGGCTGACGCCCTGGATCGGGCGATGGCCGCCATGGCGGCGAGCGGACTCGACTGTTCGCGGGTGGCGGCGCTGTCCGGCTCGGCGCAGCAGCACGGCAGTGTCTATCTGAACGGCCGCGCGTCAGGGCGGCTCGGCGCGCTCGATCCCTCGCGCCCGCTCGCGCCTCAGCTCGACGGCATCTTTGCGCGTCCGGTGTCGCCGATCTGGCTTGACAGGAGCACGACGCAGGAGTGCGAGGAGATCACGCGCGCGGTCGGCGGCGCCGCGCGCCTCGCGTCGCTCACCGGATCACGGGCTTTCGAACGGTTCACGGCCGCGCAGATTCGGAAGTGCTACAAGCGCGAGCCCGAGGCCTATGCCGCGTCCGCGCGCATTCAGCTCGTGAGCTCGTTCCTCGCCTCGCTGCTGACCGGCGCCGACGCTCCGCTCGATCCCGGCGACGCGTCCGGCATGAACCTGATGGACCTGGCGCGCCGTGGGTGGGCCAACGTCGCGCTCGAGGCGACGGCGCCCGGCCTCGCCGCGAAGCTTCCCGCCATCGTCCCGCCAGACACTGTCGCCGGCAGGCTGGCGCCTTACTGGCGGCAGCGCTACGGTGTTTCCGATGCCGCCGTGGTCGTCTGGTCGGGCGACAACCCGTCGAGCGTGATCGGCACGGGCCTGGTGGAGGAGGGCCGCGTGGCGATCTCGCTGGGCACGAGCGACACGATCTTCGGGCTGATGCGCACGCCGCGCGTGGATCCGACCGGCACCGGGCACGTGTTCGGCGCGCCGACCGGGGCGTTCATGGGACTCACGGTGTTCAGCAACGGATCGCTCGCGCGTGAGCGCATTCGCGACGCGTTCCAGCTGGACTGGCAGGGCTTTGCCGCCGCGCTCGAGGCCACGCCCCCTGGCATCGGCGGCGCGATCATGCTGCCCTGGTTCGTGCCCGAGATCACGCCGCCCGTCCCGACGGCTGGCGTCCATCGCGTGAATCTGGACGCGGGCAATCCTTCGCAGAATGTCCGCGCGGTCGTCGAGGCGCAGATGATGTCGATGATGAACCATTCGCGCTGGATGGGCGTCGATGTTCGCACGATTCACGCGACCGGAGGCGCGTCGGCAAATCGCGCGATTCTCCAGGTCATGGCCGACGTGTTCGGCGCGGAGGTCTATCAGTTCCCGGTCGGCAACTCGGCGTGCCTGGGCGCCGCGCTGCGCGCCTGGCATGCCGACGCGAAGGCACGCGGCGGGGCGATGGGCTGGACCGAGATCATCCGCGGTCTCGCCGAGCCGGTCGCGACGTCTCGTGTCGCGCCCGTCCTGGATCGCACGCGGATGTATGCGAAGCTGCGCGAGCGATACGCTGAGATCGAGAGTCGACACGTCAGGAGAGAATCACCATGAAGACCTGGCGCGCAGGCCCTATTCGCGGACGCCGAGCAGCAGCTCCACGACGAGCTGATCCAGCCGCTCGTAGGGCAGGCGCTTCGAGGCGAGCTCGACGCGATCGAATGCGCGCCCGTTGAGCCGCGACGCGGCGTCGTGCGAGTACGCGGCCGGCGGCCCGTCACCGTCCGACCCGCGGATCTCCGCGACAAGCGCTTGAATCTCGCGGTCCTGACGGAACTGCCGCGCCTTGTCCTTGAGCAGCAGATACGTGCGCATGCAGCCCCGCGCGAACTCCCACACGCCGTCCGCATTCTCGGTCCTGAGCGGGTGCGCGTCGAAATGCCGCGGGCCGTCGTAGCCCGACTCCTCGAGCAGCTTGACGACGAAGAACAGCGTCTTGATCGACTCGGCGCCGAACCGCAGGTCCTGATCGAACCGGCTGAATTTCTGGTCGTTGAGGTCGATGTGGAAGAGCTTACCCGCCTCGATCGCCTGAGCGACGACGTGATAGGCGTTCAGACCGGCCATCTGCTCGTGGGCGACTTCCGGGTTGACGCCCACCATGCCGGGATGGTCGAGCGTCTCGATGAAGGCGAGGTAGGCCGAGGTCGTCGGGAAGTACAGGTCGCCGCGCGGCTCGTTCGGCTTGGCCTCGAGCGCAAACCGCAGGGCGTAGCGCCGATCGATCGCGTACTCGCACAGGAAGTTGAGGGCGTCGCGGACGCGCTTGATCGCCTCGACGGGGTCCTTGGCGGCCTCGACTTCCGTGCCCTCGCGGCCGCCCCAGCACACGAAGATCGACGCGCCCAGCTCCACGCCCAGATCCATCGCCCGCATCGTCTTCTGGAGCGCGTAGGCGCGAACCGCGGCGTCGTTCGACGTGAACGCACCGTCGCGGAACACCGGATCGGTGAAGAGATTCGTCGTGGCCATCGGCACCCTGAGGCCCGTGGCGGCGAGGGTGCGCTGAAACTCCCGGATGATCCGATCGCGGTCGGCCGGCGCCGCGTCGATTGGCACGAGATCGTTGTCGTGCAGGTTCACGCCGTAGGCCCCCAGGGCGGCCAGCTGCTCGAGTATCGTGCGGGGATCGAGCGGCGCGCGCACGGGATCGCCGAACGGATCGCGGCCACGGTGGCCGACGGTCCACAGGCCGAACGTGAATCTGTCGGCGGGCGAAGGCGAGAACGGCATGGCGGGCCCCTGTCAGAAAGGAAAACTCGCGCACATAGTTGTAACATCTGCACGCGCGGACGACAGCGGACGATAATCGCCAAGAGGAGCCCCCGTTTGCCGTCCACCCGTCAGCAGCGACGTTCCGCCGACCGCGAGCGCACGAAGCGCCGGTCATCCCGGCCCGCGCAAGGCCTCACCGTCGTCCTGGGCGCGGCGGCCGTGTTGGTCGCCTCGGTCGCGTGGTTCGCGTGGGATCGGTTGAGCCACACGCCGCCGGTTCGCGACGGCTCGCCGAGCTGGTCCTCCGACAGCCGGCGCATCGCGTTCTATTCGGAGCGGTCAGCGGGCAAGGGCGACATCTTCATGATGAGCCCCGACGGATCCGGACTCACGCCGGTGGTCGTCAACCCGGCCGACGACGGGTCGCCGGCGTTCTCGCCCGACGACCGCCAGATGGCGTTCGATTCCGATCGCGACGGCAACTTCGAGATCTACGTCACGAACGTGGACAAGACGCAGCTCCGGCGGCTGACGCGCAACCCGGCGCGCGACGTCTCGCCGGCCTGGTCGCCCGACGGCAAGAAGATCGTGTTCATGTCCGATCGCGCGGCTCCGGGCAAGGGCTTCGACGTCTTCATCATGAGCGCCGACGGCTCGAACGTCGAGCGCGTGACGACCGTCGGGTCGGCGTGGTTCCCCCAGTTCTCGCCCGACGGCAAGAAGCTCGCGTTTCACGTCGGACGCGATGTCAACGTCCTGGACCTCGCGACGCGCACCATGCACGCGCTCACGCAGGACCCCGACAACGGCATGTACCCCAGCTGGTCGCCCGACGGTGAGCGGATCGCGTTCATGAGCTGGCGCAACGGCCGGACGCAGATCTTCACGATGGACGCCGACGGCACGGACCAGCGGCCGCTCGTCACGCTCGCGCAGGGCAGCGCCATCGATCCCCGCTGGTCGCCCGACGGCAAGACGATCGCGTTCGTGCAGGTGCCGGAGGCGACGCCCGAGTCGCCGCAGGACGACAAGATGCCGCGCGCGATTTATACGGTCGATGTCGCGTCGGGCAGAGTGACCAGACTCAGCAGGTAGTCAATGGCGATTGGAGATAGGTGATGGCCGATCGCATCGAGCGATCGGCCATTGAGTCCAATGCCCTTGGCACATTGACCATGGCATGGGGCGATTGGTTCGATTGCAGTGAGCAATCGGGCGATTGATCAAATTGAATCGTGCGATCGCCTGTCGCTCGATGCAATCGCCAATCGCCCAATCGCTCACTGGCAATGACCGATCGGCCATCGCCAATCATCAATGGCGGCCCCCACCTCCACCGCCGGGGCCGCCGGTCTCTTCGCTGAGCGGATCGCGGCGGACCGTGATGGTGCTCGTGTAGGTCTTGCCGTTTGCGGTCATGGTGACCTTGTAGGTGCCCGGGGCGACGCGTGCGCCGCCGCCACCGCCACCGAATCCGCCACCGCCGCCGCCGCGTCCGCCGCCGGCGACCTGCGCGCCGGGCGCCGGCGCGGCCATCAGGCACGCCGCGCCGCCGCCGAATCCGCCGCGCCCCTGAGCGCCCGGACCGCCGGCACCCGCGCCGCCCGCCGCCGCGGCGCCGCCGGCCGCGCCAGCTGCGCCAGCTGCGCCGCCACCACCGCCACCACCGCCGCGTCCGCCGCCACGCCCGCCGCCGCGTCCGCCGCCGCCCGCCGCGGCCGCCGGGCCGCTTGACCAGCGCATCGTCCACAACATCCGCCCCATGCCTGGCGCCGGGTCGACGGTCGCCGAGCACGAGCTGGTGCCGGTGGCGTCGGTGACCTCGAAACGCACCTGGCCGGTGACGCGGTCGCTCAAGTAGTAGTTGATGACCGCATCACGCGGCGGGTTCGGGCCGACGAAGGCGAGCTGACCCCCGGCGTGCTGCGGCTGCACGTTCAGCCACTCGGTCGCGACGCGGTTCTCGAACAGCTTCGCGTCTTCCTTCTGGACGTCCGGCGTCATCTGCTGCAAGGGCGTGATGTCGTCGGCGATCCAGAGACCGCGGCCCATCGTCGCGAGCAGCAGGTCGTTGTCGCGCGGGTGGACGTTGATGTCGAGCACGGCCACCGTCGGCAGGTTGGTGTTCAGCCGGCTCCACTTGGCCCCGCCGTCGAGCGAGTAGTACGCGGCGAACTCGCTGCCGGCGAAGAGCAGGTTCGGGTTCTTCGGATCTTCCTTGACGACGTAGATCGAGCCGTCCGGCAGGTTGTTGGCGATGTTGGTCCACGTCTTGCCGTAGTCGGTCGTCTTGAACACGTAGGGCTTCGCGCTTGCGAACCGGTGCGCGTCGAGCGACACGTACGCCGTGCCGCGCGTGTGGTGCGACGGCTCTACGCGGCTGACCCAGATATCGCCTCGGGTGACGCCCGGGAAGCCGGTCGTGCCGACCTTCGTCCACGTCCCGCCCATGTTGCGCGTCACCTGCACGTTGCCGTCGTCGGTGCCGACCCAGATGTTGCCGGGCTCGATCGTGGATTCGGCGAGCGTGATGATCGTGCAGTGGTACTCGGCTCCGCCCCCCGGGTTCTCGTCAGGCGTCAGGCCGCCCGACTTGCGGACGGTCTTCTTCGGATCGTTGCTGGTCAGATCCGGGCTGATGATCCGGTACGTCGTGCCCCGGTCCGTCGACATCAGCAGGAAGTTGGATCCAATGAACAGCGTCTCGGGATTGTGCGGGGAGATGTAGTACGGCGTGGACCAGTTGAAGCGCAGCGGTCCAGAATTCTGCGGCTGCGTGCCCCAGTTCCGCTCGGCCGCCGATTTCTCCATCTCCGGCGTGATGTACTCGTCCCAGTTCGAGATGTTGTTCTTGTTCGGGCGGATCGACACGCGCTCGCCGGTCTGCAGATTGAAGCGGCCGATGTTGCCGCCCTGCTGGTCCGGCTGCGACTCGCTGTAGACAATCCGCGGGTCGCTCGGATCCATCGCCGTGTGGAAGCCGTCGCCGCCTCCGGTGTTGATCCAGTCGCTCGTGTAGATGCCGCTGGCGCGCGTCTGCGACGGCCCGCACGAGCTGCCCGCGTCCTGCAGGCCGCCGCACACCCAGTACGGGTCGGCGTTGTTCGCCGTGATGTCGTAGTACTGGGTCACGTTCAGGTTCGTGAAGCGCAGCGAGGTCGCGCCGTCGTCGTGGGTCAGCGCGAGACCGCCGTCGCTCGCGATGTAGTACCGGTTCTTGTTGTGCGGATCGAACCACATCGCGTGCCAGCAGTGCATGCCCTGGCCGCCGCCCCCGCCGATCCACGTCTTGCCGCCGTCGTGCGACCGGCGGTAGTTGATGGTGTAGCTGAACACTTCCTGGTCGCTCAGCGGGCTCATCTGGACCTGCATGTAGTAGAACGGCCGGCTGATGTAGCGATCGAGGAGCTTCCACGACAGACCGCCGTCTTCCGAACGGTACATGCCCGCGCCGAGCTTCGTGAGATCGCCGCAGCCGGGATCGCCGGGCGTGGCCGCCGGTTGTGCCGCGGCGCCGGCCTGACCCGCTGCGCCCGCGCCGCCTGCCGCCGCGCCCGCCGCACCGCCGGCCGCCGCCGCGCCCCGCCCGCCGCGTCCGCCGCCGCCACCACCGCCCCCGCCGCGTCCGCCGCCGCACTCAGGCTGGTAGTCCGCCTCGATATGCGCCATCAGAATCTTTGGATTCGTGCGGGCGATCGCGAGACCGATGCGGCCGACCACCGACGGCAGGCCGACGGTCAGCTTCTTGAACGTCTTCCCGCCGTCGATGCTCTTGAAGATGCCGCCGTTCTTGCTGCCGTCGACGACGTTCATCGGGTCGGGCACGCCCTCGGTGTTGCCGCCGCTGATGAGGCCCCACGGATAACGGATGCGATCCCAGAACGAGACGTAGATGACCTCCGGATTCGACGGGTCGAGCACCAGGCCGTCGGCGCCGGTCATCGGGCTGTTCGGCAGGCCGTTGGTCAGCTTCGTCCACGTCTTGCCGCCGTCGATCGTCTTGTACAGACCGCGGTTGCCGACGGGCCCCCAGATGTTGCCGAGCGCCGCGACGTACACGATGTCCTTGTTCGTCGGATGCAGGCGGATCCGGCCGATGTTGTACGTGTCCTTCAGGCCGACGTTCTCGAACGTCTTGCCGCCATCGGTGGACTTGTAGACGCCGTCGCCCCACGCCGCCGTGTTGCGCTGGTGGCCTTCGCCCGTGCCGACCCAGATCAGATTCTTGTCCTTCTGGAAGATCTTCACGTCGCCGATCGACGCGGAGTTGTACGTGTCGAAGATCGACGTCCAACTCGTGCCGCCGTTCTCCGACTTGAACACGCCGCCGGCCGCCGAGCCGACGACGACATAGGTCCAGTCGTCCTCGAGGGCGTCGACGGCCGAGATGCGGCCGATCAGATTCGCGTTGCCGAGATTGCGAAAGGTGAGGCTCCGAGTCATCGGATCCGTCGCCATCTGGGTGCCGGATTGCGCGGCGAGCGAGGCGCCGAACAGCCCAAGGGCCAGGACGCCGGTCAAACGCAGCCAGCGCAGAGCAGGGGCGTGCATAGTCATCCTCCCGAAAGGTGCCCGTCGGTCAGGGGTGAAGCGCGCTAATCCTGTCAAAAGCCGGGCGCTGTGTCTACTACTGGCGCCGCTCAGCGCGATCCGGCGTCAGACGGGTTCGAGCCAGGCCCGGAACAGGCGAAACGCCTGTCCGCGGTGGGATACGGCGAGCTTCTGCGCGTCCGTGGCCTCGCCAAGCGTGCGGCCGTAAGGCGGGTAGTAGAAGATCGGGTCGTAGCCGAAGCCGTTCAGTCCCCGTGGCGCCGGCGCGATCTCACCTTCGACGGAGGCGGAGCATTCGAAGGCCACTCCGGAGGCACCAGGCACTGGGCCGTGAGGGCGTGCACGCGTCTCACTGGCCGATGCCCGACGCCTCGTGCCGAGTGCCTGATCCTGACCGACAAACGCCAGCGCACAGATAAACCTGGCGGTCCACGGCCGTGGATGCGGGGCGAGCTCCCGATAGAGATTGGCGAACTTCTCGGGATAGGTCGCGCCGTTGTAGCGCGCGCTTTCCACACCGGGCCGGCCGCCCAGCGCGTCGATCTCGAGCCCCGAATCCTCCGCGACCGTCGGGAGCCCGGACGCGCGCGCGTAGTAGGTCGCCTTCAGCCGCGCGTTCTCTGCAAACGTCCGGCCTGTTTCCTCCGGCTCCGCGACGGCCACGGTATCGGCGAGCGTGACGAGCGTGACGGGCACGCCCTCGAGGACGCGGCGGATCTCACGGACTTTGCCCGGGTTGGTCGTGGCCAGGAGCAGCGCGCGCATCAGGACCGAGGAACGCCAGTATAATCGCGGCCTTCCGATGATCGATCGCTCCGCCTTGCGCGCCGAGGTCGAGAAGATCCGCTGGTGGCACCCGATCGACCTGGGCGGCGGGCTCGTCACCCCGGGCGCCGACGTGCACGTGTGCGCGCGGCTGGCGGAGATTCAGATGCCCGCCGACCTCACCGGGAAGTCGGTGCTCGACATCGGCGCGTGGGACGGGTTCTTCTCGTTCGAGGCGGAACGACGCGGCGCGCGGCGCGTGCTGGCGACGGACTCCTTCTGCTGGGACGGCGGCGGCTGGGGTACGAAGGAAGGCTTCAACCTCGCGCGCTGGGCGCTCGGATCGCGCGTCGAGGACAAATGGATGCAGGTGCTCGACCTGTCACCGGAGACCGTCGGCATTTTCGACATCGTGCTGTTCCTCGGCATCCTGTACCACATGAAGCATCCGCTGCTCGCGCTCGAGCGCGTCGCGAGCGTCACGCGGCAGCAGCTGATCATGCAAACCCAGGTGGACCTGCTCGGCATCGATCGGCCGGCCATCGCCTTCTATCCAGGGGGGGAACTGAACGGCGACCCGACCAACTGGGCGGGCCCCAATCCGGCCGCCGTCGTCGCGATGCTGAAGACGGTCGGATTCACCCGGGTCGACATCATCCACAAGTCGTTTTCAGACGACGTGACGTTCGATCCGCAGCGGCCGATCGAGCCGAGGCATATCACGCTGCACGCGTGGAAGTAGCGGCTAGTACTTCAGGATCTTCCCCACGACCGCCCGCTGCTGTTCGACGAGCGCGGAGATCCCGCGATCGGCCAGCGCGAGGAGCGTTTCGAGTGCCGCGCGATCGAACGGCTGCGCTTCGGCCGTTCCCTGCACTTCGATGAAGCGCCCGTCGGACGTCTTGACGACGTTCATGTCGACGTCGGCGCGCGAGTCCTCGTCGTAGGCGAGATCGAGCATCGGGGTGCCGCCGACCACGCCGACGCTCGTCGCGGCGACGTAGTCGGTCACCGGCACGCGCGGGATCACCGCCTGCGTCCGCAGCCGCTCGAGCGCGAGGACGAGCGCGACGAACCCGCCCGTGATCGACGCCGTGCGCGTGCCACCGTCGGCCTGGATGACGTCGCAGTCCACCCAGACCGTGCGCTCGCCCAGCTCGCCAAGCGCCGCCACGGACCGCAGCGACCGCCCGATCAGGCGTTGAATCTCCTGCGTGCGCCCGCCGACCTTGCCGGCCGTGGCCTCGCGCGTCGTGCGCGTGGTCGTCGCGCGCGGCAGCATGCCGTATTCCGCCGTCACCCAGCCCTTCCCGGTCCCGCGCAGGAATGGCGGCACGCGATCCTCGACCGACGCCGCGCAGATGACCTTCGTGCGGCCGACTTCGATGAGGACCGATCCTTCAGCGTGCAGCAGGTAGTCGGGCGTGATGCGGGTCGGGCGAATCGCGTCGGCCAGCCGGCCGTCGAGTCGGGCCATGGGGAGTCACTGTCCTTTCCGAATCCACTTGAGCGATCGCACGAGCGGCGTGCGCAGATCCACGTGACCCGCGAGGGTATCCACTTCCTTGCCGTCCACGAGGATCTGCACCGACGACACGTCGGCGAGGTTGACGGTGAGCGCATCGACGATCGCGTACACCGCCAGGATTTCGTCCAGCGAGCCGCCCGTGTGGTTCTTCGCGATCTCGGGGCTGAAGTCGACGTAGGCCTGGCCGTTGGGCGTGAGGTAGATCGTCCGCAGCGTCGTGCCCGCCGGAATCGCCGACAGCATGCCGGCGGGCGGCGGCTGGATCTGCGCCTCGATGATCCGCCGCGCCTGCTCGCCCGGCGTGCTGCCGTACGGCACCTCGTGACTCACCGGCACGAGCTCGTCGCCGTTCGACGAGACGTAGAACAGCGTCGCGTGGATCTTCCGCGTGGCGGCCGGTGTCGCGGCCGGCGTCGCCGCGACCGGCACGGCTCCGCTCGTCGGGGACGACAGCAGCGTCGGCAGCTTGGCCACGACCAGCCACACGCCGAGGCCGACCAGCACGACGCCAATCGCCACCAACATCCACAGGCCGCGCCTCGACATCGGCGCGTCGCGCGGAGGGGACGGCGGGGTCTGGGGCGCGTCGCTCATTTGATCGGCGCCGGCGCCGGCGTCGGCTGCGGCGGGAAACCGGTCCGGAGCTCGGTGATCGCCGCAGCGATCGCGTCGACGATGCCGCCCGACACCGCGCCGTTCAGATCCTTCTCATCGTCCGGGCTCGTGAGGAAGCCCATCTCGATGAGCGCGGCCGGCATGTTGGCGCCGACGAGCAGGCGCAGCGGCGCCTGCAGCGCCGGCTGGGCGTTGAGGGGCACGTTGTGCGCCGCCAGGTGCCGCACGAGAATCGCGCCGAGCGCCGCGGAGCGGTCGGCAAACGGCCACTGCGCGAGATCCCACGGCACGACGTCGATCGACCGGCTCCCGCCGCCGACGACGGGCACCGGCGTGCCGTGCTGAATCTCCTGGGCCTGGCCCTTGTAGTCGTCGAGGCTCAGGGTGAGCACCTGGGCGCCGCGCATCGCCGGCAGGAGCGCCGCATTTGCGTGCAGACTGATGAGCAGATCGGCCTTGTTGTTGTTGGCGAACGACGTGCGCTTGTCGATCGGCACGGTGTCGTCGCTGTCGCGCGTGAGGAGCGTGCGCAGCCCCAGGCGGCTTTCGATCGTCGCGCGCAGGCGCCGCGCCACCTGCAGCGTCAGATCCTTCTCCTTCGTCCCGCCAGGTCCCTGCGCGCCGATGTCGTCGCCGCCGTGGCCCGGATCGATCACGATCGTCCGCAGCCCGCCCAGATGCGACAGGTCCGGGAGCGGCTCCTGCGCCGGGGGACCGGCAGGCCGTCCGAGCGCCGGCGGCACCGTGCCGGCCGGCGCGGGTGACGCGGACGACGTTGGCGGCGGCGGGGGTGGCGGTGGAGGGGGCGGCGGAGGCGGCGGCAGCAGATCGACGTTGACGTGGGTCTGGTCGCGATCGTCCTCGCTCGTGAAGCTCTGCGTCTGCGGTCCGAGGTCGATGAAGACCGTCGTGCCCTGCACGCGGACGTTCGTCACGAAATCCGGCGCGCCGCCCGTCGTCGGCGTCATGTCGAGCGCCGCGGCGTCGATGCGGACGACGACGCTCTTGCCTTCGCGGGTGGCGCGATGGGGCGCCATCGGCTGCAGGTCGATCGACACCCGCGCGCCCGACGCCTGCTTGTCGATGCGAATCGCCACCCGCGGCACGACGACGTCGCCGACCAGGATCAGATGCGACGGCTTGCGAATCTCGATGCGCGTGTTGAACGCGCGCGCAAGGGCGACGGAGATGAAGTCGATCGGCACCTGATACACGCCGCTGCGATCGCGGGCGATCGGCGCCGAGAGCGACAGGACGCGCCCGTTCACCTGCGCGAAATTCTGGCCGGGGATGAGCAGGATGCGCTGACCGCGCGCGTTGATGGTGAGGCCGCCGACGATCGAGTCTTCCGTGGCCGTGAGGTCGAACACCGGCGCCAGCTGGTCGAGCGCGACGAGCTCCGTGCCGCCAGCCGTGCGGACCGCGAGCGGACGCTTGTTCTGCGCGGTGATCACCGTGTACGTCGTGGTCGCCTGGCCGTGCAGGTCAACGGTGAGGGTCATCCACAGCACGGCGCACAGCCCGCCGACCAGGGCTGTCCATGCACGCATCGCGGGCGTCATCCTCAGCAATCGCAACGGCCCATCATAGCAAGCCATTCAGGCACCGAAGTGAGGCAATGCGGCCGAGCGGCGGCGCGAGCGCGGACGTGCATAGAATGGAGCTGACCCAACGATGCCGACGGCAGGCTATTCCGGCACACCGCTCGTGAAGAAGCTCGGCATCAAGTCCGGGATGACGGTCGCGGTGATTGGATCGCCGAAGGGCTTCCGCCAGGAGCTCGTGGATTTGCCCGAGGACGTACACCTGACGATGGCGGCGTCGAAGCCGGCGGATCTGGTGATCTGGTTTGTGCCGGATCGGCAGACGCTCACGAAGGGCCTCGGCGCCGCGCTGCGCATCATGACGTCGGGGCTGTGGATCGCGTGGCCGAAGAAGACGTCGACGCTGTTCAAGGACGTGACCGAGGACCACGTGCGCCACGCCGGTCTGGCCGAGGGCGTCGTGGACTACAAGGTGTGCGCGATCAACGAGACGTGGTCGGGGCTCAAGTTCGCGAGGAGAAAGGGATCAAGGACTGGAGACGTTGCATGAGGTGGATTGCCACGAGCTTGCTCGCGTTCGTCACGTCACTCGGCGCCCAATCTTCCGCGCCGGGCGACTATCCAATTCAGCCGGTCGCGCTCTCGCAGGTGAAAGTCACCGGCGGGTTCTGGCAGGCGAAGCTCGAGACGAACCGCACGGTCACCATTCCGCACATCCTGCAGGAGAACGAGACCACGGGCCGCGTGGACAACCTGCGCAAGGGCGCGGGACTGATGCCGGGCGACTACGTCGGCCGGCGCTTCAATGACACGGACGTCTACAAGATCATCGAGGCCGCGTCGTATTCGCTCGTCTCGCATCCCGATCCCGCGCTGCAGAAGCAGCTCGATACGCTCGTGGACATCATCGCGAAGGCGCAGCAGCCGGACGGCTATCTGTTTCCCGCGCGGACCGTCAACCCGGCCAAGCCCGCGCCGGGCGTGGGCACCGAGCGCTGGCAGTACGAGAACACCGGCAGCCACGAGCTCTACAACTCCGGGCACATGTACGAGGCTGCGGTCGCGCACTACCAGGCGACCGGCGAGCGGACGTTCCTCGACGTCGCGATCAAGAACGCAAATCTCGTCGCGTCAACCTTCGGGCCCACCGCGAGGAAAGACGCGCCGGGCCACGAAGAGGTCGAGCTCGCGCTCGTGAAGCTCTACCGGGCGACGAAGGACGTGCGGTATCTGAATCTCGCGAAGTTCTTCCTCGACGAGCGCGGCGTCCACGGCAGCGTCTCGCAGAACTACACGGAGCCGAGCTGGCAGCTCTACAACGACCGGCCGTACCGGCAGGACGACGTCGCGCTCGTCGATCAGACGAAGGCAGAGGGACACGCCGTGCGCGGGACGTACGTCTACAACGCGATGACCGACATCGCCGCGATGCTCAAGGATCCGGCCTACGACCGCGCTGTCGATCGGTTGTGGCAGGACGTCGTCTCCAAGCGCATCTATCTCACGGGCGGGCTCGGCTCGGTCGGCGGGACGGAGGCGTTTGGCGACGACTACGCGCTGCCGAACCGCACGGCGTACACGGAGACATGTGCGTCGGTGGGCGGCATCCTCTGGAACCACCGGATGTTCCTCAAGTCCGGCGACGCGAAGTATCTCGATGCCTTCGAGCAGACGCTCTACAACGGCCTCTTGTCGGGCGTGTCGGTGAAGGGCGATTCGTTCTTCTACCAGAATCCACTCGAAAGCACGGGCCGGCAGGAGCGCAGCGCGTACTTCGACGTCGCGTGCTGTCCGGCGAATCTCTCGCGGCTGCTCGCGCAGCTGCCGGGGCTGATTTACGCCCAGCGCGGCAACGAGGTGTTCGTCAACCTCTACGTCAGCAGTGAGGCGACGTTGAAGATCGGGACGAGCACGGTGCACATCACCCAGACGACGAACTATCCGTGGGACGGGCAGGTGAAGTTCGCGATCGCCATGGACCGTCCAACGGCCTTCACGCTCCAGCTGCGCGCACCCGGGTGGTTGGGCCAGGGCCCGCTCGCAAGCGACCTGTACAGCTTTGTCGGGGCGGTCAACGAGCGCATCGACCTCTGGCAAGGGGATCTGGGGGGCGGCGCTCAACCTCGGGACGGATGGATCAACGTGCCCGTCACGAGGAGCATTCCACCGAACCCGGATCTCGGGCCGCTCAGCATCACCTTTCCGATGCCCGTCCGCCGAGTGACGGCGAACCCCGGCGTGAAAGACGACGTCGGCAAGGCGGCCATCCAGCGCGGCCCCGTCGTCTACGCGCTCGAGGGCGTGGACAACGACGGCAAGGTCCTCGACGTCACGTTGCCGCTCGACGCGAGGTTCACGCCG
>DATIWF010000170.1:0-32298 GCA_035519535.1 Vicinamibacterales bacterium | reverse complement strand
GTACCCGACGCACCCGACGCACCCGACGTACCCGACGTACCTGACGTACCTGACGTACCTATGGTACTCGACGTCTCACCCTCCGAGGTACCGCCGGATCTCGTCGATATCCTTCTGATGGAGCGCGGGCGGCGCCGTCTGGACGTACTGGCGGCCGTATCGCACGGCCTCGTCGCGCTGGTTGGCTGCCGCCAGCTCGGCCCAGAGGTTGTAGAGCGCGTCGAACTCGGTCGGATCGAGATCGACCGCGCGCTTCCAGCTGTCGATCGCCTCGCTCTTCCGGCCGCCGAGCGAGAGCGTCACGCCGAGGATCGTGTACGTGCCGGCCAGCGTCGGATCGACCTTGAGCGATTGCTGCGCGTAATTCTCGGCGTCGTGGAGGAACGTCGCGCGCGCGGGATCCTTCGCGCCTTGCGCCTGCCGGAGCGCGGCCACCGCCAGATTCTGATACGCGAGGCCGTTGGTCGGATCGAGCGCCAGGACGCGCGTGAACGTGCGGTCGGCGTCGGCGTACCGCCCCGCGTCGATGTACGCGATGCCGAGGCTGTTGAGCGCCTCGGCGTCGGTGCCCGGGAGGCCCTCGAGAATCTGAATCGCTCTGGCGCTGTCGCCGCCGCCCTCCGCGAGGTACACGCCGAGCCGCACGCGGATGTCACGGTCGGGCGCATGGTGCTTGAGGCCCTCTTCGAGCGTGGCGATCGCGGGCGCGACCTGTCCGGCCTCGTAGTACGCGTGCGCCAGCGAGATGTACGCGTCGGCGGTGTCCGGCCGCCGCGCGATCACGCTGTTCCAGAGCGCGATCGCCTCGTCCATCTTCCCGCTCTCGTACAGATCGGTCGCCGAGTGCAGGTCCTTGTCGACCTGCACGAGACGTTTGGGATCGTCGGCCTCGGTGTAGATCGCCCTGGCCTCCGCGAGGCCCGTCGTGTAGCCGAGCGCGCGCAAGGCCGCCGAGACCTGCCGGCCCTCGCGCGCGGGCCGGTTCGGGGGATCGACGTTGTACGTGCGCAGCGTGTTCAGCATCACCTGCACGCGATCGGCGGCCCCAGGCGCCAGGTTGCGCGCCTCCGCCGGATCGGTGACGAGGTCGTAGAGCTCGACGATCGGCAGGTCGATGTACTTCGTCGTGCCGACCAGCACGCCGCGCAGGGGCGCCCAGCCGCGCACGAGGTTGTACGTCATCGACTCGAAGTAGCCGGGCCGGTCCGCGCTCTGGCCGGTCCGGATCACGTCGCGGAGCGACGAGCCCGGCAGCGCGGCATCCACCGCCGCGCCGGCCGCGTCGAGCACCGTCGGCGCGATGTCGATATGCCGCACGGGTGCGTCGATGACTCGGCCGCGGGCCGGCCGCGCGTTCCGTGGATCGATCTCCGCGACAATCAGCGGGATGTGGAGCGTCGCCTCGTACGCGAACATCCCGTGCGTCATCTCGCCGTGCTCGCCGAGGCTCTCGCCGTGGTCCGCCGTGACGATGACGAGCGTCGGCCGGGGGAGCGTCGCGAGCCGATCGAAGAGCGGACCCAGGGCGTGATCGACATAGGCGATCTCGCCGTAGTACGGCTGCGCGCTGTACTTCGCGAGGTACTCGGGCGGCGGACGGTACGGCGAGTGCGGATCGAACGCGTGCACCCACGCGAAGAACTTGCCGCGCTGCGCGCCGATCCAGTCGAGTGCGCGCGAAACTACCTCGTCGGCGCGCCGCTCGGGCATCGCGTACGACACCTCGCCCTTCATCTCGGGCATCTGGTCGTCGTAGACGTCGAAGCCCGGCGAGAGCCCGAAGCGCTTGGTCAGCGGGAACCCGCCGACGAACGCCCCGGTCGCGAAACCGAGCGGCTTGAGACGCGTGGCCAGGGTCGGCGTGCCGTCTTTCACACGATAACCGCTGTTGTCGCGGATGCCGTGCGCGTACGGGAATTCTCCGGTGAGGATCGTCGTGTGCGAGGGCAGCGTCACGACGGCGTGCGCATGCGCGAACGTGAAGCGCGCGCCGTGGAGGGCGAGCCGATCGAGATTCGGCGTGTCCACGGGCCCGCCGTACGACGACAGCGCATCGGCGCGCAGCGTGTCGATGGTCACGAGCAGGACGTTCTGATCCGTGCCCGGCGGGAGCATCGCGAACGACGCACCACGCTGCCACCACACGACGGCCGCCGCCGCGATGGCCACGATCGCCGCCCCGCGGGCCAGCCATCCTCCCGCGCCGCGCCGCGCGGGCGATCCCGAGGCGTTCGTCTGGCCCGAGGACGGCGTCTGTCGTCGCTTCTTGGGAGCCAAGACGTCCCAGATCTAACACAGAATCCGGTTGTATACTGCGGCGGTTGAGGGGGCCTTCATGAATCGATTCCTGTTCCGCTGTCGCTGGCCGTTCGTCGCTGCGCTGATGGTAGTGGCCGCGGGCGCGGCCGGCGCCGCGCGCGAGCCGCAGGCCGGCACCGAAAAGTCGGTGTACGTGATGGTGACCGATGCGCAGACCAACAAGCCCGTCACCGGGTTGCCGGCGAGCGCGTTCGCGATCCGTGAAGACAACATCGATCGCGACGTCGTCCGCGTGGCGCAGATCACCGAGCCGATGAGCGTCGTCCTGCTCGCCGACACCACGACCGCGATGCTGCCGTATCCCACGGACCTTCGCACGGCCCCGGCGGCATTCATCAAACGCTTCCTCACCAACAGCCCCAAGTCATCGCTCGCGCTTTGGGAGTTCGGGGGAGCAGACATTCCGGTCGAGACCTTCACCTCGGACGCCGCGAAGCTCGAACAGGCGACGACGAAGCTGTTCCCGAAGGGCACGTTCTCAGAGGTGGATATGATCGCCGCCGGTTCTGCCGTGCTGCGCGGTCAGAACGTCGTCGGTTCCAACCTGATCGAGGCGCTGGCAGGGGCGTCGAGAGTGCTGGCGAAACGACCGGAGACGCGACGCGTCATCGTCTCGTTCAACTCGGACCTGTCGACCGAGTCCAACGGCGTGACGGGCCAGCAGGCGCAGAACGAGCTCGAGAAGGCCAACGTCTCGGTGCTGGCCCTCTCCATGCAGGCGCACGTGGCGAACGGCCCGCAGCGCGACAACGTGCTCGACGGCGTCTGCCCGTACAGCGGCGGCCGGCGCATCACGATCCTGGGCATCCAGGCCCTGGCGGCCACGCTCGAGAACGCATCGGACATTCTCACGTCGCAGTACGTCGTGACGTACAGCCGGCCTTCGGGCAGCGCCAAGCAGGTGCTGGTGGGCATGAAGCTCCAGGGGCTCAAGGCCTCGACCGCCCGTTGGGCGCCGAAATAGCTGGACCGGCATCCGCTCCTCGACTTGGCACGCTGCGTGCGTGTTCCAGGTCCAGGAGCGGAATCATGAAGACCACCAAGAAGCTGCTCGACGCGCTGAACGACCTCCTGGCCGACGAGCTGACCGCCATCAGCCGCTACATGGTCCATTCCCAGCTCTGCGAGGAGTGGGGGTACGGCAAGCTGCACAAGGCCATCGAGCATCAGGCCGAGGACGAGATGCATCACGCCAAGAAGCTGATCGAGCGGATCTTGTTTCTCGAGGGCCGCCCTGTCATGTCCAAGCTCAATCCCATCACGATTGGCAAGGACGTGCCGGAAATGCTCGCGGGCGCCGAGGACGACGAGCTGAAGGCGGTGCAGAGCTATAACAAGGCGATCGTCCTGGCGCGCGAGGCCGGCGACGAGTCCACAGCCCATCTGTTGGGGAAGATCCTCCGGATGGAGGAAGGCCACATGGATTGGGCCGAGCGCCAGCGCCTGCAGGTCCAGCAGCTGGGCCTCCAGAACTACCTGGCCCGCCAGACCAAGGGCGCCACGGGCTAGCGCAAATCACGCCGGGTATATTTTGTGTCGCGCGAAAAACAAGAGCAGTGTTTTTCGCGTCGCCCTGCGGAAAAACCCGCAGTCAGCGGGAGCGCCGCGTCAGCCAGATGACGAGACCGCTGACTGCCTGCCCGACCACCGCGAGGCTGGCGAGGGACATGACCGCCTTGCTCGCGAGGCCGAACAGGTCGCCCGTGTGAATCGCGCGATTGAGCGTGACGAGCCGCGTGCCGGCCGGCGCCGATCGCGATCCCTCCGCCGCCAGCACGTCGCCGCTGTACGGATCGATCATCACGCGGCTGCGTCCGCCGGGCGTCAGGTCCTCCGGATAGCGCAGCCCGATCGAGTACACACCAGTCGGTCCGGGCACGTTCACCGAAATGGGCGCCGCACCCGGCAGCGCGCGCCGCGCGGCCGCAATCGCGTCATCCGCCGAGATCATCGTCCGCCCGTTCGCGGCGGAATGGAGCGGCGGCGGCTGCCCGTACACGAGGTCAGGCTTCGATCCCGTGAGCCGGTAGGCGAGAGGGACGAGTTTGTCGTCGAAACCGATGAAAATCCCGGTCAGTGACAGCACCAGCAGAAACGCCAGCGAGAGCACGCCAGTCATGTTGTGGAGGTCGAACCACGCCTGATAGGCGCTGCCGCCTCGGCGAAGGCTCACGCGCTTCAGCGGCCACCAGAGATACAGTCCCGACGCCAGCAGTGCCACCATCGCGACGCCCGACCAACTGATGATCGTCTTGCCGCGGTCGCGCTCGTCGCGCCAGAGGAGCCGCAGGTGCAGCTGATGGACGCGGCTCAGGAAGTCCGGCCCGTTCGGCACGACGCCGAGGACCTCGCCGGTGTACTGATTCATGTAGGCGACGCGCCCGCGCAGGTTCACCTGATAGGACAAGTCGGGCGACACCGAGAGCCCGTACCCGTTGATCGGCACGCCGGGCGCCGCGCGCTTCGCGGCCTCGCCGAGCGTCGCAAGCGGCAGGGGCGTGCCCGCGGGCGTGACGTAGGAGAGCTGGCGGTGCGTCAGGTGCCACAGCTCAGGCTCGAACGCCATGAGGCTGCCCGTGCCGCCGACAATGATCAGGAAGACGCCCGCGATCGACGCGAGGATCAGATGCAGACGCAGGACGATCGCGCGCATGGGCGGAGTATATGCGCGTCGCGCGCCGGCTATTTCCGTCCGCGTGTCCAGACGGTCAGCGTGCGTCCGTCGCCCTTCCTGGTCGAGAAGCTGTCCGGCCGGGCGTGTCCAGGAGCAGACACGGAGATCGTGAGCGTCTTGCCCTCGAGGGCGTAGATCCCCGCCTGGGCCTTGCCCTTGTGCGAGCCCGCGAGATTCATGTAGTCGATCGCGCGCGGCGACGCCGCGCGGTCCAGCGTGAATCTGGCTTCGAGCATGATCTGCGGGCCGGCCGCGACCCTCGTGATGTCCCCATGCGTGACGCGCTTGCAGTACGCGACCAGCTCGGGCGCGAGCGGCACGCCGTTGAACACGCCTTTCGTCATGGTCCACTCGCCCTCGAGTTCGGTCGGCGGCGCCGAGGACGCCGGAGTGGCGGTCGGAGGCGCGGTCGCCGCCATGGACGAAGAGGCGGCGGCGCGCGCGCCGCGTGCGGGTCGTGCGAGCGCGCCCGCGCGACGCAGCGTCTCGAGCGCGAGGCCGGACCCGGGTCGCGTTGCGAAACGCTTCGGCCGCGCGGTGCCGTGCATGGCGAAGCAGATCGTCCAGGTGTCGCCGGAGAGTTTGTAGATGCCGGGATGCGATGTGCCCTTTTGCGGCCCCGTCGTGAAGAGCAGATCGAAAGTCTTCGGCGATTTCGAGGGGCCGAGCGAGATCGTGCCCTCGTACGCGGCGTCAGCCATGCGCGACGTGAACGTCGCGCCGGAGACGACGATGAGGGCGCCGGCGAGCGAGGACGCGGCCGCCGGCCGGCCGTCGAGCTCGAGCGACGTGACGTGCCAGGTGCCTTGCAGCTTGTCAAGATCAGGCATAAAAAAAGGGCGCGACCGAGGTCGCGCCCTGTGAGGGTCGAACTGGTCCGGCCGGATTATCGCCGATTCCGCCGCATGCGGCGCGCGGCGGCTGCGAGGCCGGTGCCGAGCCGAGAGTCAGTCGGTGCACGAGGCGACCGCGTGACGAAGTCTCGTCGCGGCGAGACTTTGGCCTGCGCCCCGGACGACAGGCGAGTTGCGCAGGATGCTGCGGGGCCGCTGAATTCCCGCTCAGCCCGCGACGGTGAACGGCACGGACGCCATCACCCTGTCCCACATCACGGCCAGCGTGCCGCCCGTCGGCGTCATGTCGAGGAACTGCCAGGAGAGCTGCTCGAACGAGTGCGGCAGCGTCTCGAGCTTCATCTTCGTGCGGAGCACGTCCTTCGCCGGCGTGTAGTTGTAGCCGCCCCACACGTCGACCTTGTTGTTCGCGTCGTACACGGGCTGTGCCTTGAGCGTCGACACGACGAACGTCCAGTTGTTCTCCTTCAGATCGATGAAGAGAGTGTACGTCCCGGGAGCGAGCGTCTGACCGGCGATGGCGATCGGCACCTCGTTCGTGAGCTGTGTGGACACGTTGGCGCCCGCGCGCCAGATCGGCGCCTCCACGAGCGCGTCCTTGCCGTAGGTGGGCCCGGCGCCCCACAAGTCGCGGCCGCGCTTCAGCGGCCGGCCGAAGCTCAGCTCGATCCACTTGCCATTCTGGTACGACCCGCGGCCCAGCGTGAACGACTGACGCTGGCCCTGCACCCACGTGCCTTGCACCTGCGCGGCGGCCGTGCCCGCCGGACTCATCGGCTTCTGGCCCTGGGCCACCGCGAACGTTCCGGCGGCGGCGATGACCACCAGACCTGCAGCTAACGTCTTCATGTGCCTGCTCCTTCTGCCTTCTGCCTTTTGCCTTCTGCCTTCTGCCTTACTCTACTGTCGCCACCGCGGCACCCGTGCTAACCTCCCCGTCGCCGGTCCCGCCAGGCCGGCGTTTCGCCCCAAAGCGAGGTCCTATGCGCACCACGATCCGCGTTCTGGCCGGTCTTGGCGCCGCGTTGCTCGTGGCGTCGACGCCGCTCGCGTCCGCGCCCCCGCAGGCGCCCACGTTTCAGCAATTCCTCAGCCCCGCGTCGCCGCAGGAGATTGTCGCTGCGCGCAAGGTCGATCGCCTCGCGTGGGTCGACTATGCCGAGGGTAAGCGCAACGCTTATACGGCGGTCGCGCCCGCGTTCGCCCCGGTGCGCTTGACGAACTTCCTGAAGGACGAAGGGATCATGATGTCGGGCGTGCGCATCTCGGACGACGGCTCGACGGTGATCTTCATTCGGGGCGGCGCGCCGAACCGTGACGGCTGGTTCGCGAATCCCTCGGCCGATCCGAACGGGCCCGACCACGCGGTGTGGGCGGCGCGCACGACCGGCGGCGCGCCCGCGTGGCGCGTGGTCGATGCCACCAATCCCGAGCTCGCGCCAGACGGCAGTGCGATCCTCTTCGTCAAGGACGGGCAAATCTATCGCGCGAAGGTCAGTCCGGTGAAGCCGCCGTCCGAAGTCGATCGCGGCGAGAAGGCGTTCATCACCGAGTGGGGCGTGCAGAGCAGCCCGAAGTGGTCGCCGGACGGCCGCAAGATCGCCTTCGTCTCGACGCGCACCGACCACAGCTTCATCGTCGTCTACGACGTGCTCTCGCGCAGCGTCAAGTACATGTCGCCGAGCGTGGATTTCGACACGATGCCGCTGTGGCTGCCCGACAGCAAGCACCTGATGTTCATGCGTCGGCCGGGCCTGCCGTTCGGGCAGCAGGCGCAGCAGGGCGCCGGCGGGATCGGGCTGCCGAGCGGTCCGGCATTCCAGCCGCCAGCCACGGCGGCCAACGCAGGACGTGGCGGAGGGCGCGGGAATCGCGGCGGGGCCGCTTCCGCTGCCGGTACCGCTGCGGCCGGCCAGGGGCGTGGCGAAGGCGCACCGGCGAGTCAGGCGCCCGTGAACAACTCGCCGGGCCTGATGCGCGCGACGTTCAAGGGCGGCTACACGCTCGCGTTCTACAAGGCGGACGTCACGACCGGCGAAGCCCAGGAGACGTGGCACAACCAGCCGAACGATCCGATGGTGACCAATCTGGGCAACGTGCGGCTCGCGGGCAACGACATCATCTTTCCGTACGCGCCGGGCGGCGGCGGGCGCGGCGGTCGAGGGGGACGCGGCGGGCGAGGCGCCGCACCCGCCCCTGAGGTTCCGGCCGCCTCCGCTCCTGGCGGTGCTTCGGCGAGCCAGGTCGATGAATGGGATCGGTACTACGCGCTCGACATCACCGATCCCTCCGCGCGGCCCGTGCTGCTCACGACGACCGACGGCCTGATCGAAGACCAGACCTCGATCGCGCTTTCGGCCGACGGCAAGACGTTCTTCTACTGCACGAACGCGACGGACATCGAGCGCCGTCATATCTGGGCGGTGCCCGTCCAGGGCGGCACGCCCACGCAGGTGACGACGGGCGAAGGCGTCGAAACGTCCCCGACGCCGCTCGCGTCGGGCAAGTACCTGGCGACGTTGAGCGCGGATTGGAGGACGCCGCAGTCGGTCGGCGTGTGGACGAACGCCACGCAGAAGATTGTGTTTCCGACGTCCCGTCCCGGGTTTCCGATGGACGCGCACGTGAAGCCCGAGATCGTGATCACGAAAGCCGCCGACGGCCTCGAGATCCACAACCAGCTGTTCCTGCCGAAGGATCTGAAGCCGGGCGATCGCCGCCCCGCGATCATCTTCGTGCACGGCGGGCCCGTGCGGCAGATGCTGCCCGCGTATCACTACATGCAGTTCTACCACTGGGCGTACGCCATCAATCAGTGGCTGGCGAGCCAGGGCTACGTCGTGATGTCGATCAACTACCGCAGCGGCATCGGGTACGGCCGATCGTTCCGCAACGCGCCGAACACCGGCGGGCAAGGCAACGCCGAATACCAGGACGTCGTGGCCGGCGGCAGGTATCTGCAGACGCGGGCGGACGTCGATCCCAATCGCGTGGGGATCTGGGGGCTGTCGTACGGCGGCGTGCTCACGTCGCAGGCGCTCGCGCGCAATTCGGACATCTTCAAAGCCGGCGTCGATCTCGCGGGCGTGCACCTGTGGGGCAGCTCGCTCGATCCCGAATCCGTGTCGTACCAGTCGTCCACGATCGGCGCGATCGACGGCTGGAAATCCCCCGTGCTGCTGATTCAGGGCGATGATGACCGCAACGTCGCGTTCCAGCAGATGACGGGGCTCGTGCAGCTCCTGCGGCAGCGCGACGTCTACTATGAACTCATCGTGTTCCCCGACGACGTGCATGAATCACTCCTGCACAGCCGGTGGATGTACACGCTCGGGCGGATGGAGACGTTCCTCCACAGGTTCCTGTGGGAGACGCCGGCGACCGTCGGCCGGTAGCGGCCGCGGCGGATTCGATTACGCCATCTCGAGCCGTTCGAACGCCAGCTCGATCGTCTCGATGACGACGGCGTTGTCGTGCCCGACGAGGGGCGCGAAGCGCAGGTTCACGGGCCGGGCCCGGAAAAACTTCCAGGTGAGGACGGTCTGGGTGCGGTCTTCGTTCTGCAGCTCGACGGTCACGGTCCGGTAGCCGGCCTGATTGCCGTTCCTGATGTCGTTCCACCACAGGTACCAGGTGAGCGATCCGTGGGTCGCGCGCCTGAGGATCAGGTTGCTGTACTCGGTCTCGGTCGTGACCTTCCGCGGCGCGTTCTCCTTGTCGTTGCCGTTGCGGTACTCGGCCACCTGCACGCGCGCGTCGGGGAAGATGACCTCGGTGAGTCCGGCCTCGACGGTGTCGGTGACGCCGGTGCCGAGGTCGACGAGGAAGTTCGCGCCTGGATACGGACGGTCCCTCAGCACGGCCATGCGACACCTCGCGGGGAGTGTCAGCATGATGCCACAATGACAGCGTGGCGCAGCCGCGACGGCGACTCGTGGCGTGGGCGGCCGCGGTGGCCGGCGGCGTCGTGCTGCTCGGTGTGCTCGCCGCAATGGTCGCGTTGCGGCCGGCCTCGCTCCGGCCGCGGGTCGAGGCCGCCCTCTCGGACGGGCTGAAACTCGACGCGACGATTGGATCGCTCGTGCTGTCGTTCGCCCCGCGTCCGCGCGTCAGCGGCACCGGCGTCGTGCTTCGGATCCCCGGCCGCGCCGATCTTCCGCCGTTCGCGACCGTCGATCGGTTCTGGGTGGAGATCGGGCTGATTCCGTTCCTGCGCGGGCGCGTGGACACCATCCACATGGAGGGGCTGAAGATCGTCGTGCCGCCGCCCGGCACGACGGGCGTCCGCCCGGATCGCGGCGCCGGATACGGGGCAGCGGCGCGCATCCTCGTCAGCCACCTCGACGCGCGCGACGGCTCGCTCACGATCCTGCGGCGCAAGCCGAATGATCCGCCGTTCGTCTTCGACGTCCACGCGCTCGTCGTCGACGATCTCGGACTGGATCGCCGCATGCATTTCGTCGCGTCGCTCACGAATCCGATCCCCGCCGGAGAGATTGACGCTGACGGCACGGTCGGCCCGTGGCCCGGCAGCGACGTGTGGAACCTGCCGGTCGCGGGCCGCTATACGCTGTCACACGCGAACCTCGGCACCATCAACGGCATCGGCGGCGAGATGACGTCGTCGGGCACGTTCAGCGGCCAGCTGACGGAGATCGTCGTGGTCGGCCACGAAGACACGCCGAGGTTCAGCCTCGATCTGGGCGGCCAGCCCGTGCCGCTCAGCGCGTCCTTCAGAGCCGTTGTGGACGCGTCGGATGGATCGACGCGGCTCGACAGCGTCGACGCGAGGGTCTTCGAGAGCGCGTTTCAAGCCGAGGGCGCCGTCCTCAACCTTCCCGGGCCGGGCAACCACTCGATCGATCTCAAGGTGACGATGAATCAAGGCCGCGTCGAGGATCTGCTGAAGCTGGTGCTCGACGCATCCCGGCCCACGCTGACCGGCGACGCCACGTTCAAGGCGGCCGTTTCGATCCCGCCGGGCCCGGAGCGCTTCCGCGATCGGCTGCGCGTCGTCGGACAGTTCGGGCTCGATGCGGCGCGGTTCACCGACGCGCAGATTCAGGACCACATCATCGAGCTCAGCCGGCGCAGCCAGGGCAAGGACAAGGACGACCCGATCGGCCGTGTCATGACGAGCCTTTCCGGCAGCTTCGAGCTGGCGCGCGGTGTGCTGATGCTCAGGCGCTTTTCGTTCTACGTGCCAGGCGCCCGCGTGGATCTCACCGGCACCTACGCGCTCGCGAGCGGCAAGATCGACATGCAGGGCACGCTGCGCATGCAGGCGACCGTCTCGCAGGCGGTCGGGGGCGTGCGGTCGATCTTCCTCAAGCCGTTCGACGCGCTGTTCAAGAAGCACGGCGCGGGCGCCGTGGTGCCCATCACGATCACCGGGACGCGCGACCAGCCGAAGTTCGGCGTCCAGATGGGCAAGGTCATCAAGTAACGACCCGGCGCGGCCGGCGGGTCAGCGGGTGCCGCGCTGCAGCCGCGCGCCCGTCTTGAGGTAGTGGTTCATCGATCGCTCCCAGAACACCATCGCCTCCAGAAACGCCTCGTTGGTCCACGTCTCCAGATACGCGTCGCCGGCCGGCGTGAGCGACGTGTGCGCGTACGAGATGTCGACGTGGGATCGTCCGTCGTCCATTGCCGAGACAGCAAGCCGCAGGAGACAGGTCCGGGATCCCGGCGTCACGCGGGTGAAATCAACCAAACCCGCCTCGCGGTCGTAGCGGGTCATGATCCACACCGTGTCCGGCTCGCCGTCGCCCGACGTCGTGAACACGGCGCCGTCCTCGGCGAGCCCGGAGGCTGAGTAGATCATCGTGCAGCGCCAGCCCTCGAGCCATTCGGCTTCCCGCACCGGGCAGAGGAGAGGAAAGACGACGTCGGGCGCCGCGTTGATGGTCTGGCGGTACGTTCTGACAATGCGTGTGCCCATGCTTCACCCCGTTGGCAGACCCGTTCTCGACGGGAAGTAGCGATCGCGCAGGCGGAGCACCGGCAGCTCCACGGCCTTCGCCATCAGGATGCCGACGACGACCGACAGCGCGACGAACGTGACGAACCCGAGGCCGCCGGTGGCGGGGAAGGCCGGGACGCGGCGCGCGGCCCAGAGCATCGCGATGCGCACCGGCAGGTGCCACAGGTACATCGAGTACGAGTAGCGCCCGATGACGGCCAGCGCGGCGACGGTCGGCCCGAGCAGGCGCGTCGTCGGCTCGCGATCGACCGCGAGGAGCAACAGCGCGGCGAACGCCGCGTACGTCGTCGTCAGACCGACGGTGCCGAGCCACGGGTCGTCGAACCGGAGGAGCACAGCAGGGATGATCAGGATCACTCCGGCGACGGCGAGCGCGGCGCGGCGGCTGGCCAGCCGTCGAAACGCGGCGGGCTCGAACTGATAGAGGTACGCCAGAAAGAGCCCGGCGGTGAGGGCGTCGATGCGAAATTGGGTGGCGTCGTGCAGGTGGCTCGTCACGCCGAACCGCAGAGATGCGACCACGCGCGCGACGAGCGCGCCGACCGCGATCGCGAGGCAGGCGATGGACACACTCCGCCGGTTCGCCACGCGGGCGCCCGCGGCGACGACGACCAGCGTCACGAGCAGATAGAAGTGCTCTTCGACGGCCAGCGACCACGTGTGCACCAGAAAGCGCGGGCCGTAGTTCTGGACGAAGAGCGCCTCCGACAGCACGGTGCGAAGGTCGATCGCGACGCCGCTCGCCGCGAGGGTGGCGATCACGACGGCCAGGTAGACGTAGAACGCCGGGTAGATCTTGAGGCCGCGTCGCGCCAGAAAGCGCCCGCCCTGGACGCGGCCGTGCAGCTTGAACTCGCGAAACAGCAGACCGGAGACGAGGAACCCGCTCAGGACGAAGAACAGGTCGACGCCGGCCCAGCCGATGCGGTTCCAGACGTGCATGCCAATCGCGAGCGGCTGAGGGAGGCCGCCGCCGAGGTAGCCGCCATGGAACCCGAGCACCAGGAGCACGGCCAGGGCCCGCAGCGCGTCGAGAGTGCGCGAGCGATGGGCGTGGAGGGATGCCTCGGGGGGCGCGGCGATCATGCTCGGAACCGCCGGCGGCTCATCGAGTTGCAGCTTACCTGGGGTCGGCGCTGGAAAGAAGGGTCCTGGCGCTCGAAGTAAGCGCCGGAGCCTCGGGAACGGTATCAGAACTGGTACTGGGCCCGGGGTCGAAGTGTCTTGGCCGGGCCGGTTTTCGGAGCATCCTGCCCGGTTGGGTTATTGTTCCGAACGCACCGATCGCCTGGGTTCGGGCTGGCTGGAGTCCAACGTGTTCAAGAGTGTCGGGAGCCTTGTCTGTCTGCTGGCTGTGCTGGCGGCCGCTGCCTGTTCGGGCACGGCGGCCGACCCGGCCGGGGGCGCCGGCGCCGGCGGCCGCGGCGCGGGACGAGGCGGGCGCGGCGGCGGACGGGGTGGTGGGGGCGCGGCCCAGCCGGTCGTCGTCACGAGGGTTACTCAGCGGGACGTGCCCGTCGACCTCGCCGCGGTCGGCAACGTCGAGGCGTACGCCAGTGTTTCGGTGCGCTCGCAGGTCACCGGCCAGCTGCAGGAAGCCTTCTTCCGCGAGGGCGACATCGTCAAGAAAGGCGACAAGCTGTTCGCGATCGACCAGCGGCCGCTCGAGGCCGCGCTCCAGCAGGCCGAAGCGAATCTCACGCGCGATCGGGCGCTCCTCAATCAGGCCGAAGCGCAGCTCGTGCGCGATACGGCGAACGCCGAGTACCAGCAGGCGTCCTCCGATCGCCAGGCCGCGCTGATCCAGAAAGGGATCGTCTCGAAGGAGCAAGCCGAGCAGGCGCGGGCCGCCGCCGCGGCGATGCAGGCCACGATGAAGGCTGACACCGCCGCGGTTGAAAGCGCCAAGGCCCAGCTCGAGGTGCAGCAGGCCGTCGTCGACAACGCGAAGGTCCAACTGAGCTACGCCGTCATCCGCGCGACGATCGACGGCCGCACCGGCAACAACACCATCAAGGTCGGCAACCTCGTTCAAGCGAACGGGACGGAGCTCGTCACGATCGCGCAGCTGCAGCCGGTGTACGTCACGTTCGCGGTGCCGGCGTCGAATCTTCCCGCGATCAAGCACATCAGTCCAGGGCAGACGCTCGCGGTCGTCGCGACCCCGCAGGACGGCAATCCCGAGCCCGTGGACGGCAAGCTGACCTTCGTCGACAACCTCGTGGACAGCACGACGGACACCATCAAGCTGAAGGCGACCTTCCCGAACAAGGACTTCCGGCTGTGGCCCGGGCAGTTCACGCGCGTGAGCCTGCGGCTGTCGGTCCTCCCGCACGCGACGGTCATTCCGAGCCAGGCCGTGCAGGTCGGTCAGGACGGCCAGTTCGTTTTCGTCGTCAAGGAGGACTCGACGGTCGAGCAGCGCCCCGTCACGCTCGGCCAGCGCATGGGCGAGATCGTCGTCATCGACAAGGGCCTGAGCCCGGGCGAGACGGTCGTGACCGAGGGGCAACTCCGGCTCGAGCAGGGCACCAAAGTCCAAATCGGCGACGCGAACGGATCGAGCGAAGGCGGGCGCGGCGGACGCGGCGGACGCGGGCGCGGCGGACGCAGCGGCGGCCTGTAGAAGCGCAGAAGGCCCGCGCGTGAACATCTCCGAAACCTTCATCCGGCGTCCGATCGCCACGAGCCTGTTGATGGCGGCGATCGCGCTGTTCGGCGTCGTCGCGTACCGCGCGCTGCCCATCAGCGATTTGCCTGCGGTCGAGTACCCGACGATCAACGTCTCGGCGAACCTGCCCGGCGGCGATCCGGTCATCATGGCCGCGTCGGTGGCGAGCCCGCTCGAGCGCCAGTTCACGACCATCGCGGGCGTGGACGAGATGACGTCGCGCAGCGGCACGGGCAGCGCGAACATCACGCTGACGTTCGATCTGAACCGGAACATCGACAGCGCGATCACCGACGTGCAGACGGCGATCTCCGCGGCGCTGCCGCTGCTGCCGCCGACGCTGACCGCGCCGCCGTCGTTCCGCAAGATGAACCCGGCCGACCAGCCGATCCTGCAGATCAACCTCACGTCGGACACGCTCGACATGTCGAAGGTGGACGAGTACGCGGAGGACATCATCGCGCCCCGCATCTCGATGGTCGACGGCGTGTCGCAGGTCAACGTGAACGGCTCGGCGAAATACGCGGTGCGCGTGCAGGTCGATCCCGAGAAGCTCCAGGCGCAGAAGCTGGGGATCAACGAGATCGACACCGCGCTCTCGAACTGGAACGTCACGCAGCCGACGGGCCAGCTGTTCGGGCCGGATTCGACGTACAGCATCCAGGCCAAGGGGCAGCTCAACGACGCGGACGAGTTCCGGCGCATCATCGTCGGCTACCGCGGGGGCCGGCCGATCCGGCTCGATCAGGTGGCCAACGTCATCGACAGCGTGCAGTCGCTGACGCAGCGGGCCTGGTACGTCACGAAGGACGCCCAGCTGCGCGCCATCACGCTGCAGGTCCAGAAGCAGCCGGGCACGAACGTCATCGAGGTCGCCGACGCCGTCCGGGCGGTGCTGCCCGGGCTCGAGGCCCAGCTGCCGCCGTCGGTCCACCTCAGCATTCGTCAGGATCGATCGGTGAACATCCGCCAGGCGTTCTCCGACGTGCGCCTGACGATGCTCATCACGCTCGTCCTGGTCGTGGGCGTGATCTATCTGTTCCTGCACAACGGATCGGCGACGGTCATCCCCGCCCTCGCGCTGCCGTTCTCGATCCTCGGCACGTTTGCCGTGATGCAGGTGATGCACTACAGCCTCGACAACCTGTCGATGATGGCGATCATCCTGTCGGTCGGCTTCATCGTCGACGACGCGATCGTCATGCTGGAGAACGCGGTGCGGCACATGGAAGCCGGCGAGTCCGCGCTCGAGGCGGCGCTGAAGGGGTCGCGCGAGATCGGCTTCACGATCGTGACGATGACCGTGTCGCTCGCCGCGGTGTTCATCCCGCTGCTGTTCATGGGCGGGATTCTGGGCCGGCTCTTCCGGGAGTTCGCCGTGACGATCACGGCGGCCGTGCTGATCTCCGGCCTCGTCTCGATCACGCTGACGCCGATGCTCTGCAGCCGCTTCCTGCGGGTCGTGCGCGCGAAGAGGAGCGTGCTGGCGCGCCTGGACCGGGGCTTCGACCGGCTGCGCGGCGGGTACGGCTGGAGCCTGCGGTGGGTGCTGGGACACCGCCGGGTGCTGATGGTCGTGTTCCTGGCGGTCATCGCGGCGACCGTCGCCATGTACGGGGTCGTGCCGAAGGGCTTCATCCCCGACACGGACAACGACTCGCTGAACATCAACATCCAGGCGGCGCAGGGCACGTCGTACTACGAGTCGGTGAACTACTCGCAGAAGGTGATCGACGTCGTGCGGCAGACCCCGTACGTCGAGGCGCAGATGGTGAACGTCGGCGGCGGCGGGCCGGGCGGGTCGTTCAACGTGCAGCTGACGCCCCGGGCGCGCCGGCCGGTGTCGGCGCAGCAGATCGCGCAGCAGCTGCGCGGGCCGGTGGGGCGGTTCCCGGGCTTCAAGGTGACGGTGAACGTGCCGTCGTCGCTCCAGATCGGCGGGTTTCGCGGCAACAGCAACTACAACATCAACGTCCAGAGCCTGAACTACGACGACCTGTTCACCTGGGCGCCGCGGCTCGAGGCCGCGATGGCGGAGGTCCCGGAAGTCCAGGACGTCTCGGACAACATGGATCTCAAGAGCCCGCGCGTGAGCATGACGATCGACCGCGACAAGGCCGCCGCGCTCGGCCTCAGCGCCACGCAGATCACGAACACGCTCTCGGACGGCTTCGGCCAGCGGCTGGTCGGGACGATCTACGGCGAGCGCACGCAGTTCCGCGTGCTGCTCGAGATCGATCCGAAGTACCAGGAGCGGCCGGAGTCGCTCCACCGGATCTCGTTCAAGACGCCGCAGGGCGGCCTCGTGCCGCTCGAGCAGGTGATGAACATCAAGGAGGACGTCGGCCCGCAGAGCGTCAACCACTTCGGCCAGCTGCCCGCCGTCGGCGTGTCGTTCTCGCTGAAGCCCGGCGCGTCGCTCGGCGCGGCGCTCGACCACATCACGGCGGCCGCCAAGCGCGTGCTGCCCGCGACCGTGACGACCAGCCTGCAGGGATCGGCGAAGGTGTTCCAGGAGTCGCTGTCGAATCTGAGCCTGCTGTTCTTCATCGCCGTCGGCGTCGTCTACATCGTGCTCGGCATGCTGTACGAGAGCTACATCCACCCGATCACGATTCTCTCGGGCCTGCCGTCGGCCGCGCTCGGCGGGCTCGTGACGCTGTGGCTGTTCGGCAACGAGCTCAATATCTATTCGTTCGTCGGTCTGATCCTGCTCATCGGTCTCGTCATGAAGAACGCGATCATGCAGATCGACTTCGCGCTCGACGCCGAGCGCCAACGCGATCTGACGCCGACCGAGGCGATCTACGAGGGCTGCATCGTCCGCTTCCGTCCGATCATGATGACGCGCATGGCCGCGCTCCTCGGCGCCGTGCCGATCGCCCTCGGGTTCGGCGCTGGCGGCGAGGCGCGCCGGCCGCTCGGCCTCGCGGTCGTCGGCGGCCTGGTGGTCTCCCAGGTCATCACGCTGTACCTGACGCCGGTCGTGTACACGTTCATGTCGACGTGGGTGAAGACGCGCAAGATCTCGGTAGTGAGCGGCGAGGCGCTGGCGGGCGAACGAACGTGAATATCTCAGAAGGCTTCATCAAACGTCCGATCGCCACGAGCCTGCTCATGGCGGCGATCGCGCTCTTCGGGCTGGTCGCGTATCGCGCGCTGCCGGTGAGCGACCTGCCGAACGTCGATTTTCCGACGCTGCTCGTCACCGCGCAGCTCCCGGGCGCGAGCCCGGAGACGATGGGGGCGTCGGTCGCGACGCCGCTCGAGAACCAGTTCTCGACGATCTCCGGCCTCGAGCAGATGACGTCGGTCAACTCGCTCGGCTCGACGCAGGTCACGCTCGAGTTCGCGCTCAATCGCAGCCTCGACGGCGCGGCCGTGGACGTGCAGGGCGCGATCACGCAGGCCTCGCGCCTCCTGCCGCAGGGCATGCCCACGCCGCCGGTGTTCACCAAGGTGAATCCGGCCGACCAGCCGATCCTCTATCTGGTGGTGACGTCCACGACGCTCACGCCGTGGACACTCGACGAGTACGCCGAGACGCGCATCGCGCAGCGGATCTCGCAGGTCTCCGGCGTCGCGCAGGTGCAGATCTTCGGCGGGCAGAAGTACGCCATGCACGCGCAGCTCGACCCGCACGCCCTGGCGGCGCGGCAGATCGGCATCAACGAAGTCGAGGCCGCGCTCAGGAACTGGAACGTCAACGTCCCGACCGGGTCGATCATCGGCCCGCATCAGGTGTTCACGCTGCAGGCCAGCGGGCAGCTCATGAACGCCGACGAGTACCGCGACCAGATCATCTCCTACCGCAACAACTCGCCGGTCCGCCTGGCCGAGCTCGGGACGATCGTGGACGGCGTGGAGGACCCGCGCACGGCGTCGTGGTACTACTCCGCTCACGCCAAGCAGCGCGCCATCACCCTCGGCATCCAGCGCCAGCCCGGCACGAACACCATCGCCGTCGCCGACGCCGTCAAGGCGCTGCTGCCGCAGTTCCGCGCGGAGCTGCCGGCCGGCGTCCACATGGATCTGCTCTACGACCGGTCCGACACGATCCGCGAGTCGTACCGCGACGTCCAGTTCACGATGGCGCTCACGCTGGCGCTCGTGATCTTCGTCATCTTCGTCTTCCTGCGGAACCTGTGGGCGACCGTCATCCCCAGCCTCGCGCTGCCGTTCTCGATCATCGGCACGTTCTCGGTGATGTACTTCCTCGACTACAGCCTCGACAACCTGTCGATGATGGCGCTCATCCTCTCGGTCGGCTTCGTCGTCGACGACGCGATCGTGATGCTCGAGAACATCTACCGGCACGTCGAGATGGGGGAGGACCCGCTCCAGGCCTCGCTCGTCGGCTCGCGTGAGATCGGCTTCACGATCGTCTCGATGACGCTGTCGCTGGCGGCGGTGTTCATCCCCGTGCTGTTCATGGGCGGCGTCCTCGGCCGGCTGTTCCGCGAGTTCTCGGTCACGATCTGCGTCGCGATCCTGATCTCGGGCGTGGTCTCCGTGACGCTCACGCCGATGCTGTGCAGCCGCTTCCTGAAGAAACCCCGCGCGCACGGCGAGGGCGGCGGCTCGCGATGGCTCGAGATGAGCGAGCGCGCGTTCCAGCGGCTGCTCGGCGCCTACGACCGGTCGCTCCAGATCGTCATGCGCCACCGCCCGGCCACGATGGTGACGTTCGTGCTGCTGCTGCTCTCGACGGGCGTGCTGTTCATCGTCGTGCCCAAGGGCTTCATTCCCGACCAGGACGCCTCGCAGATCTCGGTCATCACCGAGGCGGCGCAGGGCACGGCCTACGAGAAGCTCGTCGAGTACCAGGACCAGATCTCGAGCATCATCCGGCGCGATCCGAACGTCGAAGCGCTCGTCTCGACGATCGGCGGCAGCGCGTCGCAGACCCTCGGCGGCCCGAACCTCGGCCAGATCGTCGTCACGCTGAAGCCGCGATCGGAGCGCAAGGCGTCCGTCGAGCAGGTGATTCAGCGCCTGCGCCCCGAGGTGGACCAGGTCGTCGGCATGTTCGCGTACCTGCAGAACCCGCCGACGATCCGCATCGGCTCGCAGGTGAGCAAGAGCCTGTATCAGTACTCGATGCAGTCGCCGGACAAGAGCGCGCTCTACGACACCGCGCGGAAGCTGAAGTCGGCGCTCGCCGAGCTGCCGGGCCTGCAGGACGTCACGAGCGACCTGCAGATCACGAGCCCGCAGGTGAGCGTGGACATCGACCGCGACAAGGCGGCGGCGCTCGGCGTCACCGCGAACCAGATCGAGAGCGCGTTCTACGACGCCTACGGCCCCCGCTGGGTCTCGACGATCTACGGCTCGGTCAACGAGTACAAAGTGCTGCTCGAGCTCGCACCCGAGTTCCAGCAGGATCCGACCGCGCTGTCGCTCCTGTACTTCAAGGGCGCCGGCCAGACCAGCTCGGTCGTGCCGCTCGATACCCTCGCGACCGTCAAGCAGCAGGTCGGACCGCAGACCGTCAACCACTACGGCCAGCTGCCGGCCGTCACCGTGTCGTTCGGACTCGCGCCGGGGGCCTCGCTCGGCGACGTGCTGAGCCGCGTGCGCGAGGTCACCAGGCGCGTCGTGCCCGAGGGCGTGACCGGCCAGTTCCAGGGCGAGGCGGCGGCGTTCGAGGGCGCGCTCTCGAACCTCGCCATCCTCCTCGTCATCGCCGTGCTCGTCGTCTACATCGTGCTCGGCATGCTCTACGAGAGCTACATCCACCCGCTGACGATTCTCTCCGGCTTGCCGTCGGCGGCGTTCGGCGCGCTCCTCACGCTGATCGTCTTCCGCATGGACCTGAACATCTACGCGTTCGTCGGCATGATCATGCTCATCGGCATCGTCGAGAAGAACGCGATCATGCAGATCGACTTCGCGCTCGACGCCGAGCGCCGGGGCATGTCGTCGGAGGAAGCGATCTATCAGGGCTGCTTGATCCGCTTCCGTCCGATCATGATGACGACGATGGCGGCCTTGCTGGGCGCGGTGCCGATCGCGTTTGGCTACGGCGCGGGCGGCGAAGCCCGGCAGCCGCTGGGGCTCGTGGTCGTCGGCGGGTTGATCTTCTCGCAGCTCGTGACGCTCTACCTCACCCCGGTGTTCTTCACCTACATGGCCCAGCTCCAACGGCGGCTCAAGGGGACGGCGGCGGCCGTGCCGGCGAGCGCGTAGGCCGCGGGCGCCGGCGGGCGCGCCGTCGATCTCGCGCCCGAGTGGCCGGCGCGTCAGTCACGTGACGCGTGGCAGACCCCATCCGAATCCCGATCGTCGGGACAGCCTTCCGAGTGTAGGATGGGCACTTCCCAGCCCGGCACGCTGAATCGTGACATGGACTCGATCTGTTCAGGCGCAGCGCTCTCGGACGCGACCTTCCTGACTGCGGCGCACTGCGCCGACCCGTCGCTTCCGGTCTTCGTGTCGTACAAGTCGGGCCCTCCGTTTTCGCTGGCGACCGACTTCACGCAGGGAACGTTCCATCCGCATCCCGCGTGGTGCCCCGGATGCGCGCACGGGTTGCCGGGGTTCGACACGCACGACGTCGCGGTCGTGGTACTGGACGCGCCGAGCGATCCCGGCGCGTTCGCTGATCTTCCTGCCGCGAATCTCGTCGACACGCTGGCGATGCGGACCGCGGTCGACATCGTGGGCTACGGCGTCCAGGGCTTCCTCCACGGCGGCGGGCCGCCGGAGCAGGTGTTCCTGTTCACGCGGTACTTCGCGCCGAGCCTGCTGATTCAGAGCAACAACCGCATCAGCGGCGAGTTCATCAAGCTCACCGCGAACCCAGCCCAGGGAAAAGGCGGCATCTGCTTCGGCGATTCCGGCGGGCCCGACATTCTGGGCGGCTCCAACACCGTGCTGGCCGTGAACTCGTTCGTGAACAACGGCAACTGCGCGGGCGTGACCTATTCGCAGCGCGTCGACCTGGCGGATATCCTGAGCTTCATCGCGTCGTTCTGAGTCGCATGCGGGCGTTCCTGATCTTCTTCGGCACGGTTTTCGGCGCGCTCGCGGCGGCGAGCGCGTACGTGATCAGCTATCACGAGTACCGCCAGCGCATGCTCCGGCCGGATCAGAATCCGCGGCGCATGGCGATGAGCACCGCGATCGTCACGTTCGTGTTCTTCGTCGTCGCGTCGATCGTGCTCTCGATCGTGCTGAAGCCCGGCGAGGGCTGAAGTCGGGTATCATGCGCGCGTCATCGTCAATGGAAGGGAGCCGGATCATGCGACGGACTGTCTTCATCTCGGCCGCGGCGATCGCGTTCTGCTCGGCGGTTGGTCTGGCCGGGCAGGCGCCGACGACGGGCCCGTACAAAGTGCTCAAGACCGCGAAGGTCGGCGGCGAAGGCGGGTGGGACTACATCTATGCGGACGTCGCCGGCCGGCGGCTCTATGTCCCGCGCGGCGCCGCACGCGAAGTCGCGGCGACGGACACGGCGCCGGCAATTCCGGCGTCGGTCGCGAGAATCACGGTCTTCAATCTCGACACGCTCGACCGTGTCGGCGAGATTCCCGACACCGGCGGCAACGGCGTGGCCGTCTGCTCGAAGACCGGTCACGGGTTCTCGAGCAGCCGGCCGGGCATCTCGATGTTCGACACGAAGACGCTGACGCTCATCAAGAAGATCGACATCCCGCAGGGTTTCGGCCCCGACGGCATCTATTGCGACACGTTCAACGATCGCGTGTATGTCTACAGCCATCCGACCAAGAACGCGCTCGTCATCGACGCGAAAGACGGCTCGGTCGCCGGGACCGTCGATCTGGGCGGGACGCCGGAGCAGAGCGTGAGCGACGGCAAAGGCACGCTCTACGTCGTGATGCAGGCCGAGTCGAACATCGCCGTCGTCGACGTGAAGGCGATGAAGACGACGGCGCACTACGACTTCGCGGACAAGGGCGGCCGCTGCAACGGTCTCGCGCTCGACGTCAAGAACCAGGTCCTGTTCGTCGCGTGCGGCAACTCCTCGATGACGCCACCGCAGGGACAGGCCGCGCAGCCGACGATGGTCATCATGAGCGCGAAGAACGGCAAGATCCTGACGACGCTGCCGCTCGCGGGCGGCTCGGACGGCGCGACGTTCAACCCCGCGACCATGGAAGCCTTCAGCTCGCACGGCAACGGGACGATGACGGTCGTCAAGGAATCGAGCCCGACCAGCTTTGCCGTCGAGCAGAACCTGCAGACGATGAACGGCGCGCGCACGATCACGCTCGACGGCAAGACCGGACACCTGTTCGTGATGTCGCAGGAATTCGGTCCCGCGCCGACGCCGCCACCGGCCGGGGGCCGCGGCGGCCGCGGTCAGGCAGTTCCCGGATCGTTCACGATCCTGATGATTGGCAAGTGACCGACGCGTCCGATTCGCGCGGACGTGAGCAGCCGGCGTCGGACTGCTGGGGGCGGCTGAACGAGGTCGAGGATCTCGCTCCGATCCTGACGATTCTCGACGCGCTGCCCGAGGGGTTTGGCGAAGCGCGCCGCACCCTGCTTCGCCACCTGGGCCTGCGCGCGACCAGCCACGTGCTCGAGGCCGGCTCCGGCCCGGGCACGGCCCTGCCGGATCTTGTCGAACATGTCGGCCCCGAGGGACGGATCGTCGGAATCGATCCGACGCGTGCGCTCGTGGCTCAGGCCTCCGAGCGCGCGCGCGCGACTGGCGCGTCGCAGGCGACGTACGACGTCGGCGACATCCGCCGGATCCCGTTTCCCGACGGCGCGTTCGACGCGGCGTTCTGCGACAAGATCCTCGTGCACGTGAGTCCGGTGTCGCAGGCGATCGCCGAGCTCGCGCGCGTGACTCGACGAGGCGGCCGCGTCGGCGCCGTCGAGTGGTTCGCGCAGGGCATGGTTCTCGCCGCCGACTACGCCGTGACGCGTCAGGTCCTCGACGGCTCCGCCCCGGCCGGCGCGCTCAATCCGATGACGCCGCTCGAGCTCGAGTCGCACTTCGCGACGGCCGGCCTCGAGTCGATCGAGTCCGGCACGATCGTGGCCGAGTCGCGGCAGTTCCTTCCGAGCTTACGCATCATGCTGGAGCGGCGCGTCCAGCAAGCCACGGATCTCGGCGCGCTCACCGCGGATGCCGGCGCGGCCTGGCTCCGGGATCTCGAGACCCGTGCGGCCCATGGCCGCTTCTACTGGGCCGCGCTCGTGCGCTGGGCCGCCGGCGTCAAGCACGAGGCCCGCTCGTAGTTCGGGTAGACTCTGTCCGTTCAGGAAGGCAGGTCCCCGTGGCCAAGAGACTCATTTCAGGAATCACGCTGGTCGGCGCGCTGGTCGGCGCGCTGGCGGCATCGATGGTCGCGCAATCCGCGAATCCTGCGACCTTTTCCGCGATGCGCTGGCGCTCGATCGGGCCGCCGCGCGCGGGTCGCGCCCGGGCGCTCGACGGCGTGCGCACCCAGCCCAACGTCTTCTACATCGGCTTCGACAACGGCGGCGTCTGGCGGTCCACCGACTACGGATCGACGTGGACGCCGCTCTTCGACAGCCAGACAACCGGCTCGATTGGCGCGATCGCGGTGGCGCCCTCCGACCCGAACGTCATCTACGTCGGCAGCGGCGCGGGAATCATCCGGCCCGACCTGTCCACGGGCGACGGCATGTACAAGTCGACCGACGCCGGCAAGACCTGGACGCACCTTGGCCTTCGCGACACCCAGATGATCGCGAACATCGTCGTCGATCCGCGCAACCCGAATCGCCTGTTCGTGGCCGCGCTCGGCCATCCGTACGGGCCGAACGCCGAGCGCGGGATCTTCCGGTCGACGGACGGCGGCGCGACGTTCGAGAAGGTCCTGTACAAGAACGAGTACGTGAGCGCGAACGACGTGCGCATGGATCCGAGCGATCCGAATGTGATCTACGCCGCGCTCTGGCAGCAGCAGCAGGGCTTTTCCGAGAACGGCCAGTTCGGCGGCAACGCGCAATCGAACGATGGCGGGATCTTCAAATCCACCGACGGCGGCACGACCTGGAAGCCGCTGACGAACGGTCTGCCGGGTGTGCTCGAGGCGAACCTGGCCGTCGCGCCGAGCAATCCGAAAGTGATCTACGCGACGGTCGCCTGCATCGGACCATGCGTGCCGCCGGCCCCGGGCGCAGGGGGTGGCGCCGGCGCGGCGGGCGGCGGCGGAGCGCCGGGCGGCGGCCGCGGCGGCGGGGGCGCGACGATCGGCTTCTTCAAGACCGTCGACGGCGGCGACCATTGGTTCCTGGCGACCGACGATCCGCGCGTGGCGGAGACGGGATCGCAACGCCATCCGCCCGACCAGCGGCCGCTTGGACGCATCGGCGGCGGCGACTTGCCGACGGTCACGGTCGATCCGAAGAACGAGAACGTCGTCTACAGCTGCTCGACCGTGTTCTGGCGCACGGAGGACGGCGGACTCACGTGGTCGGCCGTGCGCGGCGCGCCCGGCGGCGACGACTATCAGAAGAGCTGGGTGAACCCGGACAATCCGAACATCATCCTGGTCGTGAGCGACCAGGGCGGGGTCGTGTCGGCCAACCGCGGCGAGTCGTGGAGCAACTGGTACACGCAGCCGACCGCGGCGATCTACCACGTGACCGCGGACAACGCGTTCCCGTACCGGCTCTGCGGCGGCCAGCAGGACTCCGGCTCGGCGTGCGTGGACAGCCGCAGCAACGACGGCGAGATCACGTTCCACGACTGGCACCCGGTGAACATCCAGGAGTACGGCGTCGCCGCGCCCGATCCGAAGGATCCGGACCTCGTGTTCGGCAGCCAGCGCACCGGCGTGTCGCTCTACAACCGCAAGACCGGGCAGACGGCGTCCGTCGGTCCGACGACGGAGGCACGCGGCCAGGCCTTCGGCCGCAACGTGCGCACGATGCCGATCCTCTGGTCACCGGTGGATCCGACGGTCCTGTTCTACGCCTCGAACGCGGTCTGGAAGTCGGTCGATCACGGCCACAACTGGACGCGGATCAGCGGCGATCTCGCGCGCCAGACGTGGACCGTGCCGGCGAGCGCCGGCAAGTACGCGAGCGGCGTGACGCCGTCGCCGCAGGGCACGATCACGGCCCTCGCCGCCTCGTCGCGCGACGTCGGCGTGATCTGGGCCGGCGCCGACGACGGCGCCATTCAGGTGACGATGGACGGCGGCGCGAAGTGGACCGACGTCACGCCGCCGCAGATCAAGCCGTGGACGCGCATCTTCAACATGGACGCGGGGCATTTCGACACGCTCACCGCGTACGCCGCGGCGAACACGCTCCGGATCGACGACATGAATCCCCACTTCTGGCGCACGCACGACGGCGGCAAGACGTGGACCGAGATCAACACCGGCATCGCGGCCGGCGCGGTCTCGAACTCGATCCGCGAGGACCCGCGCGTGAAGGGCTTGCTCTACGCGTCGACCGACACGCAGGTGTGGGTGTCCTTCGATGACGGCGATCACTGGTCGTCGCTGCGGCTCAACATGCCGGCGATTTCCGTGCGCGACATCCAGGTCAAGGACGACGCGAGCTGCCTGTGCTCGGACCTCGTCGCCGGCACGCACGGGCGCGGCTTCTGGATCCTCGACGACGTCACGCCGCTGCGGCAGCAGGCGGAGCTGCGCGCGGCCAACGGCCCGTTCCTCTACAAACCGGCGACCGGCATCCGCGTGCGGTTCGCGATGAACGATCCGACGCCGTGGCCGCCGGAGCTGCCCGCGGGCGAGAACCCGCCGCCGGGCGCGCTCATCGACTACTACCTGCCGTCGGCGGCGACGGGCGAAGTGAAGCTCGAGATCCTGAACACCGCCGGCAAAGTGATCCGCGCGTACTCGAGCAACGAGCCGGTGCGCGATCCGGATCCCGCGAAGGATCCCGTCGCCTACAACAAGCTCTGTCAAGCCACACCGACGGCGCCCGACTGCGGTCTGCCGCTCTACTGGCCCGCGCCGCAGCAGGTGCTCTCGACGGCCGCCGGCCATCACCGCTTCTCGTGGGACATGCACTACGACCCGCTGGCGGGCGGCGGCGGCGGAGGACGCGGCGGTGGCGGGGGAGGCGGCGCGGTGCCGCATCGCACCTACGGCGGCGTCAACTCGCCGTGGGTCGCGCCCGGCGCGTACACCGTGCGTCTGACGGTGGACGGCAAGAGCCAGACGCAGCCGATCACCGTGAAGATGGACCCCCGCGTGAAGGACTCGCTCGCCGTCCAGCAGATCTACACGCTGACGACGCAGGCGGAGAACAACGCGATGGCGGCTGAGGCCGCGCTCAAGGAAGCGCACGACGCTCTCGACAAGCTCCGCGCGAAGCCGCAGTCGGCCGCCAACGACGCGTTGATCAAGGAGCTGGAGGCGATCGCGCCGCCAGCGGCCGCGGCCGGCGCCGGCGGCGGCGGATTCGGCGGACGGGGTGGCGGCGGACGCGGCGGACGCGGCGGTGCGCGTGGCGGCGGCGCCCCCGGCGCTCCCGCGCCAGGCGGTGGCGCCGGCGGTCCCGCCGTCGCGGCGCCGGAAGCCGTCGCGCAGACCCTCGCGTCGATCGGGCCCGCGATGGTCGCTGCGGTGATGCCGATGCAGTCCTCGGAGATGGCGCCGACGGCCGCGGCGCTCAAGGCGTGTCAGGATCGCCTGGCGGAGTACACCGCGCTGATGGCGAAGTGGAACGCGCTGAAGGTGAAGCTGAAGACGGCCGGCCTCTAGCGGCCATGCCGCTGACCGCGGGCGCGCGCCTCGGATCGTACGAGATTGTCTCGCCGCTGGGCGCCGGCGGGATGGGCGAGGTCTATCGCGCCCGCGACACGAAGCTCAATCGGGACGTCGCGCTGAAGATTCTGCCTGATGTCGTCGCCGGCGATCCGGATCGGCTCGCGAGATTCCAGCGCGAGGCCCAGGTACTCGCGTCGCTCAACCACCCGAACATCGCGGCGATCTACGGCGTCGAGGACAGCGGGCCGACGCACGCGCTCGTGCTGGAGCTCGTCGAGGGTCCGACGCTGGCCGATCGGCTCTCGACCGGCGCGCTGCCCGTGGCCGAAGCCCTCGCGATCGCGCGGCAAATCGCGGACGCCCTTGCCGCTGCCCACGAGGCCGGCGTGATTCATCGCGATCTGAAGCCCGCGAATGTGAAGGTTCGGCCCGACGGCGCCGTCAAGGTCCTCGACTTCGGACTCGCGAAGGCACTCGGTCCCGATCCCGCCTCATCGTCTGCGATGGCGATGAACTCGCCGACGATTACGGGTCGCGCAACCGATCTGGGCATCATCATCGGCACGGCCGCCTACATGTCGCCCGAGCAGGCCCGTGGCAAGCCGGTCGACCGGCGGGCGGATCTCTGGGCGTTCGGCGTCGTGCTCTACGAGATGCTGACCGGCCGGCGCGCGTTCGAGGGCCCGGAAATCTCCGACGTGCTCGCGGCGGTCCTGCGGGACACGCCCCCGCTCGATGCCCTGCCGCCAGGCGTGTCGCCGGCGGTGCGGCGGCTGCTCCGCCGCACGCTCGAAAAGGACCGGGCGCGCCGGCTCGACTCGATGCTGGCCGCTCGGCTCGAGCTCGATGACATCGACGCGACGCTGGATGTCCCCACGACGGCCCCGTCGTCACGCACCTCGGCGCGATGGCTCCTGATGGCCACCGCCGCGACGGCGATCGTCGCGGCGCTCCTGACCGGCGTCCTCGTCTGGCGCGCGCGCCAGCCGGCGCCGGCGCCGGTCTTGCGTTTCGCCATCGTGCCGACGCCGGACGCGCCGATCGCCGTCGAGACCAACCATAGCGACCTGTCACTCACGCCAGACGGATCCCGCCTGTTGTATTTCAGTCGCGCCGGCGACGACAACCAGTTCGTGCTCCGTCCACTCGATCGGTTCGAGCCGGTCATTCTCAAGAACCTGGGCGAAGCGCCCCGAGGTCTGACCGTGTCTCCAGACGGTGCGTGGATCGCCTATCAGGCGGGGGGATCGAGCGGCGCCGATGCGGCGCTCTACAAGGTACCGATTGCCGGAGGCTCGCCCATCCGTCTGTGCGAGATTTCCGGGAATCTCCGCGGCGTGACCTGGCCGACACCAGACACGATGGTCTTCGCAAGCGTGAGCCGCGAATCTGGCCTGCTTCGCATCTCCACCGCGGGCGGGGCGGTTGAGGTGCTGACGAAGCCGCGCACAGAGGACGACGAGGTCGACCACCTTTGGCCGCAGGCGCTCCCGGATGGCAAGCACGTGTTGTTCGGCATCGTCAGATCAGCCGGCTGGGATATCGGCCTCCTCTCGCTGGACACGAAGACGTGGCGCGTGCTGATCCGAAACGGGATCTCCCCGCGCTACAGCCCGACCGGGCACATCGTCTTTGGATCGGGGGGCGTGCTGAAGGCCGTGCCCTTCGATCTCAGCCGCGCAGAAATCACAGGCGAGCCGGTGCAGGTGCTCGCCGGCGTCATCATGAAGGACTCGGGCGCGGCCGACTTCGCGTTCGCCGGGAACGGCACGCTGGTCTATCTCCCTGGTCAGGTCCGGAGCCTCCTACGCATGCTCTCGTGGCGGGACACCAAGGGACAGGAGACGTCGCTCGCCGTTGCACCGGCGGATTTCACCTGGCTCAAGATCTCGCCGGACGGCCGCTTCGCGGCCTCTATCGTTGGGATGACCGCTGGCGTCGCCAATGGCGGGCTCTGGCTGATCGACCTGACCCGCGAAGTCGCGAGCCGGCTCACCCCACTTGGAAGTCCGGTCAGGAGTCCCGTTTGGAGCCCGGACGGTCATCGCATCGCGTTCTGGCGGGCGATGGGCGCATCAGGCCAAGACCCAGGTGGCATCTTCGTGATGTCGGCGGCCGGCACGACCCCGCCTGAGCGATTGACGACGGCCGCGGCCGGCGAGACGCAACTCCCCGGCTCATGGGGTCCGGACGGGAACCTCATCTTCACGAGCGCGAGGACCGACAAGAATCAGTCGGACATCATGCAGGTGTCGGTCACGACCGGCGACGTGAAATCCGTCGTGACCGAGCAGACGCGCAGCTCTCAACCCGCGCTGTCACCCGACGGCCACTGGCTTGCGTACACTTCGACCGACCTCTTTCCCCACCTGTTCGTCCGGCCCTTCCCGAATGTCAACGACGTCAAGATTCCGGTGACCGATGGACCTGGTCAGGATGCCGCGTGGTCGGCCGACGACCGGACGCTGTTCTACCATTCTGGTGCGAGCCTCCGTTCGGTACCTGTTACGCCGTTCGGCGGCTCACTGACCATCGGACGGCCCGTGGAAGCGATCCGAGTTCCCCAGACGTCGATCACGGACACAGCCGTCATGGCCACGCCGCCCGTGAACAATCGGTTCCTGGTCGCGACGCCGCCAGGAAGCAGTCAGGCGCCGGCTGAATATCGCGTCGTCCTCAACTGGTTCGACGAGCTCAAGGCTCTCGTGCCCGCGACGAAAAAGTAGCGATCGGTGCAGCTGGCCTCGGGCGCTGAGGCCTCGATTCTTCTTGCTATTTCCCGACCGGGGGCGCAGCATGGGGCACTCCCCACACGCGCGTTCGGTCGTCAGCTTTCGTTCGAACTCGGACGTGAGCGCGCTGCGACGTGTCCTTGATCGGAAATCAGGAGGCGAACCATGGCGAAGCTCGATCCGAGACGATGGGTGATTGTCGCGACGTACGTGTCCCCCGGTGTGGCCGCGGGCGCGGGAGGATTCGTCATCGTCAACGGCAAGATCATCCGTGTGCCGCCCCGCGGGCCGGTGATGAAGCAGCTGTCGGAAGTGCTGTCCAAAGTCGCGACGTCCCGGCGCGGCAGGTAGCCGGCGCTCGAATCAGAGCGTCCGATCCGCCGCGACCACCGCGGCCAGCAGCACGTTCGCGCCGTTGACGATGTCCTCGGGCCGCGAGAACTCCTTCGGCGAGTGGCTGATCCCGCCGACGCTCGGGATGAAGATCATGCCCATCGGGCCGAGCTGCGCGATGGCCTGCGCGTCGTGGCCGGCGCCGCTCGGCATCACGCGCGTGGAGAGACCGAGCGAGCGCGCGGCGTCGCTGATGATCGCGCGCATCTTCGGGTCGCTCGGCGCCGAGACGTTCACGTGCAGTGACCTGAACGCAAACGTCGTCTGGTTCTCGGCGCCAATCTTCGTCGCCTCGTCTCGAATCGTCGAATAAAGCTGCGCGACTTTGGCGTCGTCGAGGTCGCGCAGCTCGAGCGTGCATCGGACCTCGCCGGGGATCACGTTGGGCGCGCCGGGCAGCGCCTGAATCCTTCCGACGGTGCCGACCTGCCGCCCCGGTACGCTCCGCACGACGCGATTCACCATGTCGATGAACCTGGCTGCCGACAACAGCGCGTCGTGCCGCTGGTCCATCGGCGTCGTCCCGGCGTGATTGGCGAAGCCGGTGACGGTGACGTCCCACTGCTGGATGCCGACGATGCCTTCGACGATGCCGATGTTGGTGCCGGCGGCGTCGAGGATGCCGCCCTGCTCGATGTGCAGCTCGAAGTAGCCCGCGATGTCGCCCTTCGCGCGCTTGACCCGGCCGAGCTGTGATGGATCGCCCCCGATGAAGCGGATGCCGTCGGCAATCGTCTTGCCGCTCGACGAGACGTTCGCGAGCTCGCTGCCTTCCAGTTGGCCGCTCCACGCGCGGCTGCCGTAGAGCCCGCCCTCTTCGTTCGACCAGATGGTCACTTCGATCGGATGGCGCAGCGTCACGCTGCGCTCGGCGAGCGTCTGCGCGACCTCGATCGCGCCCAGCGACCCGACGTCGCCGTCGTAGTTGCCGCCCTCGGGCACCGAATCGATGTGCGAGCCGAAGACGAGCGGCTTGAGCGCCGCGCTGCCGGCGCGACGGCCGACGATGTTGCCGGCGGCGTCGATGGAAGGGTCGAGCGAGGCCGCGCGCATCCAGTCCATCACGGCCGCGCGCCCGGCCTTATCGGCGTCGCTGTACGCGACGCGCGAGACGCCGCCCTGCGGGTTGCGCCCGAACGCCGACAGGGCCGTCAGGTGATCGTTGAGGCGCTGGCCGTTCACGCGCAGGGCGGCGGCGGGCTGCGCGGCGGCAAGCCCGCGGGCCTGCGCCGCAAGGACCGAGCCGAGCGCGGCGACACCGAATTCGCGACGGGTCATGGCGCAACGCATCCTTTCATCACACTAGGCCTGAGTACGCGTATTATGCGTCCGCGCCGGACGCGCCCGCAGGCGACGGCGGCGCAGGAGGATTATTCATGAGACGACCGAGACTGTTCGCCGTGCTGGTGCTCGTCGTGGCCACCTCGTCGCGCGGGATGGCCCAGGCCCCGCAGCCGGGACCCGAGGTCAAGAAGCTCGCCGTCATGGCCGGCGTCTGGCAATACGAGGGTGAGGCCAAGGCGACGGCCCTCGGACCGGCCGCGAAAATCTCCGGCAAGCAGACGGGGACGATGGTCGCAAACGGCTTCGGACTGCAATGGAGCGGCCAGGAAACCGGCGCGTTCGGCGGCGTTCAGTGGGGCGAGATCGACGTCTACGACGCGGCGTCGAAAACCTATCGGTTCCTGGGCTACCAGAGTGACGGGGCGACGTGGTCCGGAACGTTCACGATTGCTGGCAACACCTGGAAGGCGACGTCCACGATGACCGTCAAGGGCACGAGCTACCACATGAGAGCCGAGACCGTCATTGCCGCGGACGGGAAGTCGCAAACGTGGAAAGCCGAGCTCTCGACCGACGGCGGCAAGACCTGGGTGCCCTGGGTCGAGCAGAAACTGACGAAGGTCTCGTAGACACGTCAGAAGTGTGAAGGCAGAAGTGAGAAGCTCGGGGTCCACGCAAGGCGGCGACGTTTGA
>DATIWF010000169.1:0-5402 GCA_035519535.1 Vicinamibacterales bacterium | reverse complement strand
GCTCGCGACGTGTGACGCGATCTTGCCGCCGTGCGCCGCGATGTCCGCGGTGAACACCGGGATGCCCGCCTGTTCCGCCCCAGCGAGCGCGGGAACGATCGCATCGGAATCGCACGGCGCGGCCAGAATCGCGGCGACGTGCTGCGCGACGAAGTCTTCGATCTGCGACGCCTGCTTCGTCGGGTCGTACTCGCACGCGACGACGACGACGTCGAGGCCCTTCGCCGCGGCTTCCTGGCGAATACCGGCTTCAAGCGCCTTGTAGAACGCGTCGGTCTGCGTGAGCAGCGTGACGCCGACGACCTTGCGGCTGCTCGTCGGGGGCCGCGCGGTGGTCGTGCCACCACCGGCGCCGCCGCAGGCGACAGCGCCAATCAGCGCCAACGCGACAAAGCACCTTCGCAGCATCCTCATTTCTGCCTTCTGCCCTCTGCCTTCTGCCCTTGGCCCTCTGCCTTCTGCCCTTCAACCGCTTTGGGCGCCGGCGTCGCGGCCGCCGGAAAGTCCGCCAGGTACAGCGGCCCCGCCGGCGTCACGGAACTGGTTTCGTCGACGACGCTGATGGCGAAGATGCGGACGCGATTGTCGTTCGGCAGCGTGATCTGGCGCGTGCCCGCCGGCAGATCGAAGCCGTACTTGAACACGTAGGCCGAGACGTAGGGCTCGTTGCCGTTCGGATCGTGTCGATGCGTCGCGATCCACGCGACCTCGTCGCGCTTCACGAACGCCGGATGGATCTTGTCGATGCCCGTCACGATGCCCGTCTTCGGATCCCAGTCGACGACGAGGCCGTTGTTGCCGTTCTGCACGGCGAACGGCTCGTGCAGCGACGGCGCGATGTCCTTGAGGCGGCTCCACCACTGGCCAATCGGCCCCTGCCACTCGCTCACGGCCCAGCTCTTCGTGACGCCGCCGATCGTGATCGGCGTGGCGAGGTCGCCGCCCACGGCGTCGGCGAGCACGTAGACGCGGTTGAACGTGCCGGCCGGCAGCGCGATCGTCTGGCCGCTCGGCACGAGGATGTTCTTCGCGCCGGGCTGCCCCGGGCCGAAGGCGAACGGCACGCCGTCCACCTGGAGCGACCGCGGGAACAGCTCGGCCGGCAGCGTGTGCTTCTTCCCGTCGAAGTCGCCGTCGGCGCGCAGCGTGTCGGAGGAGACGCCATCCAGGTTGAACGGCAGGTCGACGGTCGCCATGGCGCGGGTCGCGGGCTTCGGAACGTCCGGCGGCGCCGTGCCCCGGCCGCCGCCCCGTCCGCCGCCACCGCGTCCCGCCGCCGCGGCCGCTGCCGCCGCCGCCGTGCTGAACGCCTGGTAGGCCATCGACGCGTCCCACGCGGACTGCAGGTTCATCGCGAGCGCGCGCGGCTGATACGCCCCGAGCCCGATCTGAAGCGTCGTCGTCGCCGGCGGCGGCACGTTGATCGCCGCACCGCCACCGCCGCCGCGCCCGCCCCCGCCTCCCCGGTTCGCCTGCGGCAGCGCGAACGGCCCGACCTCTTCTTCGGCGGCGTTGATTTCGCGCGCGCCGAGAATCGGCACGCCGAGGCGCACGGTGACGTTGGACACGGGCTGACCGTAGCGCTCCTGCACGCGCATCACGACCTCGTCGCTGTCCTCGGCCTTCTTCATCGCGACGATCGCGACCTGGCCCGTCGTGTCCGGCAACCCGTTCGTCAGGATGGTCGCCATCGAGTACGCGCGGCCGAGGGCGCCGGCGTGTGCGGTCGTCTCGAACGCCGCGAGCGGCTGATTGAGGGCGGTCGCGCGCACCGGCATCTTGCCCTGCCGCCAATCCCCGGCGTGGCCGGCAATCGCGTAGACGAACCGGTGATGACCGAGGTCGTTGCTGCTCTGGTAGGTGTAGCCGGTGTTCGGCCGCGGCGTGTGCAGGAGCGTCAGCCGGATCGTGTTGTCGGCCGGCTTGTCCCAGCCGTACTTGCTGTCGTTGATGATCCCGACGCCGAACGTCCCGCTCACGTCGTCGATGTCCGCCCACTTCTGGGCAGGCACTTCGTATTTGTCCGGCTCGTTGTTGGTCCGGGCGATCGTGCCGAGCCCGAGGTCGTAGATGGCCTTTGGATTCGAGGCCGCGAGCGGGAACGACGCTTTGAGCTCGGCGTTCGGCGAGCGCCAGTCGACGAGATTCTCGACTTCGACGCGGTCGCCGCCCTCGGCGAGCCGCACGCGCTGCACGAACGTCGAGCCCGACGCTTTGCGCGTGATCTCCAGGCCGACGCGCACGGGCCCGCGCTCGATGATCTTCACGGTCGGATTCGCCACGTATTCGCGCGCCGGCGACTGCACCGTCTCGTAGAGCACCTCCCACGCCGGCCACGAGGGCGACGGGTTGTCGCGCAGCTCCAGCATGATCGGCGCCGACAGCAGCTCGTGCTTCGCGTCCTTGTCGTAGATCGACGCGATGTCGCCGTTCTCGTCGATCTTCACGCGGATGCGGTTGTTCTCGAGCGACGTCGGCGTCACTTTGAGCGACGAGGAGGACGAGGCCGCCGCGGCGGCCGGCCGCACGTGGAACACGCCGAAACCCATCGACGGCACCTCCGCCTGAAACGCGATGCGCGTGCCGGCCGCGCCGGCGCTCAGCGCCTGCGCCGGCACGGTCTCGCCCGTGCTGTCGTCCACGACCGTCACCGCGGCCGCCGGCGCCGCGAGATGCACGGTCGCCTCGACGGGCTCGCGGCGGTTCATCGACACGGGGTTGTAGACGACGAGGGGCGTGCCCGACCCGGACGTGTCAAGGAGCGACGACACTGCGCTCGTCGAGTTCGTCAGCACGCCGGCGAACTGGTTGAGCGACGCGATTTCGTCGTTCCACGAGAACTGATACGCCTGCGGAATGCACGTGCCGGTCAGGTCGTCGTGAAACTGGTGCCACAGAAAGCGGATCCACGCCTCGCGAAGCCGGTCCGTCGGGTACGGCTCGCCGGCGAGCATCATCGCCGCGACGCCCGCCTTCTCGGCGGCGTCCGCCAGGAGCTCATTCGCGCGGTTGAAGCGCTTCATCGCCGCCTGCGACGTGTAGCAGCCGGTGCCGTGCGTCTTGAGAATCAGCTCGTCGTTGTAGACGGGCAGCGCCGCGCGCTGCTCGGGCGTCAGGTCCTTCGCCAGCTGATCGGGCGAGGTGTTCTTGACGGTCAGACCCGGCGGCGGATTCGCCAAGGCCTTCTGGACGATCTGCACCGACTGCTCGGTCGGCCCGCCGCCCGTGTCGCCCGTGCCGAAATACCGGAACTCGAGGCCTTGCCCGCCGATCGTCGTCGGATCGTTCAACCACGGCGTGTTGCCGCGCCCGCCGTTCGTCGACTGGAGGGAAAGATCTTCGGTCAGCCGCGTGCCGTAGCTGCCCGGATTGAGCTCGGCGATGATCTCGCTGCCGTCCACGCCCTTCCAGCGGCCGATCGGAAACGGGATCGGCCGGCCCCACGTGAGCTTCTGCGTCGAGAACGAGATCAGCCCCGAGTGCGCCGCGATCGACGGCAGCGCAAAGCCGAAGCCGAAGCAGTCCGGGAGATAGATGTCCTTCGGCTCCTTCTTGAACTCCTGCCGGAAAAAGCGCTGCGCGTACAGGGTCTGCCGGAAGAGCGATTCGGGCGACGGCATGTTCGTATCCACGGCGTCGATCCACGAGCCGGCCAGCCGCCACCGATCGGCCGCGACGTACTGCTGCACCTTCGCCCACTCGTCGGGGTGGTATTCCTTGAACCACATGTAGTGGATGGCGCCTTCCCACGTGAACTTGTAATCGGGGTACTTCTCGAAGAAGTCGAAGTTGGTGTGGAACGTCTTGGGGATGTGGTCGCGGATCGAGTCCTGGACGGTCCAGTTCCACTGCGAGTCGAGGTGCGCCGTGGCGACCAGGTACAACGTCGTCTTCGTCGGCTGGCCCTGCGTGCGAACGGGCGCCAAGCCGACGGTGAGGGCCAACAGGGCCGTTGCGATCAACCACCAGCGCTTCATGTCAGATCTCCTCGGACTGCCGGTTGAGGAGGGGTCTGGCCCGATTGGCGTAAGCCGGACCTGACCCCGTGGCGCGTTCGAAAGCGATGCCCTCGCACGTGCGACAAGATTCGCGCTGATGCTACGGCGGGCGGGCCTGGCTTGCAAGCCGCCCGCTGGCTGTTTCGGCGAGACGGGCCGCGTTGTCCGACGGACCTACTGCGGCTTCTGCTGGCCCGTCTTGAACTTGCTCGGGTCGATCGCGGAGTTGATGGCGTAGTTCGAGATCTTCAGGTCTTCGTACGCCTTTCCGCCAACGGCCACGGTGAACCGGTGCGGCCAATTGAACGCGGCGACACGACGATAGTCAGTGAACGTCGTCTGCCACTCCACGCTCTCCAGCCTGGCCGTGGATTGGCCCGACGGCACGGTTGGCGGCGCCGGGCTATCAAACATTCGCCCGTGCGGACCAACGACCATCGTCGAGGACGTCCCGAGCACGACGATCGGCGACGCGCGCCACGTGAGGCGCGCGGGCAGGTGGGTGGCAGCGTCCAGGAACAGTGAAAGGGTGAACCCATCCCCGCCCGTCACGACAAGTTCGTCGACCTGCCTTTCGGGCGCTGGCAGTCCGCTCCGGAGAGAGAACTGCAACGGGTAGCCGTCGAATGACGCCCCGAAAAGCGGCAAGGTCAGCTCAGCGAAGAGATGCCTGTGCTCGCGTAGTAGCGTCATCTGCTCCTGAGCCGCCTCCAGCGGAGTTGTCACCGGTGGCACCGGGGTGACAACCGGACGCCCTGCCGTCCGCATCGGGAAGACCGTCCGGTGGATCACATCGTTAGCGTTGAACCCAGCGTAGTCGCTGACGTCGTACCAGCCGACCGCACGGTGAAGCACTCGAACGAATTGGTCGGGCAGCACGCAGTCGTACTCAACGTCGCCACTGACCCCGACTGGAGTCAGCCGCCGTGAAAGGGTGCCGGTCGCCACGATTGCCTTGACTGAGTTCAGGACGACATCGCCGCCGAGTGCTGTCCGAGTGGCGGCGAGCAGAGTGCGAACGTCCGACTGGGCTGCCGGCAGTGCCGAGGCGAGGATCGCCGCCGCCGTCAGCGGAACGACACCGCGGCCGAGCATGGTGACCTCAATCTACACCACGCGGCCACGCGCTGCTCCCGCCCGGTGGTGTTACGTTCTTGAGGCCCTGGACTCAGCCTTACCCTTGGCACTCCCCGCCCCGGATCAGGCACAATCGACCTGAGGTTCCGTCCGATGCCGCCCACGCCCCTCATGGACTCCAGCGACCGCGTCCTTATCGTTGAGGACGATGCGGCCCAGCGTGTGGGGCTGCAGCAGCTCCTCAAGAGCTGGGGCTACACCGTCGATGCGGCCACGAACGGGCGCGACGCGCTGGAGAAGATCGCCCTGCAGCGGCCGACGATCGTC
>DATIWF010000168.1:0-3907 GCA_035519535.1 Vicinamibacterales bacterium | reverse complement strand
CTGTCGGGGCTCAACCAGAATTTCACGGTCAGCGCGTCGCTCGGCGGCGTCACGCCGATCCCGTTCCCGACCATGAGCGGGTCCTTCGGCGGGATCACGTACACCGACACGAACGACCGCGACGTGACCGTGAGCTCGGCGAGCTTCTACACGGCCCGGATCGACGGCAACCCCGTCGAAGTGCTGGGCAAGTTCAACCTGAACACCAACGGCGGGGACCTCCCCGGGATCTCGGGCCAGGGCTCCCCGGAGTCCTTCGGCCCCGAGGCCGCCCCCCAGCCGGTCTCGAGCTCGATCGGGGTGAGCTTCGACTTCGGCCTGACCGCGCGCGACGTCCTCGAGACCCCGTTCGAGTTCCTGGTCGTGCCCGAGCCGGGCTTTGCCTTTTTGTTCGCCGGGATCGGAGTGATTTTTCTCGCGCGTGCGCTGAGAAGGTCCACCGGTTGAGCAATACGCTCTGGTAGGATTAATCCCACGGGCGACGGCATCGCGCCCGGGGAACGTGGGTGTCCGCATCGGATTGGAGGGAGACGATGGTTCGGATGGGCTTGTGCTGCGCGCGCTTCGTGGTCGCAGCAGCGGTGACGATTGTGGCTGCGCGTGCAGCCGCCGCACCGGTGATCGGCATCCAGATCGACTCGCTGGGTGGTGGCTACGCCGGGTATTCCGCCTCGCAAGAGGGTACGGCGAATCCCGACGGCAGCTTCGGGCTGAAGGGCTTCGTCGACGGCGCCGTGTACGGCACGGCCTTCACCTGCGACTGGTCGATCGTCGTGAACGAGGACCCGCAGATCACCAGCACCTTCACCTTGACCAACATCTCCAGCTTGACCCAGACGTTCGTCATGACAGTCACGCTGCCGATCGCGGCGCTCGGCCCGTCGACGCTGCGGGGCGGCTATCTGGGCCTCGCTGGCAGTGGCACCACCTACACCGACTCCAACGCGAACGGCAACGTCCAGTTCTCTGCGAATCCGTTCTACCAGGCGCTGGTGAACGGAATGCCGCCGCAGGGCCTCGGCAACTACAACGTGAACTCGTCCACTTCGGGCACCGAGCCGCAGGAGTCGTGGGGGACGCCGATTCCGAGCGCGCCCTTCGGCCCTGCCAGTGGGAACATGCAGATCAAGTGGCAGTTCAGCTTGAGTGGCGGCGACTCGGTCTCGACCCAGGGGTTCTTCCAGGTGGAGAAGGCGCCCGAACCCGCGGCCCTTGCCCTGATCGGCCTGGGCCTGGCCGTCCTTGTGGCGTCCCGCCGGCTGGTCTGACCCCGATTTCGCCTCTTTGTTCGCCTGCTTGAGTGGGATTTTTCTCTCGCTCGCCATGAAAAAAATCTCCCGCCCCTGCACGTCGCTCTGGTAGGATTCTGCCTACGGGCGCCTTTTGCATCGAAGGCCCGGGCGCGTGGCATCGAACGCGCGGTCCGAGAGGGTGAGTGGGTCCGAGACCACATCGGATTGGAGGGAGACGATGATTCAGATGAGCTGGCGCGCGACGCTGACACGCCTCGGTGTCGCAGCGACTGTGATGGTCGTGGCTGCGCACGCGACCGCCGCACCGGTGATCGGCATCCAGATCGAATCGCTGGGCGGTGGGTACGCCGGCTACTCCGCCTCGCAAGAGGGTACGGCCAATCCGGACGGCAGCTTCGAGCTGAAGGGCTTCGTCGACAGCACTACCTACGGCACGAGCTTCAACTGCGACTGGTCGATCAACGTGAACGAGGACCCGCAGATCACGAGCACCTTCACGCTGACGAACATCTCCGGCGTGACCCAGACGTTCATCATGACCGTCACGCTGCCGATCGCCGCGATCGGACCGTCGACGGTGCAGGGTGGCTACTTCGGCAATCCGGCGCTGGACACCTATGGTGACCCAATTGGCACGAGGTACACGGACGCGAACGGGAACTCCGACGTCACGCTCAACACGATCGCCGGAACGCCGTTCTATCAGGCGCTCGTGAACGGAATCCTGTCGAAGGGCCTCGGCGACTTCGCCCCGGACGGGCTGAACGCGAACGGCGGCCCGGGAATCTACGCCAGCCTGTCTCAGCAGACGTGGGGCACGCCGATTCCGAGCGCGCCGTTCGGGCCCGCCAGCGGGAACATGCAGATCAGGTGGACGTTCAGCCTTACCGCCGGCGACTCGGTCTCGACGAAGGGTTTCTTCCAGGTCGAGCCCGTTCCCGAGCCGGCTAGCGCGGTGCTGCTGGGCCTCGGCCTCGCGGCGCTGGCGGCCGCGCGCCGACGCGCGTAGCACCGGCCTCTCGGGCTCTTTCAGCGCCCCCGAGCTCGGCCCGCTCGGGGGCGCAGCCGTTTCCAGCTGGCTACGAGAGCCAGCGGCCGAGCGGCGTGCCGAAGAAGAAGCGGATCATCCTCTTCATGCCGGCGTCGCGTTTCTCGCTGTAGGGGTAGTGGCTGCCGGCCTGGCGGCCGCCGAAGCGGTCGCGGATCAGCGGCTGCGCGTGGCAGTAGCCGCGCAGGCCGTCGCGGCCCTGCACGTGGCCCACGCCGCTCTCCTTCAGCCCGCCGAACGGCGCCTCGATGACCCCGTAGGTCATCGACAGGTCGTTCACGCACACGCTGCCCGAGTCGATCCGCCGCGCGATCTCGCCCGCGCGCTTCGCGTCGCGGGTCCACACGTTCGCGGCCAGGCCGTAGCGCGTCTCGTTCGCGCGGGCGATCGCCTCGTCGACGTCTTTCACGCGCACGATCGGCAGCACCGGGCCGAACGTCTCGTCGCGCATCAGCGCCATGTCGGAGCGCACGTCGACGATGACGGTCGGCTCGTAGAAGAGCCCCTCGAAGCGCGGGTTGCGCCGACCGCCGACCAGCACGCGCGCGCCCGCCGCGACGGCGTCGTCGACCTGGCGCTCGACGATCTCGAGCTGGCGTGGCCAGAACATCGCTCCGACGTCGAACTCGCCCGAGGTCTCCTGGCGGAGCGCGCGAGCGCGCTCGACGACCTTCTCGATGAAGCGGTCGGCGACCTCCTCTACCACGTAGACCCGCTCGGTGCCGCAGCAGAACTGGCCCGCGTTGAGGAAGCCTCCCGCCAGGGCGCCGCCCGCGGCCGCATCGAGGTCGGCGTCGGCGCAGACGATCATCGGGTCCTTGCCGCCGAGCTCGAGCGTGCACGGAATCAGCTGCTCGGCGCAGGCCACCGCCACGCGCCGGCCGGTGGCGACGCTGCCGGTGAACGAGATCTTGTCGACCCCAACCTCGCAGAGCGCCGCGCCGGTCTCGCCGTCGCCGAGCACGAGGCTGAACACGCCCTCCGGCAGGCCGGCCTCCTCGAGCAGCTTCTCCACGAGCTGCCCCGAGAACGGCGTGATCTCGGAGGGCTTCAACACGACGGTGTTGCCCGCGGCGATCGCCGGCGCGATCTTGTGAGCGGCCAGGTTCAGCGGAAAGTTGAAGGGCGTGATGAACGAACACGCCCCGACCGGCACCCGCTTCCACACCGCCTCGATCCCTTCGGACCGGGCCGTATTGTCCAGCGGCAGGTACTCGCCCCCGATCCGCGTCGCTTCTTCGGACGCGAGCCGAAACGTGTCGATCGCGCGGGCGACCTCCGTTCTCGCATCGCGGACGGTCTTGCACGCCTCTTCGACCAGCACGCCCGCGAACTCGCCGGCCCGGGCGGTCAATCCGCTCGCGACTTGTGCCAGGACATCCCGCCGCACGTGCCCGGGAAGCCGGGCCATGGCGTGACGTGCCCCGGCGGCCGATGCGATGGCCTGATCGACTTCAACCTCCCCGGCGGCCGGGACCCTGCCGATCACCGACCCATCCGCCCCCGACCGGATCTCAAGAGTCGCGCCGGCCGTGCTTGGCTTGCCGCCGAGCCACGCCGGCGTGATCGTTCCCCTTTGAATGAACTCCGTCGCGTGGTTCATGGC
>DATIWF010000167.1:0-7068 GCA_035519535.1 Vicinamibacterales bacterium | reverse complement strand
TTCCATGTCGCTTCCGTCCACTCGATACCCGAGTGACTAGTGGCCATAGCTAGCCTTCATGGAGGCGAGAGTACCATGAGCGGTGACAAGGCAGGTCACAGCCACCCCTACCGCTCGATCACGAACTTCCCGTCCTTGATCGCGACGGTCAGCGTCGTCGTCTTCTCAACCGCGATCGTGACGCGCTCCTCGAGATCCTGCCCGGGCGCGTGGACGACGACGCGGTAGTCGCCGGGCGCAAGCTCCTGGCCGAGCGCGCCCGTCTGCGCGGTCGCGACGGACTTGCCTGAGCTGTCGAACACTTCGTAGGGCAGCCGCTGCACCGACGCGAGCATCAGCGCCTTCGTGAGCTCGCTGCCGTTCTGCGCGCTGTAGTACCGCCCACCCGTGGACTCGGCCAGACCGCCCAGCTGCGCCTCGGTCGTCTTGCCCTGCAACGTGAATCCGACGATGTCGAGCGTGACGTGGACGTCGGCGGCCTTGAGCGTCTCTGCGGCGGCTTTCATGTCGCCCTTGCAGCTCTCCTCGCCGTCGGTGATGAGGATCACGGAGCCGGTGCTCGAGCCCTTGAGATCGCCGACGGTCTGGAGCACTGAATAGACGAGCGGCGTCTCGCCACGAGGCCGCAGCTTGTTGGCCGCGGCGAGGATCTTGTCGCGGTCGAGCTTCGCGATCGGCACGACGAGCTCGCTGTCCGTGCAGGTCTGCGGCGCGCGCGAGCCGTAGCGATGTCCGTACACGCGCAGCCCGACGCTGGAGTCCGCCGGCAGCGATTTGAGGACCTGATCGAGCACGCCGAGCGCCGTCTTCCACCGCGTGGAGTCGCCGAGCTTCTCGGCCATGGAGCCCGACACGTCGAGCACGATCTCGAGCTTGCGTTCAGACGGCGGCGGCTGGTCGGCCTGCCCCAGCCGCGTCATCACCGAGAGGCTGCCGGTCTTCGTCGCGCCGTACGACCCGGCCAGCCCGATGACCGCCCACATGGTGTGCGCGAAGTCCGACGGGCGGTTGCTGTCCGTGTTCGTCGCCTTCCAGGACCCGTTCGCGGGCGTCGTGTCGTGGATCTGCGTGTCCATCAGATACGCGACGCCGCGCGAGAAGAACGGCGCATGGACGCTGACGCCCGCGACCTTGAACGCATACAGCACCTGGCCGGTGGACAGCGCGTTCGAGCCCTTCTGCTTCGCGTGCTCCATCCATCCGCCGTCTTTCTGCTGCTCGCCAACCAGCTGCTCGACGATGGGCGTGACCATGACTTTCTGGTCGGCTGTGCCATACGTCGTCAGCGCCATGATCTTGAACACTTTGTCCTGCGTCGTCTCCGGCGTGTTTGCAGCGATCCACGCCATGCCGTGGTCGATGGCCGGCCGATACCGCGGGTCCTTCGCGTGCTCCTCCGCCCAGACGAGCGCCGTCACGCTGTTCGCCGTCGTCATGAACTTGCCCCGGACGATCGGCCATTCGCCGTGATCGACCTCGATCGATCCGTCCTTCGACTGGTGCGCGACGATGAAGTTGACGCCCTTGATGAGGTCCGGATCGTCGGACCGGCCGCTCACCCGATCCGCGTAGGCGAGCGACATGGTCGCGAACTGCGTCGCGGTGAGCGACTCGCCGAACCACGAGCCATCATCGCCCCGGTACTGGCGGGTGGCCTTGACGAGCGCGTCGAAGGACCCGGCGTTGACGGCGTAGTCCTGCTTCATCGCCACCGCCTGGCCCATGATGACCTGCGCCTGCACGTGGCAGCCGAAGCACTTCCGGTCGGCCTGCCAGTCGACCGCAGCCTGTTGCAGCCAGTCGAGGCCGAGCTGCGCGGCCTGGCGCGGGCTCCGCGGCCACGTCGCCACATCCGGATTGCGCCCGGCGAGCGACACGTAGCCCGCGCGCGACGCCTCCGTCACGCGCACCTCGGCGATCTCGATGTTGCTCGAAGACGCGCCGGAGAGAATGCGCAGCTTCACGTACCGGCATTCGACGGGCGCGAACGAGACGGTCTGATCGCCTTCTCTCGGCTCCAGGGTCTGCGCCGCGGCTTTGACGAAGTGATCCGTCGGGCTGTCGGGTGACGTCCAGATCTCGACGTCTTTCGGCGCGAGGTTGACGTATGCGTCGAGCGAGATCGTCACCGCCGAAATCAGCGCCGGCTGCCGGCGGAAGAACGACAGGACGACGTCCACCGGATAGGTGAACGGCCGGATCGGGTTCCATGGCGGGTCGAGCTTGCCGTCGATGAGCCGCCCGCCGAAGTACCCGGCGCCGTACGCGCCCGTCTGCTCTTCGATCTGGCCGCCGGCGTCGCCGAGCGCGAGGTTGCCGGCGCCCGCCGGGTTCGACGCTGGAACGACTGCAGCGGGCGTCGCCTCGGGCGTGGCTGGGGCGCCTGGCGCTGCGGCGGCTGCGGCTTGCGGCGCTGCGCCGGCCGCGTCCGCGGGGGGCGTCGTGCCCGTTCCAGTGGGCGCGGTCGCGGCTGTGCCAGTCGACGCTGGCGCCGGCCCGCCGCGCAGCGCGCGCACGCCGAAGTACGCCGCCCCTGCGGCGATCAGGAGGCCGACGACCGCAAGCGCCAGCTTCTTCATGGTTCTGCGGCGCTACAAGCCGAAGAACGCGAACACCGCCCAGTCTTTCAGTTTCGGCATGTACGGTGCGATCAGCGCCTTGTTGCGATCGGGCACGGGCTCCTGCGTCGCGACTTCACTCGTCAGACTGCCCATCGACGCGCCGGCGGCCGCGCCGCCTTCCTTGATCGCCTCTGTCAGCTTCCGCAAACCGAGCTCCTCGACCGACATGCCCGCCGCCGCGTACACGCGCCCGCGCACCCAGTAGTACTCGTCGATTGAGTAGTGCTGCTGGTTGAGCGCCTCGACCCAGGCGTTCTTCGCCATCAGGATGAACTTCATCATGTCGGTGATCACCGTGAAGTTCTCCGACGGCGTCGCCTGCCGGTGCTCCGCCTGCTCGCGATGCATGAACTCGTCCTGCTTGTCCTTCATCTGATTGAACGTCGGCCCGAGCTTCGTGACCATGTACTCCTGCACGGCCATGAATCGCTTGACCTGGTCCTCGGTGAGCTCGCCGTTCGCGGGCGCCGCGTACTTCGACTCGTTCGCCACGTCCTTGTCGAGCGCGGCGTACTGCTGGATCGGCTGGAGGAAGGCCTTCGCCTTGTTGATGAAGTAGTAGCCGGCGCCCACGACGCCGACCGCGATGAGCACCAGCACGATGAGGACCGCAATCGCGAGCTTCTTCATTGTGTTCTCCGCGCACTCAGAACTTCTGACTCCTGGCTTCTCACGTCAAACGTGACCGGCTACTGACACGCCTTGATGTTCGGCTGCACGCGGTCGAGCGACTTGCGATACACCTCGACGCGCGTCGACTTCTCGTACAGGCCGAGGAACTCGACTTCGAGGCCGACCGATCCCGTGACGACGATCTGGCCTTTCTGACAGGGAATGAGCGCCGTCGCACCCGAGCTGGTGATGCTGGCCGCCGTCACGACGTCGATGAACGGACCGGCGTGCGTCGACCCCCATCCCAGCCCGAAGCCGAGCTTCGGATACTGCATCGCCACGAGCAGCGCCTGCGGGCCGAGTCCGGTCCCGACGTCGCGCTCGAGGTCGAAATCGAGTCCCATGTCGCCCTCGGCCTTCGGCTTGGGTTCGGTCTTCGGCTCGCCCGGCAGCGTCCAGTCCGCGCCCTGCGATCCGTTCAAATGGAGCTTTGCCGTAATCGTCGAGCTGCCGCCGACGCTCGTGATGCCCTCGTTCAGGAGCAGCGCGAACTTCAGCGTGACGACGAACGGGATGCCGTCGATGACGAGCGGAAACTCGTACGACATCGGGATCTCGAGCAGCGTCTGTCCCGGATGCGCGCCGCCGGCCTCGCGGCTGGCGGTGCCCGTGAGCTCCACCTCGCCGGTGAGCTTCTCGAGCAGCAGGTTGAGGTTGTCCGCCGTGCCGTTCTCGACCTCGACGCGTCCGCCGATCTCGAAATTCGAGAGGTAGCCCTTGACGACGATGTCGATGTTGACGCCGTTGATGTTGCCGGTGACGTGCCCGTCGGCGTCGATGCGGCTGTCGGCGCCGTTGAAGCCGACGTCGTAGCTGTACTCGCCGATCTTGCCCGTGTAGCGGCCGCCGTCCATCGGCGGCTCGAACGCCGGCCGGTCGAACCGCGCGAGCGCGATGTGCGCGGCGCCAGGCTCGTACCGCGACTGCGCGCCCGGCGCCTTCGCGCCGGTCTTGAACGAGCGCACGGTGCCGCCGCGGTAGCTGACCCGCGTCGGCTTCCACGTGATGTTGCCGTTCTTGATCAGATCCGTGATGCGCGCGGGCGCGGCCGTGACGACAACCGTCCCGCCCTCGCGCTTGACGTCTGCCACCTTCACGACGACGACGCCGGGGATCACCAGAACGCTGCCGGGCTTCAGGTCGGCTGCGCCCGGTGACGATGCGTCGAGCGTCAGACCCGTGCCGTCCTGGCTGGCGCTCTTGATCGCCGTCGCGCCGGCGCTCAGGACAACGGCCTGTGGCGTGAGGGCGATCGACGACGGAATGGCGGACTCGCTGCCAGGTTTCGACGCGCTCGAACATGCGACGACCAACCCTGCCGCTGCCACGGCCACGATTCGGACGAGGTGCCTCATTTTCGTCGGGCGGCGGCTTTCGCCAGCAGGCCCTTCACGTGCTCATCGCTCGCCAGCCCGGCATCGTCGCTCGTGAGCGTGAGGTGCAGATAGCCGCCCGTGACAAGAAAGCAGGAGGTTGCGTGGATGGGCTTCGGGAGCGGCTTCCGGTCCGGGCCCTCGGTCATCGTCGAATGCAGGCAGCCGACGTCGCCGTAGTCTCTCGCCTCGGCGCGCGTCATGCCTCGGCCCGGCGGCTGGGCCTGTTGCGCGGCCAACCCGGCCTGAACCGAAACAGGGGCGCCCGACGTGCCCGGTGCCGATGACCGGATGGTCACGATCTGATTGGCGATCGTGACCGAGCACGTGGACAGCGCGGTGTTGTCTGTGCCACGCGGGGCGTCGGCCTTTGTGCCATACAACGCCTCGATGTCGGCGATCGGCAGGAGGCCGCAGACCTTGGCCGGCGCGCCCGTCGCGGCCTGGCCAGCGGCCGGCGTCCGGGCGGCGACGACGACAAGGCCTCCGACCGCGAGAGCGGTCGCGAACCGGACCGTGCGCGACACGCGAGCGACCATGGGCGATGCCCCTGGGGAAGGGCTGGGGAGCGCCAAGAGGATACTCCAGTCTTGGTCCGGGGGGCTTCGCCCCCGCGGACCCCCCAACGCGCTCACTCGCGGGGGCCCCGCGATCCCCGCTCCGTTCGCGCGGCTCGCTCGCGCGCTCGCTCGCGAGGCCGGGGGGCTTCGCCCCCGCGCGGACTGGCCGGTTAACCTTCGGACGACGACTTTCGTAATAGAAGGAGGCAGGACGAACCAGGGAGGCCTTCGTGCGCGGCGACACCATCGGGATCATGTTCGTCTTTCTCGGTATTCCGTGGATCCTGGGCTGGATCTACCGGACGCACCTGCACCACCTGCAATACATGAAGATCCTCCAGCTCAAGGCCGAGGCAAACGCGCGCATGCTCGACCGGTTCGGGTCCGACGCCGCGTTCCTCGACTACCTCAAGAGCGACGCGCAGCAGCACATGTTCGACGTGAAGCTGCCGGAGCCGCGCGTGCCGGCGCCCTACATGCGGATGCTCACGGCGATCCAGATCAGCTTTCTGCTTCTGGCGGGCGGGTTCGCGTGCCTCTACATGAAGGGCTACATGTACGCGGGCGATCAGACCGGCTTTCTGTTCCTCGGGACGCTCGGCGTCGCGCTCGGCCTCGGCTCGCTCCTCTCGGCCGCGGCCGCGTTCGTCGTGGCGCGCATGTGGAACACGTGGAACCGCGCGGACGCGGGCGCGCGTCCCTGAGCTGGAGGATTTCTAGAGAGTGCGCATGCCTCGCGTCTCGCCCGCGTCAGCGCTTGCCGGCGTCCTGGTCGGCGACGATGCTCGACGTCTGCCGTTGAGCGAGGCGGAGTTCGTCGCGCTCTACGCGCGCACGGCCGGACCGCTCGCCGGCTACCTGCGGCGGCTGACCGGCGATCCGTCGGTTGCTGAAGACCTGTTGCAGGACGCCTACATCAGGTTTCTCTCGCTCGGTCGCGTGCCAGACGGCGACGACCATCAGAAGAACTATCTCTATCGCATTGCCACGAATCTCGCGCGCGATCACTTTCGCGCGCGGCAGCGTCGCGATCGGCTGACGACCGCCGGGGACGAGCCGGTGAGCCAGCCCGTCGAGGGCGCCGGCGATGTATGGGCACTCTTCGCTCACGTCTCGGCGCGCGATCGCGAGCTGCTGCTGCTCGCCTACGTCGAGGGCCTTACGCACCAGGAGATCGCCCAGGTGACGGGCCTCATGCGCGCGAGCGTGCGGCTGCTGCTGTTCAGGGCGCGGAAACGGTTCGCCGCGGTGCTGAGCGCGGCCGGTCTCGCGCCCGCGTCGTTCGGGAGGGACGCGTGATCGCCACCTGGTCTTGCCCGCACGAGGACGAGATCCGGCATGCCAGTCTGTCCGGCCGCTGGACGCCTGCGCTCGAGTCGCACGCGGCCGGCTGCGACGCGTGCGGAGACGTCCGTCTGGTGGCGGCGGCGCTCGTCTCGCCGCCATTCCCGGCGCCCGCATCGGTCGAGCCGCGGTCGGTGTTCGCGGTCGCGCGGCGCGTCCGCCGTCTCCACGTCGAATCGAAGATCTCTCTCATCGTCACGGCCGCGCAGGCGATCGCGCTCGCGGCGATCGTCGCGGTGCTGCTGTCGTTCGTGAACTGGACGACGATCTGGCCGGCTTGGCCCGTGAAGCCGGACGCCGACACGTGGATCTACGCGACGGCGGGACTTGCGCTTGCGGCGCTCTTCGGCGTGTCCAGGTGGCTGACGCAGGAAAGCTGATCCCCTGCGGGTCGCGATGCTGGTTCGAACGGCCCATGCCGATCGCCCGACGTGCTCATCGCGGCTGCTTGTAGTTCACCTATTGCCAGACGTACCCTCGACGTGCCCTCACGTCGAA
>DATIWF010000166.1:0-3454 GCA_035519535.1 Vicinamibacterales bacterium | reverse complement strand
TCACGCTCATCTACCTGGCCCTCCAGATTCGTCACAACTCCGAGGTACTTGAAGCTCAGATCGAAGACGCAATCGCGACCGGATTCATGAGCCTCAATGCCACGGTTGCGAGCAATCCCCAGCTGGGTCGCATCTTCGTGCAAGGGTGCGAAGACCACGACGCCCTGAACGCCGAAGAGCGCATCCAGTTCAATTTCATCCTTCGCGCGTACGGCAGTCACTACCTGCGGATGTTTCAACTCTATCGACAGGGCGTACTGCCGCGTGACCGCTGGGAGTTCTATGGCCGAGAGGCCGCACAGCACTTCGCCACCGCCGGTGGTAGGGCTTGGCGGTCGAATGAAACCAATCCGTCCTTCCGCGACTTCTGGGACGAAATCGACCGCTTCGAGATCGGACGCGTGTTCAGTCTGCGGTGAGACCGCGCTCGTGAATCGCTCGTTGTCGGCGCAATTCTCCGCCTCCGCTCGGTTGCAGTGCATTGATCGTGGCAACGAAGGGAGACGTGAGCGCGCCTGAGGCGATTTCGGAGTCCCACCAGCCGCGCACGGATGGGATCTCGATGTTGTCGCGCCAGAACTGGCTGTACGAGCGCCACAGTTCGTCGTCGAGGTTGCCGTGTGCGTGCTGATGATCGCCGCGATCTCGCCGTTCACCGCGGCCGCTTGCAGCAGATCGGCGAGCGACTGCGAGCTGCGATTGATCGCCGACGCACGAACGGTCTGCGTGTTCTGCCGCGTCTACCGCAACGCGAAGACAAACAGCGTCGGTGTGCCGACGATGTCGCCGTCGATCAAATCGGTGCTGGGCCGTCCGGACGCGACCGCGACGTACTGCTTGCCGTCGATCGCGTACGTCACGATGCCGCCGCCGATGCCGCCGCCGGTGTTGAACCGGTACTTCACGTTGCCGTCGCGCGCATCGAGCGCGATGAAGTCGCCGGTCAGTTCGCCTGCGAGCACGAGATTGCCGGCGGTCGCGGTCACCGCACCGGTGACGGGGGCTGCCGATCGGTATTTCCACCGTACCTCGCCCGAAGCGGCGTCGATGGCCGTGATCCACCCTTGCGAGGTTGGGTCGAACTGATAGGTGCCGCCGAGGTACATCCGGCCGGGAATGTGCCGGATGGACTGCGCCGCCCAATATGTGGTGCACTTATCGACCGCACCGACGTACAACAAGTTCGTTGAGGGGTTGTAAGCGGGGCCGTTCCACAGAACGCCGCCATTGAGGCCGGGGCATGCGTGAGTGCCGCTCACTGCGACCGGCGCGTCGACGTTCTCGCGGGTCGTGATTGCCGTCGCGTATAGCGCCTCATGGCTGTCGCGATCGACGGCGCGCAGCAAGCCGTCTTTGCCGGACGCTACGACGAGACGCCGATTCGTGCCGTCGATGGGGACCGTCACCAGCGGACTGACCTGAGTCAGATCCCAGTCGTGGTCGTCGTTCGGCACGGTTTGCTTGTACCAACGCATCTTGCCGGAGCGCACGTCGAGCGCCACGACGGAGTTGGTGTACAAATTGTCGCCCTGGCGCATGTCCGCCGGCAGGTCCGGTGCCGGATTGGTAACGGCGACGTAGAGTTCGCCGTTGGCGGGGTCGAGCGACATCGGCGTCCACACCGCGCCGCCTCCGACCTTGATTCCCGCGGCAGGCTTCCATGTCTCGGCGCCGGCTTCCTCCGGCCCGGGTACGGTGTTGAACCGCCACACGGGCGCGCCGTCCGAGCGCCTGAACGCACCGACCCAACCGGAGATGCCGTTTTCGCTGCCGGCCGGACCGATCACGATCAGATCCTCGTACATCAAAGGCGGCATCGTGAACGTTTCGCCTTGAGTCGAATCTGCGACGCGTCGCGCCCAGACGAGTTGCCCGCTGCGAGCATTCAATGCGACGAGGTAGCCGTCGCTGGTACCGCGGACCAGCCAGCCGTCCTTGATCGCGACCCCGCGGTTGTTGGTCCAACCGGGTGGCGCCTTCATCTCCCAAACGTGACGCCACTTCAATCGGCACGTGGTCGCGTCGATCGCGGCGGTCACGGTATTCGTCGTCACGTACATCACGCCGTCGTGGACGATCGGTCCGGTCTGGAAGGTGCTCATCTCACCCGGTTGATAGGCGCAGGCGACGGCGAGCCGATCGACGGTGGCGGTGTTGATTTGATCGAGGGCGACGTATCGCGTGCCGCCGTAGTCGTGCGTGTGGTACAGCCAGTCGTGTGTCGAGTGCGCGGCGTCGTCGAGTTCTTCCTGCGTGGGACCGCCGTTGGTCGGTGCCGCGCCGGGCGCGCCAACGATGTTGTCGGGGGGAGCGGGAACGACCAACGAGGCGGTCGCCCTTTGATCGAAGTCGAGCGTCACCGATTTGAGGCGTGCGTCGCCGAGCGCAAGCGTGGTGCCGCCAGATGGATAGCCGTTCGATTGGAGGACGAAGGCGACAACCGCCGCGTGATCTTCCGGCGCGACCGACGGCGCACCTCCCGGCGGCATCGTGGTCGTGACGAAATAGGTGAGATCGTCGACGGTAAAGGGGCGCCCGAGCGATTTCGCAGAGAAACTCTGCGAACCCCAACTGTCGGCGAATTTCGACCCTTTCAGGTTCGGGGCGACGCCACCGATCAGGTCGGTACCGTGACAGCTCGCGCACTTCTGCGCGTAGACCGTCTTCCCGTGCTCTGCTTGGGCGACCGTGAAGAGCGACGCATCGTGCCGAGTCGAGCCGCATGCGACGAGTCCGACGATGCTGACGAACGTCAATGAGGCGCGCGCGTGCGCCCATCCGATTGGGTTTCGCATGATTTTTCCTCCCCCGCGCGACTCAATAGCATGGTCAGGAGGCGGCTGCAACGCGGACGCAACTCGGCATTGCCGACGATTTGGTGCCAGACTCGCGCGACGCGATCGGAGAAGCGAGTGGTTCGAGTCGTTGTGGTGCGTGGCGCGCGGTGGGCGTTCGGGTGGCGGTGACGATCCCGCGTACCACCGTCGTTTGGTTCGGCGCCGGCGGCGTCGCGCTCGGCATCGTCGGCAACGCGGTCTCGTATTTCCTGCTCGTCTACTACAACCAGGTACTCGGAATTCCGGCGTATCTGGTGAGTCTCGCGCTCGCCGTCGCGTTGATCGCCGATGCGTGCATCGATCCGGTGGTCGGGATGCTGTCCGATCGCACGCAGACGCGGCTCGGCCGCCGCCACCCATACATCTATGGCGCGCTGCTGCCGCTGCCGCTGCTGTATTTCGCGCTGTGGAACCCGCCGGCGTGGGCGACCGCGACGCACGCGATCGGCTTTGCGTATCTCACGACGCTGCTGATCGTGTTCCGCACCGCGCTCGCGTGCTTCGACATCCCGTCGAACGCGATGGTCCCGGAGCTGACGAGCGACTACGACCGGCGCACGTCGTTGATGTCGGCGCGACTGTCGGCCGCGTGGGTGGCCGGTGTGGCGTTCACGATC
>DATIWF010000165.1:0-2500 GCA_035519535.1 Vicinamibacterales bacterium | reverse complement strand
GAGTCCCGCGCGGTACAGCCACCCGGCCGATCCGGTGTACCAGCTCCAGCCGCCGCGCCCGGCGTGCGGCGGCCGCGCGCACACATCGCCCGCCAGGACGTACGGCTCGGTCTTGTACCGCTCGACTCCGGCTCTGGTCCGCGTGTGATTGACCGGATTGAGCAAGTGGAACACCTCCGCGACTTCATCACCCGCGCCCAGTCGTGCCAGGGCCATCACGATCCACGCGGCGGCATGGGTGTACTGGCCACCGTTTTCCCGGATGCCCGGCGGATATCCTTTGATGTAGCCCGGCTCCTGCGGCGACCGATCGAACGGCGGATTGAGCAACAGCAGGATGTCGGGGCCGCGAGCGATCAGCGCGGTCCGGACCGCATCCATGGCCCGCTCGGCGCGGGCGATAGACACCGCGCCCGACAGGATCGCCCATGACTGCGGGATGGAATCGATCCGACATTCGTCATTTTGCGCGGATCCGAGCGGCGTACCGTCGTCGTAGTACCCTCGCCGGTACCACTCGCCATCCCACGACTGTTCGAGCGCTGAGGCGAGACGTCGAGATTCAGTGCGATACCGCTCGCCTCTCGCGTGGTCGTCGCGCGCGTCGCAAATCGGCGCGAAATCGCCGAGCACGCGGTACAGAAAGAAGCCCAGCCACGTGCTCTCGCCTCGGCCGGCGGATCCTACCCGGTTCATGCCGTCGTTCCAGTCGCCGCTCCCGAACAACGGCAGACCGTGCGCGCCGGACGTGAGGCCTTTGTCGATGGCGCGAACGCAGTGCTCGACGAGCGAGCCGTCCTCAGCCGCCACGTGCGGCTGGCCGTACGCATCGAGCGCCTCGGGCGCCAGGACCGGTGCCTCGAGGAAGCGTACGCGCTCATCGAGCACCGCGACGTCGCCGGTGACGTTGACGTAGTGCGCAGTCGCGTATGGCAGCCAGAGCAGGTCATCGGAACAACGGGTGCGCAGACCGCGGCCGGACGGCTCGTGCCACCAGTGTTGGACGTCGCCTTCGAGGAATTGCCGGCCGGCGGCCCGCAGGAGGTGCGCGCGGGCCAGGTCCGGTCGTGCGAGCGAGAGCGCCATCACGTCCTGCAACTGATCCCGGAAGCCAAACGCGCCGCCCGGCTGGTAGTAGCCCGCGCGGGTCCAGACGCGGCAGCTGACGTCCTGATAGAGGAGCCAGCGGTTCATCAGCACATCAAACGAATCGTCCGGGGTGCGGACGCGCACGACATCCAGTGTCCGGTCCCACGTCGCCTGAACGCCATTCATCGCGTTGACCGCCGCGTCGACCCCACCGTGCCGCCCGACGAGCGCTCGCGCATGCTCGACGTCATCCCCTTGGCCCAATAGAAACGCCACGTGCCGAGCTTCTCCAGGTCTCAGCGTGACCTGGAGCTGATGCGCCGCGCATGGATCGAGACCCGCCCCGAACTGCCCGGAAAGCGTGGCCTGGCGAAGCGCGGCTGGCCGAGCCAGTGAGCCGTGTCGTCCGATGAACGAGGCCCGACACCCGGTCGCCGACACGGCCGGCTCGCTCGCCGCCGCGAATGCCACGCCCGCGAACTCCCGGTTGTAGGCGTTCCTCGCGAAGATGGCGCCGGTCGCGGCGTCCCGCTCGGTCACGACGTGCAGGTGCCGCAGATCCCCGGGAGGTCCGAGCATCCACTCGTGGTAGGCCACGATGCTCAACGTGCGCGTCGTCGCGCTGTCATTTCTCAGGCTCAGCAGCGAGAACTTCACGGGATCGTCGGCGTCCACGAACACGTCAAGCTCGTGGCCAATTCCATGGGTCACGTGGGAGAAATGTGTGACGCCCGCGCCGTGGCGAATGACAAAGCGGCTCCCGTTGGCGCGTCGTCGCATTGGTCCAGGCGTCGGGCACCACGCCTCTCCAGATTCGTCGTCGCGAACATACAAGGCCTCGCCCGTCGGGTCGGTCACCGGATCGGTGGTGAACGGCGTGAGGCGGTTCTCTCGACTGTTTCCGGACCAGGTGTACGCCGACCCCGACGCCGTGATGATGGTGCCGAAGCGTGAGTTCGCGATGACGTTCGCCCACGGCAGCGGTGTCTCGTCTTCGCCGTCGAGCACGATGGCATACTCGCGCCCCTCATCGGCGAAGCCGCCCAGGCCGTTGGCGAGGCGCATGAGCGGTACCGGCGCCTGCGGCTCTGGCGCGTCCGACTCGTCCGGCGCGATCGCTGGAACAGGCCAGTCGAAGGGCTCTGACGCGGCGGCGGCGTGGATGGGGTAGGGCCGCTCGAGTTGGGCCCCGAGCGTACCCCGGTCATCGCAGAGGACCGCGCGCGCCACGGCCTCGAGCAGCGTGCGCTCGACGCGGGGCATCCGATCGGCTCGAAGCAGATACGCGCCGCCTGGCCGGTGCTTCCACGCCCGCCACGGACCGTCGTCGAGGAGCGCGGCCAACTGCGCTTGCATCTCGTCCAGATAACTGATCGGGTGTTCGTTGAGGACGACGACGTCCGCGCTGAGG
>DATIWF010000164.1:0-18380 GCA_035519535.1 Vicinamibacterales bacterium | reverse complement strand
ACCGGGCGAGCGATCGACAGCAAGACAGCCGCGACCATGGCGCTCGATGAATTGCGCACGTCGATCCGAGCGGGCACGTTCAACGAGGCTGGACTCGAGCGAGCTCGAAGCCGGCTGGTCATGACATTCGCTGAGCTCGCGTCCGAATACAAGGAACGTCACGTCCAGGCCAGACACTTGGCACTGACGAGGTCCATCGACTATCGCCTCAAGCCGCTACTCGAACGATTTGGCGCAATCGCGATCAGCGACATCAGGCTCGCACAGATCGAAGACTTCATCGCTGAGCTGCGCAAGCCGCGAGTGGTGAACCACCGATCGGATCGCACGCTGGCACCGGCGTCGATCAATCGAACGGTCGAGCTGATGCGCCACATGTTGAACTGGGCGGTCGCGCGCGAGCGGCTCGACCGAAGTCCATTCCGACGCGGCAACGAGAACCTGATTCGGCCAGAGCTCGAGGACAACATGCGACGGCGCCGGGTCTCCGAAAGCGAAGAGGCTCGGCTCATCGCGGCGGCACCGTCGCATATCAAGACGCTGATCATCACTGCGCTCGACACCGGCATGCGCCGTGGCGAAATGCTCGCTCTCCGGTGGTCGGACATCGATCTCGACCGAGGCCTGATCACGCTCCGTGGTGTGACGACAAAGAGCGGACGGACGAGGCAGGTACCGATCGGCACGTTGCGTCTTCAATCCGTCCTCAAGTGGCTGCAGGTTGACGCTGCCGGCGAGAAGAAGCCTGGCGAGGCACCGGTATTTTCAAATGAAGTCGGTGAGCCCATCGTCAGCTTCCGGACTGCGTGGGTGCTGACCGTGCTCAAAGCCCACAATGTCACGCCGCACTGGCGCAAGGGCAGCTACACGGCACTCGACGAGACCAGCGCCGAGGCCTTCCGGCGCATCGATCTCCGCTGGCACGATCTGCGGCATGAGTACGCGTCACGGTTGGTCGAGCGCAACGTACCGCTCGCGCAAGTCCGCGACCTGCTCGGACACGCGTCCATCACCACGACCGAGCGCTACGACAACCAGACCTTGGAATCGCTGCAGGTCGCGACGCAGAGGCTCGAGCGCGGACAGACCTTCGAAGCGCCAAGGCCGTCGGCCTCACGCACAAAGTTTCAAGATTCTTTCAAGATCGGATCGAAGAATGCCGGCGCGACAAGACGAAATGCCGACGCCGAAACGCCAGCTAACTCAATGAACCAAGGTGAGTTGTTTGATTGGCTGGGAGGCAGGGATTCGAACCCCGATAACGTGGTCCAGAGCCACGTGTCCTACCGTTGAACGACCTCCCAGCACGGAGGGCGGACGACGCCGCAACCTATTGAGCCTAACACGGCCGGCGCGAAACTGCCGCCACTCCGTCCGTTCCTGGGCCCACGGACGCGTCAGCTCGCCAGGTACTTCTTGAACCAGTCGAGCGTCCGCTGCCAGGCCAGCTTCGCAGCGGCCTCGTCATAGCGCGGCGTCGTGTCGTTGTGAAACCCGTGCTGCGCGCCCTTGTAGATGTAGCCCTCGTGCGCCACGCCCGCAGCGGTGAGCGCGGCGTCGTACGCGGGCCATGTGCCCGCCAGACGCGTGTCCATCTCGCCGTGATGCACGAGCACCGCCGCCTTGATCCTGGAGACCTCCGCGGTTGGCGGCGGGGTTCCATAGAACGGCACCGCCGCCGAAAGATCCGGCATCCGCGTGGCCAGCGTGTTGACCACGCCGCCGCCGAAGCAGAACCCCACGGCACCAAGCCGGCCGCTGGATTCCGGACGGGCCTTCAGCCACGCGGCGGCCGCAACGAAGTCCTCCAGCATCTTCGCCCGATCCACCTGGCCGAACAGCTGCCCGCCCTTCTCATCGTCGCCCGGGTACCCGCCGACCGAGGTGAGGCCGTCCGGGGCGAACGCGACGTACCCCTCCGTGCCGAGGCGGCGGGCCACGTCCTCGATGTAGGGATTCAGCCCCCGGTTCTCGTGCACGACGATCACCGCCGGGTACTTCCGGGACGCGTCCGCGGGACGGACCAGATAGCCCTTGATCGACCCGTTTCCCTGCGGCGAGGGGACCGTGGCGTACTCGGCGCGGATTCTCGGGTCCGTCTTCTGGACCTGCTGCGCCCACGCGTAGTTGGGTCTCAGCAGGTCGAGCAGGCCGATCGCGGTGAGCCCGCCGACCGCAAACTTGCCCGCGCGGTCGAGAAAGACGCGGCGGTCGATGTCGCCGTGCACGTAGAGGTGAAAAATATCGAGCAGTTCCTGCGGAAAGTCGGACGCCTGTTTTCGCTCCATCGTGCGCCCCCGACGGTCAGTTCGCCTGCGCTCGAGGATGCTACTCTCAACCGGCCCACGCGCACCACCTCGCACCCGTCTGCCGGACCTTATAAGATCGCGTCGTGCCCTTGAAATCCGCCGCCTGGCTGGTGTGCCTGGTTGCGCTCGTGCTGCCCGGGGCGGCCGCGGCGCAGAATCCCGTCCACTGGTCGGCCGCGCCGGTCACCGCCGTCCCAGGCAAGTCCGTCAACATCGTCCTCACGGCCCGGATCGACGACGGGTGGCACCTGTACGGACTCAACGAGCCGCCCGGCCCGAGCCCGCTGACGCTCTCGTTCGACAAGACGGGCCCGTTCCGCCTGTCTGGCGCCGTCACTGAATCGACGCCGACGAAGAAACTCGACCCGAACTTCGGCGCAGTCACCGAGTACCACGAAGGCACCGCGACGTTCACGCTGCCCTTCGGCGTCGCGTCCAGCCTGCCGCGCGGCCCACAAAGTTTCAAGATCACGGTCAACTTCCAGGTGTGCAACGACACAGTCTGCCTGCCGCCAAAGGACGAAGAGATCACGGTCAAGATCAACGACGGCTCGGCGGCTTCCGTCGAACCTGCTTCGCCGACGCCGGAGGCGACGGGCCTGCCCGCGGCGGTGCCCGGACCTCCGTCGGCAGCATCGGCTCCGCCGTCACGCGTCCCCGATTTCGCGTCGTCGTCGAGCGCGACGACGTTCCGTGCGTACGTGGGGTTGGCGGCGCTGATGGGGGCCCTGTCGCTCCTGACGCCGTGCGTGTTTCCGATGGTGCCGATCACGGTGTCGTACTTCACGAGCCGCGCGGAGCGGAACCGCCGCGGAGCGGTGATGAACGCGCTCGTCTACGGGCTCGGCATCGTGCTGACGTTCTCGCTCGTGGGCTTCACGCTGGCGGTCGCCTTCGGCGCATCGGGGCTGAATCGCTTCGCGGCGAATCCCTGGCTGAATCTCGGAGTGACCGCCCTCTTCGTCGGCTTCGCGCTCGGGCTCTTCGGCGTGTGGGACCTCGCGCTGCCCTCGAGGCTCGTCACCGCGGCCACCAGAGCCGAATCGTCGCGCGGCGGCGTCGCGGGCACGCTCCTGATGGGCCTCGCGTTCACGCTCACCTCGTTCACCTGCACCGCGCCCTTCCTCGGCACGCTCCTCGTCGTCGCGTCGCAGGGCGACTGGCAGTGGCCGCTGGCGGGAATGATCGCGTTCTCGACGATCTTCGCGCTGCCGTTCGTCCTGCTCGCGGTCGCGCCGCAGTGGCTCGCCTCGCTGCCTCGCTCCGGTCCGTGGCTGATCGCGGTGAAGGCCGTGATGGGCCTGCTGGAGCTCGCCGCCGCGGTGAAGTTTCTCTCCAACGTCGATCTCGTCTGGGGCTGGGGCATCTTCACGCGGCCGACGGTCCTCATCGTCTGGATCGCGATCGCCATCGTGCTCGTGCTGTACCTCGCGGGCCTGCTGACGCTCGGCCGCGCGCCGCGGCTTCAGCGGCCGGGGCTCGGACGGCTGGCCGGCATCGCCGTCGGGATCGCGCTCGGCGTCTGGCTCGGCACCGGCCTCGCGGGCCGGCGGCTCGGCGAGCTCGAGGCCTTCCTGCCGCCCGCGGATCTCAAGGGCGCGCACGGCGGCGAGCTTGCCTGGATCCTGAACGACTACGACGCCGGACTCGCGCAGGCGAAGCAGCAGAACCGGCCGATGCTGATCGACTTCACGGGCTACACGTGCACGAACTGCCGCTGGATGGAAGCGAACATGTTCACGCGGCCGGAGATCGAGCGCGAGCTCGCGCGCTACGTTCGCCTTCGCCTCTACACCGACGGCCAGGGCGAGGTGTACCGGCGGTACCAGAAGCTGGAAGAGAGCCTGTTCGGCACCGTTGCGCTGCCCTACTACGCGGTGTTCTCGCCCGACGGCCAGCCGGTCGTCGGCTTCGGCGGCCTGACGCGCGATCCCAATCAATACCTCGCGTTCCTGCGCCGGGGCCTCGAATAGCGTCGGCCCATGATTCAGACCGAGCATCTGTCGAAGTCGTTTGACGCCAAGCTCGCGCTCGTCGATCTGACGATGGCGGTCGAGCCGGGCGAGATTCTTGGTTTCCTGGGACCCAACGGCGCCGGGAAGTCGACCACGGTCAAGATCCTGACCGGCATGATTCGTGCGACCAGCGGGCGCGCCGTCGTCGCCGGCTTCGACATCGCGACCGAGCCGCTCGAAGTGAAGAAACGCATCGGCTACGTCCCGGAGACCGCGGCGCTCTACGACGGCTTGACCGCGGCGGAATACCTCGAGCTCATCGGCTGTCTGCACCATCTCGATCCGAAGACGACCGCGACGCGCCGCGGCGAGCTGCTCGAGCTCTTCGGCCTGGGCGACGTGCAGCACCAGCGGATGACCGAGTTCTCGAAGGGCATGCGCCAGAAAGTGCTCATCGCGTCCGCGCTGATCCACCGGCCGGACGTGCTGTTCCTCGACGAGCCGCTCGACGGGCTGGACGCCAACGCGGCGGCGGTCGTGAAGGAGCTGCTCAAGAAACTGGCCGCGCAGGGCAAGACGATTCTCTTCTGCTCGCACATCCTCGAGGTCGTCGAGCGCATCTGCACGCGCATCCTGATCGTCAACGGCGGCCGCCAGGTCACGAGCGGCACGGCGGCGGAGATTCGGGCGGCGACCGGCACCGCCACGCTCGAGGAGGCGTTCAGCCGCCTGACGGGCGTGCGCGACGTCGGCCAGGTCGCGAGCGATTTCCTGTCCGCGCTGGAGAAAGCGTGAGGGCGATCTTCGCCGCGCTCGGCATCGACTACGCGCAGTGGAAGGCGCTGACGCTGGTCGCGCTGAAGCTCGACTTCCGCATGGGCACCTTCCTGCGGTCGCGCTTCAGCCGCGAGGCCCGCGGCATCGCGCTGCTCGTCGGCCAGGTCATCTTCTATTCCGTGTACGGCTTGTTCCTGGCCATCGTCACCTGGGTCAGCCGCGATCTGTTCCTCGTCGGCACGGTGCTGATGGGCTACGTCACGTTCATGGTCGGTACGTCGGTGCTGGTCGATCACAACTCGGCGCTGACGTCGCCGGCCGATTACGGCGTGCTGGGATTCCGGCCGGTCTCGTCGCGGACGTACTTCGCGGCGCGGCTCGCCAACGTGCTCGTCTACACCACGGCGATGACCACGGTCATGGCCTACCTGCCGGCGCTCTCGCTGTTCGTCCGACACGGTCTGGCGGTGGGACTGGCCGGCGTCGCGGCATTCTACGGCTGCTCACTCTTCACGGCGTTCGCGATCCTCTTCGGCTACGGCACGTTGATGCGGCTCGTCGGCGCGGACGCGCTCAAGCGGGCGTTGTCCTACGTCCAGCTGGCGATGAGCTTCTTCATCTATGGCGGCTATTTCTTCATGTCGCGGCTCGCGGGGTCGCGCGCGCTCGCGTCGCTGACCCTGCCGAAGAGCGCCTGGATGCTGCTGTTTCCGCCGACGTGGTTCGCGGCGTACCTCGAGATCGCCGGGGGTGGAACGGGTTGGCGCGTGATTGTCCCCGCCTTCGTCTCGGTCGCGGCGCTCGTGGCGCTCGCCTACGGACTCGGCGGACGGCTTTCGATGGACTACTCGGATCGACTGGCCGGCCTCGCATCGTCCACGCAGAAGATCCGGTCCGCGCGGGCCGCGGCCGGCCCCGGCTGGCTGTTCCGCGCGGACGAAGCGCGCGCGGTGGCGCTCCTCGTCCGGAGCCAGTTCCGCAACGACCAGCGCTTCCGCATGGGCGTGCTCAGCATCCTGCCGCTGACCTTGATCTACGTGCTCATGGGCGTGAGCAACGGCGGCATGCACGACCCGTTCGTCGCCGCGCGCGGCGGCTCCGGGTTCTCGCTCGTGACGGTCGCGGTCGTGATGTTCCCGTCGATGCTCAAGCCCGCGCTCACGCGCAGCGAGTCGTTTCGCGCCTCGTGGGTGTTCTTCGCGTGCCCGGCCGATCGGCTCCGCGTGATCCGATCCGCGAAGAACGTCGTGGTCGCGTTCTTCCTCGCACCGTACCTGCTCTTCATCGGCGCGATCTACCTGTACTTCACGCGCAACGTCCTGCACGTGCTCGTGCACATCGCGCTGCTCGGTCTCATCAGCCACCTCGTGCTGCAGGGCTTCGTGCTGCTCGACCCGGAGCTCCCCTTCTCGCGGCCCACTCAGACCGGCGGGCGCTCCACGGCGTTGATCATGCTCATGGTCTTCATGGGGCTCGTGAGCGGCCTGCTGCAGGCGTTCTCGCCGCTGATCTACGGCAGCGTCAGAGGAACAGCGACCGTCTTCGGCGTGATGGTGGGGGCGACGGTCGTGCTGGATCTGCTGACCCGCGCGCGCGTCGAGAGACAGGCGCGCTCGCTGGAATTCGAAGGGTGATCTCGGATGCGCCGTCGATCTGCGAATGCTCTTACGCCGACGCAATCTTCTCGGCCGATCGCAGCGCCACGGCCACGAACGTCAGCGTGCCGTTCGTGCAGCCGCCGGTCGGCAGCGTCGGCGAGCCAACGACGAAGAGATTCTCGTGGTCGTGGGTGCGGCCGTGGCTGTCGACGACGCTCGTGGCCGCATCGTCGCCCATGCGGCAGCCGCCGGCGGGGTGGTCCTGGTAGTTGAGGCCCGACAGATTGCCCATCCGGCCGTCGTTGGCCTTCGCCAGATCGGCGAACAGCTTCTGGAAGTGATCCCGCGTCGCCGCCGCGCGCGCCGTCGCCGCCGCATCGACCTTGTGCTGCAGCACGGGCAGCGGATCGCCCCAGCGGTTCTTCGCCGCCGGATCGAGCGTGAGCCGGCTGTCCTTGTCGGGCTCGACCGTGTAGTACCCGCGGACCCGCGCGGACCCGCGCGCCGTCCGCGACCGCCAGTCCGCCAGCAGGTCGTCGCCCAGCAGCAGCTTGCCGGTGGAGTCGCGCAGCTGCGGCGCGCGGCCGCTCGCGCTTTCCCAGATGCGCAGATCGTGCCGCACGTACGGCTGGTCCGCGCGGCACCGGAAGAACTGGCGCGAGATCAGGCTGTGCTGCTCGTTCATCCCCGGGAAGATCTTCAGATCGAGGTCGATCTGCGTCTGATACGCGAGATGGCCCGTGAGGTACCGCCCGACGTGATCGGAGGCGTTGGCGAGCCCGTTCGGGAATCGCGAATTCGCCGACACGAGCAGCAGGTGCGCGCTCCAGCAGTAGCCGGACGCGATGACGAACGTCTTCGCACGGTACTCGACGTTGTCGTCGGTGCCGTCTTCCTTCGCCGCCTGCGCCGCCGCGATCTTCGTCGTCGCGCCGTCGAGCGTGAGCTTGCGCACGAGCGTCTGATCGTGCAGCTGGATCTTCTTCGCGTCGAGCAGCTGCTTGAACGTGAAGTCGGGCGAGTAGCGCGCGCCGGTCGGACAGACCTCGCACGTGTTGCACCGGCGGCACTTGCCGCGGCCGCCGTAGCCGTCGACGGTATTCTTCGCCTGCGGCGTCGTCCAGAACGGGATGCCGCTCTTGGTCGCCCACGACTTGAGCTGAACCATGTTGTACGTCATGGGCATGGCGGGCATCGGGTACGGCTCCGACCGCCAGTCCTCCGGCAGCGGGCTCGGCTCGCCCGAGACGCCGAGCCGCCGCTCCGCTTCGCAGTAGAACTTCTCGAGCTCTTTCCACTCGATCGGCCAATCCACGGCGAGGCCGTACATCGACTTCAGCCGGGTGTCTTCCTCCGAGAAGCGATTGCACACGCCGCCCCAGTGCAGCGCCGATCCGCCGACGGCCATCGATCGCGAGATCACGCCGCGCGCCGCCTGGTCGGCGACGAAATCGCCCGGCCACATGTTCTCGCCGTAGTCGAGATTGCGCTGGCGGTACTCGAAGCGATTCTCGAAGTCGAACAGCCGCTTGCCGGCCTCGACGACGATGATCGACCAGGAGGGACGGAGCTCGGACAGCTTCTGCGCCACCATGGCGCTCGTGACGCCGCCGCCGATGATCACGACGTCGGATTCGTGGCGGGCCACGGCTAGCGGCCTCCCGTCGATCGCGGCGCCTGCTCGGAGCCCTCGAGGCCGCGGCACGTGTCCCGCTGGATCTCCGCGCGATAACAGAGATCGACGGCTTCGGCGCTGCTGAAGTACAGGCCCATGAAATCCGCGATCAGGTTCGCACCCGTCGGCCGGTTGGGCAGACGCGTGACGGGTTGTGGCGCGTTGAGCGCGGCCTCGACAATCGGGCGCCGCGCGGCCAACGGCAGCGCGCGGAACGACGTGCCGCCCTGGTCGACGGCGGCCTTGTCGAGGGCGGCAAACTGTGCCGGGTAGCGGGCCGCGGGTGACGGCCCCGTCGGCGCCGACAACTGCGAGTTGCCGTAGCCGTGCCCGCGATCCGCTCCTTCTTTATAGTTGCGCACCCACGCCACGAACCGCGCGACGGCCTCATCGCGGCCGTCGGCGCCAATGGCCGAAGGCAGCACGACCTCGGCGATCGCCTTCAGAGTTGTGATCTGCGTGTCATTAAGGGCCGCCGGCTGGGCAAAAAGTTCCAGTCGTGTGAGTGGCCGAATTGCGACAAGCGCGGCCAGCGACTGGAGCACGGTCCGCCGTTTCATGGAGTTGCCGCGTATTCTAAGGCCGATTTCGTTTTTCCGATCCGGTGCGATCCGGCGGCCGCCCAGACTCCCCACGGGTATGAACCTTGCTTAGGTTGACCAAGCTCGTTCAGAACTGAACGGCCGTGCTCCCCCTGCCACGGCAGGGCTGAACGACACTCGCATGTCGTTGACGGTTCCCCCAACGCCGTCCTCGCTGCTTGCTCTGGCGACGACGGTCCACCTGGCGCTGGCCGCGCTGCGGAGCCACCGCACGCCCGGCCGGGCGATCGTCAGCCCGCTGGCGATCGTCTCCCTTCTGCTCGCCGTGTCGCCCTGGCTGTTTCCGAGCGGGATTGGCCTGGCCTTCGGCTTGGGCCTGCACGCTGTCTGGTTCGCGGCTTGCGAACGGTTCGCGCCCGCCCCTGCGGCGCACCGGCCCGAGCCGGCGGCGATTCTCCAGCCAAGCCCCGCGGCGGCTGCGCGGGAGCGGCGTTCTGCGGCCGTTTCTCGACCGAAGGGGTTCGTCGAGACGACGGTCCTGGCGGTCATCGACGAGGCGCCGCACATTCGCAGCTTTCGAATGGCGCGACCCGAGGGCTTCGAGTTCACGGCGGGCCAGTTCCTGACGGTACGCGTGCGCATCGACGGCCGCGAGCACGCGCGCTGCTATTCGATCAGCTCCGCGCCGTCGACGCGCGGCTACGTCGAGATCACGGTCAAGCGACAGGGCCTGGTCTCCAACACGCTGCACTCGACGCTGCGGCCCGGCTCGGCGCTTCACGTGAAGGCGCCGGCCGGGGTGTTTGTGTACCCCGCGGGCGACGACCGCCCGCTGCTGCTCCTGGCGGGTGGCATCGGCATCACGCCGCTCCTCAGCATGCTGCGCCACGCGCTCCACGTGGAGCCGCGTCGCGCCGTGACGTTGATCTACTCCGCGCAGCAGGAAGACGGCCTGGCGTTTTGCGACGAGCTGAAGGCGCTCGCCCGCCGGCATCCACAGCTCTGTCTCGTGTTCGCCGTCACGCGCGGCGCGCCCGGCCCCGGCATTTTCCCCGGCCGGATCGACGAGACGCTGATCCAGACGATGGCGCCGCACGTGACGAATGCGATCTCGCTCATCTGCGGCCCGCAGGCGATGATCGACGCGACGAGCGCGCTCCTCGCGAAGATCGGCGTGCCCGCCGCGCAGGTTCGGTCCGAGGTCTTCCAGGCCGCCGTCGCCGCGTCGGCCGGGCGGGCGGCCGCGCCCAACGGCACCCACGCCCACCGGATGCAATGCGCGCGATCGGGCGCGACGCTGCAGGTCGCCGCCGGCCAGACGCTGCTCGAGGCCGCCGAAGCCGGCGGCGTCGCGATCGACTCGATCTGTCGATCGGGCGTGTGCGGCACGTGCCGCACGCGGGTGATCGACGGCGACGTGCCCTGCGATGCGGCCGGGCTCGATGAGTCCGACCGCGAGGATGGCTACGTGCTCGCGTGCATCGCGCGGCCGAAGTCGGACTGCACGGTGGAGGCCTGATGTCGGTCCGGACAGCCACCGTCCGCGCGCAGGTCCGACCGGTGGCGTTCCAGCCCGCGAAGATCTTCAAGAGCGGCGTCGCGCTCGGACTCATTGTCTCGGCCGGACTCACGCTCTGGATCCTCTTTGGCCTGCACGGGTTCGAGTACTACACGACGCCGCTCGCCGTACGCGGCTATGCCACCGCGCATCGCGCCCTCCGGCCGACCGGTCCCTTCGGCCAGTCGTTCGGGGTCGTCGGCGCGGCGCTGATGCTGGTGCCGTTCCTCTACATGATCCGCAAGCGCCTGGCGCGATGGACCTGGGCCGGCAGTCTCAAGACGTGGCTCGAGGTGCACCTGTTCTGCGGGATCGTCGGGCCCGTGCTCGTCACCTTTCACACCTCGTTCAAATTCAACGGAATCGTCTCGGCCGCGTACTGGTCGATGGTGCTCGTCACGCTGTCCGGGTTCATCGGCCGGTACCTGTACGTGCGGATTCCGAAGACGCTGCGCGGCACGGAGCTCACGCGCGCCGAGCTCGACGAGCGCGCCGACGCCTTGCTGGCGGATCTGCGGAGCGCGGCCGGCAGCGATCGGCTGACCGCGGTCGATGAACTGGAGCGCGCGGTCGTGCCCGCGTCCGGCCGCAAGCGGTCGTTCCTGGGATTGCTGTTCGGCGAAATCGGGCTGCGCGTGCGGCTCTGGCGGCTCGCGCGGACGCTGCGATACAGCGGCCTGACCGCCGCACGACAGGCCGAGCTGATGACGCTCGTGACCGAGCGCACGCTGCTCCTCCGGCGCATCGCCTACCTGCAGAAGACGAAGGCCGCGTTCGGGCTCTGGCACGTGTTCCACGTCCCGCTCGTCTACCTGCTGCTCGTCATCGTCACGCTCCACGTGGGCATCGCGCTGTACCTCGGCTACATCCCCTTCCAATGGTGATTGCCGGACCGACGGCGCGCCGGCTCGTGCGAATCGCCGCGTTGGCGGCCGGTGTCCTCGCGCTCGCGGCGCGGGCCGAAGCGCAGCTCGGGGCGCTCGTCTCGCCCGGCCCGCTGGCGAAAGCGCACGCCTCGCTCGAGGGCGTCGCCAACTGCGAGAAGTGCCACGAGCGCGGACGCAAGGTCACGGCCGAGCGGTGCCTCGTCTGCCACCAGGCGATCGCGCAGCGGATCGCGCTGAAAAAGGGCGTGCACCGCAGCGTGACGAACGATTGCGTGCAGTGCCACGTCGAGCACGCGGGCGTGGACGGCGAGCTGCGGCCGTTCAATCGAGCCACGTTCGACCACGCCGCCGTCACCGGTTTCGCCCTGGACGGCAGGCACGCGGTCGTCGCCGCCAAATGCGAGTCGTGCCACAAGACCCGCTCGTACCTCACGGCCAGCCCGTCGTGCAGCGCCTGTCACGCGGACGTGCACAAGGGATCGCTCGGGCCGACGTGCGAGAAGTGCCACTCGACCAAGGTCGCGTTCACGGCGGCCACGAACGGCTTCGATCACGGCACGACGGCGTTTCCGCTCGTCGGCGCGCATCGGAGGGTCGCGTGCACGAAGTGTCACCTGACCGGCGGCACGTTCAAGGGGGTGAAGTTCGCTTCGTGCGCGAGCTGCCACCAGACGCCGCACCCGCCGGCCATGTCCACGCAATGCACGACGTGCCACACCTCGGACTCCTGGCACACGCGCAAGTTCGATCACTCCCGCACGGCGTTTCCGCTCGTCGGCAGGCACAGCACGGTCGATTGCGCCGCCTGCCACAAGGCGCCGGCGACGAAGGTCAAGCCGGCGGCGGCGACGTGCGCCACGTGTCACGCGGATCCTCACAAGGGCGAGTTCAAGCAGGACTGCAAGGCCTGTCACTCGGAGAACGGATTCACCGGCGCCGTGTTCGACCACGCGAAGGCCACCGGCTTCGGCCTGACCGACGGCCACGCGGGCCTCGTGTGCCAGAGGTGTCACGCGGGCGTGGCCGTGCAGAACGTGCCGCTCGCGAAGAAGGCCGCAGACTTCCGCGGCCTGAAACCCGCGTGCGCGACGTGCCACGACGACCCCCACAAGAAGGAGCTGGGCGCGAGCTGCACCAGCTGCCACACGACGAAGACGTTCAGCGTGACGACGTTCGCGCACCCGCAGGCGCAGGAGCTGTTCGTCGGCAAGCACGCCGCGCTCGCGTGCGACGCGTGCCATAAACCGGCGGCGCCCGCGCGCGGCTCGCCTCCAGCGAGGGCCGTCACGGGTCTGAAGGCGACACCGACGGCGTGCGCGTCCTGTCACGAGGACGTGCACCTGGGTCAGGTCGGCACGGAGTGTCAGTCCTGCCACAGCGCGTCGGGCACGACGTTCGCGGCCGATCGCTTCTCGCACGATCGCGCGTCCTTCCACCTCACGGGTGCGCATCAGAAGGTCGCGTGCGAGAAGTGCCACAAGAGCGAGGCCGCGGCGTTTCCGGCCGGACGAGGCACCGCGGTGCGGCTGGCCGGGCTCGGCGCCACGTGCGCCAGCTGCCACGCCGACGTGCACCTCGGCCAGGTGAGCCAGACGTGCGAGACGTGTCACTCGACCAACGCGTTCACGGTCGGCCGCTACGCGCACCAGTCGCCGCCGTCGGGGTTCTTCGCCGGGCGGCACACCACGGCGAGGTGCGTCGACTGCCACAAGCCATCGACCGGTGACTTCCCGGCGGGACACGGCACGGCCGTGCGCTTCCAGGTCAGCGCGCAGTGCGTGGCGTGCCATACCGACGTGCACAAGGGGGCGCTCGGTCAGGACTGTGCGCGCTGCCACAGACCGGAGCCGCTCGCTCGGTCGCACATGAGGGTCAGCCCATGAGTCGACTGCTTCGCTCCATCCTCTGGGCTCTCCTCCTCATCGCGGTTCCTGCGACGGCGTCCGCGCAGTGGGAGACGCCGAATCGCGGCTTCCACAAGGCCGCAGTGTTCAGGCTCGAGGGACGCCACCTGACGGTGCCGTGCGCGTCGTGTCACGTGAAGGGCCAGGTCCAGGGCACGCCGGTGCTGTGCGCGGACTGCCACTGGTTCAGGCGGCAGGACGATCCGTACCGCACGCGTCTTGGCATGGCGTGCGAGGAGTGCCATCAACCGACGTCGTGGACCGCCGTGAAGTGGGACCACGCCGCGGCGACGGGCGTGCCGCTGAACGGCGCGCACAAGACGCTCAGCTGCGACACGTGCCACAAGAACAACATGTTCACGGGCGTGACGCTCTCGTGCGGCGTGTGCCATCAGAAGGAATACAACGCGACGACGTCGCCCAATCACCTTGCGGCGGGCTTCCCGACCCAGTGCGACCTCTGCCATCGCCCGTCGGACGCGAGCTTCATGCAGGGCCGGTTCGATCACAACAGCACGTTCCCGCTCCAGGGCGTGCACGCGACGGTGTCGTGCGCCGCGTGCCACGCGAACGGCGTCTACAAGGGCACGCCGCGCGACTGCGTCGGCTGCCATCGCAAGGACTACGACCGCACGACGAGCCCGAACCACGCGGCGGCCGGGTTCTCGATGGCGTGCGAGGTCTGCCACCGCGTGACCGATCCGAGCTTCAAGGGATCTGGCGCGGCGTTCAATCACAACCAGTTCTTCCCGCTCGTCGGCGTGCACAGCGCGCAGGCGTGCACGGCGTGTCACGTCAACGGCGTCTACAAGGGCACGCCGACCGACTGCTACAGCTGCCACAAGAACGACTACACCAGGACGACCACGCCCAATCACGCGTCGGCCGGCTTCTCGACGGCGTGCGAGTCGTGCCACAAGCCCACGGACCCGAGCTTCGCGACGGCGACGTTCAACCACAACCAGTACTTTGCGCTCGTCGGCGTGCATGGCACGCAGGCGTGCACGGCGTGCCACGCCAACAACGTCTACAAGGGCACGCCGACCGACTGCGTGGGTTGTCATCGCAACGACTACAACCGCACCACGAACCCGAATCACGCGGCGTCCGGGTTCTCGACGGCGTGCGACTCGTGCCACAAGGCCACCGACAACAGCTGGCAGGGGCCGAACTTCAACCACAGTCAGTACTACCCGCTCGTCGGTCTCCACGCGACGCAGGCCTGCGCGGCGTGCCACGTGAACGGCGTCTACAAGGGCACGCCGACCGACTGCTTCAGCTGTCACAAGACGAACTATCAGAACACGACCAGTCCGAACCACACCGCCGCGGGCTTCCCGACGACCTGCGACTCGTGCCACAAAGCCACCGACCCGACGTGGAACGGGCCGAATTTCAATCACAGCCAGTACTACGCGCTCGTCGGCGTCCACGCGACGCAGGCCTGCGCGGCGTGCCACGCCAACGGCGTCTACAAGGGCACGCCGACCGACTGCTACAGCTGTCACCGCACGAACTACGCGAACACGACGACGCCCAACCATGCGTCGGCAGGATTCTCGACGGCATGCGACAGCTGCCACAAGGCCACGGATCCCAACTGGCTCAGCGCGTCGTTCAACCACAGCCAGTACTACGCGCTCGTGGGCGTCCACGCGACGCAGGCCTGCACGGCGTGCCACATCAACGGCGTCTACCACGGCACGCCGACCGACTGCTACAGCTGCCATCGCACGAACTACAACAACACGACGACGCCCAATCACGTCGCCGCGGGCTTCCCGACGACGTGCGACACGTGCCACCGGGCCACGGACGCGTCGTGGCTGCAGGGCACCTTCAATCACACGTGGTTCCCGATCACGTCCGGCCGGCACACGGGCATCGCGTGCGCCACGTGCCACACCAACCCGTCGAACTACGCCCTGTTCTCCTGCACGACGTCGTGCCATTCGCGCACGCAGACCGACGGCAATCACACGCACGTGAACGGCTACGTGTACGACTCGAACCGCTGTTACGCGTGCCACCCCAACGGCCGGGCCGGCTGAGGAGCGACGCCGATGAGACTCTTTCAGCGACTCCGCAACCCTCGGCGGCTCACGATTGCCGCCTGCCTCGCGCTCACCGGCTGGTCGGCTCCGGCGGTCGCGCAAACGGCGACGGCTGTTCGGCCCACGGGCAGCGTGTCGTTCTACTCCAGCGTCTCGACGCTCTCGGCAGACGGCGGAGCAAGCACGACGTTCGGCGAATTCATCACGGCCGCGCGGCTGATGATGGCCGACGGCGAGGGCCAGGGCGTCGAGTACGGCATCGACTTCCGCCAGGCGCGGTACAGCCAGGCGGATCGCGACCCGCGCCTGTCGATCTACGACGGCTTCGTCGGCGCGCGCGTGGCGGGCGGTCGCGTGCGCGTGCGGGCCGGCCAGATGTGGATCACCGATCTGGGCGGACTCGGATCGGTCGCCGGTGGGCTGGTCGAGTACCGTCAGCCGCAGCGGCGATCCGGGTTCGGCCGCCTGTCCTTCGGCGGATTCATGGGCGTTGAGCCCACGCCCTATTCGGTCGGGCGCGTGGACGGCGTGAGCAAGTTCGGCGTCTACACCGTCACCGAGGGCGACGCCGGCCGCCGCCACACGCTCGGGTACATCCGGCTCGACCATTCAGGGCTCGTCGAGCGATCGGTCGTGTCGTTCTCGAATTTCATTCCCGCGAAATCACGCTTCTTCGTCTACCAGGCGGGCGAGTACGACCTCACCGGCCCGGCCGGTCAGGGCACCGGCGGCCTGACGTACTTCATGATCAACGGCCGCGCGATGGCGTCGAGCCGCGTCGAGCTCCAGGGGCTGTACCACCGCGGCCGATCGATCGACTCGCGCACGATTACCGAGGACCTGCTCGCCGGCCGGCCGGTTCCAGCGGGCGCGCTCGACGGGTATCTGTTCGAATCCATCGGCGGCCGGCTCACCGTGCAGGTCGGCCGCACGGCTCGCGTGTACGGCGGCTACTCGCAGGACCGGAACAACCGCGAGAGCGACGCCACCGGACGCCTCACGCTCGGCGCTTCGACGACGAACCTCGCGCGATCGGGCGTGGACCTGACGGTCACGCAATCGCGGTTCGATCGCCCCGGCGGGCAGTACGACTCGACGTACATCTCCGTCGGCCGCCAGATCGCGCGCATGCTGTACCTCTCCGGCGACTACTCCTCATCGGTCTCCGTCGTGCAGTTCACGACGAGCGACGGCCTGACGGTCGAGATGCGCCCGCACACGACGCAGATCAGCATGTCGGGCGTCATGAACGTCGGCCGGCACGTCTCGATCCTCAACATCTTCGAACGCACGAACGACGACTCATCGGGACAGTGGCGGCTGCTCTCGGGGTTGACGTATCGATTCTGAACCGGGAATACTCGTGGCCGCTGAATCGACGTCGGAGGCCACTGATGAAGTCACCCGGAACCTGGATCGCGGCCGGCGCCAGCCTGATGCTGATCGCGGCCTGCAGCTCTCAGCCGGCGCCCGCCCCGGCGCCCACGGCGGCGGCCGCGCCGCAGATGTCGCCCGTCGATCGCGGCAAGTACCTGGTCACCGCGGCCGCCTGCAACGACTGCCACACGCCCTGGAAGATGGGGCCGAACGGGCCCGAGCCCGACATGAGCCGCATGCTGTCGGGCCACCCTGAGGATCAGAAAGTGACGAAGGGACCCAAGCTCGACGGCCCGTGGATGGCCGCCGTGTCGAACGACTTCACGACCTGGTCCGGCCCGTGGGGCATCTCGTACACGGCGAACCTGACGCCCGACCAGAACACCGGCCTCGGCATCTGGACCGAGGACATGTTCATTCGTGCGATTCGCGAGGGCAAGCACATGGGCACGTCGCGGCCGATCCTGCCGCCCATGCCGTGGCCCGCGTTCAAGAACTACACGGACGAGGATCTGAAGGCGATCTTCGCGTACCTCAAGTCGATCCCGCCGATCCACAACCAGGTGCCCGATCCGATCATCGCGGAGCCGCCGAAGGCGCCCGGGAAGTAGCGCCGGACACGCTGCCGGAGATCGCGGCCGTGAACCCGCCGCCGGACGGGCGGGCGAGGTCGAGCCGCCACCCGAGCCGCTCCACGACCTCGCGCGCGATGGCGAGGCCGAGCCCGGGGACACCCGGACGCCGGTCCCGCCCTTCGTCTCCGCGGAACCGCCGAATCGCCGTGAGTCCCTTGAACTCTTCCTCGCTCACACCCGGACCATCGTCCGTCACGCTGAGCGAGAACGTTCCGTCGCCCGATGATTTCAGCGTGACCACGACGTGGCCGCCCCGGCGGTCGTAGCGGATCGCGTTGTCCACCAGGTTGCTGACCGCGTGATCGAGCATCGCCTGATCGGCCACAACGAGCACGGGCGAGCCCGGCAGGTCGGCGCGCAGCGTGACGTCGGCGGTCCGCGCGAACGCCTCGTGACGGCTCACGACGCGGGCCGCGAGCGGGCCGAGATCGATCGTTTCGGCGTGGGCAGGCGCGCGGCGAGCGCGCAGGTCGGCGGCGAGCGCGAGGTTGTTGAGGCGCGCGGACAGGTCGTGCGTTTGACGGACGGCCTGACGGAGATCGTCGCGCGCGGCCGCCGGGATCTCGCCTCGCATCTCCAGCATGCCCACGCGCGCCGCGACCGCGTTGAGCGGCGCGGCGACGTCGGCCGCGGCTTCGCCGAAGAACCGGCGCAGCGCGTCCTCGCGATCCTTCGCTTCCGCGGTTCTGAGGTGCAGATCCTTCGCCACTTCGTTGTAGACGAACGCGACCGAGCTGAGCTCGTCGCGCTTGCGATCCGGCGCGATCGACGCGTAGCCCTCGCGCGCGGCCTCGCGCGCGTCGCCGGCCAGCCGGCGGACGCGGAGCACCGTCGGGCCGACGGCCAGGATCGCGATGCCGTAGCACACGGCGAACAACCCGCCGAACAGCCCGAGCGTCTGCCACGTCGCGTTCGGGTCCGGCCGCATCCTCCCCAGAAACACGGCGCATGGTCCCGCGAACCAGCCGGTCCACGCGGCCATCTGCACACCCGTGCCGTCCTTCGTGACGAACGGCGCGAAGGCCGGCGTGGACGACGCCCGCAGCGCAAACCGCAGCTCGTTCGGAAACCGCGGCGCCGCCGGGCTCGACCCCATGAAGTCTTCGTCG
>DATIWF010000163.1:0-22792 GCA_035519535.1 Vicinamibacterales bacterium | reverse complement strand
CGCCGAATCTGGATCCGGGCGAGACCTGCCGCCTCAAGGTCTCGCGAGCGCGCGATGCCCTTGGCTTTGATGACCTCGAGGGCACGGCGCGCCGGGTGGTCCGCCTCGGCATGGGTAACTATTGCTCGGCTTTTCATCATGAACGCCGAGCTATTGTAACATGGCTCGCGACGCCCCTGACGCGCAGAGGACTCACCCCGCAAACGCCAGCACGTTCGCGCCTCGCTCCGCGCTGACAATCTGTTCCAGCCGATTGCCCCAATAATCTAGCGCCCTGCGCTTCTCCGGGTCGTAGCTGTGACGGTCGTAGACCGCTGTGACACCTGTCTCCACGTGGTTGAGGATCTTCGACACAACAAGCCGCGGAACGCCACCGCCGACCATGAGGCTCGCCGCGGTGCGGCGCAGGTCATGACCCCGGAACTTCACGCCCGAGCGCAGCACGAGCCGTTCAAACGCCTTCTGCGCGTGGTTGACGTGCGGTCCGGTCTTGCGAGTGCTCGGAAAGACCCACGGCGAGAGCTGGAGCTCGCCGTGTTCGTCTGGCTGTCGGTTGGCCTCGCGGTACACCTGAAGCTGCCTGAAAATGCGCAAGGCCTGCGGCGACAAGGGTACCCGATGCGACAGCCGATTCTTGCTCCGCTCCCCCGGAATCGTCCACCAGCCGCTCGTGAGATCCACCTCCTCCCACCGCGCGCCGTGGAGCTCGCCCCCTCGCTGGGCGGTCAGGAGACGCAGCCGAATCGCCGACGCCATCAGCGTGTGCTCGTCGTCGAGAGCGCTCCACACGGCGCGAATCTCGTCCTCGGTTAACACTCGATCTCGCGGCATCTCTTTGACGACGCGCTTGACCATGTGACACGGATTGACGTCGAGCCAATCGTGCTCGATGGCGAAGTTGAACATCTTGCGCACCAGCGCCAGCACGCGATTCGCTTGAATCGGCGCGCTCTCGGCGGTGACGTCAAGGAGCTCGCGCACGTGCCGGCGGGTGATGTCGCGAACCTTCAGCGAGCCCCAGCGGCGAACGAGCGCCATGTGCGGTCGCTTGCCCGTGCGCTTCCGATGCGGCGAGCCGTACAGCATTCGGTAGTCCTCGCGGCCGGTCCGCTTGAAGCGCGCATGGCGCTCGATGTACTGCTTGGCGAGATCAGCGAAGGTCTCAGCGTGCAGGAGTTCCTGCTTCTGCGCACCGGGATCCTTCCCGGTCGCCACCTGATAGAGCGCCTCACGCGCCCGCTGCCGCGCGTCGGCCAATCCGAACAGCGGATACGGCCCGAGCGTGAGGCGGCGGTTGCGGCCGTTGAACCGATATTGCACCGACCAGGTCTTGGTGCCTGCGGCGGTGACGCGAATCACCAGGCCCTTGACGTTGCGATCGCGATGTTCCTCGTCTCGGTTCGATCCTGGTCGCAACGATCGCAGAAACGGATCGGTCAGAAACATCGTGGCCATGATCTGAGTCCTGTGTTGTTAATGCGCACAAAAATCAGTAATCCCCACCGGGGACGCACCGGGGAAAAAACCACGTACATTGCCCGGCACCGTCTGAACGCGCGTGACGATCGCTCTCGCGATGCTCACGCGAACAAGACTAGCGATGAGAATGAGTTGTGTCGAATCGTCGCGTGCAGCGTTTTTCAGGAAATGCCAGCAAATTCGGCCCGGCCCAGTTCGTAATCAGCAGGTCATCGGTTCAAGTCCGATCGCCGGCTCCAGTTTTTGATCCGGGGACTTCGTCCCCCGCCTCGTTTCGTCGTCACTCGCAGGGCCCACCGTCCGTTCCCTGACTTGGCGCACTGGCGAGGCTGGAACAATTCGCGCAGCTCAGAATCAACCGACCCGAAGAAGCACAGGACGTACGGCCGCCTGAGACCACGGCGGTGAGGAATAGTCCGCGGTTGTCAGCGAGAACCCGCTGCCGCCGCGATGCTCCGACCTGATTTTTCGACGTCCGTCGGCACGATACCTTTCGCCCCGGACGGCAAGATCATTGCTTTCTGACATGTGTCCCCTGGACGAAGCGGCGCATGTCCACAGACAGCCCCTTGCAAGCCGCCGGCGAGACCGAGCATGGGTGAGGCACGCCGATGAAGTTCTCTGTCCTGGCCATTGATTTCGACGGCACGGCTGCGCGCAACGATGTGCTGGACGCCGATGTTCGCGCCGCGATCGCCGAGCTTCGCGGGCGGGGCATCGTCGTCATCCTGGCCACGGGTCGAAGACTGGAGGATCTGCGCCGCGTCGCCGGCGATCTCCATTTCGTGGATGCCGTCGTCGCCGAGAACGGCGCGACCGTCGAGTTCCCCGACAGCGGCTACTCGACCGTCAATGGCGAGGCGCCGCGGGACAACCTGCTCGTCGCCTTGCGGCAGGAAGGCGTTCCCTTTGATGTCGGCCGCGTGGTCGTCGAAGCCGACGCCAATGACGCTCCGCGCATCCTCGCGATTGTCCGGCGGCTCGAGCTGCCGCTTGTCCTCGCCTTCAACCGCGGCCGACTTATGGTGTTGCCACAGACGATCAGCAAGGCGACCGGCGTGCGGCAGGCGTTGACGGTCCTTCGGCTGTCGCCTCACAACGCCGTGGCGATTGGCGACGCGGAGAACGATCACGAGCTGCTCCGCGCCTGTGAGGTCGGTGTTGCCGTCGGTTGGGGGAGCGAAGCGCTAAAGGCGGCGGCCGACTACGTCTTGCCGGGCGACGGTCCCCGGGCGGTCGCCGAGTACGTTCGCGCGCTGGCGAACCGTCGCCGGGTGCCCGTGCCCTTGCAGACGCGCCGTCGCCTGCTTCTTGGCCACGCCGATGACGGACAACCGCTGGCGCTCGCGGTCCGCGGCCGAAACGTGCTCGTTGCTGGCGACGTCAAGTCCGGCAAGTCCTGGGTCACCGGCCTCCTGTGCGAGCAACTGATCCTGTACGGGTACTGTCTCTGCGTGCTCGACCCCGAGGGCGACTACGTCTCGCTCGAGTCGCTCCCGGGGGTCGTCGTGTTCGGCGGCGCTAGTCCGCTCCCGCGGCCGATGGAGCTCCTTCGTGCGTTGAGACACGCGGACGTCAGCGTCGTCATCGATCTGTCCCACGCTGCGCACAACGAGAAAGTCGACTATCTGCAGACGATCCTGCCTGCCCTCGCGACCCTTCGGCATCACACGGGCCTTCCCCATCGAATCGTCCTCGACGAGGCGCACTACTTCCTGCGCGATGTCGACGTGTCCGCGCTCCTCGATCTCGAGCTGAACGGCTACACCTTGGTCTCGTACCGCGCATCGCGACTGGACAGAGACGTTCTGAATTCGACCCAGGCCGTCATCGTCACCCGCGAGTCCGATCCGAACGAGGTGCGCGCGCTCTTCGCGCTGTGCAGAGGGTGTCAGGGCCAGAAGTCCGAGGCCGAGTGGCACCAGCTTCTCGGGCATCTGGCGATTGGTGAAGCGGTCGTTCTGCCACTGACCGAAGAGGCGCAAGGGGAGATTCGGCGTATTCATCTCACGCCGCGGCTCACGCCGCATGTTCGGCACCTCGCCAAGTACATCGACATCCCCGTGCCCGAGAGTCGGGCTTTTGTGTTCTGGCGGAACGGCGCCGAGACGCCTGACCGGGCTCGGACGCTGCGTGAGTTCGTGGAAGTCCTCGAGCGGTCGCCGGTGTCAGCGCTTGACGGGCACCTCCGTCGCGGAGACTTCGCGCGCTGGATCGGAGAGGTCTTCGGCGACTATGCGCTGGCCAAGACGACGAGAGACATCGAGCAGCAGTACATGGCCGGAACGATTAGCGACGTGCCGCTCGCGCTCGCACAAGCGGTGCGATCGCGGTACGAGTTTCTGGAACCCGTTCCGAGCCCGCGCAGCTCGGATGGCCAGGCGTGATCTATCGTGACCTTGTCCGCGTGATCTCGCCGCGCGTGCCGAGACACGTCTCCGACCGGTGTCAGCCCAGCAGGCGGACGGTGCTCGCCTGCGGACCGCGGTCGCCGCGTTCTTCGACGAACGCGACCCTAAGTCCCACCCGCAGCGCATCGAATGCGCCATCGAGCACGCTGTTCCGGTGGAAGTACACCTCGTGGCCATCCGCGGCTTCCAGGAAGCCGTACGACTCGAGCGGAAAGAGACGAGCAATTCGGCCTTCGGGAACCGCCGCGTGCGCCTTGACGCTTCCGCGATGCCGCCGGACGTAATCCTGCAGCCTTCGGCGGGCGATGGCGAACGCGTCGCGAACGGCCACGCTCAGCACCTTGTGGGTCGGATCCGGCTCGTCGCGCTTGCTCGTCTTCTGCGTTCCGAGCGCCCGGGCGCCGGCGCGGACGCTGGCCTCGTGCGACACCGCGATCTCCTCGCCGGGAACCGTCAGGTCGATCCTGACGTGAAATCGGTTCCCGTTTCGATGGTGGCCCGCCGCTGGTTCAATCAGCACGCGGGCTCGCATGAGCGACGGGCAATACCTCTCGAGCTTGCTCAAATGCCGCTGCACCTCGGCCTCGAGCGCGCCGGACTGACGCATGTGACGGAGCGTGATTGTCGGAGGCACCTTCATGGCGGACTCGTTGATCGGCCGGTGGCGATCGCGGCGGCCGCTCCCATCCCTCAGGCGGCCGTGGTCGCCAGCGGGTCCGGGCGCACGGCGCTCGGTCGGCTCTGCCACTCGTTCAAGCGCTCGGGGGTCCCAAGATCAGACCAGCCCATGGAGGCAGGCCAGATATACGTCACCAGGTTCCGAGCCGGGGCAATGACGTCGCGCGAGAAGTCGAACGTCGGCAGCGACGGATAGACTGAGGCCAGAAAGTCGTCACGCTCTGCCCGCGGCAGACCCACGGCCGTCTTGAAGACCCCACCGAGCTCCGGCAGGACCTCGGCGTAGAGATCCCAAATGGCCCGCGCTTGACCGACCAAGACCATCGTGTTCCAGACCGCGCCGGCCTCGAACAGCTGCGCCGCGCGCTCGGGCGTCGGCTTCTCGACAAATGACGAGACTGCGCGGATCGCGCCCGATGCGCGAGGCGGTCCTGGTGTGATCCACCCGTAGTCGTGGAGCGCCACCGACGGGCGGACGCCGAAGAGAACGATCGCGCCATGCGACCGCGTGTATCGTGAAGCTTCGAGCACGCCGTCACGAAATCGCGCATCCTCGATGACGCCGTGATCGGAGGGCGTGATCGCGACCACCGAGTCGGCAGCGGACTCAAGGACAGGCGTGAGCGCCAAGAGAACGCCGGCGGCGGTTCCTCGGTCGCCTGGCTGATAGACGATCCTCCCGAACCGGCGCCGCTCGCTGTCTGCCATGTGCGCACGGTGCGTCGCATCCACGACGACCACGGTGCGCGACGGCGGCGCGAGCGGCGAGAAGCGATCGATGGTCTGTTCGAGGAGCGACCGGCCGTTGACGCCGCGCCAGAACTGCTTGGGAATCCCGCCGGTAACATCCGCAAGACGCCTGCCAGCACCAGCGGCGAGCACAACAGTCCAGAGAGGATTGGCCATTGGTCCCTCCGCAGGCGACGGGGAACGATGAACCGGCATCACGATTCGAAGTGTCGGGCGCGCTCGCGGCTTAGGCGGCCCGAACGTCCACTTTCCTGGTCGACGCCTTCGCTACGGAGGCGGTGAGGCGCAGCAGACCGTTGCGATACTCCGCCTTCGCGCTGTCGGGGTCGATCCTGTCCGGCAGATGGATCGAGCGGAAAAGCCGTCCTCCTTCGAACTCGCAGAGGTAAACGGCCCCTTCCTTGGATTCGTGGTGATGCTCGCCCGCCGCCGTGATCAAGATGTCCTCGGGCGTGACCTGGACGTCCAGATCCTTGGGCTCCACACCGGCGACAGCCGCCAGCAGCTCGATCTCGCCGTCCTTCTGCCTCAGCTCCACCGCCGGTCGCCAGACCAGCTCGCACTCTGCGCGCAGCCAGTCATCGAGCGGACCAGCCAAAAAGGCCTTCGGATTGCGGAACAGATCGTAGGCGCGCCGGCTGACCAGCTCGTGCAACCGGTTGAGTTCCTCGAGAATGGACTCGGTCTTCTTCAGTTCGATTTGATCCTTCGCCATTGCCGGTCTCCCTCAGAAATCGCCTTGACGCCGCAGCCCCACGCAGCATGCAGACTCGGTGCCAGGTCCGGCTCCCCTGGATGGCGCGACCTTTCCCGGTTCCTGCCATCAGAATCGGACCGCGGGCGTGAGCGTCGCGGGAAAGTCCGCTGGGGCTGCGAAACATCACGCGATCTCTCGCGTGATTCAAGAGGCAATCGAGGGTGAGGCGGGGTCCCATCGCCGATCCGTGGGCCGCGCCGCGGGCTGGCGGGGCTGCCGCTCAGGCCGGCTTTTCGTTGTGCTCCTGCGGGGCGTCCGGCGCCAGCGCCACCCGCAGATACACGAACGTGATGCCGCTCCGCAGGTAGTTCTCCAGCCGCTTGAGCGTCGTCGCGCCGCGGATCCAGTCGGGCCCGGTCTGCTGGAACCGCTCCTCGATGAGCGTGGAGACGGACGAGAACCCCAGGGCGGTCGCGCGGTCGCGCACCGCATTCAACAGCAGGTTCTCGAGCTCGACCGAGTTCTGCATGGAGGGGAGCGTCGCGATCGCCTGCAGGTAGAACGTGTCGTTGTCGCCGAATCCGGGGTCGGAGGCGACGCCTTCCTCGTTGTGGTTTTCGAGCGCGCTGCCGAGCACGTAGCCGACAAACCGTCCCGAGACGCGATCGCGCAGGGCGAGACCGATCGCGCGATGACTGCCAAGCGTGGCCTCGAGGATTTCCAGCGGGTACTGCAACAGCGCCTGGCGGCCGGCCCGGATGACGTCCGGGCCCGCGTCGGTCGTCGCGTCGTACCGCTCGCGCTCGACCGCCAGGATCTGCGCCTTGTACGCGTCGAACGTCGCCGGCGTGAGGTCCACGAGCTCGACGGTGTCAATCGGCACGGCGAAGGTACCCACGCGTGCCCTGGGCGCCGGCGTCTGGTTGGCCGAAGTGCCCACACCGACCAGATCGTCGACGGCCGCGCGCAACAGGCGCAGCGCCTCGTCGATGGCCGACGGTTCGGTGTCGAAGCGCGGATAGAAGCGAACCGCGCGCTCGCCCGCGGGCAGCAGCACGAGACCGCGGCGAAACGCGCGATCGAGCAGCGCATCGCGCAGATCCGCGCGCGGCAGGTCGAACCCCAGCATGACGCCCGCGCCGCGCACGTCCAGCACGATGTCGGCGTACTCCCGCACAAGCCCGTCGAGTCCGGCGCGCGCGCGCTCGGCCGTTCGACGCACCTGATCAAGATCGAGCTTCTCCAGCAGCGTCAGCACGCGGATCATCCCTACCGAATCGCCCTCCCAGGTCGTGTTGAACTTCTTCTCCTCCTGGAAGAACGTCGCCAAGGCTTCGCTGACGAACAGGATGCCGTTCTGGGCTTTCTTGGCCCAGGTGACGAGGTCGGGCGGACACGGCAGATCGAAGAGCTCGTGGGCCCACAGCCGGCCGGTCATGCCCCAGCCGGTCTGCACTTCGTCGAAGATCAGCGGCACGTCGTAGATGCGCGTCAGCAGTCGCAGCTTGCGCATGAACCGGGCGGTCGTCAGTCTGACGCCGCCCTCGCCCTGAATCGGCTCGACGAGGACCGCGGCCACCCGGCGCGACCGCCGCACCACGTCTGGACTCAACGCCGCGCGCTGCGTCCGCACGAACGCTTCCACGTCGACCGGGTTCGCGAGGAACTCGTCCACGGCGTCGATCTCGCGGCGGTAAGTGTCGCGGCTCTTCTCGGCGCGCGGCAGGCGGCCCGAGACGAGCAAGTCCCACAGCTGCTTGAGGCTCCGATCCTCGCGGCGGAGGGTGTCCCGCGGCGCGGAGGGGTCGTCGACGGGGAACAGAATGTGCGGCCAGTCGAACGTCGGGAATCCCAGCCGCGCCTTCTTCCGATGGGTCACGGCAAGTGCGCCCAGCGTGCGTCCGTGAAATGCGCCCTCGAAGGACACGATGAAACCGCCGTCGCCGTCCGCGGTCATCACCCGATTCATGAGCGCCGTCTTGATGGCGTTTTCAACGGCCTCGGCGCCCGTGTTGACGATGAAGTACCGCGGCGTGCCCGCCGGTGCGATGCGCGCGAGCGCCGCCTTGAACCGCAGGGACAGGACGGTCTGATACTCCGAGTGGGCGGCGCGTGAAGCCACGAACGGCAGCGATTCGAGAACGGCGTGCACGATCGGGGGATCGTTCTCGCCGAAGGCCTGGGTGGCGATCTCGGCGCCCATGTCGAGGAAGCGATACGCGTCGCCGGCGGCATCCTGGTCAATCACCGCCAGGTACGGACCGACCGATTCGGCGGGGTCGAACGCGACCGGCAGCGAGTAGAAGAGCCCGTGCGCGGCCGCTTGAAGAGCCGCCTGCGAGGAAGGGAGATGCTGAGCGATCAGGGTGTCGAGCGGCCGGTCGATGTCGAGCAGCGCCGGCGGGACGTGCACGTGAATCTCGCCGGCACGGTACCGCGCGTGCAATTCCGCCGTGTGCTCCAGCCACGCCGCGGCCTGCGCGAGCGAGCCCTCGAATGGACGAATCCGCGAAGGGGCGATGGAACCAGCCATTCGTACCCTCTCTATCTGATCTATCTGACAGACTCAACGACTATGGTGCCATAGCGCACTATCCCGCACGGATCGCCCGGAAACATCGCACGGCGCGTGATTCCGCGCGCCTCCGGGTCGAAAAGCGCTCCAGTCGAATCAGACTCGCCTGCAGAGCTGCGGCGCGGAATGGTACGACTTTGGCAGCTCAGTGAAAAGAGTGCGCGCACTCGGATCGCGTGGAATCGATGCGCCGCTCAGAGAGATGGAGATCGGTTATGTCCAAGAGAATGATCTGGATCGGATTGATCGCCTCGATGTTCGCCTTCGTCGCGATCTCCACCGTCCAAGCCCGCCAGTTGGAAAGCAAGACGACCAAGCTCACCTTCAGTCAGCCGGTCGAAGTCCCGGGACACGTGCTGCCTGCGGGAACGTACACGTTCAAGATGCTGGATGCCACGGGCGACCGGCACATCGTCCAGGTGCTCGACGCGAGCGGGAATCGTCTCATCGCCCTGTTCATGACGATTCCGGACTACGGCCTGACGCAGCACGATGAGACCGTCATCAAGTTCGCCGAAGTGCCCAAGGGATCGACCGACGTGATTCGCGCCTGGTTCTACCCCGGCAATTCGACGGGCGAGGAATTCGTCTACACGAAGCAGCGTGCGGCTGAACTGGCCGCGGCATCGAACGTGGCCGTGCCGGCCGTCGCGGCCCAGCCGGCGACCGCCACCGAGTTGAAGGCCGAGCCGGTCGTCGCCGTGACGCCTGAAAAGAAAGAAGCGCCGGTCGCGACGACCATTCAGACGACGCCGGCCCAGCCCCCGGCTCCAGCGACGGTCCAGCCGGCGCCGCAACAGCCGCCACCGGCCGCGCCGACAGCCAAACAGCCGGCCAAGAAGCTGCCGAAGACGTCGAGTGCTGTCCCGCTGATCGCGCTCTTGGGCTTCCTCTCGATCGCGGTCGGGTTCGGCGTCCTGACGTTCGGGAAGGCCGCCCGGACCTCGACTCGCTGACTCTTTCTCTGGCGCCGCGGGACAGCCGTCCCGCGGCGTCGCGGAGGCGTTCCGTGCCACGTGTCGTGACGCCCCTCCTCTTCCTGCTGCTCCAAACGGTCATCAGTGTGCGGACGGACCTGGTCGTCGTGCCCGTCACCGTGACGGACTCAGCCGGCCACCGCGTGCTCGGCCTCGGCCCCGACAACTTCCGGATCTACGAGGACGGACGCCTGCGACCTGTCACCGTGTTCCTGCACGGCGACGAGCCCGTCGCGCTCGGCGTGATCGTGGATCGCAGCCGGAGCATGCGCACGAAGGACGTACAGCTCCGGACCGCCGTGGCAGCGCTCCTCGAATCGAGCCGGCCGGACGACCAACTGTTCGGCGTGGATTTCAGCGATGACGTCTCGCTCGCACCGGCCGGGGGCCAGGCCTTCACGCACGACCCTGGCGAGCTCGTCACCGCACTCGCGGGCGTCCACGCGGAGGGCCGCACCGCGCTCTATGATGGCGTGGCCTCGGGACTCCGACATCTCGAGCTCGCCCACTCGCAGAAGAACGCGCTCATCGTCGTCAGCGACGGAGGCGACAACGCGAGCCACGAGACCGCGGACCAGGTGCTCGCGCTGGCGTGGCGATCGCAGGCCGTGATTTATGGCATCGCGCTCCTCAGTCCCTCTCCGGCACCGGGCACGGACGAGGAGAACCCGAAGCTTCTCGGTCGCCTCTGCCGGGACACGGGCGGCGTCGCGTATGAAACGCGCACGATCGCGGACATCGCCGCCGTCTCGCGTCAGATCGCGCGCGATATTCGCGACCAGTACACGCTTGGCTTCGCGCAGGACAAGCGCACGGACGCGCCAGCATTTCGAAAAATCGAGGTACGCGTTTCGGCCACCGGTCAGGGCCGGCTTCAAGTGCGGACGCGCTCCGGCTATCTGGCCGCGCCCGAAAAGAAGGACCAGCCATGATTGCCCGGCATCGCGCCGTACGGCGAGCGGCCTGGATTCTCGTGGCTGCGGGCATCGCCGCGCTCAGCTACGCCGCGTACGTCGTCGCGAACGCGCAGACTTATCAGACCGCTCAACGTCGGCAGCTGGAGCAGGCGCGGGCCCTCCCGACATCACCACCGGTGGCAGCGATGGTGCCCGTGACGCCCGCGCCGGCCGAAGGCGACGTCGTTGGCGAGATCGACATCCCGCGCCTCGGACTCGCGGCGATCATTGCCGAGGGCGATTCGCCGGCGATCCTCAAACGCGCGGTTGGTCACCTCGCCGATACGGCGTTGCCCGGCGAGACGGGCAACGTCGTCCTCGCCGGCCACCGCGACACGTTCTTTCGGCCGCTGAAGCAGGTTCGCGTCGGCGATACGATCACCGTCAAGACGCGCCGTGGCGACTTCGACTATCTCGTGGAATCGACCCTCGTCGTTTCGCCTGACGACGTCGAAGTCCTGGAGCCGGTGGGCGGACGCACGTTGACGCTCGTCACGTGCTATCCGTTCTTCTACGTCGGATCCGCTCCCAACCGCTTCATCGTTCGAGCGCGGGAAGCCGGAACATCGGCGGGCGCTGGCAGAACACGATGACACCACGCGGCAGCGTCGCGACACTGCCGGCGTGGTTGTCCAGAAACTAGGCGTGCGGTCGAAGCGGTCGCACTAAATCATCGCGTTCAAGTTGCGGAGCGCGCGCGCCCGGACCTTGCGGCTCGCCGGCTTCGCCTTGAACATCATTTCCTGACCCGTGAACGGATTGCGGCCCTTGCGCGCCGGCACCGCGGGCTTGTTCACCGTGCGCAGCTTCACCAGTCCGTTGAAGTTGAATTCGCCGCTGCCCTTCTTGCCAAGGTCGGCCGCCATGATCGCGGTGAGGGCTTCGAAGACCTCCCGCACCTGACGCGGCTTCATGCCGGTGCCCTCGGCGATCGTCTTGACGACGTCGCCGCGCGAGCGCCGCTTCTTGGCGGGGGTAACGGTGAACGCCTTCTTCTTTGCAGTCTTTGCCATATGTGTCGAGTCCCTGCTAGTCGCGTTGATCGACGCGCGGCTCCATGCCGCGACGACCAACCGGCGTAGTGTATCCCACCGCGCGGCGCAAATGACGAGTTTCGATGCAGAAAATGGCTGTGTTTGCCTGTCAACGCGGCGTGACGTCTTTCTGCTACGATCGGCCCCTCCTGCGAATTCGCGTCGATTGCCGTCCTTGCCATGGTCCATCCGCGCCTGTCAGTCGTCGTCGCGATACTTGGGGTGCTCGTCCCCAGCGTGCCCGCCCGGCAGCCGGCGCTCTGGGGCGTCGTCCGACTCCCCGGCACGGTGTCGGCAGCGCGGCGCACATTCGGCCTGGACGCTTCGCCGAGCCGGATGGACGCAGCCGGCCTCGTGGACCTGGTCCGCCTGGCGCATGGCAACAACACCACCTCGAAGACGCCTGAGCTGATTGACCGGTACGTCACGGCCCTCGATGAGTTTCAGACCGCCCGGGCACACCTGCCCGCCGGGCTGGTCTTGCCCACCGCGTCCACGCCGAAGAAGGACCGGGAGTCGATTCAGACCGTGGTCGAAGCCCTCGGCTTGAAGCTGCGCGAGCGACGCAACGTCTACTCGCTCGAGATCGAGGCCTCGGACACGGCCGCCGAGCGGTCGGGCTGGTTGGCCGCCAACGGCGTCGACATCAAGCAAATCATGGCGAGCGCCAGCCCCGACAAGGCGGTGCCAATCGGCCTGGAGGACGCCCAGCTTCCGCTGCCCCTCCCGGATTTCTGGCAGCAGGAGGTGCTCTACCGGGGCACCCTGCCCATCCTCGACATCACCAACGACCGCCAGTGGTCGCTCCTGTACGTCGGGATGATGGCCCTGGATGACCCAACCCTGGCGTTCCTCGCGTCGCACACCCAGCTGGCGCGGCGCCTCCGCGACGACCACGCCGGGGTCTTCGCGGCGTTCGCGCGGAGTCTCCGGGTCCGCGGGGGCATCGTGGACGTGCCCGGAGGCGCCGCCGCCGCGCCGATCTGGGAGGCGCTTGTCGGCGGCGCGCCGAACGACCCCGAGCGATTCATCCGCGACCTGGTCGGCCAGGACGAGGGTCGCCTGGCGTACTTCTACGATACGGTCGACCATCTCGATGCCCGCCGGCAGGCCTTTGCCCTGGGCGCACGGCTCGAAGGCGGCGCGCGCGTGCAGTTCGTCAGACGCGTCTACGACAGATTTCGGCCGACGCCGGAATGGACCATTGAAGATCGCCCGTTTTTCCGGCCGCCATTCGACTCCGCGACCGTCCTCACGTTCGCCGACGTGAACGACGACGGCACGGCCGGCTCGGTGAGGCTGCCCTCGCTGCTCGAGCAGGCGGTCGCGGGCGGCGATTGGCCGACGCAAGCCGACCGCGTGCTCGCGGAGGTGAAGGAACGCCCCGCGGACGCTGCGTGGCTGCTCGAATGGATCTTCGATTCGCCCAAGGAGGCCGCCGAGCGATTCCGGCTGTTCCGCTTCGCCCAGCGACTGCTCGCGACCGTCCCCGACGAGCGGAGCGCGGCGCTCGAGATCGAGCAGGCGCTCCGGACCTGGCGCGAAATGCCCGCGCTCGCGCGTGCGGTGGAGCGCATGCACCTCGCCAGTCCTTCCGCCTTCGGCCTGTTGGCGGTCCCGGCTCGCCGATTGACGCAGTCGGGCGGCGATGCCGGCCCGGTGGTCGCGCGCTGGCAAGGGACGCTCGGCTTGCTCGAGCAGAGCGCCCGCCTGCATCCGCTGCCCGAAGAGACGCTGGCTCGGCTGGTGAAGTCGCTCGCTGAGGGCACGCCCAGGAACCGCGATGAGGCGTCCGGTGCGCTCCCGGCGTGGATCGCCGAGCAGCTGGTGCCGGCGCTGGTCCCGGCGCCCGCTGACACCGCCGATCTGGAGCAAGCCGTCGTCGGTGCCCTGTCGGGGGGCGCCAGACCTGGGCCCGACCAGGGTCAGACCACATTTGCCTGGGAAGGGCTCGATTACATCGTGGACACGGGCGGTACGGTCCAGAAGCAGGTCACGGCGATTCGGCAGACGCAACATGCACCGCACCTCCAGGATCTCGTGGCGCTTCAGCGCGTGCGGCGCCAGATCGAGCACGGCGTCGGCGCGCTCGACGAGCTGGCCCCGATCGTCGCCGAGCTGACGCGACTTCAGGCCGCGGTCGCCCTCGTGCCGCCGGTCGACAACAAACCCGCACCGATCGTGCGGGACTTTCGCGACGCCGCCACCGAGCTCGGCAAGATCAAGAAGGCGCAGGATCTCAAGAAAGCTTCCAAAGTCCTGCCGGACATCGCCCGGGCCCTCGACGCGATAACCGACGCGGTGGTTGCGCCCCTGGTCTACGCGCTCGCGGCGACGCCAACCGACCAGCCGTCGCAGACGGTCGCGACGGCCTGGCTGGCGCACACGTTTCGTCCAGGATCGGCGAGCGACCAGCGGCCGTGGACCACGATCGCGTGGCAAACGGCCGCAGCATCGGACACGCCCGGCCAGCGTGGCCTGACCTTGCGCGGGTCCTACCTCAACCTCGATCTGCCGCTCGCAGCCACCCGCCTGCCGGCGGTGCCGATCGACTCGGCCGTGGCCGCCAAGATTACCGGTGAAGACAAAGACGCCCTCATTCACGCGATCGCCATCGCCACGCCGTCTCACATCGCCGAGCGCGATCTCCAGGCCGCGGCCCTGGCCGTGTCGAAGGGCCGCGCGCAGGCCGACCACTGGGCGCAAGCGCCGCCCGATCGCTTGACGCTCGGCATGAGCCTTCGCGCCGCCGGCGTCGACGCGTGGCGCACGAACGAGATCATCTGGACCTCGGAACGAGATCCGCGCCGGGCGTTCGCGTCACTCCGGCCGACCGAGCTCTTTTTTCTTGGCGGCGGCACGAACGTCCCGGTCGAGTTCGCCTGGCCCGCAACGACCATCGACGGCTGCATCTGCCGGCTGCCGGGCGGCCGCCGAACGCCCGATGACATGCAGAGCCGCGTCGGCGCGCAGGCCGCTGCGGCGGATACCGATCTGCTGCTCCGACTCGCCGAAAATCTTGCGGTGATGAACCTGCCGCCGCGTCTGGCGCTGCCCCTCCTGCCCATGATGACCGCCGACTGGATCAACCACGTCCGGCAAGCCTCCGCCTACGACTGGGAGTCGCTGACGAGCTGGCCGGGCCGCGTGCCGCCCGCGAAAGTCGAAGACGCGCTACTCCACCTGGTGGCCATGGGCCTGCTCGCGCCGCCGCGCGGCGGTCAGGCCTCGGAGCAACGATGAGCGTCCGGCTGCAGATCGTCGTCGCGCTGCTGGGCGTCGTCGTGGGCTTGCCGCTCGTCGCGCAAGCGCCGGCGCCCACCATCCGCATCATCCAGCCCACGTCGGACGCCTATCTCGTTGGCCCGATCGATCTCATCGCGGAGGTTTCGCCACCCGCCACCGCCGTGACGGACGTGACGTTCTACGTGAACGGCAAGCCTGTGTGCAAAGTGACGACCCGCCCGTTCAGGTGCACGTGGGATGCCGGTCCGCGCCCGACTGCCCGGGATATTCGCGTCGTCGCGACCTTGCCCGACCGGCCGCGGCTGGTGCAGACGGTACGGACCAAAGGCGTCGATCTCACGCAGTCGGTCGCGGTCGAAGCCATCCTCGTGTCCGTGCACGTCACCGACAACCGTGGGCGGTTTGTCGAGGGCCTGACGCAGCCGCAGTTCCGCCTGCTCGAGGACGGCGTGCCGCAGGACGTCACGTCATTTCTCGCCGAGGACGCGCCCGCCAGCCTGCTCCTCGAGCTCGACACCAGCGGCAGCATGGAGCCCGCGGTCGGCGAGCTGCGAGCCGCCACCGTGCGCTTCCTCGACTCCCTTCGTCCGACCGATCGCATCACGCTCACAGAATTCAGCAACTCGCTGTTCGTGCTGGCGCCTGCGACGGCCGACGCGGCCAGGCGTCAGGCCGCCCTCGACGAGATCCACCCGGCCGGGGCAACCGCGCTCTACGACTCGATGATCCGCGGCGTGGAGCTGCTCAAACCGCAGTCGAGCCCGCGCGCCATGGTCGTCTTCACCGATGGTGACGATGATGCGAGCCTGGCGACGCTGGACGGCGTGCGCTCCGCACTCGAATCGAACGACGTCGTGCTGTACCTCATTGCCCAGGGCCGCGCCGAGAAGGAAGAGGCGCTCCGGGCCGCGCTAACGAGGGTCGCGACGGAAACGGGCGGCGCGGCCTACTTCTCGTCGCGCATGAGCAGCCTGCAGGGGCATTTCGCGGACATCGTCAACGACCTCAGCCATCAGTACGTGCTCGGCTACACGCCGAAGCGCGACCTCGGCGACGGGGCCTGGCGTACAATCGCCGTGCAGGTCGACGACAAAGAACGCAAGCTCACGGTGCGGTCGCGTCAGGGCTATCTCGCCGTACACCGCGGCGGCACGCCGTGATGTCACAACGAGGCAACGCGGTGCGACGTGACATCGGCAATCGGCAATCGGAAATCGGCAATCGAAGAGCATCGATCATCGGGCATCGACAACGCTTATCGGGCATCGACAACGCTCATCGGGCATCGAGAACGCTCATCGAGCATCGACAACGCTCATCGGGCGTCGGCAACGCTCATCGAGCGTCGACAACGCTCATCGAGCGTCGAGAGCGCGGATCGGGCATCGACAACGCTCATCGGGCATCGAGAACGCTCATCGAGCGTCGAGAGCGCGGATCGGGCATCGACAACGCTCATCGGGGATCGCCAACGCGGATCGGGCATCGACAACGCTCATGGGGCATCGAGAGCGCGGATCGGGCATCGAGACTTCGGCGACTTGCGCTGACGATTGCCCGATCGGCTGATTGCGCGACGCCGATGGCCGACGGTTCGATCGCCGATGCCGATGGGCGATCATCGATGCCAGTGGTCGATCGCCGATGCCGATGGTCGATTATCGATGTCGATGGGCGATCGCCGATGTCGATGAGCGATCGCCGATATCGATGATCGATCGCCGATGCCGATGGTCGATCGCCGATGTCGATGGTCGATCGCCGATGTCGATGAGCGATCGCCGATGTCGATAAGCGATCGCCGATATCGATGAGCGATCGCCGATATCGATGGTCGATCTGCGATATCAATAATCGATATGCGATGGCTCTGCGATTGCCCGATTGCCGATCATCGATTGCCGATGCAGTTGACTCACCTCCCGATCCGAGGTACTAATGGGAGTACCCGTGCACTGCTATCACGTCGGTCACTGCGCCTGTATCTGTAGCCGAGCCCCGTGGGGGCTTGCCCGGGCGCGTATGCGTGGAGACGAGTAGCGGCGCGACGTTTTCGCTGCAGCACGGCAACGACCCTGGCAGGCCTGGAACCGCGGTTCCGGGCCTTTTTGTTTTTGGAGTGACGATGTTGACCGCTTCCGTGGCGGCGCGCGGCGAGCGCGCCGGCGCCGCGCCGCCGCTCGAGGCGCTCGTCGGCAAGACGCCCCTCGTCCGCCTGCGCGCATACGAGCCGAAGTCCGGCGTCGAGATCTACGCGAAGCTCGAGTCGCGCAACCCCGGCGGCTCGGTCAAGGATCGCGCAGCGCTGGCGATGATCCGCGACGGCGAGCAGCGCGGCAGGCTCGCGCCCGGGCGCACGCTCCTCGACGCGACGTCCGGAAATACCGGAATCGCGTACGCGGTCCTGGCGGCGGCGCGTGCGTACCGCGTACGCCTGTGTGTGCCCGCGAACGTCACCGCGGAGCGCACGCGCCTGCTCTCCGCCCTCGGCGCCGATCTGGTGCTGACCGACCCCATGGAAGGCAGCGACGGCGCCATCCGGGAAGCGCGCCGCTTGTACGAGCGCGATCCGGATGCGTACTTCTATCCCGATCAGTACAGCAACGCCGCCAACTGGCGCGCACACTACGAGACGACCGGCGTCGAGATCATCGAGCAATCCGCCGGCAGGGTGACCCACTTCGTGGCCGGCCTGGGCACGAGCGGCACGTTCGTCGGCGCGGGCCGCCGGCTGCGCGTGTGGCGGCCGTCCGTCCAGCTGGTCTCGGTGCAGCCCGACTCCCCGCTCCACGGGCTCGAGGGTCTCAAGCACATGGCCTCAGCGATCGTGCCGCCGATCTACGATCCCGCGCTCGCCGACCGTGCCCTGTCGGTCCCGACCGAGGAGGCGTACGCGCTGACCCGGCAGCTGGCGCGCGAGCACGGCGTGTTCGTCGGACCGTCGAGCGGCGCCGCGCTCGCCGGCTGCCTCCGCCTCGCCGCGACCCTCGACCGCGGCGTCATCGTGACGATCTTCCCCGACGGCGGCGATCGGTACCTCTCGGAGCGCTTCTGGGACGCGCCCGGCCGTTCGTCCGTGGCCCTGCCCACCCAGGCCGCCGCGGCTCTCGACGCGCACGCCGCCGAGGCGTACCCTGAGGAATGCTGCGGCGCGCTGATCGGCCCGCGGCCCGGCGATGTCGCCCAGGTCGTGCCGCTCGGCAACACGACGGCCGGCGAGCGTCGGCGACGATTCCTCGTCGGGCCGGCGGACTACCGGCGCGCGGAGCGGATCGCGGCGGAAGCCGGACACGAGTTGCTCGGCTTCTATCACTCGCATCCGGATCATCCCGCGGTGCCGTCCGCTTTCGACCTGGAGCACGCGCTGCCGAACCTGAGCTACGTGATCGTCTCGGTGAGACAAGGCCGCGCGGTGGATCTCCGATCGTGGCGCCTGCGCCCGGACCGGTCGCAGTTCGACGAAGAGCCGGTCGCCCGGCCGCCGTCAAGGAGCTGACCATGCCCGTTCGAGTGTTCATTCCGACGCCGCTCCGGCCGTTCACCGCGCAGTCGGCCGTCGTCGAAGTTGAGGGCGCGAGCGTCGCCGAGATTCTCCGGAACCTGACGGCGAAGCACGGCGACCTGCGCCCGCATCTCTTCGCCGACGACTCGCGGCTGCGCAGCTTTGTGAACATCTACGTCAACGACGAAGACATCCGCTATCTGAGCCAGGACCAGACGCCCGTCGGGCCCGGCGACACCGTCAGCATCGTGCCGTCGGTCGCGGGCGGGACGGATTCGCCGGCCGCGACGATGCCGGAGCGGCCGGGGCTCAGTCATGACGAGGTGAGGCGCTACAGCCGGCACCTGATCATGCCGGAGGTCGGCGTCGAGGGGCAGCGCCGCCTCAAAGCCGCGCGCGTGTTGTGCGTGGGCGCGGGCGGGCTCGGGTCGCCGGCCTCGCTGTACCTGGCCGCCGCCGGCGTAGGCACGCTTGGACTCGTGGATTTCGACACGGTCGACTTCAGCAACCTGCAGCGCCAGATTCTCTACAGCACCGCGGACGTCGGGCGCCCGAAGCTTGCGGCCGCCGCCGCGCGGCTGACGGCCCTCAACCCGCACGTGCATGTCATCAGGCACGAGACGCCGCTCACGTCGGTCAACGCGCTCGAGATCCTTGCCGGCTACGACGTCATCGTGGACGGCGCCGACAACTTTCCCACGCGGTACCTGGTGAACGATGCGTGCGTGCTTCTGGGCAAGCCGAACGCGTACGGCAGCATCTTCCGCTTCGACGGCCAGGCGTCGGTGTTCGCCACGGCCGGCGGACCGTGCTATCGCTGCCTGTACCCCGAGCCGCCTCCGCCGGGGCTGGTGCCCAGCTGCGCCGAGGGCGGCGTGCTGGGCGTGCTCCCCGGAATCGTGGGCACGATTCAGGCGACCGAGGCGATCAAGATCATTCTCGGCGCCGGGGAGACGCTGGCGGGTCGCCTGCTGCTCTTCGACGCGCTGTCGATGACGTTCCGCACGCTGCAGCTGCGCCGCGATCCCGACTGTCCGATCTGCGGCGATCGGCCGACGATCACGGCGCTCATCGACTACGACCAGTTCTGCGGCATCGCGACGCCGGCGCCAGCGAGTACGCCCGTCGGGGTCGAGGACGAGATGACCGTCGATGAGCTCAAGGCACGGCTGGACCGCGGCGACTCGGTGTGGATTCTCGACGTCCGCGAGCCGCGCGAGTTCGAGATCTGCCGTCTCGCGGGCTCGACGCTCATCCCGCTCGGCGAGCTGGCCCATCGGCTCGCGGAGATCCCGGATGGCCCGAATGCGCCGGACATCGTCGTGCACTGCAAGATGGGCGCGCGCAGCGCAAAAGCCGTCGCGCTGCTGCGCGACCGGGGATACGCGCGTGTCCGCAACCTGCAGGGCGGGATTCTGGCGTGGATCGAGCGGATCGACCGGAGTCTTCCGAAGTACTAGAAGCCAGGCATCGGGCACCAGGCACGAGGCACTCGGTGATGCCCCATGCCTGATGCCTGCTGCCTGTGACTCATCACTTATCCACCCCGAAGTCCCAGAGGTTGGTCATTCCGGTGCCCGTCGGGCTGTTGTAGTAGAAGGCGTACTCGCCCGGCTTGAGCGAATCCTTCGCGTGCACTTTGTACTGCCCCTGCGCGACCTTCTCGACGACACAGTCGATCGCGGCCTTGCTCTTGGTGTTCTGGGACCCGGCCTGGCCCATGTCCACTTCGCGCGCGTCCTTCGTGACGCTCATCTTGACCAGGACGAAATCGGCGGCTGTGCGCGCCCCCGAGGGCATCGCGTCACCGCCCATCATCGCCGCCATCGCGGCCATCGGATTGTCGGCGCTCGGCTGCGATCCGTTCGCGTCGAAGTAGAAGTAGAACGTCGGGTCCTCCTGCTTCGTGCGAAGGTCGGCGCCCGTGCCCTCCAGTGAAGCGATCGTGTGGGGCTTGGAGATTCCCTGCGTCAGCATCGTCTTCCCTATGCCCGACGTCCTCGAGTGCGCTTGCGCGCCGACGAGCCGGGTCATGTCGTGGGTGGTTCCCGACGCGGCGAGGTAGATCCCGGGCTTCTGCTTCGAGGCTTCCTGCGCCGCGAGGCCGGTCACGGCTGCGAGCAGCGCCGCGCCGACTGTGAGCGAGACTTCTGGTCTCCGCATGGCTCGTCTCCTCAGCGCACGACCTGAGGCGTGGGCGTCGCCGTGAGCTGGCTCTCGGTCTTGTGCATTTCCTTGATCACGAAGTAGGTCGCGCCGATGCTCGCCGCGATACCGACGACGGCCATCACCGCGCCCATGCCCCCGCCACCGCCGCCTCCGCCCTTGGCGGCGTTGCGCCGGCCGGTATTCCGCGCCGCCGGCGGTGTGGCGACCTGCACCGGCTCGCCCGTCACGCTTGCGAGCGCGCGCGCGGTCGAGGCGCGCAGGTCGACGGCGGGTGCCTTCGGCGCCGTCGCGTTCTTCGAATCGTCGGCCGCCCACGCCGTCGCCGGCAGCGCGGCGGCGACCAGGCTCAGGATGACGGCTGTCGCGATGGTTCGTTTGACGTTCATGGTGATCCTCCCCAGATGAACCGAATCCGCAGGATGTCTTTCTACGCAGGGGATACGCGCGAGCAGGGGGGATCGGAAGAAATGGGCGGCCGCCCGGCAGCGCCCTGCCGCGCAGAATTGACGCTCCCTGGCGAAACGGGTACGGTACGGGCGGTTTATTCCGGATACCCGGCTCGAGCGTATTCCTGATGGATGAGTTCGATGCAGTCTACCGCGCGCACGTGCAATCGGTCTTCCGCTTTGCCCTGCGCGCGGTCAGTAATCGTGCCCTGGCAGAAGACCTGACGGCAGAGGCCTTCCTCGAGCTGTACCGGCGGCGCGACCAGATCGACGCGTCGCGGCTGCCCGCCTGGCTCCTGACCGTCGTCAGGAACAAGGCGCGCGACCACTGGCGGCGCCAGCAGGTCGAGCAGCGCTACGTCGAGCGGGAGGGCGGGGCCGAGCCGGCTGAGGCGCCGGCGCTCGAGCAGTGGGTGCTCGAGAGCTCGGAGCTGAAGCCGGTCCACCGGACGTGCCTCATGTTGCGTTACGTGCACGGGATGTCGCGCGCCGAGATTGCGTCGACGACCGGGTTGAGCGAGACGCAGGTCAAAGGGCACCTGCAATACGCGCTGGAGCTGCTGCGCAAGCGCTTCCAGCAGGACGGAACGAGATGACCAAACGGCCGAACGATTGGGACGATCGGGAGGACCAGCTCGTCGCGCCGGCGCGGGAGGCGCTCGAGGCGCTGCAGGCGCGCCACGGCGGCGATCTGCCCGTCGAGGTGCTGCGCGCCGCGGAGACCGGGGCGCTGCCCGATGACTTGGAGGAAGACGCGAGGGCGGCGCTCCAGCACAGCGCCTGGAGCCGCGCCCTCGCGGCCGACACCGCGGAGAACGGCCCGGCTCTGGACCGCCACGCGGAGGATCGGCTGCTCGCGCGCATCCACCGCGACGCCCAGCGTCGTCCGGCCGGGCGCCCGTCCTGGTTTGCTCAATTCTGGCGACCCGCCCTCGCGGTTGCCGCCGCCGGCGTGCTCGTGACGACGGTCGTTTGGCGCCTGCAGCCGGAAGTCCCGGGCGACTTGGCGCCCCAGACGACCGCCACGGTCGGCGCCGCGAAGCCGGCGCCGTCGTTCGTGCTCACGCTCGACAAGCCCGCGGTGAAGCTGACGCCGATGGCGCTCGTCCGCCGCGGCACGGGCCGCAACGCGACGTTTGCCGACGATGTGGCCCCGGCCATGAATGCCTACCGTGCGGGCGATTACCAGACGGCCGCCGCGGAGTTCGCGCGCGTCCAGCCCGCGTTCCCGGACTCGGTGGAGGTGCCGTTCTACCTGGGCGTGACGCGGCTGTTTCTGAACGACGCCGCCGGCGCCGTCTCCGCGCTCGAGGCGGCGCGCAAGCTCGCCGACGACACCTTTGGCGCCGACATCGCCTGGTATCTCGCGGTCGCTCAGGAGCGCGCCGGCAACCTGGCGGCGGCGCGGTCCGAGCTCGACAGCCTGTGTGGGGGAAAATCGTCCTACGCCCAACGCGCGTGTGACAGCGCGGCGAAGTTCAAGTAGAGTCCCCGTAAGCAGCCTGTTGGAAGTCGCAGGGCCATGAGCCGCCTCGGATACCCTCGAGCGCTGGCCGCGACGCTCGCCGTCGCCGCCGTACTCTGCCTGCACGCGCGACCTGTCGCGCAAGACCAGCCAGTCGCCGATCGGCTGCGCGCGCTTCTGTCCGACGCCCAGAAAGCCTACGGCGATCGCCGTCTGGACGACGCGGCTCGCAGCTTCCAGGCCATCGTCGACCTCGGGGAGAGTGAGCACGACGAGCTCTGGGTCGCGCGCGGGCGCTTGGGGCTGGGCGGCGTGGCGTACCACCGCGGCGACTACCCCGGAGCCCGGGCGCAGCTTGCGTTGGCCGCGCCCGTCTTCGAACGCTTGAACGCGGCGTACGAGCTTGG
>DATIWF010000162.1:0-3665 GCA_035519535.1 Vicinamibacterales bacterium | reverse complement strand
TGAAGAAGAACGCGCTGCTGATCCCGCAGCGAGCCGTCCAGGACGTGCAGGGCGTCCATCAGGTGGCCGTGGTTGGGCCCAACGATACGGTCGACGTGCGGACCGTCAAGACTGACGCGCGCGTCGGGTCGCTGTGGATCGTCGCCGAGGGCTTGAAGCCCGGCGACCGCGTCGTCGTGGAAGGAGCAGAGCGGCTGCGATCCGGTCAAAAGGTGCGGCTGGAGGCGAGCGCGGCCTCGCCGCCTGCCGCGACGAGGTAGACGAGATGGCCAGATTCTTCATCAACCGCCCCATCGTCGCCATGGTGATCTCGATCCTCATGGTGATCGTCGGCGTCGTGGCGATGGTGCAGCTGCCTATCGCGCAGTATCCCAACATCGCTCCGCCCGAGATTCTCCTGAGCGCGATCTATCCGGGCGCGGATGCGCTGACGCTGGAGCAGTCGGTGGCAACGCCGATCGAGCAGCAGGTGACCGGCGTGGACAACATGCTCTACATGTACTCCACCAGCCAGACCGCCGGCGGCAAGATGGATTTGCGCGTGAACTTCGACCTCAAGACCGACCCGAGCTACGATCAGGTGCTCACCAACCTGCGATACACGCAGGCACAGTCGCAGCTCCCGCAAGACGTCATCAATCAGGGAGTCACCGTCATCAAGTCGGTGACCAGCCCCCTCGGGATCTTCGTGCTGTACTCGCCGAAGGGCGCCTACGATCCGTTGTTTCTCAGCAACTATGCTTACGTGAACCTCAACGACCCGTTGACGCGCGTGCCCGGCGTCGGCCAGGTGCAGATCTTCGGCGCGGGCAAGTACGCCATCCGGCTGTGGGTCAATCCCGACACGCTGGGGAAGCTGGACATCACCGCGAACGAGATCATCGGCGCGCTCCAGGCTCAGAATACGGTGAACCCGGCCGGCCAGGTGGGCGGCGAGCCGGCGCCGAAAGGCCAGGAGTTCACCTACGCCGTGCGCGCGCAGGGCCGTCTGGCCAGCGCCGAGGAATTCGAGAACGTCATCGTGCGGGCCAAGCCAGACGGCTCCCTGGTGCGGGTGAAGGACGTGGCACGCGTGGAGCTCGGCGCGCAGACCTACACGACGGAGGGCCGCCTGAACGGCCGTCCCGGGGTGCTGGTCATGATCTACCAGCTGCCCGGCTCGAACGCCATCGAGACCATGAAGGCCGCGACCAGGCTGATGGAGGACGCGAAGGCGCGGTTTCCCGAAGACCTCGAGTACGTGACGGCGCTCGACACGACGCTCGCGGTGACCGAGGGCATCAATGAAATCGTCAAGACGCTCGTCGAGGCGGTCATCCTCGTCGTCATCGTCGTCTTCGTCTTCCTGCAGGGCTTCAGGGCGACGCTGATCCCGCTGCTCGCGGTGCCGGTGTCGCTGGTCGGCACGTTCATGCTGTTCCCCGCCCTCGGCTTCTCCATCAACACGCTCTCGCTGTTCGGCCTCGTGCTCGCCATCGGCCTCGTCGTCGACGACGCCATCGTGGTGGTCGAGGCGGTCGAGCACCACATCGAGAACGGCTTGTCGCCGCGCGACGCCGCGTTCAAGGCCATGGAGGACGTGTCGGGCCCGGTCGTGGGGGTCGCGCTGGTCCTCGCTGCCGTCTTCATTCCGACGGCGTTCATTCCGGGCATCACCGGGCGCATGTACCAGCAGTTCGCCCTCACGATCGCCGTGTCCGTCATCATCTCCGCCTTCAACGCGCTGACGCTGAGCCCGGCGCTCTCCGCGCTGCTGCTGCGGCCGAAGCGCGAGATGCGTGGCCCGCTCGGCGTGTTCTTCCGTGGCTTCAACCGCTGGTTTGGGCGGGCAACCGACGGGTACGTCGGCGCTTGCGGTCACCTCATCCGCAAGTCCGCCTTGTCCATGCTGCTGCTGCTCGTCGTGACGGCGGTCGCTGGGCTCATCGGCTCACGTCTGCCCGGGGGGTTCGTGCCGGAGGAGGATCAGGGCTATCTGTATCTGAACGTCCAGCTGCCGGCGGCCGCCTCGCTGCAGCGCACGGCCGCGGTCAACGACAAGATCGACGCGATCCTCAAGGAGACGCCGGGCGTCAAGTACGCCACCGGAGTGGGCGGCTTCAGCCTGTTGAGCTTCGCCTTCACGACCTACAACTCGTTTTACTTCGTCACGCTGGAGGACTGGAAGGCGCGAGACAAGCACGGTCTCACCGCCGACGTGGTCATGCGTGACCTGAACCGGCGGCTCGCCGCCATCGCCGAGGCGCAGGCGTTCGCGTTCTCGCCTCCGGTCATCCCGGGCATCGGCACCTCGGGTGGCATCACGTTCATGCTGGAGGACCGTGCGGGCCGGGACCCCGCCTTCCTGGCGCAGAACACGGGGAAGTTCCTCGCCGCCGCGCGCCAACGGCCGGAGTTCGCGCTGCTCTTCACGACGCTGCTCCCGAGCGTGCCGCAGCTCTTCGCCGACGTCGACCGCGACAAGGTCCTGAAGCAGGGGATCAGTCTCGCGTCGGTGTACCAGACGCTCCAGGTCTTCATGGGCAGCGCCTTCGTGAACTACTTCAATCAGTTCGGCCGCGTCTGGCAGGTCTACGTCCAGGCCGAGGGCGACTTCCGCACCACGCCCGACACCGTCGCGCAGTTCTACGTCCGCAACGCCAAGAACCAGGCGGTGCCGCTCTCCTCGCTCGTGACCATGAAGCCCGTCAACGGCCCCGAGTTCAGCGTCCGCTTCAATGGATACCGGTCGGCGCAGATCAACGGCGTCCTGGCCCCCGGCGTCAGCACTCAGCAGGGCATGCACGCTCTGCAGGAAGTGTTCGCGCAGACGATGCCGCGCGACATGGGGTTCGATTACTCGGGCATGTCGTTTCAGGAGAAGGTGGCGGCGGAAGGCGTTCCCGCGTCGGCGGTGTTCGGCGTCTCGTTGCTCGTCGTGTTCCTGCTCCTCGCCGCCCTCTACGAGAGCTGGACGCTCCCCTTCGGCGTGCTGCTCGGCACGCCGATCGCCGTGCTCGGGGCCCTGGGAGCCCTCTGGCTCGCCCGGTACCAGCTGGACGTCTTCTCGCAGATCGGCCTCATCATGGTCATCGGCCTCGCGGCGAAGAACGCGATCCTCATCGTGGAGTTCGCCAAGGCGGAGCACGAGCGCGGCGCCTCGCTGATGGACGCCGCGCTCGCCGGCGCCCGCCTCCGGCTGCGGCCGATCCTCATGACGGCGTTCGCCTTCATCCTCGGCGTGCTGCCGCTCGTGTTGTCCACCGGCGCGGGCGCCAACTCCAGGAACATCCTGGGCACCACGGTGGTGGGCGGCATGCTGGCGGCGACCGTCATCGCGATCTTCATCATTCCCGTGACGTTCTACGTGAGCGAGCGATTCGGGCGGAGGCCCTCCAGCCACCCGGCTATCCCGGACGCGCTGCCGGCACCGATCGTCGGCGGACAGGACACACGGTCATGAGGAAGTCGCGAAGCGCCCGGATCATCGTCGCCATCGCCGCCGCGGCGCTGCTGGGCGGCTGCGCGATCGGCCCGGACTACAGGCGGCCCGCGGTAGCGGAGCCGCCGACGTTTCGCGGTCAGGCCACCGCGGAGGCCGTGTCGTTCGCCGATGCGCCGTGGTGGGAAGCGTTCCAGGACCCGACGCTGAAGGCGCTGATCCAGGAGGCGCTGAGGAACAACTA
>DATIWF010000161.1:0-14578 GCA_035519535.1 Vicinamibacterales bacterium | reverse complement strand
CCACCGCCAACCACGTACCCCCCAGCAGCAGGGCGGCGGCGAGCAGGGCCGCGCGCCAGGCGCGGCCGAGCAGCGCAGTCGGGACCTGGGGGTTCAGCGGCAGGTTGAACGTCCGGACGTCGCCGCGGACGAGAAAGATCGCGTGGGTCCCGCCGACGCTCGTGTGCTGCGGGTCGTAGACGACGGCGTCGGCGACGCCGCGCGCCTCGAGCGTCTTCACGCGCGCGGCCGCGCGGGCGCGGAGCTCGTCGAGATCGCCGAACTGGATCGACTGCGTCGGACACGCGCGCGCGCACGCTGGCTCCAGACCCGCCTTCTGCCGGTCGTAGCAGAACGTGCACTTGAACGCGCGGCCGTCGTCGGGCCGTCGATCGACGACACCGAACGGGCACGCGACGACGCAGTACCCGCAGCCGTTGCAGACGTCCGGCTGGATGAACACACCGCCGAACTCTGTGCGAACGATCGCGCCGGTCGGGCACGCCTCGAGACATCCGGCATGCTCGCAATGCTTGCAGACGTCCGACGAGAACTCCCACGACGGCATGCCATCTCGCTCGCGCTCGACGAACTTCACGTGCCGCCACGTCGAATGACCGAGCTGGCCGGTGTTGTCGTAGGACCGGCCGGTCCAGTGGAAGCCGTCGCCGGGAACGTCGTTCCACTCCTTGCACGCGACCTCACATGCCTTACACCCGATGCAGAGGGTGGCGTCGGTGAAAAAGCCGGTCGTGGCCATGTCAGGAACCTGTCTCGCCGGAGTCGGCAGGGCGGAGGCGGACAGCCTCGAGCCGGCACGTCAGCGCCTTGGATTCCATGATGCGCACGTTCGGCTCCTCGGACATGGCGATGAGGTCGTTCGCGGCATCGCCCGTGACGAGTCCGCGATAGCCGAAGTGAAACGGCAGCGCGACCTGGTGCACCGTGCGTCCGTCGATGACGACGGGCCGCATGCGCGGCGTGACGAGCGCGAACGCCTCGATGCGTCCGCGTGCGGTCACGACGTGCACGCGGTCGCCGTTCGTGACGCCGATCTCGCGCGCGAGCTCGGGCGATACCTCGCAGAAGAGCGCCGGCTGCAGCTCGGCCAGATGCGACAGCGTCCGCGACATCCCTCCGGCCGTGTGATGCTCCGTCAACCGATACGTCGTCAGCACGTGAGGATAGCCGGGATCGCCGGACGCGGCCCACGGATTGTCTGGGCGCGCACGACGATCGGCTGCGGGGTTCGTCTGCTGTGCGTAGATGGGATTCGCGACCGGCGACTCGAACGGCTCGTAGTGGACAGGCAGCGGTCCGTCCTTGAGGCCCGCCGGCGCCCAGAGCCAGCCGAGGCCGTCGGCGTGCATGATGAAGGGGCCGCCTTCGCTGGCCCGATCGGGCCCGGCTTCGGCGAGATGAACAGCGGGTGGCGGTGTCGTTCGCGGACCATCCGGCGTGTCCAGTCCCGTCCACTCCGCCGTCGCGCGATCCCACCAGACGAGCTTCTTGCGCTCGCTCCACGGTTCGCCGTCGGGACGCGCGGATGCGCGGTTATACAAGATGCGCCGGTCTGCTGGCCAGGCGTAGCCCCAGCCGTGGCCGTACGGGCCATGGCCGTCCCGATCGCGCGCGCGATTGCGTCCATCGGCCGGAAAGACGCCCGAGTAGATCCAGCAACCGCACGCGGTCGATCCGTCCGCCGACAACTCGTGGAAGCCCGCGAGGAGTCGGCCGTCTGCGGTCCGGAACCCGTTGATTTCCCTGAGCACGGCCTCGGTGTCGGGCTCGGCGCGCGATCCGCGCGTCGGGTACTCCCACGCGAGCGCGCGCAGTCCGTCGTTGTATGGCTGGGTGTCGGCCGCGGCCTTCGCTTTCAGACGCCGTCCGAGGTGATACACGAACCAGCGGTCGCTGCGGCTGTCCCCGGGCGGATCGACGGCCTTCTCGTGCCACTGCACGAGCCGCTGCGTGTTCGTGAAGCTGCCGTCCTTCTCCGCGTGGCCCGCGGCCGGCAGGAAGAACACCTCCGTGCCGATCGTCCGAGGGTCGAGCGCGCCCGACTTCACCTCGGGCGAGTCCTTCCAGAACGACGCGGTCTCCACTTCGACCATGTCGCGCACGACGAGCCACTTGAGGTTGGCGAGGGCGCGGCGCTCGAGGGCCGCGTTCGGCGCGCCGACGGCCGGGTTCTGCCCCATCACGAACAGCCCGTCCATGCGTCCGTCGGCCATCTCCAGCCAGTAGCCCTGATGCGAGTGATCGCCGGAGATGCGGGGCACCCAGCCGAAGCCGAAGTCGTTTCTCGGCTCCGCGGTGCGGCCGTACCAGGCCTTGAGGAGGCTCACGATGTACTTGTCGAAGTTCGCCCACATGCCGGCGGGCTGCCGGTTCCTGGTGACGTACCGCGCGAGCGTCGCGGTCTCTGGACCAAACGCCGGCATCGGCAGATAGCCGGGCAGGAGGTCGTAGAGCGTGGGAATGTCGGTCGATCCCTGAATCGTCGCGTGCCCGCGCAGCGCGAGGATGCCGCCGCCGGGCCGTCCGACGTTGCCGAGCAGCAGCTGGAGGATCGCCGCCGACCGCACTATCTGCGCGCCGACCGAGTGCTGTGTGAGCCCGACGGCGTAACAGATCGTCGCGGTGCGATCGGGACCGGAGCAGGCAGTGTAGCGATCGGCGATCTCGAGGAAGGCGTCCTTCCTGATGCCGCAGGCGCGCTCGACCATCTCCGGCGTGTAGCGTGCGAAGTGACGGACGAGCTGCTGATAGATCGTCCGCGGATGCGTCAGCGTCGGGTCCTGCCTCGGCCGCCCCCGGTCGTCGACGTCGTACTGCCACGTCGTCGTGTCGTACGTGCGCGTGTCCGGCTGCCAACCCGAGAACACGCCGCCCAGCTCCTCCGGGCCCTTGAAATCCTCGCGCACGAGCATCGAGGCGTTGGTGTACGCGACGACGTAGTCGCGAAAGATGCGATCGTGCGTGAGGACGAAGTTGATCAGGCCGCCGAAGAAGACGATGTCGGATCCGGCGCGAATCGGCGCCCACAGGTCGGCGTGCGCGGACGTGCGGCTGAAACGCGGGTCGACGTGGATGACGAGCGTGCCCTGCTCGCGGGCCTTGACGACCCAGCGGAAGCCCACGGGATGCGCCTCGGCCATCGACGATCCGATGATGAGGATCGCGTCCGCATTGACGAGGTCCTGCTGCGCCGTCGTCGCGCCGCCGCGCCCGAACGAGGTGCCCAGACCGGGCACCGTGGAGCTATGTCATATGCGGGCCTGGTTGCTGATCGCGACCATGCCGAGCCCGCCGGCGAACAGCTTCTTGATCAAGTAGTTCTCTTCGTTGGCGAGCGTCGCGCCGCCCAGGTGTGCGATGTTCGGACATTGCATCAGCGGCAGGCCGTCGCGCGAGGCCACGAACCCGCGCGCGCGCGTCTCCCAGACGCGGTCCGCGATCATGTCAAGCGCGGTCTCGAGGTCGAGATCCTGCCACTCGGACGAGAACGGCGCGCGGTACTTCGCCTTCGTCTCGCGCGCCGGATGTGTCAGCAGCTCGTACGTCGCGGCGCCTTTCGGACACAAGTGGCCCTCGGAGATCGGCGATCCGGGATCGCCCTCGATCGACACGAGTTTGCCGTCGCGATGGAAGATCAGCTGGCCGCATCCCACCGCGCAGTACGGACACACGGAGCGTGCGACCGACGTCTCGCGCGAGCGCGGACCAAGGCTCCGCGTGCGCTCCGTCATCGCCTCCGAGCCCGTGCCGTCGGTGAGGGTGAAGAGTTGTCGGAGGGCGGGCCACATGAGACGAATTGTACCGGGTTCCTCGTCGGGTCCCCCGGGGGCCTATGGATTCCCGAAGGGCTCGCGAGCTTCGGAGTCGATGCCCAGTGCCCAGAGCCCAGTGCCTAGTGCCTAGTGCCTAGTTGTGAATGCTACAGACGTTGTTCATCCGGGAGGCTCTGGAAACAATGGGGGTTGCGACACCAACCCAGGGTTTCTGGAGGCCCTCCCGAATGAGACTTCATCGTAACGCGAAGACCACGCCGAAGATGCGCCAGCTGTTGATTGACCGGGTGATCCGCCAAGGCTGGACCCAGGCCGCGGCCGCGCACGCGGCGGGCGTGAGTGTCCGCACGGTCGCCAAGTGGATCGGACGCGCCCGTCGGGGCGATACGCAGCTTGAGGACGGCTCGTCGCGCCCCCAGCGGCAGCCGCGGCGGCTCGATGCCGTGCGGACGGCCGCGATCGTCGCGTACCGCCACACACGGGCCACCGCGTGGGAGATCAGCCGACGGGTCGGCGTGCCGCGCTCGACGGTGACGCGTGTCCTGCAGCGCGCGGGCCTCAATCGCGTCAGCGCGCTTGAGCCGCCGCCGGTCGTGCAGCGCTACGAGTGGCCGCACGCGGGCGACCTCATGCACCTCGATATCAAGCCGCTGGGCCGGATTCGCGGCCTCGGCCATCGGATCCACGGAGACCGGACGCGGCGCGCCCGGGGCGTCGGCTATGAATATGCGCACGTCGCCATCGATGATGCGACCCGCCTGGCCTATGTCGAAGTCCGGCGCTCGCAACGCCGGCGCGCCTGCGCGGCGTTTCTCGAGCGCGCGCTGGTGTGGTTTCGGCGGCGCGGCATCACGGTGCGCCGGGTGCTGACCGACAACGGCAGCGGCTATAAATCCCGCCGCTTCGCCGGCGCGTGCCGCACCTGGCACCTCCGACACAAATTCACGCGGCCCTACACGCCGCGCACGAACGGCAAGGCCGAGCGCTTCATCCAAACGCTCTTACGGGAGTGGGCCTACCGCCGCCCGTTTACCAGCTCGGCCCGGCGCACCACGGCGCTCACGCCGTACCTGCGCTTCTACAACCACCAGCGTCCGCACGCGAGCCTTGGCCGGCGCTCGCCCTGGATGCGTTTCCAAGAGGCTGCCTAACATGAACAACCTCTTTGACATTCACACCTAGTGCCTGATGCCTAGTGTCTGGTAAAGATGACGCCCGGCGCCAGCTTCCAATGCGGATCCAGCGCCGTCTTGATCGCCCGCATTTCGTCAATCGCGGCGTCGCCGTACAGCTGCCGCAGGAGCGTCTGCTTGAGCGAGCTGCGGCCGACGCCGTGCTCGGCGAGGGGACAGCCGCCGCGCGCGGCGGCCTCGCGCCCGAACTCCAGAATGGCGTCGCGTCCGGCGACGATGTCGTCGTACGAGCGCGGGATCACGTTGGGATGGACGTTGCCGTCGGAGATGTGGCCCCAAATCGCGTAGTCGAGCCCGCGGCGCACGTAGCCCTCACGGTAGGCCTGCATCATGTCGGCGAACCGATCGAAAGGCACGATCATGTCCGCGGCGGTCTTCTCGATTCGCGGATCGACGAGCCGCTTGGCCTCGCCGACGCGGCGGTTCACGCCCGTTGGCGCGGCTTCGCGGAACGCGAGGAACTGCGCGGCGCGTGCCTCATCGCCGGGCATCGCGAGCTCGGTGTCGTCGAACACGCCGTGCTCGGCGAGCACGCGGCAGAAGCGAACGAGCGGCGCGTCCGGCGCCTCGGGCATGAACGCGCCCGAGACGTCCGCGTACGCGTGCGCCGCGTCGGTGCCGGCAGGAAGCTCGAGCTGGACGATCAGGACGAGCTCCACGCCCGCGCGAAGCGTGATCTCGCTGCGCCGATCGGCGCCGTCTTCGTGCAGGATCTCGAGACACCGGCGGTCGAGGTGCTCGATGGCCGCGACGTCGATGCCGCGCCGGTCGCGCGTCCGCCAGGTCTCCGAGGACGCGCGGCGAAGCTCCTCGACGAGCGCGATCGCCGTGGCCTCGGACGGCACCGGCACGAGCGCGAGGGCGACCGACGGCGGCGCGGGCAGGACGCGCAGCGTCGCCTCGACGATCACGCCCAGCGTGCCCTCAGATCCGATGAACAGATCGATCAGGTCCATGCCGGGCGCCGCGAAGTAGCCGGCCGAACACTTCGGCACCGCTGGCATGCGGTACGTGCCCGGCCGCAGGTTCGACGTTCCGTGACTGCACGTGATCTCGAATCCGTAGGAGGGGTGAGCCGCGACCTGGCCGCGCTCGAGCTCGAGCACGTCGCCGCACGCCAGCACCACCGTGAGCCCGTCCACCCACGAGCGCGTGGCGCCGTATTTAAAGGTGGCCGCGCCCGCCGCGTTGGTCGAGATGACGCCGCCTGCGAAGGCGCCCGTGAACGTTGGAATCGGTGCGTACCACCGGCCGTGCCGATGCAGCAGTGTCTGCAGCGTGTCGAGCGGGACGCCAGCGCCCACGCGGATCTGCCCCTGGCCCGATTCGTGAACCGTCGTCAGCCGCTCCGTCGAGAGCACGAGACCGCCATCCGGGGTGGCGCCGCCGGTCACCGAAGACTGCGCGCCGATCGCCAGGACGCGGGAGGAAGCGGCGACGAGGGCGGCAACCTCCGCCTCGGTGTGCGGCCGCGCCACGGCGTCGGCATGACCGCCGGGGAAGTGCGCGGCGTCCTCGAGGCGCCCTGCGATCGCCTCAGGCGATCGATCGATCACGATCGCCGATCCCGTGCCCGGCGACGTCCGTGCGCGAATCGTGTGGGTGGGCATAGCGCGCCGAAAGCTGGCAGGCCCTACTGCTGCGCGGCGGCCTCGTCAGCGAGGAACTTGCGGAAGGCCTCGTCCGACTCGACGGTGAGCACCGCGCGCATCCGGTAGTGACCAAGCCCGCAGAGCTGTGAACACGCAATGTCGAACGTCCCCGTTCGCGTCGGCGTGAACCAGACCCTTGCCAGGAACCCGGGAATCGCGTCTTGTTTCACGCGCATGACCGGCACGCCAAAGCTGTGCACCACATCCTTGCTCGACAACTGGATGATGACTTGCCGGCCGACGGGCACGTGCAGTTGGTTGATGACGACGATGTCGTCCTTCCCGAAGGGGGAGCCGCGATCGAGGCCGAGCGGGTTGCTCGCCGAGACCAGCGACAGCGACGAGGCGCCGAACTGCCCGTCAGGTCCCGGATAGTGCACGTTCCAGGCAAACTGCTCGGCGACGACGCGGACGACGACGGCGCCGCTCGGACTCGGCTGGGCCGCGGTCCGCCGGTACCACAGCGGCAGAGCGAAGACGACGAGCAGCACGGCTTCGGCGACGACGACGCCGACCTCCGTCCAGAACGCGAAGCGGCCCTTGGCGCCCGCGGCGTTGGCGCGCGGCTGACGGCCGCGGCGGAACCGCACGAGCACCCACGCGAAATACGCGCCCCAGCCCGCGAAGAGCACGAGCATGAGGACGTGCACCAGCGTCAGCACGCCGTCGATCTCGGCCGCATGGCTCGACGCCGCGGGCGGAAGGAACGGGGTCATTGGCTGCGGCGCACGAACCGTGCGATGAACACGGCGAATCCGGCGAGCACGCCCGTCGCCACGCCCATGAGCACGAGCACGGCGACCCGGACGCCGTCCGCGGCGGGGCCGTCCTCAACCTGAAAGCACACCGGACAGGCCGCCAGCGCCGCTGGGACGACAAGCCACGCCACGGTGGCGGCGGCGGCGACGCGACGAGGCGCGAGTGTCATGTGAGATAGAAAAGGAGAAAGAGCGTCAGCCAGACGACGTCCACGAACGTCCAGTACAGCGCGACCGCGCGAATCCGCCCGCTGGTCATCCCGTCGGGTACCCGCGACGCGCCCAGCAGCACCCAGACGTTCGCGACGATGCCGCACGCCACGTGAAGCGCATGCAGTCCGGTCAGCGTGAAGTACATCGCGAAGAACGTGTTCAACGACGGCACGAGGCCCTCGGCGATCTCGCCACGCCATTCGAGCCCCTTGATGACGAGAAACACCGCGGCGAGCACCGTGCCGACGGCCAGAAACTGGCGGCCGACGGCGGGCGGCACGGCCCGGGCGCGCAGCACGAGCGCGGTCATCACGGACAGCACGACGGTGTTCCCGACGCCGAACCACACTCCAAGCACGTCCCGTCCGTGCGGCCACGCCGGCGCCGAGACCCTGAGCAGCGCGTAGGACGAGAACAGCGCGCCGAACAGCATGACCTCCGACGCGATGAACAACCAGATCCCGAGCGTGACGTTGTTCACGCCCGAGTCCGCCCGGCGGTCGATCGTGTACGGGATCACGGCTGGCTCTGCGGAAGAAAATCGGCCGCCGCGTTGTTCGGCGAGTAGTCGTACGGGCCGCGATGCACGCGCGGCGTCGACGGAAAATTTTCGTGCGGGGGCGGCGACGTCGTCGTCCACTCGAGCGTGGTCGCGTCCCAGGGATTCTGGCTGACGCGCTTGCCGCGCGCGAGGCTCCAGACGAGGTTGGCGACGAAGCACAGCTGGACGGCGCCGAGCAGCACCGTCGCCCACCACTGCCCGGAATAGAGGTGAATCACCGGCGCCGTGTAGGTGTACGTGCGGCCGCCGTCGTAGAGCCTCCGGTTGACGCCCGCGAGCCCCTCGATGAGCATCGGCAGGAAGATCCCGTTCATGCCGGCGAGCGAGCCCCAGAAGTGCAGCTGGCCGAGCACCGAGTTCATCGTCCGCCCCGTGACTTTCGGGAACCAGTAATAGATGCCCGCGAACAGGGCGAACAGCGTGCCGGGCGCGACGATGTAGTGAAAGTGCCCGACGACGTAGTAGGTGTCGTGCAGCGGGATGTCCGTGGCCGCGAGGCCCAGCGGCAAGCCGGTGAGCCCGCCGATGCCGAACATCGGCAGGAACGCCAGCGCAAAGAGCGCCGGCACCGTGAAGCGGATCGAGCCGCCGTAGAGCGACAGCAGCAGCGACGAGATGATGACGACGGACGGAATCGAGATGATCATCGTCGTCACCTGGAAGAACGCGCTCATCGTCGGGCCCATCCCGGTGAGGAACATGTGATGCGCCCAGACGAGAAACGACATGAAACCGATGAACAACGCGCTGCCGACCATCGCGCGGTACCCCCACAAGGGTTTGCGGGTGGCGTTCGCGATCACCTCCGCGACGATGCCGAGCGCCGGGAGGATGAGGACGTAGACCTCGGGGTGCGCGAGGAACCAGAAGAGGTGCTGCCAGAGGATCGGGCTCCCGCCGCCGCTCACATGCAGCGCCTCGCCGGAGACGACGAGGCCGGAGGGCAGGAAGAAGCTCGTGCCCGCCAGCCGATCCATCAACTGCAGGACGGCCGCGGCCTGCAGCGGCGGAAACGCGAGCAGCAGCAGAAACGATGTCACGAGCTGCGCCCACACGAAGAAGGGCAGCCGCATCATCGTCAGACCCGGCGCGCGGAGCTGGACGATCGTCGTGATCATGTTGATGGACCCGACGAGCGACGAGAGGATCAGCAGGAACATGCCGACAAGCCACGCGGTCTGGCCGGCCTGCGCGAGATCGGCGAGCGGCGGATACGACGTCCAGCCCGAGCTCGCGGCGCCGCCGGGCAGGAAGAAGCCCGCCACCATCACGAGACCGCCGGCGAGATACAGCCAGTAGCTCAGCGCGTTGAGGCGGGGAAACGCCATGTCCGGCGCGCCGATCATCAGCGGGACGAGGTAGTTGCCGAACGCGCCGACCGCAAACGGCACGATGGCCAGAAACACCATCACGGTGCCGTGCATCGCGCTCAGCTGCGTGTAGAACTCCGGCAGCATCACGCCCTGCGTCACGTTCGACTCGCCCAGGAACGCGCCAATGAGCGGAATCGGCTGCGAGGGATACGCCAGCTGCCAGCGAATCAGCAGGATGAACACGAATCCCAGCAGCAGGAACACCAGGCTGGTGAGCAGGTACTGGAGCCCGATGACCTTGTGATCCGTCGAGATGATGCGCATCGACCGGCGGTGATTCTATACTGCCGCCATGCTGCCCTCTCCAGATCCCGCGTCCGCCGCCGCGAACGGTGAGCGAGACCTCTCCCGCACGTACGCCCTGGTCATCGTCGTCGAAGCGCTCGTCATCGGCGCGCTGTACTGGCTCGGCGTTTGTTTTGCGTAGGGAGGGAGGAGATAGAAGGCAGAAGGCAGAAGGCAGAAGGCAGAGGGCAGAAGGGTCGAAGGTCAGGGATTGAGGACCAAGGACTGAGGACTGCGGATGCGCTGGCTCGACTGGATCGTCGTCGTCGTGTATCTCGTGTGGATCGTGGGCAGCGGTCTGCGCGCCAGCCGCCGGACCAACGAGCTGGACGGGTACTTCCGCGCGAACCGCAGTCTGCCGTGGTGGGCGGTCGGACTGTCGGTGATGGCGACGCAGCTGAGCGCCATCACGCTCGTGGGGACGACGGGTCAGGCGTACGCGGACGGGATGCGCTTCGTCCAGTTCTACTTCGGGTTGCCGATCGCGATGGTGATCCTGTCGATCGCGGTCGTGCCGTTCTTCTATCGATCGGGCGTGTACACGGCCTACGAGTATCTGGAGCGGCGCTTCGACGTGAAGACGCGCACGCTCGCGGCCGCCATTTTCCTCGCGCAGCGCGGGCTGTCGTGCGGCGTGATCATCGCGGCGCCCGCGATCATCTTCTCGATCGTGCTCGGGTGGAACATCTTCGTGACGATCCTGCTGATCGGCCTGCCGACGATCGCGTACACGATGGTCGGCGGCGTGCAGGCCGTGACCTGGACGGACGTCAAACAGATGGCGGTCGTCCTCGGCGCGATGGTCACGGCCGTCGTCGTGCTCATCGTCGGGCTGCCCAAGGACGTGAGCGCCCGGGCGGCGCTGCACGTCGCCGGTGCGGTCGGGCGGCTGCAGGCCATTGATTTCCGCTTCGACCCGAAACAGACGTACACGATCTGGTCCGGCCTCATCGGCGGCCTGTTCCTGTCGCTCTCGTACTTCGGCACCGATCAGAGTCAGGTCCAGCGGTATCTCACGGCAAAGTCGCTCACGTCGAGCCGGCATTCGCTGCTCCTGAGCGCGTTCGTGAAGATTCCCCTGCAGACGCTGATTCTCCTGACCGGCGTGTTCGTCTTCGCCTTCTTCCTGTTCAATCGGGCGCCGATGCTGTTCAACACGGTGCACGAGCGGGAAGTGCTGGCCAGCCCGCGTGCCGCCGAGTACCAGGCGCTCGAGGGCGAGTTCCAGCAGAAATACGCGACGCGGCGGGCGGCAGCCGAGGCGTTGGCGCAGGCCGAGGAGCACGGTCCGGGGTCTCCCGGTCTGGCCGAAGCGCGCGCGGCGTTCCGGCAGGCCGACGCGGACGTGGCGGGCGTGCGGGGGCGGGCCGTCGCGCTCGTCCGGGAGATCTCGCACGACGAGAGCTACACCGAGCTGGCCCAGCGCAACTATGTCTTTCCGACGTTCATCCTCACCTACATGCCGATGGGCCTGGTTGGCCTGATGATCGCCGCGATCATCTCGGCGGCGATGTCGGCCAGCTCGGGCGAGCTGAATGCGCTCGCGACCGCCAGCGTCATGGACTTCTATCGCCGGCACATCCGCCCGGGCGCACCCGACGAGACCTACCTGATCTTCTCCAAGTTCGCGACGGCGTTCTGGGGGCTCTTCGCCTGCGGCGTGGCGTATTTCGCGGCGAATCTCGGTTCGCTCATCGAAGTCGTGAACAAATTCGGCTCGCTCTTCTACGGGTCGATGCTCGGCGTGTTCATCCTCGCGCTCGGCGTGCGGCGCGCCAACGGCCACGGCGCGTTCGCCGGACTCATCGCCGGGCTGGTCACGGTGTTCGTGTTCGCGTTCCATCCAGCGACGAAAGACGTCTCGTACCTCTGGCACAACGTCATCGGCGCCGTCGTCTGCGTGGTTGTCGGTATTGCGGTGAGCCTGATCGCGCGTCCCGCCGCTCGCTGATACCAGCCGCAGTCTTGTGCTGGAGGATTGCCCCCCAACCGGCGCACAATAGACACGGGAGCCCATGGCCCGGCCGTCCGTCGCGACGACGATTTGCCTGCTGGCGCTGGGCGTGCTGGTCCAGGCACAGGACCCTCAGCAGCCGGTCTTCCGCAGCCGGCTCGAAACCGTCGCCGTGCCGGTGACGGTGTTCGATCCCGACGGCGACCTCGTCACCGAGCTCACGCGAGATGATTTCACCGTCCTCGACAACGGCAAGCCTCAGGACATCACGACGTTCTCGAGTGGACTGCAGCCGATTCGCGCGGTCGCGCTCGTCGACAACAGCGCCAGCATGGCGCCGGTCCTCGACCTCGCGCTCGCGTCGGCCGAGCAGTTCGTCGATCGCCTGAGACCCGACGACAAAGCCAGAGTCGGGGTCTTCAGCCTGCACACGTGGCTCAGTCCGGACTTCACCGCCGATCGCGACGCGCTCGTGGCCTGGCTCCATCGCGACCAGCCCTGGAACAATCCGACGGCGATTCTCGATGCGGTGAACGAGGCCATCACCGATCTCACGGGTGAGAACGGCCGCCGCGTCGTGGTGGTGTTCACCGACGGCTGCGACACGGCGAGTACGACGGGCTGGTCGACGATCCTCAACCGCATCCGCGCCGAGGACGTGATGGTGTACGCGGTGATGTTCCAGCCGCACCTGGCCGTGAAGCCGCCCGAGCAGCACACGATTGGTTTTGGCGCCGCTGCGCGCGCCCGGCCGGGCCCGATGTCCGGGCCGCTGCCGCCGTGCACGCTGCACCACTGGCTCGAGCTCTCGAACGCGTCGCCGCCGAAGGACTTCCTGAAGGTGGACGATCCGCGCTGGACCCGTGGCGCCGCGCTCGTCGATCAGCTCGCGTCGGAGACGGGCGGCGGCCGCGTGCTGCTCACGCCCGCCGAGGAGACCAACCGCCTGTTCACGCACATCCTGGACGAGCTGCACTACCTCTACCTGCTGGGCTTCACGCCGCAGAAGCTCGACGGCAAGGTGCACGAGCTCACGGTCAAGCTGAAGGACGCGAAGCTCGTCGTCCGCGCCCGCCAGCACTACGTCGCGCCCGTGCGGGCCGGCGCGGGGCCGGGCGGACTATGATGGCGCGGGCGATCTCACAACACGCCTCGGCCGCATTCTGAGGGGGAGTACCGCGTGGGGCTCGAGACCGGTGCGCGGGTCGGTCCGTACAGAATCACCGGCGTGCTCGGCGCCGGTGGGATGGGCGAGGTCTATCGCGCGCATGATTCCTCGCTCGGCCGCGACGTCGCGCTGAAAGTCCTGCCGCCAGACGTCGCCAGCGACAAGGAGCGCCTCGCCCGGTTCGCGCGCGAGGCGCGCGTCCTCGCCTCGCTCGACCATCCCAACATCGGCACGATCCACGGCTGGGAAGACTCCACCGGCCTGCAGGCGATCGTCCTCGAGCTCGTCGAGGGGCCGACGCTCCGCGAGCGGATGGCCTCCGGACCGATGCGGCTCGACGACGCGCTCGGCATCGCGCGGCAGATCGCCGACGCGCTCGAGAGCGCACACGAGCAGGGCATCGTCCACCGCGATCTGAAACCCGCGAACATCAAGATCCGACCCGACGGCCGCGTGAAGGTGCTCGACTTCGGCCTGGCGAAGGCGCTCGAGGGGGATGAGGGGCGCCCGAACGACTCGGCGACGACGGTCGCGGCGACGCGATCGGGCGTGGCGCTCGGCACGCCCGCGTACATGAGCCCGGAGCAGGCGCGCGGCGAGGCCGTGAATCGGCGCACGGACATCTGGTCGTTCGGCGTCGTGCTGTTCGAGATGCTCGCGGGCCGGCACCCGTTCGGCAGCGGACCGCCGACCGAAGTGATGGCCGCGATCCTTCGCGCGACGCCGGAGTGGGAGGCGCTGCCCGCGGGCACGCCGCCGCAAGTGACCCGGCTGTTGCGCCGGTGCCTCGAGAAGGACCCGCGGTCGCGCATTCACGACATCGGTGACGCGCGGCTCGAACTCGAGGATGCGATCGCGGGCAGATCGAGCTCGCCCTCGGGATCGACATACGCCGCAAGCAGCGGCGGCATCGCGCGCGGCTGGTCGCGCGGCGCGCAGATCGGCGCGGCGGCGGGCGGGCTGATCGTCGTCGGCGCGGCGATCACGGGCGCGTACGTTCTCGGCGCGCGCCGAGCGGCGCCACTCTCTGCACCAGCCGCGGAGATGCGGTTCCAGGTCATGGCGCCGGCCGATGCGTATTTTCAGAACGCGCCGGCGGTCTCGCCCGACGGACGCTCGATCGCGTTCGTGGCCGCGACGGAGAATGGGCAGAATCAACTGTGGGTCAAAGCGTTGAGCGCCACGACCGCCACGGTCCTCCCGGGGACCAAGGGCGCGATCTTCCCGTTCTGGAGTCCAGACAGCGCGTCGATAGGCTTTTTCGCCGAGGGCCAACTGAAGCGCGTCAGTGCGCGCGGCGACCGCCCGCCCAGCAAGGTCTGCGACGCCTCCCTGGGTCGAGGTGGCGCGTGGTTCGACGACGGCACAATCGTGTTCGCCCCGGACGGATTCGCGCCGCTCCTGAGAGTGCCCGCATCGGGTGGAACGCCGATCGGCCTGACTGAACTCAACAAGGCGCAGGGCGAGCTGAGCCATAGGTTTCCGGCGAGGGTCTCAGGCAAGTACCTCCTGTTCTACGTTACCGAAAACGATCGTGAGGCGGCCGGAGCGCGACTGATCTCGCTGGACGATCCGAGCCATCAGATCAAGTCCTATCCGGGAATCGACGAGGCGGAGTATGCCGACGGGTTCCTGTTCACGGTGAAG
>DATIWF010000160.1:0-36946 GCA_035519535.1 Vicinamibacterales bacterium | reverse complement strand
GCAATGCCGGCGGCGACTTGCGCGAGGGCGAGCGCCGTGCGGCCCGCGCCCGCAAGACGCCACAGCGTGCCGGGCACCGGCTGCCAGAGCGCACACGTGGCGATGAACAGCACGCTGGCGATCCAGACGTAGATCGATCGCTCGAGCGCGGGCGGCGCGGCGAGGCGGATCCAGTCCTTCACGCCGGCCCGCGCGCACCAGGAATGGTGCAGCGCGAAGATCGAGAATAAGATGAGGTCGATCCCGGCGGGCGGCCAGACGCTCGTGCCGGCGGCCGCCGGCGTGCTGCCGAATCCCCACGCGTAGCACCAGACAAAATAGAGGAGCGACAGCACGAACAGGACGCCGCCGCACCAGGCGAGGACTTGCTGGGCGCCGGACGCACGGCCGTCTGTCATTCGAGCCGTATTATAGGGAGAGGGATGTCCACTCTCAGACCGCGCGTGGTCATCACAGGAATCGGTGTCGTCTCGCCGTTTGGCGTCGGCCGCGACGTCTTCTGGCAGTCGGTGTCTGCCGGCGTGAGCGGCACGCGCGCGATTACCGAGTTCGACGCGTCGCGCCTGCCGTGCCGCGTGAGTGCGGCCGTGCCCGATGCGGCGCTGGCCGCGGCGGGCGCGAGCGGCGCGGACCCCGGCGACGAGGCGGCCGCGGGGCTCAACGGTCGCGCGGATCCCAGACGGTACGCCAAAGTCTCGCGGCTCGCGGTGCTGGCCGCGCGCGAAGCCTTTCGCGACGCGGGTCTCGACCCCGCCGGCACCGACGCCGGCGTCGTCGTCGGCAGCGGCGCCGGCGGCATCGACGTCGCCGAGCGGCAGTACGGCGAGTACTTCAGCGGCGCCTGGCACCGTGTGTCGCCCTACGCGATCCCCGTGTCGATCGTCGGCATCGTCTCGAGCGAGATCTCGATCGCGCTCGGCCTGCGCGGCATGAGCCACGTGCTCTCGACCGGGTGCACGAGCTCGACCGATGCGATCGGCTACGCGGCCGCGTTGATCCGGCAGGGCGATGCGGACGTGCTGCTCACGGGCGGTGCGGACGCGTGCGCCACGCCGGGCATGATCTTCGGGTTCTGTCGAATGCGCGTGACGTCCACCGGCTACAACGACCGGCCGTCGGAAGCCTCGCGGCCCTTCGATCGCGGCCGCGACGGCTTCGTGCTGGGCGAGGGCGCGTGGCTCATGACGCTCGAGCGCGAGGACCGCGCGCGCGCCCGCGGCGCCAGGATCTACGCGACCGTCGAGGGCTACGGATCGACCTGCGACGCGTACCATCGCGTCCAGATGGACCCGGACGGCGGCGAGATCGTGCGCGCCATGACGCTGGCGCTGCACCGCGCCGGGCGTCAGCCCGAGGAAATCGGCTACGTCAACTACCACGGCACGTCGACCGTGCTCAATGATTCGGTCGAGGCGCGATGCGTCCGGAGGGTCTTCGGGCGCCACGCCGATCGCCTCCCGGGATCGTCGACCAAGTCGATGATCGGCCACCCGCAGGGCGCGAGCGGCGCCGCCGGCGTCGTGACGACCGCGCTCGCGATGGCGTGCGGGGTGCTGCCGCCGACGATCAATCTGACCGATCCGGATCCCCAGTGCGACCTCGACTTCATCCCGAACGCCGCGCGGCGCGAAACGGTCGGCGCGGCGTTGTGTAACTGCCTTGGGTTTGGATCGAAGAACAGTGCTCTTGTGCTGGGGAGAGCATGAGATCAGGCACGAGGCGCTGGGCATTGGGCACGAGCTGCCGCACGCTGGCAGGAGCCAGTGCCCAGTGCGTGTTGCCGAGTGCCTGATCCCGAGAACTGAGCATGCTTGATTGTGTAATTGCCGGCGCCGGACCGGCCGGATCGGTGGCCGGGGTGCTCCTCGCGCGCGCCGGCGCGCGCGTCCTGATCGTCGATCGCGAGTCCTTTCCACGCGACAAGCTGTGCGGCGACACGCTGAACCCGGGCGCCGTCGCGCTGCTGCAGTCTCTGGGTTTGTGGGGCGGGCCGCTCGAGAAGGCGCCGGCGCTCGCGGGGATGATGCTGACGGGCCCGACCGAGCGCGTCGAGGGCCGGTACGGCGCGGGCATCGCGGGCCGCGCGATCACGCGCCGCGAGCTGGACGCCTGGTTGCTCGACCGCGCGATCGCTGCCGGCGCGCGATTCGAGCCCGGCGAGATCGTACGCGGCCCGCTCGTTGACTCGAGCCGCGACGTGCCAGTCGTCCGCGGCCTGATTCTGGCCAGGCGTGGCGACAGTTCCCAGGTCCTGCGATTGCCCGCCGCCATGACGCTTGGCGCAGACGGGCGGCGATCGGTGCTGGCGCGGGCGCTCGGCCTGAGCCGCCATCCCAGGAAGCCGCGACGCTGGGCCTTCGGCGTCTACGCGACGGGCGTCGACGGGACCACGGACCTGGGTGAGATGCACATTCGTCCCGGCAGCTACCTCGGCATTGCGCCGCTTGGCGACGGGCGGTGCAACGTGTGCGCCGTCACCGGACCGCGCCCGGCGGGGCCGACGCCGCTCGACGTCGTGCGGCGGGTGATCGGGCGCGACCCCGCGATCGCGGCGCGCTTCGCCCGCGCCGAATTCGCCGGGCCGGTGCATGTCCTGGGGCCGCTCGCCGTCGAGACCATTGCGCCGGGTGTGGACGGACTGCTCCTGGCCGGCGACGCCGCGGGGTTCGTCGATCCGATGACCGGCGACGGCCTGTCGCTCGCCATCCGGGGCGCGATGCTGGCGGCGCGCGAGGTCCAGACCGTGCTCGAAGCCGGCGTCTTCGACGGCGCCGTCGCCCGACTCGAGGCCGCCCGCCGCCAATCGCTCGGCCGGAAAGTGCGCTTCAACCGCGTCGTGCGCGCCATCGTCGAGGAGGCCTGGGCCATCCGCCTCGCGGAGGCCGCGGCAGCCATGGCGCCGGACGTCATCCGCCGGGCGGTGCGGTACGCGGGAGACGCCGCGTGAGTTTCGTCGCATTCGTCGCGGCCGTGATCGTCGGGCTGATGCTCGCCGAGAACCGCCATTCCCGGCGGCACGAGGCGATCCTCCGGCGTCAGGGCGCCGTTGAGCCGCCCGGCGACGTCTATGGGGCGCTCGCCGTGCTGTATCCGGCGGCGTTTCTGCTGATGGCCGTCGAGGGCGCATGGCGCGCGGCGGCTCCACAGCTACCGGCAACGGCGCTGGAGCCGTCGTGGGCGGCCGCGGGCGTCCTGCTGTTTGTGGCGAGCAAGGGGCTCAAGTACTGGGCGATTCGCACGCTCGGCGAGCGGTGGACCTTCCGCGTGCTCGTGCTGCCGGGCCGTCCGCTCGTGACCACCGGACCCTATCGCTACGTGGATCACCCAAACTACATCGCGGTCGTCGGCGAGCTGGTGGGCGCGGCTATGATGTTGGGGGCCCGCGTGTCCGGGCCGATCATGCTGGGCGTGTTTGGCGTCGCGTTGTGGGCGCGCGTCCGGTTCGAGAGCCGGGCGCTGCGATCGATCGCGCGGTCCGCGTAAGCCGCGCGGCGGCGCCTGGCGTCATACAGATGGAAGCACCGCGACCGATGACAATGCGTCCGCGACAACTCGTTCGATGGGGATCGCTCGTGGCGGCGATCGCGCTCGCCGCCGTTTCCGTGTCGGCGCAAGCGGGTCGCGCCGGCGGCAAGCCCGACCCGCTGGTCCAGCAGGTGCGCACGGCGCTCGGCCACGCCAATCTCGCCGAGGCGCGCCGGCTCGTCGGGAGCGCCGCCGGTGCGGCCTCGCACGACCTCGCTGCGGCGCTTGTCGCGGTCTACGAGGGCAAGGATGACGACGCGCGGACGCTGCTGACGCCGCTCGCGCGCGCGAACGCCTTGGGCGACGCCGCCGTCGAGCTCGGCCTCCTCGAGCTGCGGCACGGCCGCCGCACCGAGGGCATGGAGCTCCTGAATCCCGCGGCCAGCCTGCGCAATTTCGCCGACCCCGAAGACTACTACCGGCTCGCGCGCGCGGCGCGAGGCCGACGAGAGTTTCCGCTGGCAGACGACGGGTTCCAGCGTATCGACAAGCTGCCGCGCGCCGATATTCGCACGGAAGCCGCTGACCTGCTCCTTCAGCGTCACCGGCCCGATCTGGCGGCGCCGATCTATCGCTCCGCGATCGAAGCCGACCCGGCGTGGGTCACGGCCTATCTCGGCCTCGCCCGCGCCTATGGAGACGACGATCCCAAGGCCGCGAAAGCCGCCTTCGACACCGCCAAGAAGCTGGCCCCCCAAAGCCCCGACGTCCTGCTGCTCACGGCCGAGCTGCAGGTCAACGACGAGGATTTTGCCGGCGCGAAGCAGTCCCTCGATGCCCTGGCGAAGACGCGCGCGAACTCGATGGACGAGGCCGCGCTTCGGGTGACGCTCGCGTACGAGGCCGGCGACGCCAGCGCCGTCGACGCGGCCATCGCGCACGTGCACGAGATCGACCCGCGCTCCGCGGCGGGCTATCGAGCGGCCGCCGCCCAGGCGGCGCAGCGGTATCGCTTCGACGACGCCTCGAGCTACGGCCACAAGGCCATCGCGCTCGATCCGGAGGACGCCGACGCGCACTCCGAGCTGGGCATGTACCTCCTGCGGACGGGCGACGAGAAGGAGGCGCGCACGGTGCTCGATCGGGCGTGGATGCTCGACACGAGCAATCCCGTGACGAAGAACATGCTCGACCTGCTCGACAAGCTCGAGCAGTTCGAGGTGGTGCCCGACGGGGATCTGGTCTTCAAGTTCGACAAGACCGAAGCCGGCGCGCTCGAGCCGTACGCGCTCCCGCTCGGCCACGAGGCGTACGCCACCTTCCAGAAGCGCTACGGCTTCACGCCGAAGGGACCGATTCTCGTCGAGGTGTTTCCGGACCATAACGACTTTGCCGTGCGGACCGTCGGGCTGCCGGACGAAATCGACGGCGCGCTGGGCGCGTGTTTCGGCCTCGTCGTGTCGATGGACTCGCCTGAAGCCCGGCCGCCCGGCGAGTTCAGCTGGCACGCGACCGAGTGGCACGAGCTCGCGCACGTCTTCACGCTGCAGCTCTCCAACTACCGCGTGCCGCGGTGGCTTACCGAAGGCATCTCGGTGTTCGAGGAATACCGCCGCCAGCCCGCGTGGGGGCGCGAGCTCACGCTCGAGTTCGCCGCGGAATTGAGCGCCGGCCACACGTTCGGATTCAAGGGCATGACCGAAGCGTTCAAGCATCCGCACAACCTGGCGCTCGCGTACTTCGAGGCGTCGCTCGTCGTCGAGCACCTCGTCGAGCTCAAGGGCGACGAGGGGCTGCGCACGCTGCTCAAGGCGTACGGCGACGGCGCGAACGATGCCGACGCGTTCACGAAGGCGTTTGGCAGGAGCCTGGACGATGTCGACGCGTCGTACAAGGCGTTCATCGAGAACCGCTACGGCAAACTACGCGACGCGATGAAGGCGCCGGCGCGCGAGGTCGAGCCGGACGACATCGCGGGTCTCAAGGCCCGTGCCTCGGCGGCACCCGGGAACTTCGTCAGCCAGGTGTCGCTTGGCCAGGCGCTCTTCAAGGCCGGGGACATGGCCGGTGCGACGACCCCACTCGAGCGGGCGGCCGCGCTCGCGCCCATGGCGTCGGGTGATGCGAGCCCGCACGGGCTGCTCGCCGAGATCGCCGTTCGGCAGGGTGACGAGGCCCGGGCCCGCCGCGAATTGCGCGCGCTGCTCACGTACGACCACGCCAACGTCAACGCCGCGCGGCGGCTCGCCACGCTGGCCCACGCCGCCAAGGCGACCGACGACGAGGATTTTGCGCGGAAGCTGGTGGCCGACCTGGATCCGTTCGACTCTGCCAATCACAGCGCGTGGGGACAGCGGCTGGTGGCGAAGGGCGACAACGCCGCAGCGCTCGTGGAGTTTCAGGCCGCTCTGGCGAGCAAGCCGGCCAACGTCGCCGAAGCGCGGACCGATCTCGCCGAGGCCTATCTGAAGCTTGGGCGTCGCGAGGAAGCGAAGCGGCAGGCGCTCGAGGCACTCAAGCTCGCGCCGACCTTCGCGCGCGCGCAGGACCTGCTGCTGGCCGCGTTGGGGAAGAACTGACATGCGTTGCCAGCGCGTGCGCGTCGGCGTCGCGATCCTCGCCGCGGTCTGCGCGACGGGCGTCCGCCCGGCCGCGGCCCAGGCGCCCGCCCGCTATGCGCTCGTCGTCGAGGGCGTGACGGGCAGCGACGAATTCGCCGTGCTGCACCGCCAGTGGCTCGACAGCCTCGTCGGACTGCTGAAAGGGAAGTTGGCCTTCGAGGCGTCGCATGTCCTCGTGCTGGCCGAGACGCCGAAGGCCGGCGAGCAGAAGGCGACGGCCGAGGGCGTGCAGACGGCGCTCGCGACGCTCGCCAAACAGACCAAGCCCGAAGACCTCGTCTTCGTCATGCTGATTGGGCACGGCGGCGGTGCCGACGGGAGCGAGGCGAAGTTCAACCTCGTCGGGCCCGATCTCGGCGTGTCGGAGTGGAACGCGCTGCTCAAGCCGGTCGCCGGCCACCTGGTCTTCGTGGACGCGACGAGCGCCAGCTATCCGTTCCTGGCGGGGCTCGCCGCACCGGGCCGCGTGATCATCACCGCGACGAACAGCGTCGGGCAGAAGTATCACACCGTCTTTGCCGAGGGCTTCATTCGCGCGCTATCTGCCCCGGAGGCCGATCAGGACAAGAACGGACGCATCTCGCTGCTCGAGGCCTTCACCTACGCGGCCCAGTACACGAAGCAGACATACGAGCAGAACGGCTTGATGGCGACCGAACACGCCGTCTTCGACGACACCGGCCAGGGTAAGGCGCACGACTCGGCCGTCGCGGGCCAGGAGCCCGGCACCGTCGCGGGCCTGACGTATCTCGACGCCGTCGCGGCGCCAACGTCCGCCAACCCTGAGGTCCAGGAGCTGCTCCTCCGCCAGCAGGCGCTGACCGCGCAGGTGGACGACCTTCGTCGCCGCCAGCCGCAGATGACGCCGGAGCAGTACGATCAGGAGTTCGAGAAGCTGATTACGGAACTCGCGTTGGTTTCCCGTGAGGTCAGAAAGCGTACTGGAGGTTAGCGTTCTTCTGCCTTCTGCCTTCTGCCTTCTGCCTTCTGCCTTCTGTCTTCTGCCTTCCCTTCACGCGCTCCACCAATCCACCCGCTGCCGCTCCCGCTTTCGAAACACCCACACCAGCAGGATGCCCGAGAGAAAACCGCCGGCGTGCGCCCAGAAGGCGACGCCGCCGCTGACGCTCGAGTCGGCGATGCGGCCCACGCCGCCGAGTATCTGCGCGAGGAACCAGAACCCGAGGAAGAACACCGCCGGGATCTCGACGACGTCGACGAAGACGAAGAGGAAGAGCAGCACGAGCACGCGCGACGTCGGGAACATCACGAAGTACGCGCCCATGACGCCGGCGATCGCTCCGCTCGCGCCGACGAGCGGCAGCGTGGATCCGGGGCCAGCCACCGTCTGCGCCAGGTTCGCGATGAGGCCGACGAGCAGGTAGAAGACGAGGAACCGTCCGTGGCCGAGGCGGTCCTCGACGTTGTCGCCGAAGATCCAGAGCGAGAGCATGTTGCCGCCGATGTGTACCCAGCCGCTGTGCAGGAACATCGACGTGAACGCGGCCGACCAGGAGAAGCGGGCCGGCACGAGCCCGTACGCGTAGAAGAAGGCCATGAGCCCGCGATCCGAGAGCGTCAGTTCGTACAGGAAGACGAGCCCGTTGGCGCCGATGAGCGCCGTCGTGACCCACGGCGTCGTGCGTGACGGGATGACGTCGCGAATGGGGATCACGGCTTCGGGCCTATCATTATCCGATGACGTGTCGGCAATGCGGGGCGGAGATCGCCGAGAAGGCCATCGTGTGCTATCGGTGCGGCACGCCCACCGCGGCGCCCGCGGCGCCGAAGACCGCGGCGCCGGCCGCCCGCGCGCGGCTGGGCGCTTTGTTCGTGGCCTCCGGCATCGTGGCGGGGGCGGCAATTCTCGGCGCCGTCTGGCCGGCGTACCAGGGGCCGATCTGGGTGGCCGGCGTCGTCGTGGCCGCCGGCCTGACAGTGGCGTGGATGGCTTTCCGCCGTATACACTGATCGATTGAGCGATGGCGGTTCCCCGTTTGGAAGTGCGCGACGTGCTGGGCGAGCGCACCGTAACGCTCGAGCGGCTCCCCTTCACGATCGGCCGGCGCGAGACCAACGACCTCCGGCTCGGCGGCAGTGAGGTCTCGCGCGAGCACGCCGAGATCTTCTCGGAAAACGGCCGGTTCGTCCTGCGCGACCGCGAGTCGCGCTACGGGACGTTCGTCAACGGCGAGGCCGTCACCGAGTGCGAGATCCGATCGGGCGATCGCGTGCGACTCGGGCGTGGCGGCGGCGCCGACCTCACGTTCCTCACGGCAGACGATGACCGGTCGCTGACGGGGCGGTCGACGACCGGCGCGCGCGACGACCTGCGGCAGATTACGGCCCTGCTCGAGGGCTTCCGGGCGCTCGGATCCGGCCGGGTGCTGCAAGAGGTGCTGGCGCTCGTCCTCGACGCGGCGATCGAAATCTCCGGCGCGGAGCGCGCGTTCATCATGCTCCAGACGCCGCCCGACAACACGCTCGAGTTCAAGCTGGCGCGGGGGCGCGACAAGCAGACCCTCACCGATAGCACGTTCGCGACCAGCCAGAAGATCCCCGAAGAGGTCTTCCGCACGGGCCAGACGAAGGTCGTCGCCGACCTGCTCGACAGCGGCTTTGCCAACGTCCACATGGGCACCGTCGCGCTCGGCATCCGCAACGTCGTCTGCGTGCCGCTCAACTTCGTCCAGTACGTGGAGTCGGCCGAAGCGCGCGGCGAGGACCGCCGCATCGGCGTGCTGTACCTCGACAGCCGCGAGAAGGGCACGCTCCTCTCGTCGGCGACCCGCTCGGCGCTCGAGACGCTGGCGGCCGAGGCGTCGGTCGCGATCGAGAACGCGCGGCTCTACCGCGAGAAGCTCGAGAAGGCGCGGATGGAGCAGGAGATGCGCATCGCCGCCGAGATCCAGCAGGCGCTCCTGCCCAAGCCGCGCGCGAGCCTTGGCTTCGTCGAAGCGGCCGCCGCGAGCATCCCCTGCCGGTCGATCGGAGGCGACTTCTTCGACTATCTGGATGATCCGGGTGCGTCGTTCGGCTTCACGCTGGGCGACGTGGCCGGCAAGGGGCCGCCGGCCGCGCTCATGAGCGCGCTGATGCAGGGCATGTTCGCCTCGCAGGCGCAGTACTCGGACGGGCCGGCGTCGGCCGTGACGAACATGAACAAGGCGCTCTGCCGCCGCGGCCTGGAGTCGCGCTTCGTCACGCTGATGTTCGGGCACATCAACGCCGACGGGCGGATGGTGTACTGCAACGCCGGCCACAACCCGCCGCTCATCGTCGGCAAGTCCGGCGTGCGGCGCCTGGAAGCGGGCGGGCCGGTGATCGGCCTGCTCGAGTTCGCGCCGTACGACCAGGAGGAAGTGACGCTGACGCCCGGCGACACCGTCGTCATCTTCAGCGACGGCGTGTCGGAGGCGCTCAACGCCGCCGGCGAGGAATTCGGCGACCCGCGGCTGCAGGCGGCGGTTCTCGACGCCGGCGCGGTCGGGGCGCAGGCGCTCGTCGAGCACATCGTCGCGGCCGTGCGCGGGTTCACGCGCGGGGCGCCCCAGAGCGACGACATCACCGTCATGGTCATCCGGTATCTGGGCGCCAGCGTGTGATGCATCCGCTGATCTACGACTGGAACACCGTCAACGCCGCCTCCGCCGCGCCGGCCGCGGCGGTCGAGCTCGACGACGAAACGCTGCGCGACGGTCTGCAATCGCCGTCGGTCCGCACGCCGACGATCGACGAGAAGATCCGCATCCTGCATCTGACCGACGCGCTCGGGATCGACACGGCCGACATCGGGCTGCCCGGCGCCGGGCCGCACGTCGTCGAGGACGTCGAGCGGCTGGCGCGCGAGATCGTGAGCGCGCGGCTGCGCGTCAAAGCGAACTGCGCGGCGCGCACGGTCATCGCCGACATCGAGCCGATCGTGGACATCGCCCAGCGCACCGGGCTCGAGATCGAGTGCTGCGCGTTCATCGGGTCGAGCCCGCTTCGGCAGTACGCGGAGGACTGGTCGATCGACACGCTGCTGCGGCGGACCGAGGAGGCCGTCGCGTTTGCGGTGGGCGAGGGCCTGCCCGTGATGTACGTCACGGAGGACACGACGCGCGCCGATCCCGACTCGCTGCGGCGGCTGTACGCCGCGGCGATCCGCACGGGCGCCAGGCGGCTGTGCATCGCGGACACGGTCGGGCATGCCACACCGGCCGGCGCGCGCGCCGTCGTCCGCTTCGTGCAGTCGATCGTCGAGGAGTGCGGGGGCGGCGTCGGCATCGACTGGCACGGCCATCGCGACCGCGACCTCGCGGTCGCCAACAGCCTCGCGGCGATGGAGGCCGGCGCCACGCGCCTGCACGGCGCCGCGCTCGGCATCGGCGAGCGCGTCGGCAACACGCCGATGGACGTCCTCCTGGTCAACCTGGTCCTGATGGGCCGGCGCACCGCGGATCTGACGCGGCTGCCCGAATACGTCACGGCTGTGTCTGAGGTCTGCGGCGTGCCCATTCCCGCGAACTACCCCGTCATCGGACGGGACGCCTTCCGCACGGCGACCGGCGTGCACGCGGCCGCCGTCATCAAGGCGTTTCGCAAGCACGATCCGGCGCTCGCCGACGCCGTGTACTCGGGCGTGCCGGCGAGCCTCGTCGGCCGCGAGCAGGCGATCGAAATCGGCCCGATGTCCGGGCGGTCGAACGTCGTGTTCTGGCTCGAGCGCCACGGGCTCGACGCCACCGACGAGCGCGTCGACCGGATCTTCGCGAAGGCGAAGGCCGCGGCGACCGTCCTCACGGAAACGGAAATCCTCGAAGCGATCTGATCACGGCGGGTGAATTGCTCTACCGACCGAGCCGCTTCTCGATGTCGGGCAGCGCCGCGATCAGCACGTCGCCCACGATCTGGAGGCTCTGCGCCGAGACGTGCGCCAGGTCGTCCTGCGGCGTGTGCCACTGCGGGTAGTCGAGGTCGATGAGATCGACGGCCGGAATGCCGGCCTCGATGAACGGCTGGTGGTCGTCCTCGACCTCGGTCTCGAAATCGACGAAGTGCTGGTCCTGGCCGAGACGCTTGGCCGCGGCCCAAATCACGTCGTTCAGCCACGCGGTGGAGTTGGTGTCACGCCGGATCTGCAGGTTGGCGTCCCCGATCATGTCCACGAGGATCATCGCCTTGAGGGACGCGAGCGCGCCGGCCTTGCGCGCGGCCTGGACGTAGAAGCGGCTCCCGTAGGTGTGGTCCAGGCCCTTCTGCCAGTCGACGAAGGCCTCCTCGCCGTCGAACCAGACGAGCTCGTACGTCAGGTCGCGCGGCCGGTTCTTCAGCGCGCGCGCGAGCTCGACGAGCAACGCGGCGCTCGAGCCGCCATCGCTCGCGCCCACGAACGTCTGATTCGGAAACAGCTTCGTGTCGTAGTGCCCGCCAATGACCAGCCGGTCCCTGCGCCGGCCCGGCAGCGTGACGATGAGGTTCGACATGTCGACGGGGCCGAACGGCGACTGGGCGGTGAACGTCTGCTCCTCGACGGTGAAGCCCTCGCTCGCCAGCTGCCGCGTGAGGTACGCGCGGGCCTGGCGCAGCGCCGGCGATCCGGCCGGTCGGGGACCGATCGCCACGAGCTGGCGCAGGTGCTCCCACGCGCGCGTGCTGTCGAATGCGGCGGCGGCCGGTGACGGCGCCGAGGGCTCGGCGCGCTGCCGGCCGTCGGTGGCGCCGGGCGAGCGGTACCAGAAAGGCAGACCAACGGCCGCGACCGCGAGCCCGAGGCCGACGGCCAATCCCGCCGTGCGCGTCACCCCCCGTGGTGCGGCCACGGCTCAGCCGCGCTGGTCGCGGGGCACGTACTGGCGCTCGGCCGCGCCGGTGTAGATTTGCCGCGGCCGCGCAATCTTCTGGTCCGCGTCGCGCAGCATCTCGTCCCACTGCGCGAGCCAGCCGGCGGTCCGCGGGATCGCAAAGAGCACGGGGAACATGTCCACCGGGAAGCCCATCGCCTGGTAGATGAGTCCGGAGTAGAAGTCCACGTTCGGGTACAGCTTGCGGCTCACGAAGTAGTCGTCCTCGAGCGCGATCCGCTCGAGCTCGAGCGCGATGTCGAGCAGCGGATTCTTGCCGGTGACCGCGAACACCTGGTCGGCCGTCTGCTTGATGATGCGCGCGCGCGGATCATACGACTTGTAGACGCGGTGGCCGAAGCCCATGAGCCGGCCGTCGCCCCGCTTGACCCGCGTGATGAAGTCGGGCACGTTGCGGACCGATCCGATCTCCTTGAGCATCCGCAGCACCGCCTCGTTCGCGCCGCCGTGCAGCGGCCCGTAGAGGGCCGCCGCCGCGCCGGCCAGCGCCGAATACGGATCGGCGTTTGAGCTGCCGATGCCGCGCATCACGCTGGTGCTGCAATTCTGCTCGTGGTCGGCGTGCAGGATGAACAGGATGTCCAGCGCGCGCTCGAGCACCGGGTTCGGCCGGTACTTGAGCTCGGTCATCTTGAACAGCATGTTCAGGAAGTTGCCCGGGAAGGTCAGGTCGTTGTCCGGATACACGTACGGCCGCCCGATGCTGTGCCGATAGGCGTAGGCGGCGATGCTCGGCACTTTCGCAATCAACCGCCGGATCTGCAGCCGCCGCGACTCCTCCTCGTGGATCCGTTTGGCGTCGGGGTAGATCGTCGAGAGCGCGCCGACGATCGCGAGGAAGATGCCCATCGGGTGCGCGTCGTACTGGAAGCCCTCCATGAGCTTCTTGATGTTCTCGTGCACCATCGTGTGCATCGTGATCTCGCGCACCCAGTCGTCGAGCTCCGCGCCCGTCGGCAGCTCCCCGAAGAGGATCAGGTACGCGGTCTCCAGATACGTGCTCTTCTCGGCCAGCTGCTCGATGGGGTAGCCGCGGTAGAGCAGGATGCCCTTGTCGCCGTCGATGTAGGTAATGCGGCTTCGGCAGGCCGCCGTGTTCTGGTACGCCGGGTCGTACGTCATCAGCCCGAAATCGTCGGCGCTCGTCCGAATCTGCCGCAGGTCCATCGCGCGAATGGCGCCGTGCTCGATGGGGAGCTCATACTGCCTGCCCGTGCGGTTGTCAGTGATTGTCAGCGTGTCTGCCATAGGGAACCGTCGCGCCTCATCTCTCCGGGTCGTCGGGCTCATCGTCGTCGCGCGAGGCCGGCGGCGGCGCTGGCTCGGCGGGCGGGCCGGGGAGGCGGTAGCTCCCCGACAGCCAGCGCCCGAGGTCCGCCATCCGGCAGCGCTCACTGCAGAACGGCCGCCATTCGGGCACGGCGGCGCGCTCGCGGCAATACACGCACCGCGGGCTCCCGGCCATCAGGAGATTGTACAGGAGCCTCGGTGAATCCCCGGGAGCCATCGGGAACCCCCTGGGAACCCCGAGGAACCTCGATCAGTGTGTGTGCGGGTGTTCCGCGTGGTGCCGGACGTCCTTGGCCGAGACCATGAAAATGACGTCCTCGGCGACGTTCGTGGCGTGGTCCCCGATGCGCTCCAGGTGGCGCGAGATGAGGATGAGGTCGAGCGAGGGCTCGATCGTCTCGGGGTCCCGCAGCATGTGGGTCATCAAGTCGCGGAACACCAGCGTTTTCAGGGCATCGAGCTCGTCATCGCGGTCCAGGACGTCCTGGGCGAGCGTCGTATCGCGGCGCACGTAGGCATCGAGCGCGTCGCGCAGCATGTCCTGCGCAATGACCGCCATCCTCGGGATGTCGACGAGCTCCTTGACCGGCGGGTGCTGCAGGTACCGACGCACGGCTTCGGCAATGTTGACCGCCAGATCGCCGACGCGTTCGAGGTCCGTGTTGATCTTCACGGCCGACACGATCGCGCGGAGGTCCACGGCCATGGGCTGGTGCAGCGCGAGCAGCTTGAAGCAGCGGTCGTCGATCTCGATGTGCAACTGGTTGATCGCCGCGTCCCCGGCGAGCACCTTCTCGACCATGGCCAGGTCGCGATCGACGAGGCCGCGCACGGCGAGCCGCAGGCGGTCCTCGGCCAGGCCGCCCATTTCGAGCAGGCGCGCCTTGAGCTGTTCGAGCTCCTCTTGGAAGTGCGGGATGTGGCGGTCGGTCATGTCGCTTATCCGAATCGGCCGGTGACGTAGTCTTCGGTCAGCTTCTCCGAGGGATTCGTGAAGATCTTGTCGGTCGGCCCGAACTCGACGAGCTTGCCGAGCCAGAAGAACGCCGTGTCATCGGACACGCGGGCGGCCTGCTGCATGTTGTGCGTGACGATGACGATCGTGTAGTCCTTCTTGAGGACGTAGATGAGCTCCTCGATGCGCTGGGTGGCGATCGGATCGAGCGCCGACGCCGGCTCATCCATGAGCAGCACTTCCGGTTGAATCGCCAGCGCGCGCGCGATGCAGAGCCGCTGCTGCTGGCCGCCCGAGAGCGCCAGGGCCGAGTCGTGCAGGCGGTCCTTCACTTCGTCCCACAGCGCCGCCGACGTCAGACTGGCCTCGACGCGGGCGTCGAGATCGCGGCGCCCTTTCGCCATGCCGTTGATCCGCAGGCCGTACGCGACGTTGTCGTAGATCGATTTCGGGAACGGATTCGACTTCTGGAACACCATCCCCACGCGCCGGCGCAGCTCGACGATGTCGGTGGCCGGTCCGTAGACGTCCTTGCCGTCGATCTGGACGCGGCCGACCACCCGGGCGCCCGGGATGATGTCGTTCATCCGGTTCAGCGTCCGCAGGAACGTGCTCTTGCCGCAGCCGGACGGCCCGATGAACGCCGTGACGACGTTGGACCGCATCGCGATGGAGATGTCCGTGAGCGCGCGTTTCTGCCCGTAGAAGAAGTTCAGCTGTTCGACGTTGACCTTGACGGGCGTCAGCTCGGCTGAGGGCGGCGCGGCCTCCGCGGGTCTGGAGACCGGGGGCACCGCGGGCCGGAGCGTGACTGCCATGACGGCCCCACTTTACCGGAGAGCCCGTTTCGCTGCCATTTCGTCCGAGTAAATTCCGTGTAACCGCCGCCGGCCTGGTCCGGTCCCTACAGGCCCTCGGTGGCGATGGGGCGCGGGCTGGCCGACCCCTCCAGGAACTCCCCGACCTGCCGCCGCAGCTCCTCCTGGATGACGTTGATGGACTTGCGGCCCTCGAGGATGCGGAACCCGAACTCGTCGGCCATCGCCGCGTACTCCTTGAGCAGCTGGCGCTGGTAGCTGCGGAAGTTCTCGTAGATGTCGTCGCCGGCCTTCATGTCCATCCCGGACTCCCAGTACTCCATGCCGCCGGCCTCGAGCACGCGGCGGGCCAGCGCGTCGGCGTCGATCCGCAGGTAGAAGACGAGATGCGGCGCGATCGCAAACCCGTACAGCCGGCGGATCCACTGGCTGTCGACGCCGCGGACCCCCGCACGGGCGATGGCGGTGTAGATGTAGCGATCGGCGAGCACGATGAAGCCGGCCTTGAGCGCCGGAATGATCTCCTTTTCCAGCCGGTCCGCGAAGTCGCACGCGTAGAGCAGCACGAACGTCAGCTTGTTGAGGGTGTTGCTCGACTTCGCCAGCTCGATCGTCGGCGCCATCAGCGGCGACCGCGTCCATCCCGTCTCGACGACGCCGTAGCCCTGGACCTCGAGCCACTCGCGGAGCAGGCGGATCTGGGTCGAACGGCCGACGCCGTCCGTGCCCTCGAGGGCGATGATCTTGCCCGGATAGCGATCGATCGAGAGATAGGGCAGACCGTGGCCGTAGTAGTGGCCCGGCGTGACGCCGCCGTGGGCGCCTTGCTGTTCGGGACGGGTCGGGCTCATGACTGGCGCTCCACCCTGGGCGCGACGAGCTCGCGGAAGGCCCGCTGCTGCTCGGTGATGCTGCCGGCCGCGTCGATCACGGTCAGGCCGAATTCGTCGACCAGTCTGTCGTACTCGTCGAGCACCTTCGACTGGAAAAGCCGGAAGCTCTCGGTCGGCACCGAGCTCCAGCCCATGTCGAGGCCCGCCTCGTAGAACTTGAGCTTCACGCGCCGGGCGAGCAGCCGATCGAGCGAGACGTCGATCGGCACGCGGAAGTAGACCGACAGGTCGGGCCGCACGGCGAAGCCGTAGAGGTCGCGGACCCACTCGCGGTCGACGCCGCGCGCGACATCGCGCGCGAACGCCGTGTACGCGTAGCGATCGGCCAGCACGATCATTCCAGCTTTGAGCGGCGGCACGATCTTGTAGAGCAGGCGGTCGGCGAAATCCGTCGCGTGAAGCAGGCTGAACGTCATGGGCGTCAGCGCGTTCTTCTTCTTGCCGGCCTTGGTGGCGGCTTTCACGAGCGCCGAGGAGTTCCACTCAGTGACGAACACGCGATGGCCGCTCGCCGTGAGCCACTTGGCGAGCAGGCCGAGCTGCGTGGTCTTGCCCGATCCGTCGATGCCCTCGACGACGAACAACTTGCCGGGGTAACTGTGCGGCGTGGTGAGCGTGTTGAGCATGGGCCGTCGTGTCCTTGGGCGCGCGCGGGGCCGCGCCGATCAACTCGAAATGAATCTCCTGCTCGAAGAGCTTCGCGAGCGCCGACGCGTGGCGGTCGGCCGCCCAGAGCTCGAGCTCGGCGTCGCCGCTCGATTGCAGGCGCAGCTTGATGCCCGGGCCGTTCGGGCTGGCGTCGACGCCCGTGATCACCTGGGCGTGGCTGCGGTCGAGGCCTTCGGCGAGCCGGACGATCGCGCCGAGGACCCGCACGGTGCGGCGCGCCGGACCCGGAAGGTCCGCGAAGCCCTCGTGCCCCTTCTTCGGCTCCGCCTGGCGATGATACCGGGCGACGAGCGCGATGATTTCGATCTCCTCCGGATCGAAGCCCCGCAGGTCGCCGTTCTTGATGAGGTAGTACGAATGCTTGTGGTGCCGTTCGTAGGAGATGTGGATGCCGATGTCGTGGAGGAGCGCGCCGTACTCGAGCCACTCGCGCTCGCGCGGGCCGAGGCCGTGGCTCTCGCGCGTCAGGTCGAAGACCTTCAGCGCCAGCCGCGCGACCTGCCGTGCGTGCGCCGCGCGGTATCCGCACCGCTCGGCGAGCTCCATGACGCTGCGGCGGCGCACGTCCGGGTAGCGCTCGACCGATCGGATGTGCGACGCGTTCTTCTGGACGTAGTCGAGCACGAGCCCTTCGCGCAGCGCGAAATCGCACAGCGTGAGCTCGGTCGCGCCCAGTCCGGTGAGCAACGTGTCGAGCAGCACGATCCCGGGCGCCGCCAGATCGGCGCGCCGCGGGTCGAGCCCGGAGAGCTTCAGGCGGTCATCGAGCCGCATCGCCGTGAGCCGCTTGCGCAGCCGGCCGAGCGCCTTCGCGCTCACGCGGACGTTGCGCACGTCGCTCGGCGGCCGCTTCGCGCCAAGCGCGAGCGCGCCGAGCGAGAGAATCGTGCCCGACGTCCCGATCACGCGCTGGAACCCGCGCCGGCGGACCTGGCGCAGGTACGCGCGCGTCTCGCGCTGCACGTGACGCTCGAGCCGGCGCTCGTCCCGCCCCGACAACGGATCGCTCTTCGCGAAGCGCTCCGCCAGGCGGATGACGCCGAGCTTGAAGCTGCGTCCCATCTGGACGCGGGACGCGGTGCCGAGGGTGATCTCCGTGCTGCCGCCGCCGATGTCGAGGACGACCGCCGCGCGGCGTCCCACCCCGACCGCGTACGCCGCCGCCAGGTGGATCAGCCGCGCTTCCTCGGTGCCGGAAATCACCCGCACCCGGATGCCGACGTCCCGGTGGACAGCTGCGATAAAATCAGCGCCGTTTTCCGCCTCCCGGACGGCGCTGGTGCCGGCCGCGATGATCTCGTCGACCCCGTGGGACTCCGCGAGACGCCGGTACTTGGCCAGAGTGAGCATCGCCGCGGACAGGCTGGAGGCCGGCAGGGCGCGCCCATCGAGGCTGCCCGCGCCCAGACGGATCATGTCTTTTTCGCGGTCGATGACCTCAAACGACAGATCGGGCCGAATTCGGCACACAATCATGTGGACCGAATTCGTGCCGATATCGATTGCCGCAATGCGCATGTGTTACACAGGTGTGACAGGCAGAGGCGCCGACTGATGGCCCATGCTACCACGAGGCTCCGAGCGGGCCTGGACACCTCGGTCGCGACCCACGCGGGGACGCTCGAGCACGAGCTCGCGCGCGCCCGCCACGGCGACGTGCGGGGCATTCACCGCGCACGGACGACGTCGCGCCGGCTGCGCGAAGCGCTGCCGGTGGCGGCGGTCGCCGTTCCCGGGGCGTCGACCGACCGGGCGCGCCGCGACATCCGGCGCCTGACTCGCTGGCTCGGCAAGGTGCGCGAGCTGGACGTCGCGCTGGCGGAGCTCACGGCCGCGGCCACGCGCCATGGCTGGAACGCCGCGGCGGTCGGCGCCATTGAACGCACGCTCGCCGCCGAGCGGGCGCGCCGTTTCGCCGACTTCGTGCTCAAGCTCGACGATCTCGACGCCGGCCGCCTGCGGACGCGGCTCGACGCCATTGCCGCCGGCTTGTCGGCCGATCCGCTGCCGCGGCTTGCCGAGCGCGCGCTCGCGCGCCGGCTGCGCCACCGTGCCGTCCGGCTCGTGGCGGCGATCGACGCCGCCGGCACCGTCTACATCCCCGAGCGCCTCCACGCCGTGCGGATCGCGGCCAAGAAGCTGCGCTATACGCTCGAGCTGGCGCGCGACGCGGCCGGACTGCCCGTGGGCCGTCAGATTGGCGCGCTTCGGCGCACCCAGGACGTGCTGGGGCACCTGCACGACCTGCAGGTGCTCGAGGGGCTCGTGAACGCCAGCGCCGCGGGGCCGGCCGGCCGGGTGGTGGCGAAGTACGCGTCGGCGATCACGCAGACGCTCGAGCGCGCGTGCCGCGAGCAGCACGCCCTCTTCCTGGGGCGCCGGGCCGCGCTGGCGTCCCTCGCGCGGCGCACGGACGAGCAGGTCGTCCGCTCGCTGCTCGGGCACCGCCCGCGGGTCATGAAGCTCGATGCGGCCGCGCTTCCGCGCCACGACGCGTCGGGGCACCGCCGGCACGGGCTGCGGTCCGGGCGCCGGTAAGCGCTGTGGCCGACATCAGCCTGTTCCTCGTCCGTCACGCCATCGCGGCCGATCGCGGAGACGACTGGCCCGACGACGCGAAGCGTCCCGTCACGAGCGACGGCGCCGCGAAGATGCGCCGCGCCATCGCGGGCCTGCGCGGCCTCGACGTCAAGCTCGACCTCGTGCTCACGAGCCCGCTCACGCGCGCGATGGAGACCGCCGAGCTCCTCGTGTCGGGGCTCAAGCCGACGCCGGCGTTGAAGCCGCTGCCCGCGCTCGCGCCGGGCGTGGCCCCCGCCAAGGTCGCCGAGGCGATCGTCGCCGATCGCGGCGTCCGGGCCATCGCGATCGTGGGCCACGAACCCGGGCTGGGCGAGCTGGCGGCGTGGCTCATCGGCGCGCGCCATCCGCTGCCCTTCAAGAAGGGCGGCATCTGCCGGATCGACGTCACCGAGCTGCCCCCCGGCCGCACCGGCCAGCTCGTCTGGTTCGCGACGCCCAAAATGCTCAGGGCGCTCGGTCATCGATGATCGGGTGATCGGTAATCGACAATCGAAGAGCCCATCGATGATCGATCAGGGACATCGATGATCGATGAACGGCATCGGGGATCGATGAACGGCATCGAGGATCGATGAACGATATCGATGATCGATGAACGACATCGAGGATCGATGGCCCGATGCCATATCGATATCCGATCAGCGATGTCGATGAGCCAATCGTCGATGTCCCTGATCGATCATCGATGGCTCTTCGATTGTCGATTGCCGATCATCGATCATCGATGCCTACACGACGGTGCCCGGTTTCACCACCCCGCCCTTGGGCACGATGATGATCCCGCTGCGGATGTAGTAGCCGTCGCCGTCCACGTCCTGGATGCCGCGCTCGTTGACCAGCCGGGCGCCGTCGCCGATCCGCGCGTTCTTGTCGACGATCACGCGATCGAGGACGGCGTTGCGGCCGACGCCGAGCGGCAGGTCGCCGACGTGGTCTTCGTAGAAGTCCGCGCCGAGCAGCACCGACCGGCTGACCTTCGAGCCGCGGTGGATCGACATGCGGATGCCGACGACGGTCTGGTCGACTTCGCACGTGTCGAGGTAGGCGCCCTCGGCGACGAGCGCCTCGTCGATGCGGCAGGCGTGCACGCGCGCGGCCGGCAGAAAGCGCGGCCGCGTGTAGATCGGCCGGCTCGGGTGGAAGAAGCTGAACGGCGCGCCGCGCCGCGTGAGCATGAGGTTGACGTCGTAGAACGAGCTCACCGTCCCGACATCGGCCCAGAAGCCGCGATAGAGATGCGTGTGCACGCGGTGCGTGCCGAGGGCATGCGGGATGATCTCGCGGCCGAAGTCGACGGCGCGGTCGCGCGCGAGGATGTCGTAGAGCACGTCGCGCGAGAAGACGTAAATGCCCATCGACGCGACGAACGGCTTGTCGGCCGTGAGCAGGCCGGCCGGCGAGTGCGTCGGGGCGCTCGATCCGATCTGCGCGAGCCGCTCCGCGCGCGGCTTCTCTTCGAAGCCGATCACGTGCCCCGTCACGTCGAAGCGGAAGATGCCCATCTGCGTGGCCTCCTCGGCAGACACCGGCTGCGCCGCGATCGTGATGTCGGCGTCGCGCTCGATGTGCGCTTCGAGGAGCTCGGCGAAGTCCATGCGGTACACGTGGTCGCCGGCGAGGATGAGGTAGTACTCTGCCTCGACGTCGCGAAAGTGCCGCGCGGCCTGGCGCACGGCGTCCGCCGTGCCCTGGAACCACTGCTCGCCTTCCGGCGTCTGCTCGGCTGCCAGCACCTCCACGAACCCGCCCGAGAACAGATCCATCCGGTAGGTCTGCGCGATGTGCCGATTGAGCGACGCCGAGTTGAACTGGGTCAGGACGTAGATCCGCTTCAGCCCCGCGTGCAGGCAGTTGCTGATCGGCACGTCGATCAGCCGGTACTTCCCGCCAATCGGCACCGCCGGCTTGGACCGGAGGTGGGTGAGGGGGAACAATCGGGTACCGCGGCCACCGCCGAGGACGATGGTCAGGACGTCGTTCATGCGCGGTACATCCTATAGAAAAACCAGGGGTTCCCAGGGGGTTCCCGGGGGCCCTTGAGGTTCCCGGGGGGTCCCCAAGGGTTCCACGCGGACCTGTCTCGCCGAAGCCCCAAGGGCGGAGGCGGATGTTACGAAGAGTTTACAGGGCCTGATTCGCCTTTCAGGTTATGAATGTACCCCCTTTGGGCCGGACCGCCAGGAGTTGTTGATGCTGACCCGCGAATTTGTGCATGCCGGACACACCAAGCGCGTGACCGTGACCAGAGGCAGCGCCGGCTGGGATCTCCGCGAAGAGCGCGACGAGCACATCGTCCGTAACGTGAACTACACGGATTGGCACCGCGTGGAGCGAGCGCTCCAGATGTTCGAGCTGTCCTGCCAGGACGTCGTCGCCGCCCGGGACTCCCGCTGAGGTCAAGGCCGGTCGGACCGGGCGACGCCTGGACAGACCGGGGCCAGCCCTCTATTCAACGAATCGATAGCCGAGGCCGACGACGGTCTCAATCTGATCGCCGGCCGGGCCGAGCTTGGACCGCAGCCGGCCGACGTGCACGTCCACCGAACGGGTCTCGATGAACTGCTCGTAGCCCCAGACGCGCTCGAGCAGGCGGTCGCGCGACAGGACGCGATTGCGGTTTTCCACGAGGCATTTCAGCAGCTCGAACTCGCGCCGCGTCAGGCGGACGGGCTCGCCGTCGACGGTCACCGAGACGGCGTCGAAGTCCGCCACGACGTGTTTGCCGCGGTAGATCGACATGGCGCCGCCCCGGGCGCCCGGCTTGCGCCGGAGGACCGCGCGCACGCGCGCGGCCAGCTCCCGCAAACTGAAGGGTTTGGTGACGTAGTCATCCGCGCCCAGGTCGAGACCGGACACGCGGTCGGCCTCGCCGGTGCGGGCCGTGAGCATGATGATCGGCAGTCCGGAGGTCGCGGGCCGCGCGCGGAGCAGCCGGCACACTTCCGTGCCGTCGAGGACGGGCAGGTTGAGGTCGAGGATGACCAGGTCGGGCTGTTCCTCGTTCACGGCCTTGAGCGCCGCGTCGCCGCTGGTCACGATATCGACCCGGGCGTCGCCGCCACGCTCAAGGGTGTGCTTGATCAGCTGCGCGATGTCGGTCTCGTCTTCGACGACCAGGATCCGGGACGGAGCAGCCACAGGGGACATTTCTTAGAAATAGGAGCGTAGCGGCCAAGCGTTTCCCGGCCGTGTCACGTCCGTTAAATCTCGGTTACGAACGGGCCGTCTCGATGTCGTTACACTTTCTTTGCTATTATTTCGCCCCGGCGAGACAGCCCGATGCCCCTGCGACTGAGCTTCCTTCCCCGCGACGGTCAGTTCTTCGAGCTGTTCGGCCAGATGGCGGACGAGATCCGGGCGGCGGCCCGGCTGCTGGAGGAGCTGCTGGCGACCGAGCCGCCCGACGAGCAGAAGGCGGATCTCATCAGGGATGCCGAGCACCGGTGTGACACCATCACGCACGACTCCATCCAGCGGCTGCACCGCACGTTCGTGACGCCGTTCGACCGCGAAGACCTGTACGCCCTCTCGACCTCGCTCGATACGGTCATGGACTCGATCGATCACGCGGCGTCGCTCGTGCGGCTCTACCGGATTCGCACCATCCGGCCCGGCGCGCGTGAGCTGGCCCACACGGTGTCGGCGTCGGCCGAGAGCCTGCACACCGCGCTCAACGCGCTGGCGGCCAAGAAGCCCGTCCAGCCGCACGCAGTCGAGGTCAATCGCCTCGAGAACGAGGCCGACCGCATCTACCAGGAAGCCGTGCAGGGCCTGTTCGACACGGAGACCGATCCGATTGTGATCATGAAGTGGAAGGAACTGCTCGACGTGCTGGAGCACATCACGGACGCCTGCGAGGACGTCGCGAACGTCATCGAGAGCGTCGTCGTCAAGCACGGATAGCGATCGTGTCGCCTGGCCCCGCTGTCATCATCGCGATCATCACGGTCGCGCTCGTCTTTGACTACATCAACGGCTTTCACGACGCCGCCAATTCCATCGCGACGGTCGTGTCGACGCGCGTCCTCTCGCCGCTCCAGGCGGTGGCGTGGGCGGCGTTCTTCAATTTCGCGGCGGCGATTGGCGTCGGCACGGGCGTCGCGAAGACGGTCGGCTCCGGCATGGTCGATCTGAGTGTCGTGACCTACGCGGTCATCCTGACGGGCCTGGTCGGGGCGATCACGTGGAATCTGATCACCTGGTACTTCGGCCTCCCGACCAGCTCGTCGCACGCGCTCTTCGGCGGGTACGCCGGCGCCGCCGTGGCGAAGGCCGGGTTCGGCGCGGTCATCGTCTCCGGCTGGACCAAGACGCTGATCTTCATCGTCGTCGCGCCGCTCATCGGCCTGGCCGTCGGCCTCTTGGTCATGACGGCCATCTATTGGACGTTCCATGATTCGCCGCCCTCGCGAGTCGATCGCTGGTTCCGGAGGCTGCAGCTGGTCTCCGCGGCGGCGTACAGTCTCATGCACGGCGCCAACGACGCGCAGAAGACGATGGGCATCATCACCGGCGCGCTGGTGACGGGCGGCTTCCTCAGTCGATTCGAAGTGCCGCTCTGGGTGGAGATGCTCTCGTATACGGCGATCGCCTTCGGCACGCTCAGCGGCGGCTGGCGGATCATCCGCACGATGGGCACCAAGATCACGAAGCTGCAGCCGTCGGGCGGATTTGCGGCGGAAACGGGCGCGGCCGTCGCGATTGGCGTGGCGACGGCCATGGGCGTCGGCATCAGCACGACGCACACGATTACCGGCGCCATCGTCGGCGTCGGCGCGACCAAGCGCCTGAGCGCGGTGCGTTGGGGTGTGGCGGGGCAGATCGTGTGGGCGTGGGTCCTCACGATTCCCGCCTCGGCGTTCATCGGCGCGAGCGGCTACTCGATCGTCCGGCTGTTCCTGTAGGGCCCGTCAGGCGCGCCCCAGCAGCCGGCCCGCGAGCCAGAACAGCACGCCGCCGGACGCGGCTTCGACCAGGCGCGCGAACCACGGCCGCACGAACAGCGCTTTCAGCCGGTCGAACGCCGTGGCCCATCCGCAGTGACAGACGAAGGCAATGGAGATGTGCACGGCGGCATAGGCGGCGAATCGCAGCGCGCCGGGATGCGCCGGCAGGAACGACGGGAGGATCGCGAGGTAGAACGTGCCGACCGACGGGTTGAGGATGTTCGCCAGCAGCCCCTGCCGGACCGCCGCGTCCGCACCGCTCGCGGGCTGGCCTGCGATCGACGTTCTCGGCAGGCCGTGCCACGCGCGCCAGAGACTCTGCAGGCCGAGCCAGCCCAGATATCCGGCGCCGGCGTACCGCAGCGCCGCGTAAGCGCGCGGTTCCTGTCGCAGCAACACGGCAAGACCGAATCCGGCCGCCAGCGCCTGGCAGGTGTTGCCGCCTGCCGCCCCGACGGCGGTGCGAAGTCCGGAACGCCATCCGCCCTCGATGGCGTTGCGCACGACGACCGCGGTCGTGGCGCCCGGCGTGATCGCGAAGAGAAAGGTGACCGAGACGTACGTCGCGAACTGCGGATCCATCACGCGGTCGTCGCCGGGGTCATGGGCAGGACGATGGTGATCATGGCCCCGCCGCCGGGACGATTGGCGGCCCGCACCCGCCCGCCGTGGAGCTCGACCAGGTGGCGCACGATCGAGAGTCCGAGGCCCGTCCCGCCCGGGTCACGCGTGCGCGATCGGTCGACGCGGTAGAAGCGCTCGAAGATCCGCGGCAGGTCCGCCTCGGGAATGCCCGGGCCGCGGTCGGCGACGATGAGCTCGAGGTGGCCATCGTGCCGGCCGGTGCTGATCTCAATCGTGCCGCCCTCCGGACTGTAGTTGCTGGCGTTCTCAATGAGATTGCGCAGCACGTCGTGCAGCTTGGCCGGATCGGCGACGAGCGTGGAGGCGTTGTCGGCGACGTGGAGATCGAGGTGCTGGTTCCGCGCGTGGAGCGGCGCTTCGAGGTCGTGCGCCACGGCGCCGATGAGCGCAGGCAGGCTGCACTCGACCCGCTCGAGCGCTTCCTGCCCGGCGTCGAGCCGCGCCAGCCGCAGCAGGTCGCGGACCAGGCGCTCCATGCGCAGCGTATGCCGTGAGATGATCTCGAGGAACCGTTGGGCCTCCTGCGGCGGCGGGCCGTCCACGAGCGCCTCGACGTAGCCGCGAATCGCCGTGAGGGGCGTGCGCAGCTCGTGCGAGACGTTCGCGACGAAGTCGCGGCGCACCTGATCGGCGTGCCGGAGCTCGGTGATGTCGTGCAGCACCAGCACGGCGCCGCCGCCGCGCTCGCGCGCGACCGGCACGACATGCCCGACGAACACGCGGCGCCCGTCGCGATCGAGCTGGACCTCGACCGGCGCGGGATGCTCTCCCGCGAGGGCGCTCGTGATCTGCGCGGCGATGTCCGGCTGGCGCACGGTCTCGACGAACAAGTGGCCCTCGGCCGTGACCGGCAGACGGAGCATCGATCGCACGGCGGGATTCGTCAGCACGAGCCGGCCCTGGCCGTTGACGAGCACCACGCCCTCGACCATGCCCGTGAGGATGGCCTCCATGTGCGCGCGCTCGCGCGCCATCTCGGTGAGCCGCGCGCCCAGTTCGCGGGCGGTGTCGTCGAGCACGGCGGCGACCGTGCCGATCTCGTCGCGGCCGTGGTCGCGGGCCGGTTCGCTGAAATCGCCCTCGCGATACCGGCGCGCCACGGCGGCGACGACCTGAATCCGGCGATTGAGCACGGCCGACGTGATCCAGCCCAGCGCGATGGCGGCGACCAGCCCGGCCCCCAGGCCGACGAGCGCGAGGCGCCGAACGTACGCGACGCGGGCGTCGGCGTCCGTGAGCGGCAGCGCCACGCGCGCGAACGCGATCGGCCCCTCCGCCACCCGCACCGCGGCGTACATCGTCCAGACGCCCGTCGTGTGACTCTGTCGCGCGCCCGTGCCCTCGCCGTTCTTCGCAGCGGCGAGGACTTCTTCGCGCGTGGCGTGGTTCTCGAGCGTGCCGAGATCGGCGCGCGCGACCTCAGAGTCGCCGAGGACCGTCCCGTCGGCGGCGATGAACGTGACCCGCGCGTGGATCAGCCGCCCCAGGGCGTCGGCCTCGTCGTCGGGATCGCCGATGGCGGGCCGCTGGGCGAGGAGCGCGGCCGCGAGCCGCGCCTGGACGAGCAGGCCCTGCGTCACGTCGTTGTAGAGCGCCTGTCGCACGGCGCGTTCCATGAACCACGTGGCCGCGGCGACGGCGAGTGTGGCTGCGAGCATCGCGCCGAGAAAGGTCCGGGTGCGGAACGTCATGACGCGCGCGGCGGCGGCGAGTCGTCGAGCTTGTAGCCGAACTGCTTGATGGTGGCGAGCGATGTCTGCAGGAAGGGCAGCTTCTCGCGCAGGCGGCGGACGTGGACGTCGACGGTCCGCGTGCCGCCCGTGTACTGGTAGCCCCACACGTCGGTGAGCAGCAGGTCGCGCGACAGCACGCGGCCGCGGTGCTCGAGGAGGTAGCGCAGCAGCAGGAATTCCTTCGCCGTCAGCCGCAGCTCGCGCTCGCCGAGCTGGACCTGGTGGCGATCGATGTCGATCGTGAGCGGCCCGTACCGCAGCACCGTCGCGGGGACGCGCGACCGCTCGACGCGCCGGAGCAGCGCGGCGACGCGGGCGACGAGCTCCTTGGGGCTGAAGGGTTTCGTCACGTAGTCGTCGGCGCCCAGTTCGAGCCCGCGCACGCGGTCGGCCTCCTCGCCGCGGGCCGTCAGCATGATCACGGGGATCGCCGCCGTCGCCGGATCGCGGCGGAGGGCCTGACAGACGAGCAGGCCGTCCATCCCCGGCAGCATGAGATCGAGCACGACGAGATCCGGCGCGGCCTTCCGCGCGCGCGGCACGGCCTCGCTGCCCGACGACGCGATGTCAACGGCGTGGCCCGCGCGCTCGAGGTAATGCCGCACGAGCTCGGCGATGTCCGTGTTGTCTTCGACGACCAGGACCCGGCTCACGAGAGCACTATCTTTGGCGGGCGGTCAGGCCTGCGTCAACACGCTCGAGCGGCGGAAGACCAGCAGCCCCGCGGCGACGGCCGACAGGAGTAGCCCGTTCACGACCATGACGTGCGGCGCCGTGAACTTGTCTGCCATCGCGCCCGCCACCAGGCTGCCGATCGGCCACCCGCCGCGCAGCGCGACCATGTAGATGCTCACGACGCGGCCGCGCAGGTGATCGGGCGCCGTCAGCTGGACCAGCGAGAAGCTGATCGAGAAGACCGCCATGAAGAACACGCCGAGCACGAAGAGCAGGCCCAGGCTGAGCGAGAGCGTGCGGGACTGCGCGAAGAGCGCGATGAGCAGGCCGAGGACCATCTGCACGGTCAACAGCACGCGCCCCATGTGCTTGAAGCGGCCGAAGCTGCCGATCGTGAGCGCGCCCAGGATCGAGCCGAGTCCCTGACAGGCCAGGAGCATCGACAGCCGCGTCTGCGGGGCGCGGGCGCTGTCGGTCAGCACGTCGGTCGCAAACGTCGGCAGCATCGTCAGGATCGGCATCGTCAGGAAGGTGCTGACGAAGACGAGCACCGTGAGCGTCAGGATCAGCCGGTTGTCGCGCACGTAGTGGAGGCCGCTGCGAAGCTCGTCGCCGAGCGCGCGCCGCGCGGCCGGCGGCGCGTGCGGGGGCAGGTGCAGCGACGCCAGCGCGAAGACGACGAAGAAGAACGACAGGCCGTTCAGCGCGAAGCAGCCGGCCGTGCCGACGAGGGCCAGCACCACACCGCCGGCCGTCGGCCCGAGCACGCGCGACAGGTTGAACTGCGTCGAGTTGAGCGCAATCGCGTTCGGCAGGTCGCGGCGCGGCACGAGCTGAGGAATCAACGACTGATACGCGGGGCCCCCGAACGCCTGGCCGCAGCCCGAGACGAACGACAGAACGAAGATGTACCAGACCTTGACGTGGCCCGACAGGATCAGCGCCGTCAGCGTGAACGCCGAGAACATCTGCACGTACTGCGAGCCGGTCAGCAGCCGCCGCCGGTCGTGACGATCGGCGACGACCCCGCCGATCAGCATGAACAACAGCACGGGCAGCTGCGCGAGGAACGTGTCGAGCCCGAGATAGAAATTCGATTTGGTCAGGTCGAAGACGAGCCACGCCTGCGCATAGTTCTGCATCCACGTGCCGATCGTGGAGCCAAGCGCCGCAAGCCAGAGGATCCGGAAGTTGCGGTGCGCGAGCGCGCCTGCAACGCGGTGCAGCCAGCTTCGGGCTTCCTCCGATTCGGCGGGAACCGCGGGGACAGACTCAGTCGACACAGGAACAGGAAATCTTACATCGGCGATTGCGCAGGAGTTTCGCCTCTTGATCGCCTCCTCAGCCTCGCCTATACTGCTCCTCCGGTGAAGCGAAAGTAAAGCGAAACATATGAAATCTGCCGCAATTTCAAGGCTCGAATCGCTCCTGCAGGCCAGGAAGCTGGACGGCACGCTGCTGCCCGCCTGGGCGTCCGAGCTGGTGGGCCCGATGGCCTCGACGGGCCTGCCGGCGCTCGATGCGATGCTCGGCGGCGGCTGGCGGCGGGGCGAGGTGTCCGAGCTGGTCGGCGCGCGATCGACCGGCCGATCGAGCGTGCTCATCCAGACGATGGCCGCCGCGACGAAGCTGGGGGAAGTCGTCGGGCTCGTGGACGCCGTGGATCGATTCGATCCGCGCGCGGCGGCGGCCGCCGGCCTCGATCTCGATCGCGTGCTGTGGGTGAGAGGGCCGAGCCTGACCGTCGAGCTCGCGCGATCCCCCACGATCGATCGCGCCGTGCACCAGGCCGTGCGCGCGCTCGATCTGATCGTGCGGGCCGGCGGATTTTCGATCGCTGCGCTCGATCTCGCGGACATCCCCGCGCGGCACGTGCGGGCGCTGCCGTGGACGACCTGGCTGCGGCTGGCGCACGCCAACGAAGGCCGCGAGACCGCGTGCCTGCTCGTGGGCGAAGCGACGATGGGGAAGAGCGCGCGCGGCGCGTCGATGTATTTCGAGGCCACGCGCCGCTGGTCCGGCACGAGCCCGCAAAGCCGCCGGCTCGATGCGCTCATGGTACGCGTGCGCGCTGGAATAAACGCGCACGCGAACCTGGAACTGAAAACGTAGAACCCCCCGGAACCTCTAGGAACCCTCGGGACCTCAGGAACCCCATGTCTCTGGTTTGCTGTCTCGTCTCCGATGTCCCCGGCATCGGCGTCCTCGATGCGATTGCCCGCGCCTGCTCGCCGCGCGTCGAGCCGCACGGTGACCACGCGGTGATCTTCGACGCCGACGGCCTGGCGCGCATCTTTGGCGCGCCCGGGAGCATCGCCGCCGAAGTTCTGCGATTGGCCGACACCCGCGGCGTGCGGGCGCGCGTGGCGCTCGCGGGCACCACGACCACGGCCTGGATCCTGGCGCACGCACGCCCGGGCATCACCATCGCCTCGCCCGGTGACGAAGCGCGCGCGCTCAGAGACGTGCCGATCGAGTGGCTCGCGACACTGCAGGCACCAGGCCACAGGCATCAGGCACTGGCGAGTGACACGCGTGCGATGCCAATGCCTGATGCCCAGGGCCCAGGGCCTGATCTGCTATCGATCCTCTCCCGCTGGGGCCTGCGCACCCTGGGGGATCTCGCGCGGCTGCCGCGCGGAGATGTGCGCGCGCGATTGGGGCCGCTCGGCGTCCGGATGCATCAAGCGGCGTGCGGCGAGGCCGTGGCGCTGTTCGTGCCGGCCGGCGAGCCGGTGCGATTCCTGGAGCGGATCGAGCTCGAATGGCCGATCGACGGCCTCGAGCCGCTGTCGTTCGTGCTGGCGCGGCTGTGCGACGCCCTTTCGGTCTCGCTCGAGCGCGCCGATCGCGGCGCCGTCACGGTGACGACGCGTCTGGCGCTCGTCACACGGGCAAGCGCCGAGCGCACCCTGCATCTGCCGGCGCCCATGCGCGACGCGCGCGTCCTCAGAACGCTCATCCTGCTCGATCTCGAATCGCACCCGCCGCCGGCGGCGATCGATCGCGTGGAGATCGAAGCGGGCGTCGCGCCCGGCGCGATCGTGCAGGGCGCGCTCCTCCGGCGCGCGTTGCCGACGCCGGAGGCCCTGGCGACGCTCGTCGCGCGGCTGGGCGCGCTCATGGGCGAATCCCGCATCGGCGCGCCCGCCCTCGTCGACACGCACGACGACCGCGTCGTGGCGATGCAGGCGTTTGAAGTGCCACGAGGCAGAGGGCAGAGGGCAGAAGGCAGAGGAGGAACCTCATCGGTTTTCCGTCGTTTCCGTCTTCCCCTCGCCGCCCGCGTCGTCGTCGATCACGGCGCGCCGGTCCGCGTGGCTCCGGCCGCGCGGGGGCTGGCCGGCGGCCGCGTGCTCGCGTCCGCGGGGCCGTGGCGATCGTCGGGCCGATGGTGGGCGATCGATCGAACGGCGTGGGATCGCGACGAGTGGGATGTCGAGCTCGCCGACGGCAGCGTGTATCGCCTCTCGCGCGATCGCGCGACGAAGCAGTGGGTGATCGAAGGAGTGGTCGACTGACTTCCCGACTTGCTGACTTTCATCGATGTATATCGAGCTCCATACCTCGTCGGCGTTTTCCTTCCTCGACGGCGCCTCGCTCCCCGAGACGCTCATCGAGCGCGCGGCCGAGCTGGGCTATCCGGCGATCGCGCTCCTCGATCGCGACGGCGTCTACGGCGCGCCGCAGTTCTATCGCGCCGCCAAAGCCGCGGGCGTCAAAGCCATCGTTGGGGCGGAGCTCACGATTGATCAGGGATCAGGCACCAGGCATCAGGCACCAGGCACTGGCACAGCTAGCGGGACACTCGCTAGTGCCCAATACCTAGTGCCTAGTGCCGACACTCGTGTTCCGCCGTGGACCTTGCCCGTCCTCGTCTCCTCCCCCGAGGGCTACCGCAATCTCTGCCGCCTGATCACGCATGCGAAGCTCCGCGCGCCGAAAGGCGAGGCGTCGCTCACACTCGACGAGCTCGCTGGACGCACCGCGGGACTCATCGCGCTCGTGGGGCGGCCGGCGCTCGACGCGAAGCGGCACGGCGTGGGCGGCCTGGTCGATCGCCTCGTCGGCGTCTTCGGCCGGTCCAACGTGTGGATCGAAGTCCAGCGGCATTTCCGGCGCGACGAACAGGCGGTCGTGTCGTCGCTCCTCGATCTGGCCGCGGCATTTCGGGTGCCCGTCATGGCGTCGAACGGCGTGCGCTTCGCGACGCCTGAGATACGGCCGCTCTACGACGTCTTCACGTGCCTGCGCCACAAGACGACGCTCGAGCGGGCGGGGCAGCGATTGACGGTGAACGCCGAGCGCTACCTCAAGCCGCCCGAGCAGATGGCGCGGCTGTTCTCGGATTTGCCGCAGGCCCTGGCCGGCACGGAGGCGCTGGCCGAGCGGCTCGAGTTCACGCTCGCGGACCTCGGCTACAGGTTCCCCGACTATCCGGTGCCGGCCGGCGAGACGCAGGCGTCGTTCTTGCGGCGGCTGGCGCAGGTGGGCGCGCGCGATCGCTACCGGCCGTATCACGACCGCGCGCGCGCGCAGATCCAGCGCGAGCTTGATCTGATCGAGAAGCTCGACCTGGCCGGCTATTTTCTGATCGTCTGGGACCTCGTCAATTTCTGCCGGCAGCAGGGCATTCTCGTGCAGGGCCGCGGGTCGGCGGCCAACAGCGCCGTCTGCTACGCGCTTGGGATCACTGCGGTCGATCCGGTCGGCATGGAGCTGCTTTTCGAGCGCTTTCTCTCGGAGGAACGCGGCGAGTGGCCCGACATCGACCTCGATCTCCCAAGCGGCGACCGGCGCGAGCGCGTGATTCAGTACGTCTACGAACGCTACGGCAAGCTCGGCGCGGCGATGACGGCCAACGTGATCACCTATCGCGGCCGGAGCGCGGCGCGCGAGGTCGGCAAGGTGCTCGGCCTCGACCCGGGCGAGATCGATCGCCTGGCGCGGCTGATGAGCCAGTTCGAGTTCGTCGATCCGGAGGAGACGATCGCGCGCAATCTGCGCGAGAGCGGCCTCGATCCTGACGATCGCCGGTATCGGATGTTCGCGCGGCTCTGGCAGCAGATGCAGGACCTGCCGCGCCATCTCGGCCAGCACTCGGGCGGGATGGTCGTCTGCCAGGGCCGGCTCGACGAGGTCGTGCCGCTCGAGAACGCCTCGATGCCCGGGCGCGTCGTCGTGCAGTGGGACAAGGACGACTGCGCGGACCTCGGCATCATCAAGGTCGATCTCTTGGGGCTGGGGATGATGGCCGCGTTGGAGGAGGCGATTGAAATTGTCAATGGATCAACTTCGAACTTAGAACTTAGAACTCAGAACTTAGAGCCTGGTGATCAGCGTGCTGCTATCCGAAATTCTAAGTTCGAAGTTTTGAGTTCTAAGTTTGACCTGGCCCATCTTCCTCCCGACGATCCTGCCGTCTATCGCATGCTGCAAGCCGCCGACACGGTCGGCGTGTTTCAGGTCGAGTCGCGCGCGCAGATGGCGACGCTGCCGCGGCTCAAGCCCGAACACTTCTACGATCTCGTCGTCGAGGTCGCGATCATCCGGCCGGGGCCCATCGTCGGCAAGATGGTGCACCCGTATCTCGCGCGGCGGCGCGGCGACGAGCCGGTGACCTACGCGCATCCGGCGCTCGAGCCGGTGTTGAAGCGCACCCTTGGCGTGCCGTTGTTCCAGGAACAGCTCCTGCGCATGGCGATGGTCGTCGCGGGATTTACGGGCGGCGAGGCGGAGGAGCTGCGCCGCGCGATGGGCTTCAAGCGGTCGATAAAGCGCATGCAGCAGATCGAGACGCGGCTGCGCGACGGCATGGCGAAGCACGGCATCACCGGCCGGGCGGCCGACGAGATCGTGCAGTCGATCACGTCGTTCGCGCTGTACGGGTTTCCCGAATCGCACGCGGCGAGCTTCGCGCTGATTGTCTACGCGAGCGCGTACCTCAAGGCGCACTATCCCGCGGCGTTCTACACGGCACTGCTCAACAACCAGCCGATGGGGTTTTACTCGCCGGCGACGCTCGTCAAGGACGCGCAGCGGCGCGGCGTGCGCTTCGCCCCGATCGACGTGCAGATCTCGCGCTGGAGCTGCTTCGTGCAGGAGGACGGCGTGATTCGATTGGGCCTGCGCTACGTCAGGGGGCTGAGAGATCAGGCAGGCAAGAGGGTTGAGGATCTCCCGGCGCGCTTCCGGTCGATGGATGAATTGGTCGCGCGCGCCGGTCTTCGTCAGGATGAGCTGCGGACGCTCGCGGAGATTGGCGCGCTCGCGTCGCTCGGCGGCGACAGGCGATCGGCGCTGTGGCAGGCCGAGCGCGCGGGCCGGCCGGCGGGACCGCTGCTGATGGACGGCGAAATGATGCCGGGTATATTTTCCGAAACTGCCTCGGAAAATATACCCGGCATCATTTCGCCCGGCATCATTTCGCCGTTGCCCTCGATGTCTCTGCCCGACCGCGTCCAGGCCGACTACGACGGCACGGGCCTCACGATCGGCCCGCACCCGATGTCGTTTCTGCGCGCGTCGCTGGCGACGCGCGGCGTGCAGCGCGCTTCTGACCTCGCGCGCGGGCGCGCGGGCCGGCGCGTTCGGGTCGCCGGCGCGGTCCTCGTCCGCCAGCGGCCGGGCACGGCCAAGGGCTTTGTGTTTCTCTCGCTCGAGGACGAAACCGGCATCGCCAACGTCATCGTCACGCCCGACGTGTTCGGCATCTACAAACGAACCATCGTCGACGAGCCGTATCTGCTCGTCGAAGGCGTACTGCAGAATCAGGACGGGGCCGTGTCGGTCAAAGCCGATCGTGTGGACGCGCTCCGGCATGAAGGGCCGGAGGTCGCGTCGCACGACTTCTACTAGCGAGGGCACGTTCTGGGCTGGGGCTACGGCACTCGCAATTCGTGGCCGTTCACGGCTCACACACGCGTGCGGGCGCGCATCGAGATCCCGTGAATGCGGCGACGTCTGGATCGTGCGCTCGCGCTGGTGTGTTTGACACCTCTGGATCGCCACCAGTAGAGTCGCGTCCGGAATCCGAATGAATCCGGGTGCCAGGCCGGGTCGGTCCCTCCCTCGCGCGATCCGCATCGCGCCTCTCATCGGTGTGTCCATGGTGGGCGGGCTGGCGGCCTCGTCGGTCGCGCTCGAGGGCGCTTCGCCCGTCTTTCAGCTGCCAGTCCCGGAATACCAAACCTGTGCGCCCCAGGTGTCCGACGTCCTTGCCAGGCAGGTCGGCGAATGGGCCTCGATGTCCCCGCCGGAATCCAATGTCGCCACGCTGTCGGATCTGATCGCGGACAGCACGGTCATTGTCGTTGGACGTCTGGAGGCGCAAGTCTGTCGGCTCGACGACATGACGTTTCCCCAGTTGAGAACTATCTTTGTCGTCTCGAAGTTCACGGTCGTCGTCGAATCCGCGCTTCGAGGCTCCGCTCCCGGGGCGAGTCTCAAGATAGTGGTCTTTGGACACGGGCGGGTCGTCACATCGGACGGCCGATCGATTCAAACCGACGTCGAAGGATTCGTGCCGCCGAAGATCGGCGATCGCGTCCTGCTCTTTTTGAAGCCGAACACCTCGGAACCCGGGGCTTTCGCACGTGCGGGGTACGGCGAGGGGATCTTTCGTCTGAGCGAGGACGGGACCATCCGGTCTCCGTGGCCCGACGTCGTCAGACTCAGTCAGGGGCGTCCAAATCTCCACGGTCAGTGGGACGGCAGGAGAGCCGCGGACGTCATCGCCGAAGTGGCGCGGTTCCTCGGCCGTTGATTCGTTGCGTCAGCAACGAGACCCGACGAACGTCCGAGACCTGGTTCACGTTGTTGCAGCGTTCCGCTGTCGCACAGTGCCTGAGGCATCCGAGTCGGAGACGCTGCCCGACGTGCTTGAACACGAGTTCTTACAATATGAAAGATTGTCCGCCATGGTGGCTCACGACAGGACGGTGAACGCATGAGACGGGCGCTCGCGCGGTGCTTCCACGCACTGCCGTTCGACGCCGGATCGCGACGCGCGCTCGACGAGACGCTCGCAGACGGAACCCGGAGGGTCTTCGGTGACTCCTGTTGACCCACGATAGGAACGGTGCTAGTTTCTGTCGCGTCACGACAGGAGCGACTCGATGACCGCCAGAAGAGACGTCCCGTCCGGCACGCTCGACATGCTGGTTTTGCGCGTCATCTCCCGAGGTCCAATTCATGGCTGGGGCCTGATGAAGCGACTGGGCGAGTTGACTGACAACGTGTTTCAAGTGACGCCCGGAGGGTTGTTCCCGGCCCTGCAGCGCCTTGAAGAGGACGGGTGGATTGCCGGTGAGTGGGGCCTGTCCGAAAACAACCGAAAGGCGCGCTTCTACACCATCACGAAAGCGGGCCGTCGGCAGCTCGTGAAGGAAGAGGATCACTGGAAAGCGATCCTGGTCGCGGTTTCCAGAGTGCTGGAGGGCGCATGAACCGCCATGCCTCACGGCTTGCCGCCATGGCCCGACGCTGGCTCGGCGGTGACGCCAGGGACCGGACGCTCGATGCCGAGCTCGAGTCATTCCTTCAGCACGAAATGGACGCACGGATCGACGATGGCATGACGCCCGGAGAGGCGCGTCGAACGGCACTCGCGTCGATCGGAGGGATCCAGCAAGTGAAGGAGCGGGCACGGGACGCGCGTACGGGAGCGTGGCTCGACGCGCTCTGGCGCGACACCAGATACGCGGTGCGAACCCTCCGCCGGAGCCCCGGTTTCGTCGCGACGGCTGTCGTCTCCCTGGCCGTCGGGATTGCCGCCGCGACAGGGGTGTTCAGCATCGTCAACGCGGCACTACCGAATCCCTTCCCATTCGCCGACATCAATCGGATCGTCAGGCTTGACCTGAACGACAACGGCAAGCCGCGTGGTCTGTCGGTCACGGCGCGACAGTTCGTCGCCCTTCAACACAGCGAAGTCTTCGACGGCGCCTTCGCCATGGACAATTGGGAGATGATGCTGACCGGCCAGGGCTTCCCGGAAACGGTAGGCGTCCAGTATTTTTCAGCAAACGCGTTGAACGTACTCGGGGTTCCGCCCCTCCTCGGACGAGTCTTCAACGAGGCGGACGGACCGGCGGGCGAGCGGGCTCAACGGGTCGTCGTGCTCACCTATCGGTTCTGGCAGTCGCACTTCGGCGGGCGGCCTGAGGCAGTAGGGCAGACCCTCTCTTTGAGCCGCGAATCCTACACCGTGATTGGCGTGCTGCCACGTGGGTACTTTTCCGCAGGTCCGGAGATTCTCGTTCCCCTCGATCTGAGGTTCGATACGAACGTCGCACGGGGGGTTGTCCAAGCCCGTCTCGAGCGGGGCGTGACTCCACGCATGGCCGAAGAGCGCCTTCAGCCGCTCTTCGACCAGTTCGCCAAGGAGGCGCCGCAGCGCTTTCCGAAGGAGGTGCGTCCGCTCGTACGAAGTCTGGTGGAGACACAATGGGCGGCCAGCTTTGTGCCGACCCTGCTGTTGATCTTCGCGGCGTCCATGTTGCTGCTCCTGCTCGCCTGCGCGAACGTGTCCATCCTGCTGCTGGCGCGTGGGACCTCGCGGGCGCGTGAGTTCGCCGTGCGGGCCGCCATCGGGGCAAGTCGTGGACGGTTGATGAGGCAACTCCTCGTGGAATCGCTGCTTCTGGCATTCAGCGGCGCGGCACTGGGCGTTGCAGCGGGCTACTGGGGCCTGCCGGCTATGCTGAGGCTCCTGCCGCCGAATTCGGTTCCGGTCGGGAACCTCATCGCCGTGCCGGTCAATGTACCGGTCTTGCTCTTCAGTGCGGGCCTTGCGATGGCGTCGGC
>DATIWF010000159.1:0-3409 GCA_035519535.1 Vicinamibacterales bacterium | reverse complement strand
GTAGCGTCCGGCAGGCACGCGCCCTTCCACCACCGCGCGCGTTTCGGGCGTGCCGTTGGCGCACGACTTGGTCCCATCCTCGAAATCGAGCAGCGCGACATCCTCGTACTGCCAGAGACCGTCCTGCGCCAGCGTGACCGGCACGACCGAGCCATCGTCGCGCACGAGAGCAACCCCGGAGACGAAGAGCCGGAAATCGGTGACCGTCATCGTCGACTTGGTGACGCCGATGTCCGGATACTGCGTTCGGCACGCGAACGGCTGGCTGCCGACGACTGCGTCGAAGCGAACCGCGACCGACTTCTCCAGCGGCTGCGCGCCGGCCGACCGCGGAGCGGCGCCGAGCGCGCCCGCAACGAGCGCGGCCATCATCGGCCAGCCGATCGAACGTCCTGTTGCACGCATCATGAACATCCTCATCATGGGTGCGCGAGCTCGGTCAGGACGCCAGTGACGATCACGATCGCGGCCGCCAGCACCAGCTCCCAGCAAAGCGCGGGAGCGGCATGTGAGGTCCGAGCCGACCTGAACGATCGCCAGTTGACGTACCCGCAACCCGCCGCACCGATCACCAATCCCAGTTTCACCACGAGCACCCGGCCATACATCGTCGTCCACAGATTCGGGATCGTCCCGACGTATTCACTCGCGGCCCATGTGCCGGTCAACGCGAGCGCCGACACACCGGCGATCGCCAGGAACCAGAACGTCCGCAGGAAGCGCTCCCTTGCGTCGCGATCGCCGGCGGCGAGCCACGCGATCACCGCCAGCGCGCCCAGCCACGTCCCGCCGCCCACGATGTGCACGGAGTGGAGCGTCAGACGAAGCGGCGAGCCGGCCGCGTGTCCACTGCGCGCCAGCGCGATTGCCATCGCCACGCTCAGGGCGCCGGACACGATCTGGAACGTTCGCCACCGCCGGGCCGCAATCGCCGACGCCAGACCCAGTCCGGCCACCGCCACCTGCCATCGCCACGCCTCGCCCCACCGGCTGTCAATCGCAATCGTCTTCAGTGACTCCCACGCGATCGAGTCGGCCGGGCCGAACACCGCAGCTGTGTGCGCCGAGGCTCGCAGCGCGAGCGCCACGACGAGCAGCGCCCACGACGCGACGGCGATGCGCGCGAGCGCGGGTTCGACGCCATCGGCGGCGGCAACGCGAGGCAGCAGCATCCATCGCACCGCCGATATGCCGACGACCATCAGCGCCGCCGAGTAGACAACGACCTTGACTGCGACCTCGGCCAGCATGGCAACACACGCGCGACGCGAACCGGATTCGGAACGCGCCGAAGTTCTTCAGCGATGAGCTGCGGGAAACGAACTTACGCGCGGGGCGGTGGACCGTCTGGGGCGGGAACGATGCCCTGCATCGTCACGAGCAACTCGAGCGGCAGACGCTGCGACGTCAACGGTGCAGGAGCGCTCGCAACGGGAACGACGGCCGGAGAACTGATCAAGGCCGCGAGGAACGCATCGGACGGATTTGCCGTGCTGCGGCACGCGCAGTCGCGCGTCGACGGAGCAGCGGACGAAGCCGCGTGCTTGTGCATTGGACACGGCGCGCCGTCGGCGTGCGTGCACGTGCACACGACGGACGTCGACGCCTCAACGCCGTCGCGGCACATCGCAATGGGAGCGGCGAAGATCCCCGCGATATGGCATGCGAAAACGGCCGCGACGATCCACGCAGCGCGACGTCGGATGCGATCCATCCCTCGACAGAGCCTACCAGAAGACGAGCCGGCTGATCGGGATCGTGACAATCATCGACAACAGCGCCTCATCGAGCGGGAATTGGCAGAAGCGCCGTACGAACCCGCCCGTCCTGGCGCCATGCCACGACCAGCGACCCGACTGTGCGCACCATCTGCGGCTGGCCCGCGCTGCGCCCAGACGTGGTCGTCGCGACGACAACCGGCATCCCGATGCGGCCGTCGCGCCAGACCCGCCGCACGCGGAACTCGCCGGCACCGTCGGCCGTCGTCGTCAGCCAACTCACGACGGCGCTTCCGTCCTCGAGGAGAACCGTCTGCGGCCAGCCCACGGGACGAGCATCGTCGACGATCAATGGCGCCGCGAACTGCGCGCCGGCATCGTTCGAGAAGGCGAGCTTCAGGCGAGGACGGTCATTCGCCGCGGTGAACCAGGCGACAACGACCTGCTTGCCGCGAGCGGCGATCGCCGGACCGTTCGTCGGACACGCATTGATTGTCCAATGGTCGTTGAAGACCGGGCGCGGCGCTGTCCAGTGCCCATCGACCCTGCGAACGATCGCGATGTCGCGCACCTCGCCCGGCAGGTGATCGCGGTAGACGATGACGGGACCGACGTCAGTCTCGGCCGTCGCCGTGTTGCAGCACGTGCAGGTGTCGGGATCGATGAGCGTGTCGGCTGCCCGCGTACCGTCGGCACCGAACGCGACCGCCCGCAGTGTCATGACGTGATCCGCGGTGTGCTCGTGCGGTGCCGCTGTGCCGGGCGTTTCCGGCGGCGTCAGGTAGGCGGCGATTCCGCCGTGCGATTCGGCGAGGAACGACACGAACCCGGTGTAGTCCGCGACGTTACCGGCTCCCGCTTCGAAGACCGGCGTCCAACGTTCGCCGCCGTCTCGCGATGCGGCGATCCGCACGCGGTAGCCGTACGTCCCGCTCCGTTCCTCGTTGTGCACCAGCCAGTGGGCCATCAGCGTGTCGCCGAAAGCGGCGACCGACGGATGGTCGGCCCAGTTGACGAACCAGTTCGTGCCGCTCGCGATCGTGCGCGGCGCGCTCCAGCGTCCCGCGCCGAGCGTCGCGAATTTCAACGCATGGGCGCCGCCGGCCGCCGACTCCACCCAGCTCAGATAGACGCGTCCTGTGGGGCTCGCCGCCAACGAATAGAAGCCGCTGTCGCTCGACGCCGGCGTCTCCAGGAGCCTGACATCCGGGCGAGACGCGACGGCGGCGGCGACGGCAACGGCGAGCAAGGTGATTCGCACGACCCTCGCGTTCCTTTCACTCGCCGGACGCGGTGTCGCGCACTGGCCGGCAATGCTCGCCGACGCGCGTGACCGCGATCCGCGACATGGATGTGTCCTGTCCCACCTCCGTCCACGCGGCGAGCACGCCCCCGTCGATCGGAGCGAGAACGGGATACACGGCCGATCCCGATCCACTGATCACATGTGCGCTCCCGGGTTCCACGTTGCCGGACGCCTGGGGCGTCAGTTGACGCATGGCGACGACGCGGCGGTGGTCCTGCGCTTCGTCCCAGGCGAGTTGGAGTGCGCCGCAGCGATCGAGCGTCATCTGCGGATGGGACGGCTTGGACGTGCCGAGCGTTTCGATCCGCTGGCGCGGCGTGAACGTCCGTCCGTCGCGCGTCGACGCGTGAAACAGACCGATCGCCGGCTGCTCTCCCTGGACCAG
>DATIWF010000158.1:0-6481 GCA_035519535.1 Vicinamibacterales bacterium | reverse complement strand
CCCGTGGCGCTGGCGTTTGTACTTGATAGTCCTTGCGGTGACCTTGATCATCATGCTCATCGATTGGGCTTGGGGAACACCCCCAAAGTAACCGGCACCGCAAAGGCTGAGTATCGGCAGGTGAAATATCCCAGCACTTGGTAGGCCGCTTTGGCCGTCGCTCAAGGACTCTGCAATCGCGAGCACGCCCAAGGCGACGGTTAGCTATTCGTTAGCTATTTCGGACCGCACACGCGAAATCGTCAACAAATTCGGCCTGGTCCTGAGAACGCTGCAGAATCTGCTATTCTGCGGGTCGATGCGATCGATCGTGACGTGCGCGCTCGCGCTCGCGGCGGCCGTCGCCCTCGCCGCGCAAACGCCCCCGCCGCTCGTCCCCGCGCTCCAGGCCGGCGACCTCATCATCACGGGCGGCAATCTCTTCGACAGCGTGCGGGACACCTCGGCGCCGAACACCGGCATCGTGATTCGCAACGGCGTGCTGCTGGAGGTGGGGACGAGCCTGGCCGGCCGCGACGCGAGCGCGGCCCAGGTCATCCAGCTGACGCCCGACGACTACATCCTGCCCGGGCTCTTCGACCTGCACGCGCACTACGCCGTTGATCTGTTCGGTCAGGGCCGCGTCGACGAGTACACGGCCAACCCGCTGATCTTCCTCGGCAACGGCGTGACGTCGACGTTCCCGGCCGGCGAAGTCGATCCCGAGGGCATGATGGCCGCGCGGCGACGCATCGATCGCGGCGAGCAGATCGGCCCGCGCATCCTGAGCTCGGGGCCCTATTTTGGAACGGCCCGGCCCGGGTGGAAAACCGCGGAGGAAACCCCCGATCGCATCCGCCGCGAAGTGGACGACTGGGCCGCGCGCGGCGTCCGCGGGTTCAAGGCCAAGGGCATCCAGCCGCCGCAGCTCTTCGCGCTCATCGACGAAGCCCATCGCTACGGCTTGACGGTGACGGGCCATCTCGATTCGGGATTCCGGAACTCGGTCAACCCCCGCGACGCGATCTACATGGGCATCGATCGCATCGAGCACTTCATGGGCGGCGACGCCATCAGCGGCGACAGGCCCGCCTACTCCTCGCTCGAGGCGCTCGACGTGACGCGGCCGGAGGTCGACGCGATCATCCAGCTCTACCTCAAGCGCAACGTGTACTACGACGCGACGGTCACGGCGTACGGCTACTGGTACGACCCGAAGGACGCGCGGGTGTTCACGACGTGGCAGGACGAGATGAGCTTCCTCACGCCGCACGCGCGCGAGGTCGTCCAGGCGCGCCTGCCGCGGCCGTCGAACGAGCAGTTCCGGCGGATCTACGACGTCAAGCTGAAGGAAGTGAAGCGGTTCTACGATGCGGGCGGCGCGCGGCTCATCACGCTCGGCACCGATCATCCGAGCTGGGGCGAGTTCTTCTCCGGGTTCGGATCGCACCGCGAGCTGCAGGCGTTCGTGCTCGCCGGCATCCCGCCCGCGGCCGCGATCAAGATGGCCACGATCAACGCCGCGCGCGCGTTCGGCCTGGGCGATCGGCTCGGCTCGATCGAGACGGGCAAGCTCGCCGACCTCTTCGTCGTGCGCGGCAACCCGCTCGCCGATATCCGCCACACACGCGACGTCGAGCGCGTGATCGTGCGGGGCACGCTGTACGACGCGCGGGCGCTGCTCGATCAAGCCCGCGGCACGCTCGGACCGAAATCCGAGGCCGACGATGCCTGGTGGAAGGGCAACCGGCGGTTCGCCGGCGGATCGTGATCGGCCCGACGCGACCCGGCCGGCCGCCCCGCCCCAGCGTCCTAGATCACAGGCCTCGCTCGGCACCCATTCCCCCGACGAGGCCCCGGCAGTGAGCTCCCCCTTTCACAAAGGAGTCGCATGCGCACCCACACCGGCAACCTGATCCGCACGCTTCTCGCGGCCGCACTCGTCGCCGCGCTCCTGCCCGGCACCGCGCGCGCGCAGGATCGCTCGTTCTCGATGTCGTTCCTGCCCGGCGCGGACTCGACGGCCGCCCAGTCTTCCGGCGGCGGCGGCGTGGGCGTGGGCATCAAGGGCGGATGGTTGTACAACTCGCTGAACCTGTCCGGCGCGAGCGATCTCTACAACAGCCGCTCGGGCTGGATGCTCGGCATCTTCTTCGGCGGCAATCGCCCGGGCGTCGTCGGCGTGATGGGCGAATTGAACTATCTGAAGAAGAGCGCCACGGACAAGGCGACCGGCGCGGTCACGAACCTCTACTACCTCGAGATTCCCGTGCTGCTCCGCATCAACATCGGCGCGTCGTCAGCCAGCGGCGTGCGCGTCTACTTCATCGCCGGCCCCGGCTTCGACTTCAAGGTCGGCGATTCGATCAGCAGCCTCGCGGTCGTCCAGAACTATGAGACCTTCGACGTCAACCTGATCGCCGGCGGCGGTCTCGAGTTCGCGCGGATCATTCTCGAGGCCCGCGGATCGTGGGGCCTGCGCAACATCGCGGTGACACAGCTCAACCTGGGTGAGGACCTGAAGAGCCGGACGTTCGCGCTGCTGGTGGGCGTGCGCTTCAACTAGTCGTCGTTCCGGACTGATCGGAGTTTCTTTTTCGCGCTCTGGCGGCGCTTGACCTCGACGCGCCGCTCGCGGGACGCGGCCGACGGCCGGGTCGCGCGTCGAGCTTTCGGCGGGCGCGCCGCGCGGGCGACCAGCGCCAGCAGGCGCGCGCGGGCGGCGTCCCGGTTCTGGGCCTGCGTGCGGTGCTCGCGCGCTTCGATGACGAGTACGCCGTCGGTCGTCATCCGCTGGCCGGCGAGCGCCGTCAGGCGAGCCTTGACGTCCGCCGGGAGCGCGGACGCGCGGACGTTGAACCGCAGCTCAACCGCGGTCGCGACCTTGTTGACGTTCTGGCCGCCCGGGCCGGACGCCCGGACGAACCGCTCCTCGAGGTCGCGCTCGTCGATCACCGGCCTGGCTGCCGCACGGGCTTCCGGTCGTCCGCGGCGAGCACCGCGTGGTACTCCTGCAGCGACTTGACGTTCAGTCCCTCCGCCTTCAGCGCGCCGATGGCGCTGACGGCGGCGGCCGCGCCGGTGAGCGTCGTGATCGCGGGCACGCCCTGGAGCATCGCGACGCTCCGCACCGTCCGATCGTCGAAGAACGACTCGCGGCCGAGCGGCGTGTTGATCACGAGCGCGATGCGCCGGTTGAGCAGCTCGTCGCCGACGTGCGGCCGCCCCTCGTTGATCTTGTAGATGATCTCGACGTCGAGGCCGTGCGCGCGCAGGTAGGCCGCCGTGCCCCGCGTGGCGACGATGCGAAAGCCGAGCCGGATCAGCTCGCGCGCGATCGGCACCACGCTGGCCTTGTCCTGGTTGTTGACACTGATGAACGCCGTGCCGCCGTCGGGCAGGTGCTGCCCGGCGCTCATCTGCGCCTTCGCGAACGCCGACCCGAACGTGTCGGCGCCGCCCATGACCTCGCCCGTCGACTTCATCTCGGGGCCAAGCAGCGTGTCGACGCCCGGGAACCGGACGAACGGAAACACCGGCGTCTTGACGAACACGCCGGACACCGTCAGATCCTCCTTCAGGCCGAGCTCGGCGAGCGTCCTGCCGATCATGAGCTGCGCCGCGATCTTCGCCAGGGGCACGCCGGTGGCCTTCGACAGGTACGGCACGGTGCGCGACGCGCGCGGGTTCACCTCGAGGACGTAGACGACGTCGTCCTTGATCGCGAGCTGGGAGTTCATGAGGCCCACGACATTCAGCGCTTTGGAGATGCGCCGCGTGTAGTCGCGGATCGTCTCGACGATGGTCTCGCGGAGCTGGTACGGCGGCACGACGCAGGAGCTGTCGCCGGAGTGAATGCCGGCCTGTTCGATGTGCTCCATGATGCCGCCGATGACCACGGCGCCCGACGCATCGGCGAGCGCATCGACGTCGATCTCGGTCGCGTCCTCGAGGAACTTGTCGATGAGAATGGGATGCTCGGGCGACGCCTGCACGGCGTGCCGCATGTACCGATCGAGGGCGGCCGTGTCGTAGACGATCGCCATCGCGCGTCCGCCGAGCACGTAGGAGGGCCGCACGACGACGGGGAACCCGATGGACGCCGCGACGTCGCGCGCCTGGTCCGGTGACGTCGCCGTGCCGCTCGGCGCCTGCGGGATCTTGAGGTCATCGAGCAGCTTCGCAAACCGCTCGCGGTCCTCGGCCAGGTCGATCGAGTCGGGCGACGTGCCCAGGATCTTGACGCCGGCTTCCTGCAGCGGCAGGGCCAGCTTGAGGGGCGTCTGGCCGCCGTACTGCACGACGCACGCCACCTCACCGCCGGCGCTGGCCTCGCGGTCGATGATCGTGAGGACGTCCTCGAAGGTGAGCGGCTCGAAGTACAGCCGATCGACCGAGTCGTAGTCGGTCGACACGGTCTCGGGGTTGCAGTTCACCATCACGGTCTCGAAGCCCTCGTCGCGGAGCGCGAACGCGGCGTGACAGCAGCAGTAGTCGAATTCGATCCCCTGGCCGATGCGATTGGGCCCGCTCCCCAGGATCACGACCTTCCGCCTGGGCGTGGGCTGGGCCTCGTCCTCGTGCTCGAACGTGCCGTAGAGGTACGGGGTGAACGACTCGAACTCGGCGGCGCACGTGTCGATGCGCTTGTAGGCGGCGGCGAGGCCCGCGTCGCGGCGGCGCGCGCGCACGCGGGTCTCCTTGACGCCGAGCAGGCGCGCGAGGTCGCTGTCGGCGAAGCCGGCCCGCTTCACATCGCGCAGGAAGTCATCCGACAGGTCGCGGAATCCCCGTTCGACGACCGCCCGCGACATGTCCACGATCTCCTGGAACTGCGTCAGGAACCAGCGGTCGATGTGCGTGAGGCGCTGCACTTCCTCGAGGCTCCAGCCGCGCTCGAGCGCGCGGAACACGGCCCACATGCGCCGATCGGTCGGGATGCCGAGCGCCTGCTGCAGCGTCATCGCGTCCTCGGCCGCGCCGCGCGCCGACCCGACGAGCGTCTGGCCGACGAGCTGGCCGCTCGCCCCGAGCTCGAGCGATCGGAACGCCTTGAGGAACGCCTCCTTGAAGGTGCGGCCGATGGCCATGGCCTCGCCCACCGACTTCATCTGCGTGGTGAGCGTGCGGTCCGCCTGCGGGAACTTCTCGAACGCCCACCGCGGCACCTTGACGACGACGTAGTCGATCGTGGGCTCGAAGGAGGCGGGCGTCAGCCGCGTGATGTCGTTGGGAATCTCGTCGAGCCGGTAGCCCAGCGCGAGCTTGGCGGCGATCTTCGCGATTGGAAAGCCCGTCGCCTTCGACGCGAGCGCGGACGACCGCGAGACGCGCGGGTTCATCTCGATCGCGACCATGCGGCCGTCGGCCGGATTGACCGCAAACTGAATGTTCGACCCGCCGGTTTCGACGCCGACGCGCCGGATGATGCGCCGGGCCGCATCGCGCATGCGCTGGTATTCCTTGTCGGTGAGCGTGAGCGCGGGGGCGACCGTAATGCTGTCGCCGGTGTGCACGCCCATCGGGTCGACGTTCTCGATCGAGCAGATGACGACGAAGTTGTCGGCGCCGTCGCGCATCACCTCGAGCTCGAACTCCTTCCAGCCGATGACGGATTCCTCGACCAGAATCTCGTGCACCGGGCTCAGCCCGAGGCCGCGCTGCGCGAGCTCGCGAAACTCTTCGACGTTGTACGCGATGCCGCCGCCGACGCCGCCGAGCGTGAACGAGGGCCGGATGATCACGGGGAAGCCGAGCCGGTTCGCGGCCTCGAGTGCCTGGTCGAGCGTCTTCGCGTAGACGCTGTCGGGCACGTCGATGCCAATCGAGCGCATCGCGTCCTTGAACTTGAGCCGGTCCTCGGCGACCTTGATCGCCTCGACCGACGCGCCGATGAGCTGCACGCCGTGCCGCGCGAGCACGCCCTGCTCGCCGAGCTCGACCGCGAGGTTGAGGGCCGTCTGCCCGCCGACGGTCGGCAGGAGCGCGTCCGGCTTCTCGCGCGCGATCACGCGCTCCAGCACGTCGACGGTCAGCGGCTCGACGTACGTGCGGTCGGCCAGCTCCGGGTCGGTCATGATCGTCGCCGGGTTGCTGTTGACGAGGATGACCTCGAGGCCCTCGGACCGCAGCGCCTTGCACGCCTGCGTGCCCGAGTAGTCGAACTCGCACGCCTGTCCGATCACAATCGGACCGGAGCCGATGACGAGGATACGTTTCAGATCAGTGCGCTTCGGCATGAGTCATCGATAATCGGCAATCTACAATCGGCAATCGAAGAGCCATCGCCCATCGACATCGAGAATCGCCCATCGACATCGACCATCGCCCATCGACATCGACCATCGCCGATCGACCTCGACCATCGCCCATCGACCTCGACCATCGCCCATCGACCTCGACCATCGCCCAACGACGTCGACCAACGCCCATCGACCTCGACCATCGCCCAACGACCTCGACCATCGCCCAACGACCTCGACCATAGCACAACGACCAACTC
>DATIWF010000157.1:0-40983 GCA_035519535.1 Vicinamibacterales bacterium | reverse complement strand
GCTGTCGCGGTACATCCCGATCATCGCGCCGCTGGCGCTGGCCGGATTCCTGGCGGCGAAGCCCGCCGCACCGGAGACGAGCGGATCGCTGCGCGCCGACAGCGCCATTTTCGGCTTCACGTTGTGGGCCGTCGTGGTCATTCTTGGTTTGCTGATGTTCATGCCGGTCGCCGTGCTGGGCCCAATCGCCGAGCACCTGGCGATGCATTCCTGATTGGGGCGCTGCCATGCTCACTGAGCTCAAGCGCGGAGTCATCTTCACGGTCACGATGATCGCCGTGGTCATCGCCTATCACCTACTGATCTGGGGCGTCGGGCGCGTGGCCTTCGCGGGCCAGGCGGAGGGCAGCCTGATTCGTCGTGCCGACGGCACCGTCGTCGGCTCGCACCTCATTGCGCAGAAGTTCGCGCGCCCGGAGTACTTCCAGCCGCGGCCCTCGGCGGTCGACTACAACGCGGCCTCGACCGGCGGCAGCAACTACGGTCCATCCAATCCAGATCACCTGAAGGCCGTGCACGATCGGATGGACGGGATCGAAGCGCAGGAGCACGTGACGGCGAACCACATTCCGTCGGAGATGGTCACCACGAGCGGCGGCGGGCTCGACCCCGACGTGCCGCCGGCCGCGGCACTGATCCAGGCGCCACGGGTGGCCGAGGCGCGGGGCGTCCCGCTCGATCGCGTCCGCGCGCTCATTACGCAGTACACGACGCCGCCCGCCTGGGGCTTCCTGGGTCGCGCGCGCGTCAACGTGCTCGATCTGAATCTGGCGCTCGATACGACGCTTGGCGTCGTGAAGCACTGAGGCAGGGAATCCCGATGGCCAAACACCCTCGTAAACTGGCCCTGTTTGAACCGGTCATCGTCCGGCAGGCGGTGGCCGCGTCGTTCGCGAAGCTCGACCCGCGAATCCAGGTCCGCAATCCCGTCATGTTCATCGTCGAGATTGGCAGTCTCGTGACGACGGCGATCTGGGTGCACGAGCTCGTCGCCGGGACCGGCCACCCGCTGTTCAGCGGCCAGATCGCGTTCTGGCTCTGGTTCACGGTCCTGTTCGCCAATTTCGCCGAGGCGATCGCCGAGGGCCGCGGCAAGGCGCAGGCGGCCACGCTGCGCAAGGCGCGCACGGAAACCGTCGCGAACCGGCTCCGCGCCGACGGCACGGCCGAAACCGTTCCGGCCAGCACCCTGCGGAAGGGCGACGAAGTGATGGTTCGGGCCGGCGAGTTCATTCCGGCCGACGGCGAGATCCTCGAGGGCGTCGCCTCCGTCGACGAATCGGCGATCACCGGCGAATCGGCGCCCGTGATTCGCGAATCCGGCGGCGATCGATCGGCGGTGACCGGCGGCACGCGGGTGCTCTCGGATTGGATCCGTGTGCAGGTGACCTCTGACCCGGGCCACACCTTCCTGGATCGGATGATCGCACTCGTTGAAGGCGCGGAGCGGCAGAAGACGCCCAACGAGATCGCGCTCAACATCCTGCTGGCGGTGCTCACGCTGATCTTCTTGCTGGTCGTCGTCACGCTCGAGCCCTTCGCGGAGTACGCCAACACGACGGTGTCGGTGCCCGTGCTGATCTCGCTCCTCGTCTGCCTGATTCCCACGACGATCGGCGCCCTGATCTCGGCGATCGGGATCGCCGGAATGGATCGACTCGTTCAGCACAACGTCCTGGCAATGTCCGGTCGGGCCGTGGAGGCGGCCGGCGACGTCGACACCCTGCTCCTCGACAAGACGGGCACGATCACGTTCGGCAACCGCCAGGCGACCGAGTTCCTGCCGCTGCCAGGCGTCACATCCGAGGCGCTCGCCGACGCCGCCCAGCTCGCGTCGATCGCCGACGAAACGCCCGAGGGACGATCCATCGTCGTCCTTGCCAAGGAGAAGTACGGCATTCGCGGTCGGGAGCTCGCGCAGCAGGGCGCGGTGTTCGTGCCGTTCACCGCGCAAACGCGCATGTCGGGCATCGACGTCGGCGGCCGGGAGATCCGCAAGGGCGCTGGCGACGCCATCGAGGCCTACGTCACCGGCAGCGGTGGCGCCGTGCCGGCCGAGCTCAAGCCGATCGTCGACCGGATCGCGCGCGCCGGAGGCACGCCGCTCGTCGTCGCGGAGCGCGGCCGGGCTCTCGGCGTCATCCATCTCAAGGACATCGTCAAAGGCGGGATTCGCGAGCGGTTCGCGCAACTCCGGGCGATGGGCATCCGCACCGTGATGATCACGGGCGACAACCCGCTGACGGCCGCCTCGATCGCCGCCGAGGCCGGGGTGGACGACTTCCTCGCGCAGGCGACGCCGGAAGACAAGATGCGGCTGATCAGAAAGGAGCAGGCGGACGGCAAGCTCGTTGCGATGACGGGGGACGGCACGAACGACGCCCCCGCGCTCGCGCAGGCCGATGTCGGCGTCGCGATGAACACCGGCACGCAGGCCGCGAAGGAAGCGGGCAACATGGTCGACCTCGACTCGAGCCCGACCAAGCTCATCGAGATCGTCGAGATCGGCAAGCAGCTCCTGATGACGCGCGGCGCGCTGACGACGTTCTCGATCGCGAACGACGTCGCCAAGTACTTTGCGATTATTCCGGCGATGTTCGTGATCGCGCTGCCGCAGCTGGCGCCGCTCAACATCATGCGGCTCTCCACGCCGGAATCGGCGATTCTCTCGGCTGTCATCTTCAACGCGGTGATCATCGTCGCGCTGATTCCCCTCGCCTTGCGCGGGATCGCGTACCGGCCGATTGGCGCCGCCGCGATTCTGCGGCGCAACCTCGGCATCTACGGCCTCGGCGGCGTCGTGCTGCCATTTATCGGAATCAAGATCATCGACCTGGCCGTCACGTGGCTGCGTCTGGCGTAGGGGACGGGGCTTTTTTCCACAGAAACCGCGGATCGGGGGACGGAGGTCCGAAGGGCAAATGCCCGAGGGACCTCCGTCCCCCAAACCGCGGTTTCTGTGGAAAAAAGCCCCGTCCCCCTACTCGACCAGCCGGTACCCCACCCAGGGTTCGGTCACGAGGCGCGTCGGGCGCGCGGGGTCGGGCTCGATCTTCTTGCGGAGCTGGCCCACCAGCACGCGCAGGTGCTCCGGCTGGTCGACGCTGTGGGGCCCCCAGATCGCTCGCAGGATCGCTCGATGCGTCACCACCTGGCCCGCACGGCCCGCCAGCAGCGTGAGGAGCTCGTACTCCTTCGGCGTGAGATGCACCTCGCGCCCTTCGACGGTCACCGTGCGCCGCTCGAGGTCGATCGCGATCGCGCCGGCTTCGAGGTGCCCGCGCGCCGCCTGTTCCTGCCCGAGCGTCCGCCGCAGCGCCGCGCGCACGCGCGCCAGGAGCTCCTCCGGACTGAACGGCTTGGTGATGTAGTCGTCGGCGCCGCGATCGAGCGACACGACCTTGTCGTGCTCCGTCAGGCGCGCCGAGAGGATCAGAATCGGCACGTCGGACTTCGCCCGGATTCGCTCGCACACGACCGCGCCATCCATGTCCGGCAGCCCCAGATCGAGCACGACCAGGTCCGGGCGCTCCGCGTCGATTGCCGCCAGCGCCGCCCCGCCCGTTTCCGCCGTCGTGACCGCGTAGCCGCGCGATCGCAGCAGGGGCACCATCGTCCGTTGGATCGCCTTCTCGTCGTCCACGAAGAGAATCAGGGCTGGTCGCATGGCACGGCGATCGTGAAGACCGCTCCCCCGTCGCGGTGATTATCGGCCCACACGCGGCCGCCCTGCGCAGCCAGCAGGCCCTTCGTGATCGCGAGGCCCAAGCCGGATCCGAACGGATGGCGCACGCTCTCGAGGCCGCGGTAGGACCGATCGAACAGCCGCGCGCGGTCCTCCGGCGCGATGCCCGCGCCGTGATCCCGCACCTCGAAGCGCGCTTCCCCGTCGTCGATCGCCGTCGTGATGTCGATGGGCGATCCGGCCGGCGAGTACTGCGCGGCGTTCTCGAGGAGATGCGCGAGCGCCGCGGACGTGAGTCGCGGGTCGATGTGCAGCGTCGCCTCTCCCGTGCGATCGCTCAGGCGCACGTCGCGCCCGGCGAGCGCCGGCTCGACGAGCCGTTCAGCGGCATCCACGACGTCTGCCGCGGTCGCGGGCTCGCGCTCCGGCGAGAGCGACTCGGTGTCGATCCGCGCCATGTCGACGATGTTCTGGAACAGCCGCGTCAGCCGCTGCACCTCCTGCTGGATGACGGCGATCTGATCCGCGCGTTGATCGTCGGGCAGCGCGCCGGCGCCGAGATTCGTGGCCGCGACGCGAATCGCCGTCAGCGGCGTCCTCAGGTCGTGACTGACCGAGGCGAAGAGCGCGCTGCGGAGCTCGGCGGATCGCTTCACGACCTCCGCCTGCCGCCGCTCGTCGAGCAGGGCCAGGCGCTCGATCGCGAGCGCGACGACGCCGGCGATGGCGTCACGCGTCCCCGGCTCGCACGCGGGCCCCTGCATCACGAGCAGGCCGAGAATCTCCGCGCTCCGCCTCACCGGCACGATCGACCGCTCGGTGCCGTCCGCGCGCCGCGTCACCTCGTGCCCCGTGTACGTCCGGGTGTGCGCGTCGAACTCCAGCGACGCGCGCGACCGCGCGAGCACGCGATCGAGATTGGCCTCGGCCTCCCGCGGCTGGTCGGGACGGCCGGACTGCTGCCAGCCCTCGGATCCCAGCACGCACACGAGCACTTCGTCGAGACGAAACCGCCGCGCGACGAAGCGCGTTACCTGCTCGAGCGCGTCGGGCCCGCCCGACACCAGCAGGATGTCCCGCGTGAGATCGAACAGCCGCGTCAGCTCATCGCGCCGCGACCGCGCATCGGCCGTCTGCCGCCGCGCCGTCGATGACAGATTGCTCGCGACGACGCTCACGCCGACGAACACGAACAGCGCCACCCAGTTCTGCGGGTCCGCGATCGTGAGCGTCCCGACGGGCGGCAGGAAGAAGTAGTTGAGGCAGATGGTCGTGCCGATCGCGACGAGAATCGCGAGCCGCAGGGTGGACAGCGTCGCCGCCGCGAGCACGATCGTGAGATAGGTGAGCGCGACAATCGTGGCGTTCGAGACGCCCAGTGCCCGATACCCCCACGTCACCACGGCGGCCGCTGCCGCCGCCACGAGCAGCGCGCGCACCTCCGCCCACGCCAGACGAGTCACGAGGAGTAGTCTAGGGCCGTTCGCTGCGCCGTGGCGCGACCCGGCCCGCGTTATGATGGCCGCGGGCGCCGACGCGCATGCTTCCCGCCGGTCACCAGTTGGGTGCCTATCGCGTCATCTCGCCGCTCGGGTCGGGCGGCATGGGCGAGGTCTATCTCGCCGAGGACACCCGCCTCCACCGCCGCGTCGCGCTCAAAGTGCTGCCGGCCGCGACGGCCGAGGACGCCGTCTCGCGCAAGCGCCTGCTGCGCGAGGCGCAGGCCGCCGCCACGCTCGACCACCCGAACATCTGCACCGTCTACGACATCGGCGACGACGGCGGCCACAGCTACATCGCGATGCAGTACGTCGAGGGCGAAACGCTCGCCGCGCGGATGCGCCGACGGCCGCTCGACATGAAGACGGCGCTCTCGATCGCCGCGCAGGTCGCCGCCGCGCTGGCCGAAGCGCACAAGCAGGGCATCATCCACCGCGACATCAAGCCGCAGAACGTCATGCTGACGCCCGCCGGGCAGGTGAAGGTGCTCGATTTCGGCCTGGCCAAGCTCATGGCCCCGGTCGAGAGCGGCGCGGAAACGGCGACGCTCCTGACCGATACGAGCGTCGTCGCGGGCACCGTGCCGTACATGTCGCCCGAACAGGTGCGCGGCGAGCCCCTCGACCCGCGCACGGATGTCTTCAGCTTCGGCACGATGCTGTACGAAAGCCTCAGCCGGGTGCATCCGTTCAATGCCGCGACGGCCGCGGACACCATGTCGGCGATCCTCACGCGCGAGCCGCCGGCGCTCGTCGATCCGGCGACGCCGAGCGAGCTGCAACGCATCCTTCGCAAGTGTCTGGACAAGAACCGCGATCGTCGCTACCAGTCGATGCGCGATCTCGTGATCGATCTCGAGAACGTCGGCCGCGACCTGACGGGTCCCGAGGAGCGGCCGTCCGATCCGAAAGTCGCGCCGCCGCCGATCGCGCCGGCCGTGCCGTCTCGCCGCTGGGCCATCGCGGCGCTCGTCATGGCGGGGCTCGCGGTCGCCCTCGGCGCGGGCTGGTTCTTCTGGCTCCGGCCGCAGCCGATGGTGATCTCGCCAGCCGACTTCGTTCAAGTCACGAACTTCCCGGACGCCGCATCGGCGCCGGCGATCTCGCCCGACGGGCGAATGGTCGCCTTCATCCGCGGCGACTGGTTCCTGGACAGCGCACAGATCTACGTCAAGCTGCTCCCGAACGGGGAAGCCAAACAGCTGACCAACGACGCGCTTCTGAAGTACGGGCCGGCCTTCACCCCGGATGGAACGCACGTGACGTACACAGCCGTGGCCAACGCCGAGACGCCGACGATGTCGTGGAGCGTGTGGTCTGTGCCGGTGCTCGGCGGCGAGCCGACACGCGTCCTGCCGAACGCCGCCGGCCTTACCTGGATCGGCGACCGGCGCGTTCTGTTCTCCGAGGTCGAGCAGGGGGCCGCCTTGCACATGGGCGTCGTCACGGCGACCGAGGATCGCAGCGCCGAAACGCGCATCTATTTCCCGCCGCACGAGAGGGCCATGGCCCACTTCTCCGCGCTCTCTCCGGATCGGAAGTGGATTCTGGTGGTGCAGATGAGCGGTGCCGGCCCGTTCGAACGGTGTCAGCTGGTCCCGTTCGACGGCAAGACCGCGGCGCAGCCGGTCGGGCCGAATGGCGCGTGTCACGCGGCCGCGTGGTCAGTGGACGGCCGGTGGATGTACTTCAGCGCCTTCGTCAACGGCACCAGCCACCTGTGGCGCCAGCGCTTTCCCGACGGCCCAAGCGAGCAGCTGACGTTCGGGGCGGTCACGGGCGAAGAGGGCGTCGCGATGGCCCCCGACGGGCGGTCGCTCATCACGTCGGTCGGTCAGGCTCACGCTTCACTGTGGGTGCATGAGGCGTCTGGCGATCGGCTCGTACCGCTCGAAGGGTCGGTTGGGGCGGCGGTAGTGGCGGCCGACAACAAGCGTGCGTATTGCACGATCCGCGGGAGCGCGGGGGCAGACTCGACAGGACTCGCCGTCGTCGATCTCGCCACGGGGAAAGCGGACCGCATCCTGAGCGGATTCCGCATCGGTGACTTCGCCGTCTCCCGGGACGAGCGGCGAGTCGTGTTTGGCGCCGTCAACGAGCAGGGCGGGAATCAGATCTGGCTGGCGACGCTCGACCGCAGCGCCCCGCCGCGTAGGGTCGTCGACGACGCAGACTCGGCCAACTTCGGCAAGGATGGCGAGCTCGTCTATCGATCGGTCTCGAAGAACGTGAACCACCTGTTTCGCGTCGACGAGAATGGCCAGCATCCCGAAGAAGTGTGGGACGGCGAGGTCGTCGCACTGAACGCCGTGTCACCGGACGGCGAATGGGCCGTGGCGCAGATCGCTGCGCAGTCGGGCTTGCAGACCGTGGCCGTGCCGATCCACGGCGGTCGCCCCAGGCCGCTCTGCAACTCCGTCTGCGACAGCGCCTGGTCGATCGATGGCCGGATCTTCTACACCACAGTGCAGACGCCTCCGTCGGGCGACCCTCAAGTGATTGCCGTCAAGCTCGCGCCTGGCCACCTGTTCCCCGATGTGCCGGAGGGTGGCGCGTTGGACGCGCAGCATTGGGCGGCGCACGCGGGCGCGGTCGTCCTGCCTCGCACCGACATCCTCCCTGGCCCCGACCCGTCAGCGTATGTCTTTGCGCGAACGAGCCGGACCAGCAATCTCTTTCTGGTGAAGCTCCGTTAGGCCAGTCACCCTACGAGTTCTGGTAGTAGCACTTCCCTAGGGCTTAGAGTTGGCTTCTTCGAGTGCCCGCGATGCCACGCGCAGAGTTCGATGCCCCGGGGCTGATTCGAGTGTCAGGCGTCACCAAGAGCTACGGCCGGCTCGTGGCGCTCGCCGACGTATCGTTCTCCATCCGCCCGGGCGAGGTTCTGGGGTTGATCGGCCCCAACGGCGCCGGGAAAACGACGCTGTTCGAGTGTCTGGCCGGGGTGCTCTCGCGGGACAGCGGGGTCGTCACGCTCGACGGACGGCCGCTGACCGCCCGCGACCTTCACGCACATCTCTTCTACGTGCCTGACGGCATCGCGCCGTGGCCGGCGGAGTCCGTGCGCTGGGCGCTGGAGTACGTGACGGGGTTCTTCGGCGGTTCGACCGATCGCATCGAGGACGTGACGCGCCAGCTCGATCTGGCCGCGGTGCTCGACGGGTCGATTGGGACCTTGTCCAAGGGCCAGCGCAAGCGTGTGGCGCTGGCGGTCGGCATGCTGACGCCGCAGCGCGTGCTGCTCGTGGACGAGCCGTTCGACGGGCTCGACCTCCGGCAGGGCCGCGACGCCGCCGCGGCCCTGCGCGCCCACGCGGCCACCGGCCGGACGCTCGTGCTGTCGATCCACCAGATTGCAGACGCCGCGCGCGTGTGCGATCGATTCGTGCTGCTCTCGGGCGGCCGCGTCAAGGGCGAGGGCGGCACCGCGGAGCTCGCCGCGCTTGCCGCGTCGCGCGGCCAGGCGCCGGCCAGCCACGATCTCGAAGAGGTCTTCCTTGCCCTCACCTAGGTCGGCCGTCGGCTGGCTCCTGATCAAGGAGTGGCGCGAGCTGATGGCGTCGCGGGCCTGGTGGATTCTGCTCGCACTCATCGGACCGCTGGTCGGCCTGTCCTTCGTCGGCGCCGTCAGGACGTACGCCGAGATCAGCGCCGGCGCGGGCGCCGGCTGCGGGATCGTCTGCGATCCGCTCATCGGCATCTGGGGCCCGACGTTCGGCGCCTACGAGCTGGCCGCCGTGTTCTTCCTGCCGTTCGTGGCGATCCGCGTGGTGTCGGGCGATCGGCAGAGCGGCGCCCTGAAGCTCGAGCTGCAGCGTCCGCTCGCGATGGCGGCGCGCGTCGGCGCCAAAGTCGCCGTCGTCCTGGGCGGATGGCTGGTGACGTACGGCGCGGGCCTGGTCGCGGTCGCGCTCTGGCGCAGCTACGGCGGGTCCGTCTCGGGCCCGGAGCTGCTGGTCATCGCCGTCGGTCACACGCTGAACGGCGCGCTCACGATTGCGCTCGCGGTCGCGATCGCGTCGATGACCGAGCACCCGGCGACCGCGGCCATCGTCACGCTGGCCGTGACGATCGGCACGTGGATCGTCGACTTCGAGGCGGCGGTGCACGGCGGCGTGTGGGAACAGGTCGCGGCGTACACGCCGGCGGCGATGGTGGCGCAGTTTCAGCACGCGCTGCTGCAGGTGAACGTCACGGCGATCGCGATCGCGCTCGCCGCCGGCAGCATGGCCGTCGCGGGGGTCTGGCTGCAGATGGGCGCGCCGGTCGCGCGCCGCCTGATGCAGAGCGCCGGGGTCCTGGCCGCCACCGCGGCGCTCGTCGCGGCCGCGGCGCTCCTGCCGGGCTACTGGGACGCCTCCGAGACGCGTCGCAACTCGCTGCCCGAGCCGGCACGCGAGGTGCTCGAGCACCTGCCCGCGCCGCTCACGATTGAGGTTCACCTGGCGGCGCAGGATGCGCGCCGCCTCGAGCTCGAGCGCGTCGCGCTCGCGAAGCTCCGCCGCGCGCTGCCGAGCGTGAAGATCGTCTACACGTCGCGCACGTCCACCGGACTCTACGAGCAGGCCGACCCGGGCTACGGCGAGATCTGGTACTCGCTCGGCGGCAAACGCGCGATGAGCCGGATCATCACCGAGGAAGGCGTGCTGGAGACGATTTTCGATCTGGCCGGCGTCTCGCCCGCGGAGGAGTCCGAGGGCGCGTTCGCCGGTCACCCGCTGGTGTCGGAGCCGCGCGGCGCGGCCCCGCTCTTTTACGGCGCCTGGCCCGTCGCCGTGGGCGGCGCCTTCTGGTTCGTGACGAGGAGGTTGGTATGACGCTCAGCAGAACCCGCGCCCTCGCCGCCGTGGCGGCGGCCGCCCTGGCCCTGCCGCTCGCGGCGGTGCGGGCGCAGGACATCAAGGTCGATCTCGGCAAGGAGACCGTCGGCAAGACCCCGGTCGTCTTCGAGCCGATGATGGGCATGTGGGTCGTGGCGCAGGACGGCCCGGACAAGGTCATCAAGGTGGACGGCGCCGCGTTCAAGGCGACGCTCGACACGCCGACGCGTCTCGCCCTCGAGAACGCCCGCAAGATGTACGGCACGACCAACGAAGAGCTGATGGACAACGCCAAGCAGTTCACGACGTTTCCGATCGCCGTGCTGAAGACCGTCGACAACTTCACGAACGGCACCATCAGCATGAAGTTCAAGACGATCTCGGGCGACGCGGACCGCTGCTCGGGCATCCTCTTCAACGTCAAGCCGAACGGCGATTGGCTCTCGGCCCGCTACAACGACACCGAGCACAACGTCGTTCTATGGGAATTCCACAACGGCATCCGGCGGCCGATGATCCGTCCGCGCGACGGCACGCTGCTCAACACGCCGGAGGATCGCGCCAAGTGGCACGAGTTGAAGTTGACGGTGAACGGCGCCGACTTGCAGGTCGATCTCGACGGCACGACGCAGCTCAAGTACACGCTCGGCAGCGAGCCGGCGCCCGGACGCAACGGCGCGCCGCCCAACGCCGATCTGATCCCCGCCAACAACCCCGTCATCCGGCCGCCGGTGTCGGGCAAGGTCGGCCTATGGTCGAAGACTGACAGCACGAGTCTGTTCAAGGACTACGTCGTCGTCAAGAAGTGACAGTCGACAAGTCAGGAAGTCGAGAAGTCGGGACGTCGCTCGCGAACGAGGAGATCCGTCAATGCGCCTGCTGATTCGGTTAGTGCTCGTCGTGCTCTTTGCTGCGCTCGCCGCGCCTGCGGCCGCGCAGACCACCAACACGGGGACGATGGTCGTCACCGTCGTCGATCAGACCGGGGCGGTCGTCCAGGACGCGAAGGTCACGGTCGTCAACATCGCCACGAGCGCCGGGCGCGACATCGTGTCGGGCGCCGATGGCTCGGCGACGTTCGGCGGTCTGTCGCTCACCGGAACGTACAAGATCAGCGTCACGAAGACCGGATTCACCGCGGAGGACGTCAAGGACCTCAGCCTGCGTGCCGGGGAGACGGCGATGGTCAGGGTCAAGCTCGTCGCGACGGGCGGTACGAGCGAAGTCACCGTGTACGGGACGAACCAGGGCGTGCGCGCCGACGCCCAGATCGGCCGCCGCATGGACAGCCCGACCGTGGACGCGACGCCGATCCTGGGCCGCAAGATCACGTCGCTGCCGCTCTTCAACTCGGCGTTTCGGCAGGGCAAGGGCACGGGCGATCTGTTCGTCAACGCCACGTACTTCGTCACCGCGTCGGGCAGCCGCCGCACGACGACGTACATGCTGGACGGGGCGAGCAACGACGAGAGCTGGGGCCGCCAGACGATGATGGCCGCGGTGCCGGTGGGCGCCGTGCAGGAGGTCTCGGTCCTGTCGAACGCCTTCTCCGCCGAATTCGGCTGGACCTCCGGGCCGGCGTTCAACATCGTCACGCGCTCGGGCACGAACGTCGTGCACGGCGAGGGGCTCTACATGAATCGCGCCGCCGATCTCCAGAAGAGCACGTTCTCGACCGATGGCTACTGCCCGCCGTCGGTCTCGACCTGCACGACGCCGACGACGCTCACGGCGATCAACCCGGCCGACACGCCGGACGTGTTGAACCAGTTCTCGGGGTCGTTCGGCGGGCCGATTGTCAAGGACCGCACGTTCTTCTTTGCCGCGGGGGACTACACCCGACAGGACCGGACGACGTTCCTGTCGAGCACGCTGCCGGCCTACGTGCTGCCCCCGGACGGCAGCCTCGAGTACGTGGGCCACTACCGGCAGGGCCTGGTGGACGCGCGCGGCGATCACAAGCTGACGCCGAATCAGAACCTGATGATCCGGTACAACTACGATCACTTCTACGACACCAATCCGAACGACGCCGTCGTCGGCACGAGCGCGCCGACGGTCGCGCGGCGATACACGCGCGGGTCGTGGACCCTGCAGGGCAACCACACGGCCGTGCTCAGCCCGAATTTCCTCAATGAGGCGCGGGTTTCGTACCTGCACGGCAATCCGGTCACGCTGTGGGAACCGCAGGAGCTCTCGACGACGTACACGCGGAGCGGATCGGCGCCGTTCACGATCGGCGAGTCGCGGTCGTCGAACCTGCACAGCTACCAGTTCCAGTTCGGGGACACGCTGACGTGGTCGCGCGGCCCGCACACGCTGCGGTTTGGCGGCAGCGTCACGCACCACACGTCGGGCGGCACGGGCAGCGAGCCCGGCCAGGCCGTGCTCGGCACCTTCACGTTCAAGAGCACGACGACGGCGCCATTCGATCAGCTGACGATCAACGACGTCCAGCAGTACTCGCAGCCCCTCACGTTCGGCAACATCGGCTACACGCTCAAGCAGTGGATGTCCGTGGGCTACGTGCAGGACAGCTACCGGGTGAACAACGACCTCACGCTCGACCTCGGCCTGCGCTACGACCGCCAGACGCTGACGACCGCGACGAAGAACTTCGCGCCGCGCGTGGGCGTCGGCTGGCATCCGCGGGGCGACTCGCGGCTGGCGATTCGCGGCGGCTACGGGCTGTACTACACGCAGATTCGCGCGAACCAGGTGGCCAGCTACCTGACCAACGGCCTCGACGGCCTGACGACCTACACGGCGACGCCCGGCCAGACCGGCTTCCCGACGTGTCTGGAGAGTCCGTGCGTGCCCCTGATCTTCGATCCCAGCACGCTCCCGCCGTCGCAGCAGCCGGCGCGCAACATCACGATCATCGCGGGCATGCGTGACTTCTACACGCAGCAGTTCGCGCAGTATGGGCTCGACTTCAGCAAGCTGCCGAACTACCCCGACACGTTCGTGAACCCGCGCAGCCAGGTCGTGTCGATTGGCGCGGAGCGCGAGATCGCGAACGGCCTGTTCGCCGGCGCGGACTACGTGCACCAGCATTGGTCCAACCTCGACCGCACGGTGGACCTCAACGCGCCGACACCGTTCGTCCGCACGGCGCCCGGTCAGGTGCGGAGCGCCGCCGCCGCGAACGCGACCCGGCCCATCCTGCCGGTCAACGGCGGCATCAAGTCGGTCAACACGATCATGAACTTCGGCGTCGCGGACTACGACGGGCTGCAGACGACGGTCACCTACCGCGGCAGCCGCAAGTTCTTCGCGCAGGTAGGCTACACGCTGTCCAAGGCCACCAACACGACCGAGCCGGACGGCAACGGCATCAACCCGAACGAGTCGGACATCTCGACCCTCGGCGAGACGGAGCGCGGGCCGAGCGTGCTCGACCAGCGCCATCGGGCGGTCATCACGCTCACCTACTACGCGCCGTACAACATCAACTTCGGGACGGTCACGCTGCTCGCCTCGTCCCGCCCGTTCAACGCGACGACGGGCGTGGACAACAACGGCGACGGCTCGAACAACGACCGGCCGGTCATCAACGGCGTCGTCGTCGGCAAGTCGGCGTTCCGCGGCACGGGCACGCAGGACGTGTCGGTGTTCGTGGAGGGCCGGCTCACTCGCTCGGGCCGCTCCCTGGTGCTGCGACTGGAGTGCTTCAACCTCTTCAATCACGGCAACATCCTCGGCCGCGCGCAGACGGTCTACGGCGACTCGACGACGGTCAACTCGACGTTCGGTCAGGTCGTCGCGGTCTCGAGCGGCCAGACGAACGCGCTGCCCTCGCTCGCGAACATCGATCCGCCGCGGACGGTGCAGATTCAGATTCGGTACGTGTTCTAGTCGGCACGTCGGCACGTCGGGTACGTCGGGTACGTCGGGTACGTCAGGCGACAGGAACCAGCTGGCGCGGTCAGCTTCTTTGCAGGGACGAAGCTGATGGCGTCAGTTCGTTCCATGCACCCGACGTACCTGACGTACCCGACGTACCCGACGTACCCGACGTGCCGACGTACCTGACGTACCCGACGTACCCGACGTACCTGTCCTAATATCTGCAGGTGCCCTCCCGCGTCGCCATCGCCGCCATTCGCCGCGTGGGCGCGGGACCCGCGCGCACGGACCAGGACCTCGTCGCCGTCGAAGCGCCGCTCGCGATCGTCGTGCGGTCGGCTGCCGGCGGCGCCTCGCGTCCGCTCGGCATCGTCATGCGCACGCCCGGTGACGATCGCGAGCTGGTGCTCGGTCTGCTCTACAGCGAAGGGCTGATTCGGACGAAGGACGACGTCGTGTCGTGCGCGGTCGCCGACCCCGCCGAGACTGGCGAGACGGCCGACGTCACGCTGGCGGCGTCCGTCGATCTCGACGCCCGGTTCACCGGCCGCGCGCTCGCCGGCACCAGTGCGTGCGGGTTGTGCGGGCGGCTCGCCGTCGAGCACGTGAATGCGCTTCGGCGCGGTCCGGCTCGCCCGGATCTCACGTGGAGCGCGGAGCTCGTGAGCGCGCTCCCCGCGGCGCTGCGCGCCGCGCAGACGGTGTTTGCCGAGACGGGCGGCCTGCACGCGGCGGGGCTGTTCGATCGCGACGGGCGCCTGCTCGGCATTCGCGAGGACGTCGGCCGTCACAACGCGGTGGACAAGCTGGTTGGCGCGGCGCTCGACGCCGCCGCCCTGCCGGCCGTGGAGTCGCTGGTCGTCGTGAGCGGCCGTGTCGCGTACGAGATTGTGCAGAAGGCCGTGATGGCGGGCGTGGCCGGCGTGGTCGCGGTCGGCGCGCCGTCGAGCCTTGCCGTCGACGCGGCCCGGGCCACCGGCCTGATCCTGATCGGATTCGCGCGGGATGGCCGCTTCAACGTGTACGCGGAACACGACCGGGTCTTGCCGGCCTCGCCGGGCGCGCCGCACCCCGCCGCGTCCTGACCGGGGAATATCTCGCAGTCGATTGGAAAATGCCGGCCGGCCGCCGGGGACGGGGCGGTTTTTCGGGCCAAATCGGCCGCCGAGGTCGGGAGGCTCCCGGCAGCGATCCTGCAGAGCTTCTGACCCAGGAGGCTCGCCGTGAAGCTCCGCTCTGCGCTCATCGCACTCACCGCCGCCGGAATCCTCGCCCTCGCCAGCACCGCGTTCGCCCAGGACGCCGCCCTGGTCGCCAAGGGCAAGCAGGTCTACGCCGATCAGAAGTGCAGCATCTGTCATTCGATCGCTGGCGTCGGCAACACCAAGGGCCCGCTCGACGATGTCGGATCGCGGCTGAAGGCGGAGGACATCCGCGCGTGGATCGTCACGCCGAAAGAGATGACGCAGAAGACCAAGGCGCCGCGCAAGCCCGAGATGAAGGCCTACCCGGCTCTGCCGAAGGCGGATCTGGACGCGGTCGTCGCCTACATGCTCAGCCTCAAGAAGTAGCGGGCGGCACCGAGAGCCCGTATGACCATCGGCCCACGCACGTGGATTCTGCTGCTCGCGCTGGTCGCGTGCGCGTCGACCCCGGCGTTCGCCCAGCGCGGCGGCAAGGCCGCGAAGGGCCCGGACAATGACACGTGCCTGGCCTGCCACGGCGACCCGACCGCCAAGAACGACGCGGGTCGCGTGATCGGCTTCGACGGCGACAAGTTCAAGGCGTCGGTCCACGGCACGCTCGGTCTCGCCTGCGTCGATTGCCACGTCGATCTCAAGAACACGACGGACTTTCCGCACGAGGCCAAGCTGAAGCCGGTCAACTGCGCGACGTGCCACGAGGCGGCCGTCGCGTCCTACTCGTCGAGCATCCACGCGGCGGCGCGGCGGCAGAATCACGGCAGCGTGGCCGCGACGTGCGTCGACTGCCACAGCACGCATGAGATCCGCTCGTCGAAGGACCCGGAGTCGCGCACCTATCCCCTGAACCTGCCGCAGACGTGCGCGCGGTGTCACGGCGATCCGAACATCATCGCGCAGGGCCACATCCGCATCGGCAACGTCGCCGAGCTGTACAAGGACAGCATTCACGGCCGGGCGGTGAGCAAGAGCGGCCTGCTGGTTGCGGCCAACTGCACGTCCTGCCACGGCAGCCACGACATCCGCCAGCGCACGGACCCGGCGAGCAAGGTCTTCCGGGCGAACATCCCCGCGACGTGCGGCGGCTGCCATGAGGGCATCAAGACGATGTACGACTCGGGCGCGCACGGATCGGCGCTGGCCGCGGGCAGCACGAAGGCGCCCGTCTGCGCCGACTGCCACACGGCGCACCAGATCCAGCGCGCGGACGTGACGTCGTGGCGGCTGGACGTCATCCGCGAGTGCGGGACGTGCCACGCCGACAAGATCAAGACCTACCGCGACACGTTCCACGGTCAGGTCACATCGCTCGGGTTCGTGCGCGTCGCCACCTGCTCGGATTGTCATGGCGCGCATGCCGTGTTTCCCAAGTCCGACCCGCGGTCGAGCGTCTCGAACGGCCACCTGCTCGAGACGTGCCGCACGTGCCATCCGACGGCGACGGCGGGCTTCGCCGAATACGACCCGCACGCCGACAAGACCAACCTGGCGCGCAATCCGGTGCTCTACTACGCCGCGATCTTCATGAAGTGGCTGCTCATCGGGGTGTTCGGCTTCTTCGGCCTTCACACCGCGCTGTGGCTGCCGCGCAGCTACGCCGCGCGCCGGGCGGCCCGGCAACAGGAGACGCCCAAGCGATGAGCGCCGCGACTGCCCCGGTCTACGTGCGCCGCTTCGACGCGTTCGATCGCGTCCTGCACGCGCTCCTCATGGTGAGCTTTCTTGGTCTCGCCGCGACGGGCCTGCCCCTGGTCTTCAGCGACGAAGCCTGGGCGCGGCGGATCGCGAGCCTGCTCGGCAGCTTCGAAGTCGCCGGCTGGCTGCACCGCGTGAGCGCCTCGCTCCTGATCATCGTGTTCCTGCTCCACCTCGGCCGCATCGGCAAGCGGCTGATCGTCAAGAAGGACTGGGGCGTGTTGTGGGGTCCGCGATCGATGGTGCCGCAGCCGCGCGACGCAGCCGATCTCTGGAAGCACGTGCGCTGGTTCGTCGGCCGGGGCCCGCGCCCCGAGTTCGAGCGCTACACCTATTGGGAGAAGTTCGACTACTGGGCGGTCTTCTGGGGCATGGGCATCATCGGCTTCTCGGGCCTGCTCTTGTGGTTCCCGGTCTTCTTCGCCCGCTTCGTCCCGGGCTGGCTCTTCAACGTCGCGCTGCTCGTGCACGGCGAAGAGGCCCTGCTCGCCGTCGGCTTCATCTTCACGCTCCACTTCTTCAACGGCCACCTGCGGCCCGAGAAGTTCCCGATGGACCCGGTGATCTTCACGGGCCGGGTGACGGTCGACGAGCTGCACCACGAGCGGCCGGGGGAGTACGCCCGTAACGTCGCCGAGGGCAGCCTCCAGAGCATCGCCACCGATCCGCCCCCCGATTGGCTCACGCGCCTCGGAGTGGTCGTCGGGGGCATCGCGGTTGCGATCGGACTCATCATCGTCGGGCTCATCTTGTATGCTGTCCTGCGGCGATGACCCGGCTGTCAGTTCCGAGAGATCCCTTCTCCGTAATCGGCGCAATCCTGGCAACCGTCGCCGGGATTCTGTTCCTCATCGTTTTTCTGCTCGAGCTGCTCGGCCTGCACACGAATCCCTACGAGGGCATCGTCGCCTTCATGATGCTGCCGGGCGCGTTCATTCTGGGCCTGGCGCTCATCCCAATCGGCCTCTGGCGCGAGCGGAGGCGCCGGCACGCGGGCAAGCCGGCGGCCGCGCCCTGGCCGCGGATCGATCTGAACGATTCGCATCAGCGGATCGTGGCGTTTTGGGTGATCTGCCTGACGCTGGTCAACGTCCTCATCGTCTCCCTCGCGGCCTACTCGGGCGTGCGCTACATGGACTCCGTGTCGTTCTGCGGTCAGGTCTGCCACACGGTGATGGAGCCGGAGTTCGTCGCCTACCAGGACAGCCCGCACTCGCGCGTCGCCTGCGTGGACTGCCACATCGGCGAAGGCGCGTCCTGGTTCGTGCGGTCGAAGCTCTCGGGCACGCGCCAGGTGTTCGCCGTGATGCTGCACACCTACTCCACGCCGATCCCGACGCCGGTGCACAACCTGCGCCCCGCGCGCGAGACGTGCGAGCAATGTCACTGGCCCGAGAAGTTTCACGGCGACAAGATCGTCGAGATCCCGGACTACGCCGACGATGAGAAGAACACGCTGACCACGACGACGCTCCGCGTGCACGTGGGCGGCGGCAGCGAGAAGCTGGGCATCGCGACCGGCATCCACTGGCACATGAACGTGGCCAACATCGTCGAGTACATCGCGACCGACGACGCGCGTCAGGTCATTCCCTGGGTGAGGGTCACCGACCCCGCCGGCAACGTGCGCGAGTATCAGGCCGAGGGCGTGACGGCCGATCAGCTCGCCAAGGCGGAGCGGCGCCGCATGGACTGCATCGACTGCCACAGCCGGCCGAGCCACAAGTTTGCCGCAACGCCCGAGCGGGCCGTCAACGAAGCGATGGCGATGGCGGAGATTCCGCCGACGCTGCCCTTCGTCAAGCGCGAGGCGACCGCGGCGCTCAAAGTCGCGTACGCCAACCCGTCGGCCGCGCTGGATGGCATCGCGGCCCGCCTGCGCGAGTTCTATCGCAGCCAGTACTCAGCGCTCTACATGGGCAAGCGGCAGGACGTGGAGCGCGCGGTCTCCGGGACGCAGGCGATCTACAAGCGCAACGTGTTTCCGGCGATGGGCGTGACGTTCGGCACGCACCCGAACAACATCGGGCACATGGACTTCCCGGGCTGCTTCCGGTGCCACGACGAGAACCACAAGACGAAGGACGGCAAGACCATCGGGCAGGCCTGCGACCTCTGCCACGACATTCAGTGAAGCAGCGCATCAAGTTCGAAGTGAGAAGCCAGAAGTTAGAAGTTTCGGAGCGTCCAGTGTGACAGCCCGAACTTCTAACTTCCAACTTCTGGCTTCTAACTTGTCGGGTGACTCTACTTCAGTGACTGCATGTACGCGACGAGCGCGTCGACGTCGGCGTCAGTGAGCTTCGCCGACTTCATGAAGCCCGCCATCGAGACCTTGGGCTTCGGCGTGACCTTCGCTTCCATGGTCGCCGTGTCGGTCAGCCACTTCTTGATGTCATCGGCCGACAGTTTCGTGCCGACCTTGTCGAGCGCCGAACCCGTCTTGCCGCCCTGCCCGGCAACGGCGTGACAGGTGCTGCACTTCTTGTCCGCAAACGCCTTCTTGCCCGCGGCGATTTTCGCGGCATCCTGAGCCAGTGCGACCGAACCCGAAAGGAAGACCAGACCGACGAGGGCAATAACGACTCGCTTCATTGTGACTCGCTCCTTATGGGCGCACGACGGTCCTCGACATCAGTGGACCGCAGGCGCACGGCTTGAGGGTAGCACGGCCGGTGCCAACCCGGTTCGCGCAGGGACGCCGAAACGCCGCGGAAAACTCGCGCCGGCTGACCGCCTGCGGTAAACTTTTCGGCACGACTGGGCGGTATTTCCCGAGACGACTCACCCATGACTCACTGGTTGACTCACTTCAAAGACCGGGCCGCGGTGGCCGGGCGGCTGGGGCCGCTCGAATGGCGGGTGCTCGAAGCGCTCTGGGCGCGACAGGACGACGCGTCGGTGCGCGACCTGCAGCCGGACTTCCGCGATATCGCCTACACGACCCTCATGACGACACTCGACCGGCTGCACCGGAAGGGCGTGCTGGCCCGCACGAAGCAGGGCCGCGCGTTCTTCTACCGGCCCCGGTTCACGCGGCCGGAGTACGAGTCGGTGCGCGCGGCCGACGCGCTCCAGGTCGCGCTCGCCGGTGACGGCGCGGCACTCGGCCCGCTGCTCTCGTTCTTCGTGGACGCCGTGAGCGATCGCGATCAGGAACTCCTCGACGAGCTCGAGGCGCTCGTGCGCGCCCGGCGCGCCGCGCTCGACAAGCACTGATGAGCTTCGACCTCCGCGTCCTCGTCATCGCGCTCTCCTCATTCGCGATGGGGAGCTTCGCGGCGTCTGCGTGCGTGCCGTGGCTCTGGCGGCGCCTGCGGAGCCGGACGCCGGCGGGCCGCGCGAATGCCCTGCTGCGGGTTCGCGTCATGCCGCTCATCTTCGCCGTCGCGTCGCTCGCCCTCGCGGTCCTCTCGTTCCTCGAATTCGAGCCGCGCCGGCCGGACGAGCCCATGGGCGTCGTGCTGCTGGCGCTGGCCGCGCTGGGTGCCGTGCTGCTCGCCGCCGGACTCGCGCGACTCGCGTGGCTGTTCGTGTCCACCGCGCGCCTCGAGCGCGCCTGGATGGCCGACGCGGCGCCGGCGACCGTCGACGGCACCGACGTCCCCGCGTTCAGCGTGCCGTCGTCGTTTCCGATCGTGGCCGTCACTGGCCTGCGCCGGCCGCGGTTGATCATCGCCCGGTCGGTCCTGGCCGCCTGCACGCCGGACGAGCTCCGGGCAATCGTCGCGCACGAGTGCGGGCACGTCGCACGGCGCGACAACCTCGCCCGCGCCGTCATGGCGCTCTCCCCGGACCTGCTCGCGTGGCTCCCGATCTCGACCCGGCTCGCGCACGCGTGGCACGAGGCGGCCGAAGAGGCCGCTGATGATCACGCCGCCCTGCTCGGGGATCGCGGCCGGCTGTGGCTCGCCGAAGCGCTGATCAGAGTCGCTCGGCTCGTACCGGCGGGATCGACCCAGCTGGTCGTCCCGGCGAGCGCGCTGTACCGCGGCGAGAATCTGGATCGCCGCGTCCGCCGGCTGCTCGAACCGCCCGCCGAGGTCCTGCCGCCGCCTTCGATCTGGTGGCGCGCGGCGGGCGCCGGCGCGATTCTCGCGTCGGGTGCGCTGGCACTCCACGCGGTCCACGAGCTGCTCGAAGCGGCCGTGACATTCCTGCCCTGAGCGCCGTGTTCTGGCGCGCGTTCCGCAGGTCCGCTCCCCCGCCTCAAACCACGTCCTGGTGGCGCGACGCCGAGACGGCCGCTGAGGCGCCGACCGCCGAGATCCTCGGGCGCCTTCGCCAGGGCGTCGTCTCGCCGGCCGAATCGCCCGACGAGGCCGAGCGCCAGGAAGAGATGATCGACGGCCTGCTGCAGGTGCAGGCCGTGGTGGCACTGGCGGCGCTGCCGGTGGTCGTCACGCAGCACCGGGTGATCGGCGGGGACGTCTGTCATTTCGTGGCGCCCGTCAGCCTCGTGGGCGACGTGTCGGTGCCGGGCAAGCTGTTCCTGACGTCAGCGCGACTCGTGTTTGCCGGCGGACGCGTGCAGGCCTGGCCCTGGCATCGAGTGCAGGAGGTCAGCCGGTCGGGCCGGCTGCTCGCGGTCGTGCTTGGCGGCGGCGCGGACGGACTCCGCGTCCAGTGCAACACGTACGGCGATGCGCTCGTGGCACGGCACCTGGCGGATCGGATTCGGCGGCGGTAGTTCGCATACCATCGGACTCGCGCATGCCCACTCGCAAACCCTCCGTGCGCCGCAAGAAAGTGACGCCGTCGTCGCTCGGGCTCGCGGCCGGCGAGATGGCGGAGGTCCGCGACTCGAGTCTCGCGCCGCTCTCCACGGCGATTGAGAGGGACGGCGGCGCGATCCTGGCGCGCTTTCGCGACCCCGTGGGGGGCCGTCCCCTGCTGCTGGCGGCGCTCCCGGTCGATCGCGTGGAGCCCACGCCCTTCCAGCGGGACGTCTCCGACACGCACGTCAAACGGCTGATGGGGGTCGTCGAGAAGATCGGCCTGTTCCTCGACCCGATCATCGTCGTGCACCAGGACGCCGGGTACTGGACGCCGAACGGCAATCACCGGCTGCAGGCGCTCAAGAAGCTCGGCTTCAAGGCGGTCACGGCGCTCGTCGTGCCGGACGCCGAGGTCGCCTTCAAGATCCTCGCGCTCAATACGGAGAAGGCGCACAACCTCAGGGAGAAGTCGCTCGAGACGATCCGGATGGCGCGCGCGCTCGCCGACCGAAGCGACGCGCCCGAGGCGAGCTTCGCGTTCGAGTTCGAGCAGCCGGCGTTTCTGACCCTGGGCGTCTGCTACGAGGCGCGGCCGCGGTTCAGCGGCGGCGCGTATCAATCGATCCTGCGGCGCATCGACGCGTTCCTCGACGACCCTATCGGCCGCGCGCTGAAGGAGCGGGGACGGCGCGGCGCCAAGGTGCTGAAGCTCGACGATGCCGTCGTCGCCGCCGTGGAGAAACTGAAAGCGAAGGGCCTCACGAGCCCGTACCTCAAGTCGTTCGTCGTCGCGCGCGTGAACTACACGCGCTTCTCGAAGGCGACGACGTTCGACTTCGATGAGGCGCTCGACAGGATCCTCGCGAGCGCACAGAAGTTCAACATCGATCGCGTCAGGCAGGAAGACGTGGCCCGGGCGGCGGGCGGGCCGCCCGACGAGGAATAGATCACATGCCCGTCGTGCTCGGTTCAGACGTCCTCTTCGATCGCCAGCTCCTGCGCGGGCGGACCATCGGGCTCGTCGCAAATCCGGCGTCGGTGGACGCGAGCCTCAGACACGTCTCGGAGCGCGCGGAATTCGGCGGCGTGCGGATCGGCGCGATCTTCGGCCCGCAGCACGGGTTTCAGTCGGACGTGCAGGAAAACATGATCGAGTCGCCGCACGCGAAGGACGCGCGGCGGCGCGTGCCCGTCTACTCGCTGTACAGCGAGACCCGCGAGCCGACGGCGGAGATGCTCGCGGGGCTGGACGCGCTCGTGATCGATCTGCAGGACGTCGGCACGCGCATCTACACGTACATCTACACGATGGCCAACTGCCTGCGAGCCGCGCGCCGGCACGGCCTGCCCGTCGTCGTGTGCGACCGGCCGAATCCCATCGACGGCGTCACCGTCGAAGGCCCAATGCTCGATCCGGGCTTCACGTCGTTCGTCGGGCAGTTCCCAATCCCGATGCGGCACGGGATGACGATCGGCGAGCTGGCGCGGCTGTTCAACGAGCACTTCGGCCTCGGCGCCAAGCTCGAGGTCGTGGCCATGCAGGGCTGGCGGCGCGACGAGTACTTCGATCGGACCGGCCTCACGTGGATCCCGCCGTCGCCGAATCTGCCCACGCTCGACAGCGCGATCGTGTATCCCGGCGCCGTGCTCTTCGAGGGCACCAACGTCTCCGAGGGCCGCGGAACCACGCGTCCCTTCGAGTTCATCGGGGCGCCGTGGATCGATCCCGAGCCGTTCGCGGCCGGACTGAACGCGCTGCGCCTGCGGGGCGTCCACTTCCGCCCGATCGCGTTCGAGCCGACCTTCCACAAGCACGCGGGCACGAGCTGCGGCGGCTGCCAGATTCACGTGATCGATCGCGCGTCGTTCGCGGCGGTCGCGGCGGGTGTCGCGGTCATCGAGGCCTGCCGCCATGCCGGACCGGATCGGTTCCAGTGGCGCGATCCGCCCTACGAGTACGAATACACGAAGCCGCCGATCGACATCTTGTACGGGTCCGCGCGCCTGCGTGAGGGGCTGGCGGCCGGGGCGTCGGCGGCCCAGCTCGCGCATGAGTGGACGGACGGCGTGCGCGAGTTCGTGAAATTGCGTGAGCGGTGGTTGTTGTACTGACGTTCGTCGTACGTCGGGTACGTCGGGTACGTCAGGTCCGAGGAACGGACTGACGCCGTCATCTTCTTCAGTCGCTCCCACAGCCTAAGAAAGTTGACCAGCGCCAGTGCGTTCCTTGGACCCGACGTACCCGACGTACCTGACGTACCTGACGTACCTGACGTACCCGACGTACCCGACGTACCCGACGTACCCGACGTACCCGACGTACCCGACGTACCCGACGTACCCGACGTACGGCTGATATCATGATCCGTTCAGGAGGATTGCGCATGCGGCGATCGTTGCTCTTCATCGTGCCGATAGTGGTATGGCTGCTGGCGTTTGTGGCGGTTGGCAGAGCCGAGAGGCCGGGCCAGGGGCGCGGCGGCGGCTGGACGATTCCGCCGACGGCGGCCACCGAGAAAAGCCCGCTGACCGTGAACGACGCGGTCATTGCCAACGGCAAGAAGCTTTTCGGCAGCAAGTGCCAGCGGTGCCACGGACCGAACGGCAAGGGCGACGGCCCTGACGGCGAGCCCGAGCACCAGCAGGACATGGACCTCACGGTGGCCGCCCGCGCCGCGCGCAACCCGGACGGCGTGGTGTTCTACAAGATCTGGAACGGCCGCTCGTCGCCGAAGATGCCGACCTTCTCCGAGGAGCTCTCCAAGGAGCAGGCGTGGGCCATCGTGGCCTACGTGCAGACGCTGCGCGCCAAGTAGGGACCGGGCGTGTCCGATCCGCTTCAGGAGCTCGGCCAGCGATTCGAGCAGACGCTCGTCGTCGCCGCGACGCCTGAAGCCGTCTTCAACTGCTTTTTCTCCGCCGATGCGCTACGTGCGTGGTGGCAGGCCGTCCGGTCGGTCACCACGCCCGTGCCGCTCGGCGTCTATGCGGTCGAGTGGGCGACGACGCCGTACCGCGACGACCTGCTCGGTCCGCTCGGCGGCGTGTTCCATGGCACGGTGATCGAGGTCCGGCCGCCGCACTCGTTCCTCGTCGCCGACGCGTTCTGGATCCCCCCCGAGGGCGCGCCGCTCGGGCCGATGGCGCTCCACGTCACGTGCGACGCCGAAGGCACGGGCTGCAAGCTGCACGTCCGGCAGGACGGCTACGAGCCGTCGCCGCGCTGGCGCCGCTACTACGCCGTCGTCTCGCGAGGCTGGCAGATCTCGCTCACGGCGCTCAAGCGGTACGCGGAGGCGCCGCCGGCGAAGCCCGCGCCGCGCGACAAGGACAAGGAGACCGCCACCGGTTTCTGATCCGCCTTCACGACGGTCCGGTCCTTCATGTTTCGCGGCGAAGCCGCCCGATCATCAGGGCCAGTGGCGCGGCCAGAAAGCTCAACAGCGCGCCAATCTTTGCCTCATCCTGAATCGGCCCGGGCGCGAACGCGGCCGTCGTGAAGAACAGCGCGACCGTGAAGCCGATGCCCGCCGCGATGCCCGTCAGCAACACGCTGCCGAGATCGAGACCCTCGCTGCGGCGGAACCCCAACCAGCCGGCCGCGACGGTCGTCAGCAGCACGCCGAGCGGCTTGCCCGCAATGAGGCTCACCGCGACGACCCACGTGGCGGTGCCGACGCCGGTGAGCGGCACGCCGGCGTTCGCCAGGCCGAAGAAGAGCAGGACGATCTGCACGGGCACGCGCCACCAGTGCTCGAACGCCTGCAGTGTGGTCACGCCGGACACCGCGTGCTCGCCGAATTCCGTCAGGTCCGATCGATAGTGCGGCATGAACGGCACGATCGGCACCATCGCGAGCGCCGGGTGGAAGCCGCCGTAGAAGAAGCCGATCCACGACAGCACGCCCGGCCCCAGGAGGTACGCCCAGAAGCTCTTGATGCCGCCGCGCCGCAGCAGCCACGCAAGCGCCATCGCGGGGCCGAGGCACGCCGCGAAGATGCCGATCGATACCGGCCCGCTCGGATAGAAGGCCGCCAGCAGCACGAGTCCGAGCGCGTCATCGGCGATCGCCAGCAGCAGCAGAAACGGAATCGCCGGGTGGCCGCGCGGAAAGATCAGGCGGACGACGAGATAGGCGAACGCGATGTCGGTGGCGCACGGCACCGCCCAGCCGCGGACGAGGTCATGGCGGCCGATCGCCACCACGGTGAGGGCATACATGCCGGCCGGGACGACCATGCCACCCGCCGCGGCGAGCAGGGGCACGGCCGCCTCCCTCGACGACGACAGCGGCCCGCCGGGCAGCGTCGCCTCGTAGACCTCCTTCGCGGCCAGCGCGAAGAAGAACACCATGCCGATGTCGTCGATGCCGAAGTACAGCAGACGCGACGCCCAGCGGTAGCTCTCGGGCTCGAAGTTCGCCCACACGAGCGCGGCGACGGCGCCAAAGACGAGCAGCAGCGAGTTGTTGAGCGCGAGCTCGATGACGCGCGTCGCCAGCGAGGAGTTGTTCTTGGCGGCCATTCCCGCTCCGCTCTACAGGCGCTCGACCTGCACGTAGTTCGCGCCGTCGCGGCCGAGGACCTGGCGCATGGCGATGAACACGACGGCCGCGCCCGACGGTACGAGTCCGCGCGCGAGCAGCAGGTCGCGAATCGCCGGCAGCGCCGCGTCGCTCGTCACGATGGGCGTCACGCCCCAGACCAGGCTGGCGCGGGCGGCGGTCTTGGAGTGCGCGGTGGCCGCGAGGATCCGCACGGTCGGGCGCATCGACGCGAGCAGCCGCGCCGTATTCCCGGCCTCGGTGACGGCGACAATCGCGGAGGCGCGGGCGCGCTCTGCGAGCGTGACCGCGGCCTCGCACAGCGCCCGGCTGTGCTCGGCGCCGGTCAGCCCGTCCGGCACCACGCGGACGGATGGATCGAGCGCGCCCTCGGCTTCGCGGATGATCAGGTCGAGCGCTTCAACCGACTTCACGGGATACTTCCCCACCGACGTCTCGGCCGCCAGCATGATCGCGTCGACGCTTTCGTCCACGGCGTGCGCCGCGTCGGTCACCTCCGCACGCGTGGGTCGCGGCTCCGTGCGCATCGAGTCGAGCACCTGCGTCGCGAGGATCACCGGCACGCCGTGCCGCCGCCCGGCCGCCACGATTCGCTTCTGCGCCACGGGCAGCTTCTCGAATGGCAGCTCGATCCCGAGGTCGCCGCGCGCGACCATCAGGCCCTCGGACACGCGGACGATCTCGTCGATGTGCTCGACGGCGTGAGGCTTCTCGATCTTCGCGATGATGGGCAGATCGGGCGCGCCCGCGTTCGCGGCCGCGGCATGCGCCGCTCGCACGTCGTCGGCGGACTGGACGAAGCTGAGGGCGACGAAGTCGACGCCCATCGCCACGCCGGCGCGGAGGTCCTCGTGGTCCTTGGGCGTCAACGCCGAGGTCCGCACCGACACGCCCGGCAGGTTGATGCCCTTGTGCGCGTCGAGCAGCCCGCCCGTCACCACGCGCGTCGTCAGGCGCTGCGGCGCGACCGCTTCGACCTCCAATTCGATCCGGCCGTCGTCAATCAGCAGGCGCTGGCCGGAGTCGACCGACGTGAAGAGCGCCTCGAATGCGCACGAAATCCGGCCAGGGCTGCCGGCGAAGCCGCCCTGCTCGATGATGAGCGTGTCGCCCTCGCGCAGCGCGAACGGCGACGCGAGCGGGCCCGTGCGGATCTTCGGCCCGCCGAGATCCTGGACGACGGCGATGTCACGCTTGGCCGCCGCGGCGGCCGCACGCACGCGTTGGACGGTCTCCTGGTGCTCCGGAATCGTGCCGTGCGAGAAGTTCAGGCGGAACGCGTCGGCACCGGCGTCGATCAGGGCGCGGATGGTCGCCGGATCGGTCGAGGCTGGTCCCAAGGTCACCAGGATGCGCGTTCGACGCATCGAAGGAGCGTACCTCAGGTCGGAGGGAGGGAGGTAAAGGCAGAAGGCAGAGGGCAGAGGGCAGAAGGCAGAAAGCAGACAAGGAGCAGAGGACGATGTGAGTTCTTGCAACTTGCAGCGTCACGAGCGATTGCATGGACGGCAACAGGGCGCGCGAGTCCGGCTGACTTGCGCTTCTGGTCGGGCACGGCGCTTGCTTGTTGGAACATCGTGAGTGAGCGGCAGCCGCGTGATCTGAAAGCCCGGACATTCGAGTTTTCCGCAGCCTTGCTCGATCTGTACCCGAGGCTTGCGGCGAACCGACAGCCGTATCCCCACATGGCGTCCCAGCTGTTCGCCGCAGGATCGGCGATCGGCGCGATGTTGGAGGAGGCCGAGGTCGCCCTCAGCCGGCGGGACATGGCGGCGAAGCATGTCGTCGCGCTGCGCGAGGCGCGAGAGGCGTGGTATTGGCTCAGGCTCTACGCGACTCGACCAGACTTTTCGGCTCTCGTGGCACCGCTCGTCTCCGAGAGCAGCGAGTTCGTCGCGATGCTGACGGCATCAGTTAGACGACTGAGGCGCTCAGAGGAAGGCTAGCTCTGCCTTCTGCCTTCTGCCTTCTGCCTTCTGCCTTCTGCCTTCTGCCTTCTGCCTTCTGCCCTCTGCCCTCTGCCCTCTGCCCTCTGCCCTCTGCCCTCTGCCTTCTGCCCTCTGCCTTCTGCCCTCGTGACCCGCGTCCCAGTCGGCGCCACGACCATGCGCTCGCCCAAGATCGTCGCGCCAGCGACAAGCCACGCTCGGGGGAATACCGCCCGCACGAAACCGTCTGGGCTCGCCGTGCCGTCGATCACGGGCTGGTCGAGCGAGAAGGCAACTGAACAGGCCGCACCTGCGAGAGCTGCTCGCGCGATCGACTTCAGACATCCCTCAGTGGCTTTGGCTATCCGGTTCATCCCTGCCCCCTGTTATCTTGCTCATCCGCGCTGGTCTGACCCGTGATGGCGCGGGCGGCTATCCAAATCTCGTCTCAAGAACCAACGGTCGAACATGTAGAGTGAGCTGAATGCGAAAAGCGCAGTGAAGATCGCTGTCTCAGTAACGGCTTCCGCGAGCAAAATCACCCAACCGCTCAGCGTTAGGCCAGCTTCAGGCCAGTCAAACAGCAACGTGAGGGGGAAAAAGGTAGCAAGGCTGCCGATAACAAGGCGCCTCTTGAAGATCCTCCGCGCCTCCTCGGCAGTGTAGGGGCGCGCTGGCAAGGGGATGCGTCCGGGCGACGTGGTTTCGCGTCCCCACTTGTCAACCTCCGCACCACAATTGGCGCAGGTTCCTCCGCCCCAAAGCGCTTGGCGCAAGCCTCGGGCCTGCCGGAATTGCGGAAGCGACGTGCCGCAGCGCGGACATGAAACAGGGCTGACGTTAATGCCCCACCTGTTCCGTGTGACCGTACCATGCGCGACAAGTACAAGGCCGAGTCCTATTAGTCCGGCGAGCACGAGCAGAGCAAGATTCACAAGTCCCTCTTTCGATAGCGCTCAAGGCTTCCTACCCACCACCTTTGTACGCCCCAAAGACAGAACACCCCGCACGCGCCGCTCCAGCCCATCCACGTGACGCCCGCGTCGGACGTCGCCGTGAAGTCAGCGACGAGCCGGTCACCGTACAGTTCGTCGCGTGGCCCGAGCAGCTCAGCGACCCGCTGATCGTGCCCTATCTCGTCCCGTTTGGATCGACGAGCGCGGTCGCGTTCGTAGTCGGCTCGGTTTCTGCGGGCGGGATCGGATCGGCCGAATCGGCGTCGTCGCTGTCGCTCACGGACCCGTGGTCGAGCTCGTCGCGTGAGGAGGCCGCCGTCGCTTCTGTGATGTCGTCGGCCTTCGGGTCTAACGTCACGGCGACGTGCGCTGATCCCCGCGCCCTCGCGCCCGCTTACTCGTCCGCTCGTTCGCGGACTCGCCGTCGCGCCGGCAGGTCATGACTCTCTCTTCTGCCTTCTGCCTTCTGCCTTCTGCCTTCTGCCTTCTGCCTTTCTACCCCCACGGATCCACAAGCGCCTTTGGAATCCGCAACGCTCCCGCCGACTCGAGCGCCTCGTTGATCGACGCGAGCCCGAACGTCTTCGCGCCGATCCTCGCAAACGGCACGTCCCCGTACCGCTGCAGCGCCCCGAGCGCGCGCAGAAAGTGCCCGACCTCGCTCCCCCAGCAGCCGCGAATGTCCAGGTGCTTGCGGTTGATGTGCTCGTGCGCGTTGATCGTGCTGTCGCCGACGTTCGTGTAGTGCCCGGCGATGACGTACGCGCCGCCGTTGCGGGCGAACCGCACGCCTTCCTCGATCGCCCGCGCCGATCCGGCCGCTTCGACGACGACGTCGGCGCCGAGGCCGCCGGTAAGATCCGAGACGCGCGCCTGCCGCTCTTCGGGAGTGGTGCGATCGAGATCGATGACCTCGTCGGCGCCCATCGCTGTCGCGAGGTCCAGCCGATCCGCCGGCGCGCCGATGACGATGACCCGTCCGGCGCCGGACTTGCGGGCGAGCGCGGCCGTGCACAACCCGACGGCCCCCGCGCCCTGGACGACGACCGTGTCGCCGAGCGACAGGCGCGCGCGCTCGATGATGTGGACGGACGTCAGGAGCCCGCAGCCGCCGCCGATGTACGACTCGAATGCGACGCCATCGGGCAGCCTGGCCACGACGACGCCCGGCTCCAGGTAGACCTTCTGCGCCCAGCCGCCGAAGAGCCCTTCGGCGGCGGAATCCGTGATGCCGTACACGCGGCGATGCGGGCAGCGCGTCGGCGTGCGATGGACGGTGCAGGCGAGGCACCGGCCGCACGTGCGATGGACGTCGAAGAAGGCGACGCGGTCGCCCTCGCGAAGCGCGCGCCCGCGCACGTCGGCGAGCGATCCCCGGATCTTGTCGAGCGTGCCCGTGGTGACGTGGCCGGGAATGATCGGATACGGCACGCCCGAGAGGCGCCCGTGCCACAAGTGCACGTCGGTGCCGCAGACCTCGGACAGCGCCGTGCGCAGGAGCGCGCCGCCCGGCGGCAGGTCGGGCTCGCGAAACTCCCGCACCTCGACGGGCACGTGCGGCGACGGCATCACGGCGGCAAGCACGGTTCCAGACATCGGCGTGAAGTATTCTCTATCACGAATGACGATCGCGACCGCGGCCGCCCGACTGCGGGCCGGCACGCTCACGAGCCTCGACCTCGTCGACACCAGCTTGCGCGCGATTGACGCGTTGAATGGCCAGACGCACGCGTTCATCCGGGTGGACGCCGAGGGTGCGCGCGCCGCCGCGCGGCAGGCGGACGCCGAGCGCGCCAGCGGACGCGACCGCGGACCGCTCCACGGCATCCCGATCTCGATCAAAGACCTGATCGACGTCGAGGGCGAGCCCACGACCGCGGCGTCGCGGGTGCTGGCGGATCGGATCGCGCCCGCCGACGCCCCGGTGATCACACGGCTGCGCGAGGCCGGCGCCGTGCTTCTTGGCAAGACGAATCTGCACGAGTTCGCGCTCGGCACGACCAGCGAGGACTCGGCCTTTGGCGCCGTTCGCCATCCGCGCGATCTCGACCGGTCCCCCGGCGGATCGAGCGGCGGATCGGCGGTCGCCGTCGCGACCGGCATGGGCCTCGCGTCGGTCGGCAGCGATACCGGCGGCTCGATTCGCATCCCGTCGTCCTGCTGCGGCCTCGTCGGCCTGAAGCCAACCTACGGCGAAGTGCCCACCGACAGCGTCGTCCCGCTGAGCGTGTCGCTCGACCACGTCGGCCCGATCGCGCTGACGGTGCAGGACGCCGCGTGGCTGTGGGCGGCGCTGGCCGGCGAGCCGCCTGCGATCGTCGCTCCGTCAGCCGCGTCGTCCATGCACCTGCGGCACATCGACGGCTACTTCTCGCTGATGGCGGCCGATGTCCGGGCGGCGTTCGACGCCGCGCTCACCACCTTGCGGGCCGCCGGCGCGCAGATCGTCACCGGCGACGTCGAGATGACCGACGTCATCGGCCGCACGTACGTCAACGTCGTGCTGCCCGAAGCCGCCGCGTGGCACGCGAAGTATCTCGACACGCGCGGTTCGAGCTACACGCCGGCGGTCCGCGCGCGGATCGAAAGCGGGCGCGGCATTCCGGCCGTGGACTACCTGGCGGCGCTCGACGCCAGAGTCGCGCTGCGGCGTGCCGTGGACGCGGCGCTGGAAGGCTGCGACGCCCTGGTCCTGCCGACGCTGCCCATCACCGCGCCGCTCATCGGCGGGACCGACGTCACGCTCGACGGCCGGCGCCGCGAGACGATGGCGGTGCGGGCGGCGATGCTGAGGAACACGCAGCTCTTCAACCTGACCGGCCATCCGGCGATCTCGCTGCCGCTTCGGAGCGACGGCTTGCCGGTCGGCCTGCAGCTGGTCGGCCGCGCGGGCAAGACGGCGTGGCTCTTGGCGATCGCGGCCGCTTGCGAGAAGATCGTCTGTCCGGCTCTCGAGTGACGCCATGATCAAACAGGTCTCGGTCGCGGAAGCGCACACGCTCCAGCAATCCGGCGCGACGTACGTGGACGTGCGGTCCACGGGCGAATTCGCCGACGGCCACCCGGCCGGCGCGGTGAACGTCCCGATCTTCGAGCCAGACGAGGACAGCGGCGACATGATGCCGAACCCGGACTTCGTGCGCGTGATGAAGGGCGCCTTCCCGCCCGACACGAAGCTGCTCGTCGGGTGCCAGGTCGGCGGGCGGGCCGTCCGGGCGGCGCAGATCCTGGCGTCGTTCGGTTTCACCGACCTCTCGGTCGTCCGCGGCGGATTCGGCGGCGCGCGCGACGCGATGGGCCGCACGGTCGATCCCGGCTGGGCCGACGCCGGCCTGCCCGTGGCCACGGGCTCGGAGGACGGCGGGGGCTACCGGGACGTGGTGGCGAGGGCCGACGGCGAGAAGTGATCGCGTCGCTGTTTCACCACTGGGAGCGGCGGCTCGCCGAGGTTGACACCAATCGCGTCGTCCGGCCGTTCGAGTGGGGACTCGAATGGGTCGGGCTCGATCCGGCGAGTCCCGATCCGGCGGCGGCCTTGAGCGACTGGTCGCGCCGGACCATGGCGGACACCGACGCGTTTTTCCGAGAGCCCCAAGGCACCGACTACGAGCGCCGCGGCGATCTGCTGCTGTTCCCGAGCGCGCGCGTCACGCCGTATCCCGAGAACAACCTCGTGCGCGTGCGGGTCTTCCCGGCCGAGGATCGCCCGGCCCGACCGCGACGCGCCGTCGTCGTGCTGCCGCAGTGGAACGCCGATGCCCTTGGCCACGTCGGGCTGTGTCAGGTGTTCGCGCGCTTCGGCCTGACAGCGCTGCGCCTCAGCCTGCCGTATCACGATGAGCGGCGGCCCACCGAGATCGCGCGCGCCGACTACATCGTCAGCTCGAACATCGGCCGGACGGCCGAGGCCAATCGGCAGGCCGTGCTCGACGCGCGCCGAACGGTGGACTGGCTCGCCGCGCAGGGCTACGAGCGGATCGGCATCGTCGGCACCAGTCTTGGGTCGTGTCTGTCCATGCTCACCATGGCGCACGACGCGCGGATCACGGCCGGCGCGTTCAATCACGTCTCGCCGTATTTCGCGGACGTCGTCTGGCGCGGGCTCTCGACGCGGCATGTGCGCGCGGGCCTCGACGGCCACGTCACGCTCGATCAGCTCCGCGACTGGTGGCTGCCGATCAGTCCGTGGCCGTTCATCGACCGCGTCCGCGGCCGCCCCATCCTGCTCGTCTATGCTCGCTACGACCTCACCTTCCCCGTCGATCTCTCGCGGCGCTTCCTCGCCGAGTTCGATCGCCGCGGCGTCGCGCACCAGACCGGCGTGCTGCCGTGCGGCCACTACACCACGGGAAAAGCGCCGTTCAAGTATCTCGACGGGTACTACTTGACGAAGTTCTTTCTGGACAGGCTCTGAGCTGCACGTCGGGTACGTCAGGTACGTCGGGTACGTCGGGTACGTCAGGTACGTCAGGTCCAAGGAACCTGCATTCGAGTCAGCTTCTTTTCCGAAGTTCTTTGGGAGAAAAAAGTTGGCGAGCGTCAGTTCGTTCGTGGGACCCGACGTACCCGACGTACCTGACGTACCTGACGTACTCGACGCTAGAGGTACTTGAACAGCCCGCGCAGCGCGTTGACGATGACCGCGCCAATCGCCTGCACGACCGGCGAGACGTCCCCCGTGGACACGGAGTTGGCAACCGTCACGGGATCCGTGAACAGCAGCCAGACGATCGCACCCGCGACCGTCGCGGCAAACACACCGATGATGGCCACGAGGCTGACGCTCCATCGGGCGGCGTTCATGATCGTGCCAGTCTAGCATTCGTTACGAATCGAACGGACGGATGCGACCAGGCCATTGCGCGAATGGCCCGCATGCGGGAGAGCTGGCGTGGGAAAGAGGACAGAGGGCAGAAGGCAGAGGGCAGAAGGCAGAAGGCAGAGGTCAGATCGTGAGGACGATCTTGCCGAAGTGCGCGCCCGACTCGAGGCGCTGCTGCGCCTGTGCGGCTTCGGACAGGGGGAACGTTCGATCGACCGCTGGCCGCAGCTCCCCGCGGAAGAACAGGTCGGCCGCCCGCAGAAGCTCCGGTTTGCCGCCCATGTAGGACCCGAGGAACGAGAGCTGCCGCGCGAACAGGTGCCGCAGATCGAGCCTGGCATCGTGGCCGGTCGTCGCCCCGCAGGTGACGAGCCGGCCGCCGCGCGCGAGGCAGCGCACGCTCCGATCCCACGTCGCGACGCCGACGTGCTCGATGACGACGTCCACGCCGCGGCCGGCGGTGAGCTTCTTGACGGCCGCGACCAGGTCGTCGGTGGCGTGGTTGATGGCGGCGTCGGCGCCGAGCGCCGCCGCGCGGTCGAGCTTGTCGGCGTGACCGGCGGTGGCGAGGACGCGCGCACGAAAGAACTTCGCGATCTGAATCGCTGCCTGGCCGACGCCGCTTCCGGCGGCGAGGACGAGGACCGTGTCGCGCTCCGTGAGACGCGCGCGGGTGAGCAGCATGTGCCACGCCGTCAGAAACGACAGCGGAAACGCGGCGGCCGTGACGACATCGATGCCGTCGGGCAGTCCGATCACGTTGGCCGCGGGCACGCTGACGAGCTCCGCGTAGCCGCCGGCGGACTGGTAGCCGAGGACGTCGTATCGGGCGCAGTAGTTGTCCTCGCCCGCGAGACAGCGCGCGCACCGCCCGCAGCTCAGGCCGGGCTGCAGCATGACGCGCTGCCCGACCTGGTAGTCAGTGACACCTGCACCGACGTCGGCGATTTCGCCCGCCACGTCGGCGCCGGAAATGTGCGGCATCGGGATCGTCACGCGATCGAGGCCCCGGCGCTGCCAGAGATCGAGGTGGTTGAGCGCGCACGCTCGAACGCGGACGCGCACGGCGCCCGGCGGGACGTCGGGGTCGGGCGCGTCCTCGTAGCGCAGGACGTCGAGCCCGCCGTGCTGATGGAAGCGCACTGCCTTCACGTCAGAACTCCGGAGTGACGACCGTCGCCGGCCGCCCGAGCGCCTCGAGCGCCGGCTGGGCGTGATCGGGATCGCCCACGATCACGGCCGTGCAGCGGTCGGGGTGGATGAACGTCCGGGCCGCGTCGACGGCGTCCGCGGCCGACACGTGCTCGATCGCCTCGACGAATCGGTCGAACGTGTCGTCGTCGAGGCCGTAGGTGACGAGCTGCGAGCACGCACGCACGAGCTGGTCGGCGGTCTCGAAGTGCCGCACGAATCCGCGCGTGAGCGACGCCTTGGCGCGCGAGAGCTCGTCGGCGCCGACCGCGTCCGGCTGCCGGATCGCTTCGTACTCGGCGAGGATGTCGCCGATGGCCTGGCCGGTGCCGTCGGCCTGCACGCTCGTTTCGCACACGAACGCGCCTGCTCGCCGCCGGAAGTCGAACGCCGTGTGGACGCCGTAGGTCAGGCCCTTCTTCTCACGCAGCACGGTGTTCAGCCGGCTCGAAAACTGGCCGCCGAGGACGGCGTTGAGTGTCAGCAGCCGATGATAGGCCGCCGTCAGGCGCGACGGGCCGGTGTGACCGACGCGGACCTCCGACTGCGGGGCGCCCGGACGAGCGACGAGCAGCGTGGAGGCCGCACCGGGCCCGGCGTCCTCGGGAGGGGCACCGCGGTCCGGCGACGCCGATCCCGCGGCCCGCCATCCGCCCAGCGCCTCGCGGGCGGCGCGGACGATCTCCTCGCGCGCCAGATTGCCTGCGACGATCAGCGTCGCGTCGTCCGGCAGGACGTGCCGCGCGTGCCACGCGCGCACGTCGTCGAGCGTCAGGTCCGTGAGCGATCGCGTGGTGCCGACGACGCCGTGGCCGTAGGGCACGTCGCCGAAGATGGCCTTGAAGAACACGCGGTCGGCCGCGGCGCCCGGCACGCTGCTGAGCTGGCGCAGCCGGCTCAGCCGCAGGTCGCGCACGCGCGCCAGGTCCGCGTCGGCCAGCCGCGGGCGCGCCAGCACCTCGCCGACCAGCTGCAGCGCGGGCGCGAACTGGCGCGCCACCGCAGTGAACGCGAACGTCGTGACGTCGGACCCGACTTCAATCGTGAGCCGCGTGCCGAGGCGCGCAAACGCGTCGGCGAGCTGAATGGCGTCGTAGGGGCCGGCCGCTTCGTCCATCAGGTCCGCGACGACGCCCGCGAGACCCGGCCGATCGGCGGGGTCGTCAACGGCGCCGCGCGCGATCACGACCATCGCGCTCGCGACGGGCACGGCGGATTGCGGGATCGACCAGACGCGCAGTCCGTTGTCCAGCACGTCGCGCGCGATCGGCGGGAACGTCACCGGCGTGGCGCCCGCGCCAATCCCCGGCAGGACGAATCGATCCGCCGCGCTCATCTCAGGCTCACCGCCGTCGAACCGGGGAGGGCCAGGTCGGCGCGCCCCCGCGGCACGACGCTCAGGGCGACGGCACGATCCGGATCGAGCCAGTCGCGCACGCCGGCCCGCACGCTCTCCGCCGTCGCGTCGAGATACCGCCGCAAGTCGTCGTCGAAGAAATCCGGCGCGCCGCGGTAGACGTTGTACGCGTTCAACTGGTCGGTGCGTCCGCCGAAGCCGCCGAGGGTCTGGAGCCGCAGCACGAACGACGCCTCGGCCTGCGCCCGGCCGCGCTCGATCTCGGCCGTCGTCGGGCCGTCGGTCCCGAGTGTGCGGATCTCGCGGGCGATGGCGGCCTCCAGCTCCTCGAGTGTGTGCCCCGGTGCCGCGCTCGCGACGATCTGAAAGTAGCTGCCGAGCTCGCGCGAGCCCTGGCTGGCCGCCAGCTCCGTCGCGATGCGCGACTCGTGGGTCAGCCGCTCGTACAGACGCGACGTCCGCCCGTTGGCCAGCAGATCGGCCGCGAGATCCAACTCAGCGTCCGCCGGCGCGAACAGGGCGGGCGATGGCCACGCCAGATAGAGGCGCGGCAGCTCGACGCGATCCTCGAGCACGAGGCGCCGCCCGCGCGCCGTCGGGCCCGGCGCCTGCACCGGACCGACCGCGGGGCCCGCCGGAATGTCGCCGAAGAGACGCGCCACGAGGTCGATCGCCGCCGGCGGGTCGATATCCCCGCCGATGCACAGCGACGCGTTGCCCGGGTGGTAGTACCGCGAGAAAAACGCTCGCGCGTCGTCCGCCGTCGCCGCGCGAAGATCCTCGGGATCGCCAATCGTCGGCCAGTGGTACGGGTGATCGTCGGGAAAGATCGCGTCGAGCAGCGCAAACTGCGCGAGGCCGTACGGCCGGTTCTCGTAGCTCTGCCGCCGCTCGTTCAGCACGACGTCGCGCTGCGTGGCGAACCGCGCGTCGGACAGCGCGGGCAGCAGCCACCCCATCCGATCCGCTTCCATCCACAGCGCGCGCGCGGTCGCGTCCTTCGGCACGACTTCCCAGTAGTTCGTGCGATCGGCGCTCGTCGATCCGTTGAGGGTCCCGCCGGCTTCCTGCAGCGGCTCGAAGAAGCTCCGCGGCTGGTGCTCCGACCCCTCGAACATCAGGTGCTCGAACAGATGCGCGAGCCCCGTCCGTCCGCGCACCTCGTTCTTCGACCCGACGTGATACCAGACGCTCACCGCGACGATCGGCACGCGGTGGTCTTCGTGCACGATGACGTCGAGGCCGTTCGCGAGGGTGGACTTGGTAAAGGGAACGCGCATGCCGGGCAACGGGCAAAGATCGAAACAGCGCTGCGGAACTGCGCTTCAGTTCACGGGGACCAGGGGAATCGCCCGTCGCGAGAACGACGCGATCGACACCTGCTGCGCCACGCGCTCGGCCGCCGCCACGAGCGCGCGCGCCGGCGGCGATTCGGGATCGCCCAGGACGATGGGCACGCCGGCGTCGCCGCCCGCTCGGACGGGCGCGTAGAGCGGAATCCGCCCGAGGAACGGCACCTTCATGTCCGTCGCGAGCTGCTCCCCGCCGCCTTTGCCGAACACGTCGCTCTCGTGGCCGCAGTCGGGGCACACGAAATAGCTCATGTTCTCGACGAGCCCGATCGGCGGGATGTTGAGCTTGCGGTACATCTGCACCGCGCGGCGCGTGTCGGCGAGCGACACGGCCTGCGGCGTCGTCACCACGATGGCGCCCGCGACCGGCACGGTCTGGCTCAGCGACAGCGCGACGTCACCCGTGCCCGGCGGCATGTCCACGATCAGGTAGTCGACGTCGTTCCAGCGTACGTCGCGGAAGAACTGCTGGATCGCGCCGTGCAGCATCGGCCCGCGCCAAATCACCGGCGCGTCGTCCTGGGTGAGGAATCCGAGCGACACGACCTGCAGGCCGTAGCGCTCCGCCGGCACGATCTTCTTGCCGTCCGTCTCGAGCTGCGTCTTGAGCCCGAGCATGATCGGCACGTTCGGCCCGTACATGTCGCCGTCGAGGAGCGCGACGCGGCTGCCGCGCTGCGCCAGCGCGACCGCGAGGTTCACCGCCACGGTCGTCTTCCCGACGCCGCCCTTGCCCGCGCCGACCGCGATGACGTTCTTCACGCCGTCCACCGGCGCCCGTCCGGCCTCGGGCCGCACCACCGCACGCACCTGGGCCGTCATCTCGATGTCGACCGCCGACACGCCGGGCAGCCCGGCGACGACCGATCGCGCCTGGTCGCGCATCAGGTCCTTGACGGGACACGCGGGCGTCGTGAGCTCGATGGTGAATCCGACGCGCCCGCCTTCGATGCGCAGATTCTTCACGAATCCGAGCGCGACGATGTCCTTGTGGAGGTCGGGGTCCTTGACGGCCCGCAGCGCCTCCAGCACCGCGGACTCGGTAACGGTAGCCATAAGGATGATTGTAGTGTCTGCCGTCTGCCTTCTGCCTTCTGCCTTGCCTTCTGCCTTGCCTTCGCCCCGCGCCTACCTCACCTGCTGCTCCGCCCAATCGCCGATGTACGGCAGCTTGTAACGCACGCCGTTCATCGCCTTGAACATCAGGAAGATCCAGAGGACGACGACGGCGATGACGAAAGGCACGGCCAGGACCATGCCGACGACGCCGAGGCCGACGAGCATCAGGTCGGCCACGAGCACGAGGAGAAAGGTGATCGTGGACTGCATCGCGTGGAAGCGCACGTAGCGGTTCTGCTTCTCGAGCACGAGGAACACGATGCCGCTGATCATGCCGCCGACGTACGACAGCGCCGCCGCGAGGTTCGGGTCCAGGTTGAGCGTGCGATCGCCGGGCGCGGGCGGCGGACTGGCGCTCATGCCCGCTCCAGCGTGGGCCGCGTGGCCGTCGCGGTGCCGTGCGGCGGGCGCCCGAATTCGCGCCGGGCGTCGTCGTTCAGCAGCACCCAGAACGTGTAGATGCCGAGGGCGGTGCCAAAGGGGATGATCACGAGGTTCGGCACGGCGAGCGCCAGCGCCGCGACGCGCCCGGCCGGGCGCCGGCGTCCGAGCCCCCAGCCCGCGAGCATCATCATGAGCCCGAGGGCGGCGAGCAGACCGCCGCTCGAGACGAACAGCCAGATCGCCGCGTGCTCCGTGCCGCCGAGCGATCCCAGATCGAGCAAGGCGAGGTTCGTGCCGAACGCCAGGATCCAGAGCGAGAGGCCGGACAGCACGCCGAACACGCCCCAGAGGCCGTGCAGCCACGCAAGGACGTCGATGTGGACGCGCATGCCGGTGCTACCAGCTGCGCGATCGGGACGTGCCGAAGAACGCGATTTGCATCCGGTCGACGACGGCGGCCATGTCGACGAAGTCGATCGCGACGTCGGCGAGCTCGACCGGGGCCCGGTCGCGGCCGAGCGCGGCCTCGACCGCGGCGCGCGTCGTCCCGTCCGCTTCGTCGCGGAAATCCGGGTGCGCCGTGCCGGACCGGCGGCGGCACGCGCGCTGGATTTCCTGCGCGCGCGCGTCCGGGGACACCCCGAGGATCTCGAAGTAGTCGTGCACGGCTGACTCGTACGATAGAAACCGGACCGGCGGAAGTCAAGGCGGGCGGGCAGCGCGCCGCGGCGCCTGGCCGCGTTCAGCGGACGCCGAGGGTCAGGAGCAGATCGCGGCGGGTGGATTCGTCGAAGGTCTCGAGATCCAGCGTGGTATCGCACTCGTCGCACAGGACTTCGACGAGCGCCGGCCGGCCCTCCTCCTGCGGCGGCTGGAGCTGGCCGTCGGCCACGCGCAGCAGGTGCATCTGCAGCGTCTTCACGAGAAAATTCTCGGCATTCCCGCAATTCGGACACGTCAGCGACAAGAGATCACTCCATCCGCCGCCGGGGTATTGACCCGCCCGGCGGCCCGCAAGAGTGTATCCCAGGCGTCACGGTCAGGGGTACACGATCTTGACGGCGACGCGGTTGGGGCCCAGCAGGGCCTCCATGGCGGCGCCATAGAGCGCGGCCTGCGCGTCGTGCTCGGGCCGCGGGCGGCCGGTCTTGAACTCGAGGACGGTCACCCGCCCGTCCGGCGCGGCGATCAGGCAGTCGATCACCCCCCGAATCGGCGAGTCCGGCCGCTCCATCGGCTGATACGAGAACGGGACTTCGTAGTGGCACGTGCCGGACGCGAGGAGACCGGTGACGTCGGCGCGTTGACGGAGGGCCAGGTACAGACTGGCGACCGTCTGGGCAAGCGCGGGCTCGTCGTCCACATCGATGCGCTCTTCCGATCGCACGATCTGCGGAATGAGCTGGCGCAGCTCGTGTTCGCTCGTCGCCACCGGGAGGCGCCTCTCGAAGAGTCGGTGAACGAGCGTCCCCGCGAGACGCGATGATGTCACCCCGTGGTCGGACGTGGGTGTCGCACCGGTCTCGTACCCGGCGCTGGCACGCGACCCCGACGTTGTCGGGGGCTGGACCGCAAGTTGGTCGGTCTCCTGCACGACCCCCGTCCGATCCCTGCCCGACTCCGGTCTGACGCCGGTCCGCCCCCTGCCCGACTCCGGTCTGACGCCGGTCCGCCCGCCGTCCAACTCCGGTGTGACCCCAATCTGATCCCGCACGACGCGAATCGCGAACGAGTCCCACGTGACGTCGCGGTCGGCGCCGGCGGCGAGGTTGATCGTGGCGGCCAGCCCAGGCGGCAGGAGGCCCGCGAGGCTGTGCGCGGGTTTCTTGATCGTGCGATCGT
>DATIWF010000156.1:0-9340 GCA_035519535.1 Vicinamibacterales bacterium | reverse complement strand
GTGAACTTCCGCCGGCTGGATCCCTCGCAGCCCGGAGCCTGAATCGGCGCGACGACGCCCAGGCTGCCGTTTCCGCATCGATTGATTCACGACGCCGACGCGCCGGGCGCTGGATTTTCGGCGCCGACGGCGCGTACCCTCACGCCACCCGCCCGCCCTGCCGAGGCCGCATCACGGATTCCGGCCACAAGCCGTCACGGCACGAAGGCAGGCTTCGTGCATCTCGAAATGACGCCGGGTGTGCGTCGCGCAGACGACCGCCGCGGTGGACGGAGGTGTGAGATGACGACAACCCTCGCGACCAATGCGGTGCCGGCGTACGACCCGGCCGACAATCCGACGAATTGCTGTCCGCGCTTCAAGCCCGAACCCTGGGACGGGCAGGCGCTGCATTTCGAGAACAAGCCGTTCGTGCAAGCCTCGACCGTCAGCCTGTTCCACGTGCCGCTCAACATGGGCTCGATGTTCGCCCGCACCTGGAAAGCCATTCGAGAGGCCCATGCGGAAGACGGCGGCTTCCTGGTCTTGAGCCATGACGAGTCGGCGTGGCACGGCGAGCATCTCTTTGCGGTGACGAAGCCCGTGGCTGGCGCGGAGATGGTCAACCTCACCGGCGACTTTCTGACGAAAGTCTTCGAGGGCCCGTACGGCAGCGCCCGCACGTGGTGCGACGAGATGAAGCGGGACGTCGAGCGGCGCGGACGCCAGCTCGACACGCTGTATTTCTTCTACACGACGTGCCCGAAGTGCGCCAAGTACTACGGCAAGAACTACGTCGTCGCCGTCGCGAAAGTGAAGTGACCCAGGTCTAGTGGGACGATCCTCTGCTCTTGATTTTCGCGAGCTCCGCGGCATGCACGCGGCACATGACGGTCCGCGCGCTCGAATCGCGGGACATCCCCACGACCTCGACCGCGTGGTTCGGGCAGTCCGGCCAATCGCAGAAGTATTCGGTGAGGATCTCCAGGCGGCCGTCAACATCGAGCGTGATTCGGATCTCAGGCACGACTCGACCTCCCTTCCTTCGCGCTCGCCCACGCACTGACGTGCTGCCAAAGGAGGAAGCAGGTTGCGTGCCAGCGGGGGCGGTGCGAAATCCCTCTGGCTTGCGTCAGGATTCCGGGCCAATGTGGCAGAAAGGCGTCGTTTGACCGTATCGAGCGGACGCGGCGCCAGAGGGCGATGAAATCAGGTCTGTCACTCGCGCGTGGCGTCGCGAAACCGTGCGCCGGCGATCACGAATCGATTGGAGAGATCCAGCAGCACGGGACCCAACGCCGAGAGCGGCAGGAGCCCGTCTTCGGGTCGGTCCAGGATCTCCGGAAGCAGGCCGGCGGCGCGGACGCCGTCGAGGTGCAAGGTGCCGACGCGGACTCCGCGCACCGCCGCGACATCGACAGATCGGGCGGCCACCGCCGATGTCAGGCGAGCGCCCCCTCGCTGCACGCGCATCGTGCCTTCTAGGCGGGTGGCGACGTCTCCAAAGAGAATCAGGCCATCGCTTCCAGAATCAAGAACGAGACGTACGTCGATGGACTGCTCGAAGTCCAGGATCTGCGCCTCGATTGCGGCCCGTCGTCCGACCAAATCGACCTTGAGGCGAGTCCCATCGGTCATCGCCGCCAGGGTTCCGGGGAGCCCGAGGCGGGCACGCACGGGGCACCGTCCGAGGTCGATCCACAGGTCCAGTTGAGCCAGCAGGTCCGCGCCGAGAATTCCCTCGAGATCCTCAGCGCCGGCCAGGTGACGCTCTGCCGGGAGCCAGCCGAGACAGTCGGCATGGAGCCGGATTCCGCCGACACGGAGATCCGCCGGGGCGCAGAGGCCGGGGGTAGACGGCCCACCTGTTGTTGCGAGGGAGAACCGCGCTCGAGGAATGAGATGCAGTCGCTCAGCGGCGTCCGCCGCGATCAACGAACGCGAGGTGCCCGTATCGAGCCCGAGTCTGATCGCACCGCCGTCGGCGGCGACTTCCAGAATCGGCAGCCCCCGCGCGGAGCACGGCAGGACGCGCGCCTCTCCAGGCGCCGGTTGCTGCGCGGCGCGGAGCGGATCGGGCAGAAGAACCAGGACGAGGCAGATGAGACGGCGCGCCATGAAGGACCTCCCGGTCGAGGTCCTTCACGATGCCGGGAATGGGTTGTGCGAGTCGTGAGGTGCTGATGATGCCGACGTGATTCTTCGATGAGGGATCCCCGCCCGGCCGAACCTCCGCGCCGGTCAACGGGCGTCAGCGATGCCGAGCTCCTTGAAGATCTCGCGCACTTCCGGAATGCTCCGCAGGTCGTCGTACGCCACCCAGCACCGGGCAGACCGCAGCGAGTAGTCGTTCTGCCGAACCCAGTCGCGCAACAGCCGGACCGCCGCATCCGGGCCGTCGAGCGCGAAGACGACGGACATGTTGGGGCCGCCGCCAAGCGCCGTGACCTCGCGGACCGCCGCGCGGGCGCGCTCCCTCTGGCCGGCGCGTGCCGCGGCATAAGCCATCGCGTCGTAGAGAGTCGTTGCCCGGTTCACGGCGAGCGCCGCCCGCTTCGCGTCGAGCATCGAGTAGGCCTCATCGAACCGCTGGCGGCGAAGGTCGACCATCGCTTCAATCAGGGTCGCATTCACGTCGTCGCCAAGTCGTTCTCGCAGCGCCTTCGCTTCGACAAGCGCGTCCTCGAGACGACCCGCGCAGACGCACGCCATACCAAGGTCGTAGCGGACGTACGGATTGGTCGGCGCGCGCTCGAGCGCATAGCGTAGTCGCGCGAGCGACTCCTCGAAGCGTCCGGTCCACGAGAGGAACACGCCATAGCTGTAATCGGCGTTGTTCGGCTCGAGCCGGAAGAGCTCGCGGTACTGACGTTCGGCCGCCGTCCAGTCACCATCGAGCAAGATGGACACGCGGGCAAGCACGAGGCGCGCAGACACCGCGGTCGGATCGAGGACTTGCGCGCGCTCGGCGCTTTCGCGCGCCGATTGGTACTCCCGCAGGCGTTCCGTCTGATTGTCGCTCAGCGCGGCGAGCTGGAAATGCGCGAGCCCCAGGGCGCCATGGGCCTCGGCCCACTCGGGCTCCATCGCTACTGCCCCGGACAGCCGCCGAATGGCCTCGCGCAGGTGGGGGAACATCTCGGCGTCCATCGCAAATCCGCGTTCCATTTCGAAGAGGCCCCAGAGATACTCCTGATAGGCCTCGGGTGCGACCGTACGGGTTCGCGCGAGCCGCTGATGCTCGTCCGGCGTGACGCGCGCCCGTATCTCGGCCACAATTTCTCGCGCGACTCGGCTCTGGAGCGTGAGCACGTCGCGCAGGTCCCCCTCGAAACTCTCGCCCCAGAGCATCCGATCCGTCCGCGCGTCCACGAGCCGGACGTCGATGCGCACGCGCCCACTCACCATGAGCGCCGAGCCCTCGACGACGCGTCCGACCGACAGCTCGCGCGCGATGACCGAGGGCGCGGGCCGATGCGTCCCGTACTGCCGCACGGCATCGTGCGCGATCACCTTCAGCGACCCAATGCCCGCCAGCTGCGTCGTCAGCGCGTCGGTCATGCCGTCCGCGAAATACTGCTGATCAGGCGGCCCGAGATTCTCGAGCGGCAGAATCGCGATTGAGAGCTCCTCGTCGGTGGTCCCCGTCGAGGCGGGGGACGAGCGGCGGACGATGAGCCACGCCGCCAGGATCAGGCCAACCACAATCGCGCCGGCGACGACTCGCTGCGTCGGCGAGCCCAGGAATGACCGAACCGCGGGCGTTGAGAGGAGCGCTCGAGGAGGCTCAGGCGCGACCGCGGTTGGCATCTCAGGCGGCGCCGCGGCCGTCGGGCGCGGCCGAACGGCGCCGATGAACCGGTACCCGCGGGTGTGGACTGTCTCGATGTACTTCGGCACCTTGGAGTCGTCGCCGAGCGCCGCCCGAAGCTGGGCGATGACCCGCACCATCGTGTTCTCGGTGACCGACGTGTCCTTCCAAACGTCGTCCAGGATGTCGGTCTTGGTCACCGCCTGGCCGTGGCGGGCGACAAGCAAGGCCAGCACGGCGAGCGCCTTCGGTTCGATGAGGACGGGTCGACCGGCGCGGGTGAGGCGCCACGCGGTGAGGTCGAGCTCGAAGTCGTCGAAAACCCACACATCGTGTTCGCGCATGGCTGACGTTGCGCTGCGTCGCTCGCCGATGTTACCTCAGCCGCGACCGGCGATGCCCGAACTGCGGGGCTCGTCGGTGCGGCGGCGGCGCCGTACACACGAAGGGCGCGCCCGTTGCCAGACGCGCCCTGCGTTTCTCACCGATCAATGCCGCACTGAATCAGTCGCCCAATGCCATCACCAATCGACCATCGCCAATCGCCGATGGCCCTACTCGTCGTCCTTGAAGTTCATGTCGAGGTCCGCGTAATCGTCCATCTCCCGCTGAGCCTCGAGCTCCTCAGGCGACGGCGGCGGCGGTGGCGGCGGCTCGTCGGGCGGAATCGTCACGTGCTTGTACCACTCGAAGCCGGTCCCGGCCGGAATGAGCCGGCCCATCGTGACGTTCTCCTTCAGGCCGCGCAGGTAGTCGACCTTCCCGGAAATCGACGCCTCGGTCAGCACGCGCGTCGTCTCCTGGAAGGACGCCGCGGAGATGAACGAGTCGGTCGAGAGCGACGCTTTCGTGATGCCGAGCAGCAGCGGCCGGCCCTTCGCCGGCAGACCCGCGTCGGCGAGCACGCGCTCGTTCTCTTCCTGGAACCGGAACTTGTCCACCTGCTCCTCGATCAGGAACTCCGTGTCGCCGACCTCTTCGATCTTCACCCACCGCATCATCTGGCGAACGATGACCTCGATGTGCTTGTCGTTGATGCCGACGCCCTGCAGCCGGTAGACCTCCTGAATCTCGTTCACGAGATACGCCTGCAGCTCCTTCTCACCGAGCACCGCGAGGATGTCGTGCGGGTTGCGCGGACCGTCCATGAGCGGCTCGCCCGCGCGGACGCGGTCGCCTTCCTGGACGTTCACGTGCACGCCGCGCGGCAGCGAGTACTCGCGCGCCTCGGCACCCTCGTCAGGGACCACGAGAATCTTCCGCAGGCCCTTGACGATGCCGCCATGGCGGACCGTGCCGTCGATTTCCGAGATGACGGCCGTCTCGCGCGGCTTGCGCGCTTCGAACAGCTCGACCACGCGCGGCAGACCGCCCGTGATGTCCTTCGTCTTCGTCGTCTCGCGCGGGATCTTCGCGAGCACGTCGCCGGGGTGCACCGCCTCGGCGTTCGACACCATCAGGTGCGCGTTCGAGGGCATGTGGTACTTATGCGCCACCGTGCCGTCCGCGTTGAGGATCTCGAGCGCGGGCTGCTTCTTTTCATCCGGCGAATCGACGATGATGAGCCGCGAGAGGCCGGTGATTTCGTCCACTTCCTCGTGGACCGTCACCTTGTCGATGATGTCCTTGAAGCGGACCGTGCCGCCCGCTTCGGTGAGGATCGAGAACGTGTACGGATCCCACTCGACGAGGATCTGGCCCTTCTCGACGTGCTGGCCCTCGCGCACCTTGAGGTGCGCGCCGTAGACGACCGAGTACCGCTCGCGGACGACGCCTTTGTCGTCGACGATGTTGATCGATCCGCTGCGGTTCATGACGATGAGCGGCTTGGTCGGACCGGCGGCCGCGTCCTTGGTCTCCTCGCGGCCCTCGACCGCGACGAGGCCCTCGAACTTGACGGTGCCCTTGTGGCGCGTCTCGAGCGTGGACTGCTCGGCCACGCGCGACGCCGTGCCGCCGATGTGGAACGTCCGCATCGTGAGCTGCGTGCCGGGCTCGCCGATCGACTGCGCGGCGATGACGCCGACGGCCAGGCCCAGTTCGACGAGCCGGCCGGTCGCCAGATCGCGGCCGTAGCACTTCGCGCACACGCCGCGGCGCGACGCGCACGTGAGCACCGAGCGGATCTTCACGCGCTCGATGCCGGCGTCCTCGACCGCGTCGGCGAGCTTCTCGTCGATCTCGCCGGCCGCCGGAACGATGACCTCGCCCGACGCCGGGTCGGCGATCGGCTCGAGCGCCACGCGCCCGATGATACGGTCGCTCAACCGCTCGACGATCTCGCCGCCGGAATCGACGATCGCGCGCGCCTCGATGCCGTCGAGCGTGCCGCAGTCGATCTCCGAGATGATCACGTCCTGCGCGACGTCGACGAGGCGACGCGTGAGATAGCCCGAGTCCGCCGTCTTGAGCGCGGTGTCGGCGAGGCCCTTGCGGGCGCCGTGCGTCGAGATGAAGTACTGCAGCACGGTCAGCCCTTCACGGAAGTTCGACGTGATCGGCGTCTCGATGATTTCCCCCGACGGCTTCGCCATCAGGCCGCGCATGCCGGCGAGCTGCCGGATCTGCTGCTTGGATCCGCGCGCGCCCGAGTCGGCCATGATGTAGACCGGGTTGAAGTTCCGGCCCGACTTGTCGAGCGCTTCCATCTCGCCGAACATCTCGTCGGCGATCTTCTCGGTGACCTCCGACCAGATCGCGATGACCTTGTTGTAGCGCTCGCCGTTGGTGATCGCGCCGTCCTGGTACTGGCCCTCGACCTTGATGACCTCGTCGCGCGCCTGCTGGACGAACTCGATCTTCTTCTCCGGGATGATCAGATCGTCGATGCCGATCGAGAGCCCCGACCGCGTCGCATAGGTGAAGCCGAGGTGCTTGAGGCTGTCGAGCATCTCGACCGTCTTCTCGAGGCCGTGCTTCAAATAGCAGTATCGGACCGAATTCTGCAGGCCCTTCTTCTTCAGCAGGCCGTTGATGAACGGCATGTCCTTCGGCAGCGCGCTGTTGAAGATGACCCGCCCGACGGTCGTGTTGATGATGCGGGCGTTGACCGCCTGCTCCTCGGCCTCCATCACGTCCTGCGAGTCGCGCGCGGCCGTGAGGTCCACCAGCCGGCCGGTGTAGCGCAGCCGGATCGGCGACAGCGTCTCGACCTCCCCCGCGTCGAGCGCGAGCATGACGTCGTTCACCGACGCGAACGCCCGGCCCTCGCCCTTGGCGCCCGCCTTCGCCTTCGTCAGGTAGTAGCACCCCAGCACGATGTCCTGCGACGGAATCGCGATCGGCTGGCCCGAGGCCGGCGACAGGATGTTGTTCGACGACATCATCAGCACCGAGGCCTCGATTTGCGCCTCGGGCGCCAGCGGGATGTGCACCGCCATCTGATCGCCGTCGAAGTCCGCGTTGAACGCCGTGCAGACGAGCGGGTGGATCCGGATCGCCTTGCCCTCGACGAGCACCGGCTCGAACGCCTGGATGCCCAGCCGGTGCAGCGTCGGCGCGCGGTTCAGGAGCACGGGATGCTCGCGGATGACCTCCTCGAGGATGTCCCACACCTCCGACCGCTGCTGCTCGACCATCTCCTTCGCCTGCTTGATGGTCGAGACCAGCCCGCGCTCTTCCAGCTTGTTGTAGATGAACGGCTTGAACAGCTCGAGCGCCATCTTCTTCGGCAGCCCGCACTGATGGAGCTTCAGCTCGGGGCCCACGACGATGACCGAACGGCCCGAGTAGTCGACGCGCTTGCCGAGCAGGTTCTGGCGGAACCGGCCCTGCTTGCCCTTGAGCGTGTCGGACAACGACTTCAGCGGCCGGTTGTTCGCGCCGCGCAGCACGCGGCCGCGGCGGCCGTTGTCGAAGAGCGCGTCCACGGCTTCCTGGAGCATGCGCTTCTCGTTGCGGATGATGACGTCCGGCGCCTTGAGCTCGATGAGCTTCTTCAGCCGGTTGTTCCGGTTGATGACGCGGCGGTACAGATCGTTCAGGTCCGACGTCGCGAACCGACCGCCGTCGAGCGGCACCAGCGGGCGCAGCTCCGGCGGAATGACCGGGACGACATCGAGGATCATCCACTCCGGCTTGTTGTTCGACCGGCGGAACGAGTCGACGACCTTCAGCCGCTTGGCGTGCTTGAGTTTCTTCTGCGCCGAGGTCTCGTGGCGCATCTTCTCGCGCAGCTCGGCCGCCAGCCGCTCGACGTTCACGCGCCGCAGCATTTCCTTGATCGCCTCGGCGCCCATCTGGGCCTTGAACTTGAAGCCCAGCCGCTCGCGCTCCTGCCGGTACTGCTCTTCGGTCAGCAGCTGCTTCTCCTTGAGGTCCGTCTCGCCCGCGTCGACGACGACGTAGGCTTCGAAATACAGGATGCGCTCGAGGTCGCGCAGCGAGATGTCGAGCAGGTGGCCGATGCGGCTCGGCAGGCCCTTGAAGAACCAGACGTGGCTCACGGGCGTGGCGAGCGCGATGTGGCCCAGCCGCTCGCGGCGGACCTTGGCCTGCGTGACCTCGACGCCGCACTTGTCGCAGATCACGCCGCGGTGCTTCATGCGCTTGTACTTGCCGCAGAGGCATTCCCAGTCGGTGACCGGGCCGAAGATCTTCGCGCAGAACAGGCCGTCGCGTTCCGGCTTGAACGTCCGGTAGTTGATCGTCTCCGGCTTGGTCACCTCGCCGTGCGACCACTGCAAAATCCGATCGGGCGACGCGAGGCTGATGCGAATCGCGTCGAAGTCGGACGTCAGCTGGCCTTTGTCGTGCAGGTTGGGTCTCATGAGTGCATGTTCCTCGTTTACTTAGAACTCAGAACGTAGAACTTCGAACTTGGGACCCCGAACTCAGAAGGTGCTCAGTTCGACGTTCCACGTTCGAAGGTGTTGCTATACGCCCACGGGCGTCGTCGGCGTCGGTACGACCTCCGCCTCCGCCGCCGGCGGCTCCGCCGCCGGCCGCGGCTTCGTGCGCATGAGCTCGACATCCAGGCACAACGCCTGGAGCTCGCGGATGAGCACGTTGAACGATTCAGGCAGGCCGGGCTGGAACGAGGCGTCGCCTTTGACGATCGCCTCGTAGATCTTCGCCCGGCCGGTCACGTCGTCGGACTTGGCCGTGAGCAGCTCCTGGAGGATGTGCGCCGCGCCGTAGGCCTCGAGCGCCCAGACCTCCATTTCGCCGAACCGCTGGCCGCCGAACTGCGCCTTGCCGCCGAGCGGCTGCTGCGTGATGAGCGAGTACGGCCCGATCGAGCGCGCGTGGATCTTGTCGTCGACCAGGTGCGACAGCTTGAGCATGTAGATGTAGCCCACCGTCACGTCCTGCTCGAAGGGCTCGCCCGTCATGCCGTCGTGGAGCTTCGTCTTGCCGCCGCGCGGCAGGCCGGCCTCCTCGAGCCATTTCTTGATCTCGCCCTCGGTCGCGCCGTCGAAGACCGGCGTCGCGAAGTAGAGGCCGAGCGCGTGCGCGGCCCAGCCGAGGTGCGTCTCCAGAATCTGGCCGACGTTCATGCGCGAGGGCACGCCCAGCGGATTGAGCACGATCTCGACCGGCGTGCCGTCG
>DATIWF010000155.1:0-54880 GCA_035519535.1 Vicinamibacterales bacterium | reverse complement strand
CGTCGAGCGCTTCCTGGCGCTGGCCTACGCGATCCCGAGCGGGATTTCTGCGAGCCAGTTCACGCGCTGGCACCTCGACCATCACGCCGAGCTGGGATCAACCGAGGACGACCCCAAGCGGCATTACCTGTCGCCGAAGATTAACGCGCGCTGGTACAAGCTGCTGTACGCGACGCCGGCGCTGTTTCCCATTTACTTCCGCGCCGCGAGGAAAGAGACCGTCACGTACCCGCACGACCTGCAGCGGACGATCGGCTGGGAGCGCCGGGCCGCGATCGCGTTTCATCTGGCGGCCCTCGCCGCGATCTGGGGGGCGTTCGGCTTCGCGGCCGCGCTGCGCGCGGACGTCATTCCGGTGTTCTTCGTCTTTCCGATTGCGTTCACGCTCAACCGGCTCGGCCAGCACTACGACATCAACCCGGCCGATCCCGCGCAGTGGGGCACGCTCATGCGCGGCAGCTGGTTCTGGGATGTCGCGTTCATCAACTCCAACTACCACCTCGAGCACCACTACTTCCCGGGCGTGCCCTTCTATCACCTGCCGGCGCTCCAGGCCGCGCTCAAGCCCTTCTACAAATCACGCGGCATGCACTGGCAGACGTACTCCGGGCTGCTCTACGGCTGGCTCGTCCTCAACAAGGCGCCGCACACGGACTGGTCGCTGCCGGGGTAGGGGGGCAGAAGGCAGAAGGCAGAAGGCAGAAGGCAGAAGGCAGAAGGCAGAAGGCAGAAGGCAGAAGGCAGAAGGCAGAAGGACCTACTCGTAGCGCATGCTCTTCAGGAACGCCGTGAAGCTGTCGTTCCACTTCGCGACGGTCTTGACCGGACCCGTGAGCTTCACGAAGTACGGCCCGCCGGATGTTTCGATGACGGCGGCGCACTGGCGGAACCCGGGCTTGTTGAAGTGCTCGGCCGAGCCGGGGCTCATCTCGGCGGTGTAGGTACCCGTGACGTCCACGAGTGTGATCGACAGGCCGTGCGCCGTGAGCGTCGAAGTCCTGGCCACGTCCTTTGAATCGCGGCCATCGGGCTGCGTCATCTGGCCGATCCAGCGGTCGACGTTTGCCTGCACGTTGCCGCCCTGATTGGCGCCAAAGAAGAAGACCGTCAACGTCGCATCTTCCGTGTCGCCCTCGACTTTGGGCAGCGTGAACTCGGCCACGCGCATTGACGAAGACGGCGTCTTCGGGACCCAGCCAGCCGGGGCGTCGAACGTGAGCGTGGCGGCGGGGGAGAGAACGAACGCGAGTGCGGCGATCAGGGTCAGGCGCATGACGCCATTCTAGCGCGCGGGAACCGACGGCTCGGCGGGATGATCCCAGCGGTTGCGCCAGCGCCGCGTCAGTCGAGCGCCGGGCAGTCGAATCGACGGCGCCACGGCCGCTCTTCTTACGCCAGTTACGCCAGCGCCCGCCACCGCAAGTGCGCCAGCGATCCGGCGGTCGCCATCGCCGCCACGGTGACGATCGACAGCGCCATGAACCGTCCGTAGAGGTCCCGCCCCATGACGTCGAAGATCGTGAGTCCCATCAGCGCCAGCGCAGCACCGGTGAAGATCCGCCACCCGCTCGTGACGTCGCCCCAGCGATCCATCAGGCAGATCACCGCCGGCGTCGCGAGCAGCAGCACGTAGTCCCAGCCCTGCGGCGAGAGCAGCGGCACGAGCAGCATGAGCAGCGCGTACTCGAGGTAGTCCGGGATCTGCACGGATAGCCGCCGGCGCCAGACCGCGGCGACGAGGCCGAGCAGCGCGACGCTCGACGCGGTCGCCAGCCCGCTCGCCGCCGTGCCCGGCCCGAGCCACTTCGCCCACATCGCCGCGAGCGAGACGTTGTCGGCCCCGAGCAGATTCGGCGCCGTGGACGTCGTGATCGTCTGGTACCAGCCGGCGAGCAGATCCAGATTGCCGCGCCATCCGTACACGAGCGCGGGCGCGAGCAGCCCGACGCCCAGCACGGCCACCGAGACGCCGACGGTCTCCAGCCCGTACGTGAACGCGAGCCACGGCATGATCACGAGCGCGTAGGGCTTGACGAACGCCGCGGTGCTGATGAGCCCGGCCGCGACGAGCGGATGATCGATCTGCACCGCCAGCAGCGCGGCCACGAGCAGCGTGCCCAGCAGGATGTTCGTCTGGCCGAGCGTGAGCTCGTGCAGGTAGAACTTCGCCATGAGCACGATCGTGAGCCACATCAACACGCGATCGGACCGGCGGCGCTCCGGCAGCGCGCGCAACGACCAGCGCACGTACGCCGTGAGCAGCCCGACCGACAGCGCGAACCAGATCATCTTCGCGCCCTCCGGCTCCATCCAGGCGAACGGCGCCATCGCGAACGCGAACGCGGGCAGATACTTGAACTGATAGTGACCGTCGCTCTCGCGGTACAGCGGCTCGGCCGCGAGCGCGCGCGTGGCCGCGGTGCGGTACACGGCAAAATCGGTCATCTGCCGTCCGACGCGCAGGTAGATCGCCGCGGCGATCGCGATCAGCACGACCGGCCAGACCAACCCGCGGAGTGCGGCCTTCACCCTACTTGTCCGTCCACATCGGCGCCATCACCTTGAGGCCTTCCGGCTTGACGCGCACCGCCATCTGGCTCGTCGATGACCCGCCGCCCGGCCCGTACGTGACGTCGTACTCGGCCGCCAGCATCTCCGCCATCTGCTTGCACATCGACTCGAGCGCGCTCGGCGACGCGACGACGTCGACCAGGCCGCCGCTCAGCTGGCTGCCGCGATCGAGCATCTGCTCGCGCACGCGATTCTCGTAGTTACCGCCCTGGGCGGAATGCACTTCGATCGCCCACAGCGCCGCTTTCGACAGCCGGAGCACCTCGGACATCAAGTCGATCCGCACGTTGCTGGTGTCCTGCCGGTAGCCGGCCGCGATGACGAAGATGACCCGCCGCTCCGTCGGCGCCGTGCGCATGACCTTGCACGCTTCGTAGATCGCGTCGATGAGCACCGCGTCCTGCGCCGTGCTCGTCAGCTTGCCGAGGTTGCGATCGAGCTCGGCCGGTCCGCTCAGAAACGTGTTGAGGGTAATGACCGTGCCGTCGAACGTGATGAGCCCCAGCTTGCTGTCCGGGATGCCCCCGCGCACCGCCTTGACGAAATTGCCGATCGCCGCGTGGATCTCGTACGCCGGATAGGTCGGCACGATACCCAACCGGTCGGTGAGGATCAGGATCGACGCCGGCTCGGTGGCCGGGGCGACGTTCAGGACTTCCTGCGGCGTCGTGTCGATTTGGACGGCGAAATCCGCCTTGGTCAGCCCCTTGACGGGCTTGCCCTTGGCGTCGGTGACCGCGACGAAGACGTGCTGCTGATCGACGCGCGCCGGCGTCTCGGCACGAGGATGAGCCAGGACGGACGCGCCCGCGATCAGCGCGAAACAGCATGCGCCGAACGACCGACGAGCACTGGTCAACATAGGAATGACTCCCGGCACAGTATAAGACCCCGAACCGGCTCACGCGGCGCCATGCAGGCGCAAACGCATGAGTCCGGCGACGAGCACGAGTGCGGCCAGGGTCAGCACCCCCGTGCCCATGACCTCACGCGTCACGGCCAGCCCGAAGATCTCGCGCATCGGCAGCGCGACGGCGGCGAGCGCGGCGGTCGTCGCCACCTTCCAGGACGCCGGCAGCGCTCCCCAGCGGTCCACGAGGCAGATGACCGCCGGCGTCGCCAGCAGCAGCATGTAGTCCCAGCCCTGCGGCGTGAGGACCGGAATCAGGAGAAGGACCAGCGCGAATTCCGCGTACGCGGGATGCCGGACCGGGCCGCGCCTGAGAAGCGCCATCCCGACGACGGCCAGCGCGCCGACCGTCGTCGCGGCGGCCGCGGCTGTGGCGACCGGTCCCGGGCCAATCCACTTCGCCCAGGCCGACAGGAACGAGATGTTCTCCGGCAGCATGAGGTTCGGCGCCGTCGTCTCCGTGACCGTCCGAAACCAGGCGCCAAGCAGATCGAGATTTCCGACCCAGCCGTAGGACGCGGCCGGCAGGGCCAGGCCGAACAGCACGACGAGGCCGCTCGCGACGAGCGCGGCGAGTCCGACGGTCGCGGCCAGCCACGGCGCGAGCAGCACGGTGTACGGCTTGACGAACGTCGCGAGGCCGACGAGCGCGCCGGCCGACCGGCCGGATCCGCGCGTCACCGCAAGCAAGGCGGCGACGAGCAGCGCGCCGAGCAGCGCGTTCGTCTGGCCGAGCGACAACTCGCGAATGTCGCACCGGGCCATGACGACGATCGTCCACGCCAGGACTGGCGTCATGGCGCGCCGCCGATCCGGAAGCGCCCGCATTGATCCCGCCACGAAGAAGACCAGGCACGCGACTGACAGCGCAAACCAGGCGGCCCGGGCCACTTCCGGCCCGACGATCGCGAACGGCACCATCGCGTAGGCGAACGCGGGCAGGTATTTGAAGACGAAGTGCCCGTCCTCTGGCCGGTACAGAGGCGTTGCCTCCAGCACGCGCGCGCCGGCGGTGCGGTAGACCTCGAAGTCCGTCAGGTCGCGCGTCTGCCTGATGGCAAGGTACAGCGCGGCGGAGACCGCCACCGCCGCCGCCAGCCACACGAGCGCGCGGCGCCGCGTCATGCGAGCGATCGCGCGCGCAGATGCGCGAGGCTGACGACGAAGATGATGGCGCCGACGCTGATCAGCCCCGTGTTGGCCACGAAGTCGTTTACGGCGCGGCCGACGAGGTCGAAGATGGTGAATCCGACCACCAGCATCGCCGCGCCGGTCGCGAGCTGCCAGGGCCTCGAGACGGCGCGGAAGCGATCGATCAGACACGCGACGCCCGGCGTCGCGAGCAGCAGCATGTAGTCCCACCCCTGCGGCGACAGCAGCGGGATCAGCAGCAGGATCAGCGAGAACTCGAGGTACTCGGGACGAGCGACGCGCGCGCGCATCGTCCAGACCCAGACGACGACGCCGAGGAGCGCGAGGCCGGTGGCGGCGCCGAGGGCGACGGTGATCGGTCCCAGGCCCAGCCATTTGGTCCACATCGCGGTGACCGAGATGTTCTGGCCGTACATCAGGTTCTCCGGCGTCGTGTCGGTGACCGTCCGGTACCAGCCCGCCAGCAGGCCGAGGTTGCCCCGCCACCCGTAGACGGTGGCGGGCAGCGCGAGGCCGACGAGGAGCGTCGCGCTGGAGGAGAGCACGGCGGTGACGCCGCCGATGGCCGTGAGCCAGGGAAAGAAGAGCACGCCGTACGGTTTGATGAATGTGGCGGCGGCCGTCCAGACACCGGCGCGCGCGAAACGCTGCGTTTGCACCGCGGCGAGCGCCAGGATGAGGAGCAGGCCGAAGAGCACGTTGGCCTGCCCGAGGCTGAGCTCGGCGACGTAAAAGCGTCCGAGGAAGAGCGCGGTCAGCCAGCCGAGCGATCGCTCGGTCATCGTGCGGCCGGGCAGCGCGCGGACGGACCGGCGAAGGAAGGCGACGAGCAATCCGAACGTCAGGGTGAACCACGCCGCCTTCGCGGTTTCCTGATTGATCCGCGCAAACGGGGCCGCGGCCAGCGCGAATGCCGGCAGGTACTTGAATTGATAGTGCCCGTCGTCGGGGCGGTACAGCTCTTCGGCCGACCACACGCGTCCGCCGGCGCGGCTGTAGACCTCGAAGTCCACGAACTCGCGGCCCCGCGGGAAGTGCGCCATGCCGTAGATCGTTGCGCCCAGCAGGGTGAGCACGACCGGCCAGAGGAACGCGCGCACGCGCGGGCTCACGTCGAAGGACCGTCCGCGCTGAGTATACCGGTTGAGAATCGGATCACGAGATTCACCGAGCTGCGCGGTGAAATCCTGACGGATCGTCGCAGCTCACTCCGCGCGTTTCGGCCGCTGGTTGGCCGCGAGGATCTTCTTGCGCAGGCGGAGGCTCTTCGGCGTCACCTCCACCAGCTCATCGTCGTTGATGAACTCGATGGCCAGCTCGAGACTGAGCTGGCGCGGCGGGATGAGGCGGATCGCCTCGTCGGCCGTGGACGCGCGCATGTTGGTCTGTTTCTTTTCGCGCGTGATGTTCACGTCCATGTCGTTCGGGCGCGCGTTCTCGCCGACGATCATGCCCTCGTAGACCGGCGTGGCCGGCTCGATGAACATCTCGCCGCGCTCCTGGAGGTTCGCGATGGCGTAGGCCGTGGCGGCGCCGGGCCGGTCGGCGACGAGCGCGCCGCTCGGCCGCGACGGAATCGGGCCGTGCCACGGCTCCCAGCCGGCGAAGAGATGGTGCATGATGCCGGTGCCGCGCGTTTCGGTGAGGAACTGCGACCGGAAGCCGATCAGCCCGCGCGCCGGGATGCGGAACTCGAGGCGCACGCGCCCGCTGCCGTGGTTCACCATCTTGGTCATCGTGCCGCGGCGGATGCCGGCTTCGGCGATGACCATGCCCTGAAACTCCTCGGCGACGTCGATCACGAGGTCCTCGACCGGCTCGGAGAGCGCGCCGTTGATCTCGCGCGTGACGATCTCGGGCCGTGAGACCTGCAGCTCGAACCCCTCGCGTCGCATCATCTCGATCAGGATCGAGAGCTGGAGCTCGCCGCGGCCGACGACCTTCATCTGCTCGGGCGTATCGGTGGCCTCGACGCGAATCGAGACGTTGCCGAGCAGCTCGCGGTCGAGGCGGTCCTTGATCTGGCGCGACGTGACGAAGCGGCCGTCGCGGCCCGCGAACGGCGACGTGTTGACGCCGAAGATCATCGACACCGTCGGCTCGTCGACGGGAATGGTCTGAATCGCTTGAGGCGACTCGGCGTCGGCAATCGTCTCGCCGATCATGATGTTCTCGATGCCGGCCAGACAGATGATGTCGCCCGCCGCGGCTTCATCCGATTCGATGCGCTTCAGGCCCTCGAACGTGTAGAGCTTGGTCACCGTCGTGCGCTGGATCGATCCGTCGAGCTTGCAGACGGCGATCGGGTCGCCGACTCTCACATGGCCGTTGAACACGCGTCCGATCGCGAGACGGCCCAGGTAGTCGCTCGAGTCGAGGTTGGCGACGAGCGCCTGGAGCGGCGCGGAGGCGGAGCCGCGCGGCGGTGGAATCCGGGCGAGGACGGCGTCGAAGAGCGGCCGAAGATCCGTGCCCGGCGACGCGAGATCGGTCGTCGCCGTGCCGCGGCGTGCGTCGGTGTAGAGCACGGGGAAGTCGAGCTGATCCTCGGTCGCGTCGAGGTCGATGAACAGATCGTAGATCTCGTTCAGCACGGCCTGCGGCCGCGCGTCGGCCCGGTCGATCTTGTTCATCACGACAATCGGCGGCAGCCGGCGCTCGAGCGCCTTGCGCAGCACGAACCGTGTCTGGGGCAGCGGCCCCTCCGACGCGTCCACGAGCAGCAGTACGCCGTCCACCATTGAGAGCGTGCGCTCGACCTCGCCGCCAAAGTCCGCGTGGCCCGGCGTGTCGACGATGTTGATGAGCGTGCCGCCGTAGTGGACGGCGGTGTTCTTGGCGAGGATCGTGATGCCCCGCTCGCGCTCGAGCTCGTTCGAGTCCATCACCCGCTCGATGACCCGTTCGTTGGCACGGAAAATGCCACTCTGATGCAACAGACCGTCGACGAGCGTCGTCTTGCCGTGATCGACGTGGGCAATAATGGCGACGTTGCGCCGATTTGGATTGGCGACCTCCTGTGAGGCCGGAGTGGGTCGGGACATCTTGTCAGTATACTTTCGCCGCAGGTAATGAGGGGTTTCGCTTTTCGAAAGGACGTTCGTGACCGCGCCTCGTGACAGTCGTCGATCGGCTCTGGCTCGCCTCGTGACGGGAGGCATCGCGCTCATCACGGCCGGACTCGCCGGCCTGGTCGGTCTCGTCGCGGTGCCCAGGAGCGGCGGGGCGGCCAAGCGGTGGCGTCGCGCGATGTCGCTCTTCGACTTGGGGACGAAGGGACCGACCGCGGCGGTGCTGACCGAGCGGCACGAAGACGGGTGGTACGAGACGCGCAAGCAGACCGTCGTGTTCATCGACCGCGACGGCGAGGGTTACCGCGCGCTGTCGGCGATCTGTCAGCACCTCGGCTGCCGCGTGCGCTGGGACGACTCGCGGCAGCAGTTTCTCTGTCCGTGCCACGGCGGGACGTACGATCGTGAAGGCCGGGTCGTCGCCGGTCCGCCGCCGCGCGGGCTCGAGCGCCTGAACGTCCGGGTCAACCCGCAGACGTCCGACCTCGAGGTCGAGCTGTGAGCCGACGACTCGCGGCGGTGCTCGACTGGCTCGACGACCGTACGGGCTTCCGCGTCATCAATCATCATCTACTCGACGAGCCGCTGCCTCCGGGCACCGGGTGGTGGTTCACACTCGGCAGCGTGCTGCTCTTCGGGCTGGGCGTGCAGGTCGTCACCGGCATCGCGCTCGCGCTCTACTACGCGCCGACGCCCGATCACGCGTGGGACAGCGTGCGGTTCATCACGACGGAGATTCCTGCGGGCCGGTTTCTGCGCGGGCTCCATCACTGGGGCGCGAGCGTGGTCGTCGTGGCCGCGGTCGTGCATCTGGCGCGGGTCGTCTTCTTTGGCAGCTACCGGAAGCCGCGCGAAGCGAACTGGATCGTCGGCTTCATCCTGCTGCACGTGATTCTCGCCTTCGGTCTCACCGGGTACCTGCTGCCGTGGGACCAGCGCGCGTACTGGGCGACGGTCGTCGCGATCAACATCTCGAAGCTGACGCCGTTCGTTGGCGAGATCGTGGCCGGGTTGCTGCGCGGCGGGCCGGACATCGGCGCGCTCACGCTCACGCGCTGGTACGCGATTCACGTGCTCGTGCTGCCGCCGGCCCTCGCGGGCCTCGTGGTCGTGCACCTCTACCTGATGCGGAGGCAGGGCGTCTCCGGGCCGATCAAGGCGCGCGCGGGATCGCCGCGGCCGTTCTTTCCCTACCAGGCATGGCGCGATCTCGTCATGGCGATCGCCGTCGGCGTGCTGCTCGCGGCGCTCGCCTGGAAGGGCGCGCCCGCGCTCGAGGCGCCCGCCGACCCGACGGCCAGCGGCTACGTGCCGCGGCCCGAGTGGTACTTCCTCGGGCTGTTTCAGCTGCTCAAGTACTTTCCCGGCAAGCTCGAGGTCATTGGCGCGCTCATTCTGCCGGGCGTCGTCATGACGATACTCGCGCTGCTGCCGTGGATCGACCGCGGTCAATCGCGCGAGTGGCGGGCCCGGCGCGGGTTGCTGGCGGTCTTCACGGCCGGACTCGCGGGCGTCGCGACGCTCACGATCCTGGGCGGAATGGATCATCCGAAGGCGGGGCCGGCCGGATGGAACATCCGCGAAGCCGCCGGCGCGGCGCTCATCCAGGCGGACGACCGCTGCCATCGGTGCCACGTGGCCGATGGCATCGCCGCGCCGATCGAGGTCGGCCGGATCGACCGGCCGGCGGACTGGCTGGCGGCGCACATCGCCGATCCGGAGATGATCGCGCCCGGCCTGCGCGAGCCGCCCGAGACCAACCAACGCGACGCGGCCGCGATCCTGGCCGCGCTCGCGCGGCTGCGGTCCGAGGCGCCGCCGGCGACCGATGCCGCGACCGCGCACCTCGACATCGTCGTCAATCGCACGTGCCTCGGGTGTCACACGATCGACGGCGTCGGCGGCAAGGACGGACCGGATCTCTCGACGGCCGGCCGGAAGTACGACGCCGCGGCGATCGAGCGCCGGATCATCAATCCCGTGGACGTCAGGCCCGACGCGCAGATGCCGGCGTTTGGCGGCAAGCTGCCGGCCGAGGACATCCGCGCGATCGCGGCGTGGCTGGCGGCCAGGAAGTAGGCCGCTCTTTCGGATAGAAGGTCCAACTTCTACCTGAGCCACCCGGCCAGCGACAGCGCGAGACACACGGCGGCGAAGAGCAGGATGGTCAACAGGTACGGGGCCGGGCCCGCCTCGAGAACAGCGTTCTGTGGACGCGCCGGGTCGTACCGAACCTGTACGGCGTGGCCCTCCGTGTAGGGAGCGACGATCCGCGCCATCTTGTCGTGATCTTTATCCCACCCGGTGCGCTCGCCGAAGCGCACGCGCATACCCTCGAAGCTCGCGCCGCCGACCTCGTAGCGGTACGCGAGGTCCGGGCGGTAGTACGTGGACTTCGACGCCTGGCGATAGGTCGTGCTGCCCATTCTGAGTTTCCTGGATACCACTCGAGCCCGCGTCACGGTACCGGAAGCGATCGGCCAGCTGGCCGCCTGGCGGCCGCGATGCCAGAGCCAGGCCGCGCGCACGAGGGCGGCCGTGCCCAGGACCAGCAGCGTGCCCGAGAGTTCACCAAGGATCGATCGCAGCCGGATGAGCGCCCCGGGCAGGCTGCCGGCGTCGAGCCACAGGAGGCCGCCGCCGATCGCGGCGATGCCGATCAGCCACGACCACCTCACTGCCGCACCAGCTCGACGCGCCGGTTCTTCGCGCGGCCCTCCGGTGTGTCATTCGGTGCCTTGGGCTGCGAGGCACCAAACCCCGCGGTCGTGAGCCGCTTGCCCGCGATCCTGTACCGGTCGACGAGCGCTTTGCGAACCGCGGCGCTGCGACGGTTCGACAGATCGAGGTTGAACGCGTCGCCGCCGACATTGTCGGTGTGGCCCTGGACGGCGAGCGTCCAGTCCGCGTGCTTCTGCAGCAGGTCTGCGATCTCGCGCAGCACCGGCTCGGACTCGGGCCGCAGAACGTCGCTGTTGAAATCGAAGTAGATCCCGTACACGTCAGCGTGCTTCTCGGTCTCCAGCGCGTGCTCGAGCGCGTCGCTGGCCGGGAACGAGATTTTCACGAACTTGATCCGAAACCCCGTCTTCTCATGCCGGTAGTCAAGCACCAGCGGTACGGCCGGGTCGTCCACGATCATGGCTTCCACCGTGTCCGATTTCCGTTCGCTCTCAAGAAACCCGCGGACGTGCCGAGCCGGCAGGTCCACCGTGCGATCGTTGACGATCACCGGCACGGACCACACGAAGCGATCGTCGATATTCGCAGACCGCCACCGCTCCCCGGGCGCGTCGTCGAGCTCCCTCACCGATCCGGCGATGTTCCAGGTGGTGACCAGCCGTGTGGGCGGCTTTCCATCGGGATTGAGCTGCAAATAGCGATGCCTCGTGAGGCCGTTGCGCTTCAGCTCGTCGAAGGATTGTTCCGAGAGTGTGAACGAGGTGATGCCGACGAGATCCGGGATGAACGGCGAGAACTCGGTCTGATACGTGCTGGCGTGGCGCAGATCGTCGCGACACAATCGGCGAGGCTTCGGACGGTCCTTGCGGTCGCAGCTCTCCGTGAGCGTCACGGTCCGCAGCTCGACCGAGACGACTTGGGTGAGGCACTCGTGGTCGTCGTCGGCCTCGTTCTTCTTCCAGACGTGGGCCAGCGTCAATCCGACAGCAATCGGAATTCTCGCCGACGCCTGCGCGCGCATGTCGGCCTCGGCGTCCGGGCCCGGATCGGGGCACTCCCCGGCACTGACGCCAGGAGGCAGATCTGCCGGCGCCGGCAGCGGCCCTGCCTCTTCGACGGGAGGAGCCGCCGGTGTCGCCGAGGGAGTCGCCGGCGCGCTCGCGGACGTGCCGCCGGCGGCCGGGGCAGACGTTGGGGAGGGCGCCGCGGCTGCGGGCGTCGGTCTCGCCGTCTCGCGCGGGGATCCACTGCAGGCGGCGGTGAATGTCAGCGCAACCAGAGCCGCGAAGCCGCGCGCGATCACGGAACCTGCCGCTTGCCGATGAGCGACCCGCCAAGCGTCACGTTCGGGCCGGTCCGCACGCGCCCGACGCTGCCGTTGAAGTCGACGTCGACCATCACGCTTCCCGCCGGGTCGGCGATCCACATCTGCCCGCCAGACGTGGCACTGACGCCCAGCTGCGCGACCTTCTGGCCGCCCGGCACGTACACGCCATGACCGTCCCAGCTGCTCACGTCCGCGGTGACGCGGCCGGCCGGATTCGAGAGGGCCAGCAGGCTACCGTTCTTCGTGATCATGAGACCGGCCTCCGCGCCCGCGGTCCCTTTGGCGCCCGACACCTTCACGCGACCGTTGCCGCTGCTGTCGACGGACAACTGCGAGGCGACGCCGCCAGTCGCGCTCAGCAGAAACACACCACGCGGCTCGGTGACCGGCTGCACGGCTGCCGGGCCCGCGACGGTGGTTTCCGCCTGGATCTTCACGATGGGCTTGCCGGTGCTGTCGTTGACCAGGAGCGGACCGGAGAGCGCCGCGCTTTCGCGCCGAAGCTCGATGAAGGTCTTGCCGTCTGAACCCTTCGCTGAGATCTCGGGGTTGTCGCCGTCGACGAAGCGCATGGCGGCGCCAGGGGCATCGTCGCTCCGGCCGTTCCGCACGACCACCGCACCCGTGCCGTTCGAGCTGACGGCGATCAACTGTGCGGCGATCTTCTGCTGGACGTTCCAGATCTGGATCCCCCGCGAGGCGGACGTTCCATCAACCATCATGATGACCTTGTTGGAACTGTCCACCACCGAGAACGGGGCCCGCACGGTCTGACCGGGTCCTTGCGCCATCGTCACCGATCGGCCGAGGCCGATCGCGAGGCCGACGGCAAGAACGCCGACGACGCCGGTCATCCTTCTCGAGCGTCGCGCGCGCACCTGCTCGCGCTGCAGCGCGTCGATCAGACCGCGCGCGTGCGCCAGGTCGCACTCCATGCGCACAAGTCGAAGCTCCAGCTCATTCAGACGCTCTGCGGACATCGAAACCTCCATGGCCGGGTGGTCGGCGCGGGTATTGTGCCCTAGTTCAGTACTGCCGTGCGCCGGAACGTCTGTCGAGCCGTGTTCACGCCGGACCGCTCGCTACGGCGAAGCCTTGGTGAGCGTGAGATGGCCCTCGAGTTGGGCCGATCCGTTGGCGCCCACCCCGTGCGGAACGATCGTGATGCGGCCGACCATCCTGGCGTTGTCGGTCGTAAGCGAGTCCCGGACGATGCGCGATGCATTGTGTGGTGAAGTTTCTTGCGGCAGGTGTCCTGAAGTCGGCCGGGGCCAACGGACCGCCAGCCTCGCACCGCTCACGCCCGCGCGCCTGGGCGATTCGGGGCGGACCGGCCACAGGATTCCAGCGTCAGGCGCCTCGAGCCGATAACGCGCACGAGGAGGATCGTGTGCGCAACCTCGACGTGACCCGCGTCCTGGGCCGGCCCGTTCCGCGAATCGCCCTCAGCCTGGTCCTGGCGGCGGGCATCGCCGCCTGCGGCCATGACGGCTCCACGTCGCCATCCGACGCGACGCCGCTCGTGCTCGAGAATCTGGGCGTCGACATCGCGGCCTATGACCCCGGAACCAGCCTGGCGGGCGGCGTCTTCCTCCAGCCCTGGGTGCCGAAGGCGTTCGGCGAGTTCGGGCAACCCGTGCTGGACCAGAACGGAAACCGCAAGCCGCTGCCGACCTTTGACTTCGTCATTCCGGACAACGTCGCCATCGTCTCGGCCATTGCCGGCGTCGTGACGAAAATCTTCAATCAGGGCGGCGACTACGAGATCCTCATCGCGCCGAACCGGAACAGCGCGTGGTTCGTCAGCCTCGACCACGTGTCGAAGCTGCAGGTTGCTGAAGGCCAATCGGTCAGCGTCGGCCAGGCCGTCGCGTACGGCGCGCCGTACCCGGACAACTTCGTCTGGGCGGGCAAGCACCTCGCGTTCTTCGAGTTCATGATCGTCAACCACCAGTCGAGTCAGGCGTCCTGTCCGATCGACTACCTCGACGCATCGCTCAAGGACGCCTACCGCGCGAAGATCACTCGTCTCATGCAGGATGTCGAGCCGTTCATCAAGACCGACATCGGGCATTACGACGTCGGCGCGATGGTCGAACCCGGCTGCCTCGCGCATACCGTTTCGGCGTCCTGAGGCGGCGACGCACGGCTTGCCGTTCAAGTGCCGCGATTCGATCGACATCATGACGCTCGCCGGTCAGGATCCCCGGAGATCATCGGCCGGATGTCAAGCGCGCACGGCTCAGCGTTTGACCCGGCGCGTCGTTCCGGCCGAACAGACGAAGTTCGTGTACACCCGATCGAGCGGCCCGCACAGATTGCCGCCGCCGTCGATGAATCCCCCGAGCGGCGAGAGGAACGGTCCGTCCGCGGTGCCCAGATCGTTCCCCTGGAGCAGATTGCTCTCGACCACCCCGGGCATCACGATCGAAATCGCCGGCCCCCGCGACGCTCCAGACGTTCCCGGCGCGCGATCGCGAAACACGTTGCCGACGAACTGGTTGCCGCTGAAGGCTGCCGGAACGATCGGCCCGTTGCACTTCGATCCGGTGTCGTAGAGGATGCGGACGAGCATCGGCGCGGACGTCACGCCGTTCCCCTGCACGACGTTGTTCGTCCATGCCGTGCACCAGTACGTCGCCACGCCTGCGACGCCCAGATTGGTCATCGTGTTGTTCGTCAGCCTCGTGCCCGAGAGCGCGCCCACCCCTTCGATGCCCGCGTCGTAGAAATTGCTGATCGAATTGTCCTCGACGACATCCCCGCTCTCGTTGTAGAGCACGACGCCATCGTCCACGCCGACATCGGACCGGCCGCCGTCGTACCCACCGGTCAGCGTGTTGTGCCGCACCCGGTTGTTCGATCCGCTGTCGAGGACCACGAGGACGCCGATGCCCGTGCCAACCGTGCGGAGCGTATTCTCCGTGAACACGACGTTGGTGCTCTGGATCGCCCAGAGGATTCCATTGGTGATCGTCGATCCGGAGACGGTCACGTCGTCTGCGCTCGTCATCTTGATGTTCGCGGCGACCATGCAATTGGCAATGGTCGTGTGGCTGGCGTGGTCGAGCACGATGGCTCGCAGCGAGTGCCCCTGGCAATCCAACTGCACACCCGCGACGCTCGAGATGTTGAAGCACGGCGACGTGTTGGGCATGTCGCGGTCGACGACGTAGTGGCCGGGGCTCGTGATGTTCGTGCAGGTCGTCAGCGTGATCGTCGAGTTGAGGTTCTGCTGAACCAGCACGGCCACCGAACCGTGGCCGTTCACTGCCGCGGCGCTGGCGGTGATCGTCGCGGCGCCTTCGGCGACGGCCGTGACGACGCCGGTCGGCGACACCGTAGCGACAGAAGGCGTCGCCGTCGTCCATGTCACGCCGCTCACGGTCGTGCCGTCGAGCGCACGCGCCGTGAGCTGGCTCGTCATGCCCACGCTGAGAATGGTCTGGCCGGCGATGTTGAGCAGGGTGGCAGGGACCGACGGCGTCGTGGGCGCCGTCGCGGGCAGTCCATTGGAGCCGCACGCTGCCAACGCGGACGCGCCCAGGCACAGCAGGAGTGCGCGGATTCTGACGGCCGGGACTGCCTGCACCAACGCACGGCGCCATGCGATCGTCCTCGGCATGCTCACCCTCTGTCGCGAAGGACAGCATCGTCCGGGATGGTCGGGCAGTTGTCAAGCGCTCGGACGTTGAACTCGCTACCAGACGCGCTCGATCCCGAACCCGTCAAACAGCCCTTCGTTCGTCACGATCGGCAGGTCTTCCATCTGCGCCTGAGCGATCAGCATTCGGTCAAAGGGATCCCGGTGGTCGATGCGGAGGCTCCCGGCGCGCTGCGCGTGCAGGACGGTGATCGGCAATTCGAGGAAGCCCTGGCGGGTCAGACAGCCCGCCACGTCCGTCGCGACGTCGACCGCGCCCGGCAGCTTCCCCAAGCGCGCCTTCGTCGCCAGCTCCCAGGCCGACGCGGCGCTCACGAAGACCGCGTTGCCGTCGTCACCGATCGCCGCCCGGGCCCGGCGCGAAAGGCGTCGATCGCCGTCCAGCCACCAGAGCAGCGTGTGCGTGTCGAGAAGGAGCCGCACCGGTCACTCTCCCCAGGCGGCGAGCTCCTCGGCGGGCAACGGCGCGAAGAAGGCGCGGGTCACGCGGGCACGGCCGCGCATCGCGCCGAACCGGCGCTTCGGACGTTCGTCGTCGATCGGGACGATCTTCACGACGGGCTGCGACCCGCGCGCGATGACGACGGTCTCACCCCGGCGGGCCCGCGCAATCAGCCGGGACAGCTGGGTCTTGGCGGCGTGAATCGTGTGCGCCTTGACCATGACTGTAGCTTAGCTAACTCAGATTAGTCCGTCAATCGACTGAGGCGTCGGCCTTGACCCCCGCCGCACGGCGGTTCAGAATTCCCCTCGCCAGGACCCATGTTCCAGATCCGCCGGCCGGCGACGTCGCTGGAGGGCGTGCTGACGCTCGCCGCCCTCGTGCTCGTGGGCGGCCTGTACGCGTGGGCGAGGGTTGGCCCGATGGTCTACTGGATTGCGCCCAACTTTCGGGCGGTCAAACACGGGCCGTCCGGGTTTCCGGTGACGATTGAGATCCGCGACGCCGGCCTCGGCGTCCGCAACGATTCGGACGAGCGCTGGGGTCCCTGCGAGATCGTGATCGGCAGCGGAAGCCGCTTCTACCGGGTGTATTTTGCCGTCGAGCCCCATGGCCGCATGGCCCTGGCCTACAGCACCTTTCGGAACAAGACGATGATGCCAGCCCGAGGCGAAGGCTATGCGCTCGCGCGCGAGCTCATCACCGTGGAGTGCGTGGACGCATTGGGGAGGACGCACCTGACGCACTTCTAGGCAGGCCCTCTTCGACTATCATCCGCCTCGTGCCGGCGACGTCGCTCAACCTCGCGTATCTGCTCGATCAGCAGGCGCGGCTCACACCGGATCGCACGGCCGTCATCTGTCGGCCGTGGGTCTTCACGTACGGTCAGCTGAACGCCCTCGCCAATCAGGTCGCCGCCGGTCTGCACGCGCTCGGGTTCGGGCCGGGCGATCACATCGCGCTCTCGTGTCCGAACACGCCGCATTTTCCAGTCGCGTACTACGCGATCCTCAAACTGGGCGCGGTCGTGGTGCCGTTGAACGTGCTCCTGAAGCCGCGCGAGATCGCGGACGTGCTCAGGGACAGCGACGCCAAGGCGCTCCTCGTGTTCGAGGGCACGGCCGAGCTGCCGATGGCGAAGATGGCCCGCGCGGCCTGCGACGAGGTCCCGGCGTGCCGCCAGCTCATCGTGATGACGATCGACGCGTCGGCGCCGAGCCCGGTCGAGCGCTCGCTGACGCTCGGACAGCTCACGCACGGCCAGCCGCTGACGTTCTCGACGCATTCCACCTCGCCGAACGACACGGCCGTCATCCTCTACACCTCCGGGACCACCGGGGAGCCGAAGGGCGCCGAGTTGACGCATCTGAACATGACGCTCAACGCGATGACGTCGCGCGACATGTTCATGCCCGTGCTCGATCCCGGCGTGGACGCGGTCAATATCACGCTCGTGACGCTCCCGCTGTTTCACTCCACGGGCCAGACGTGCCAGATGAATGCCTGCGTCTGCGGAGGCTGGACGCTCGTGCTGTTGCCGCGGTTCGAGCCGGCTGCCGTGCTCCAGGCCTTCGAAGCCGAACGCATCAGCTGCTGGATCGGCGTCCCGACAATGTACTGGACGCTGCTGCAGCACGCCCGCAGGCACGGCATCGACGTTTCGCGCGTGGCCGCCACGCTGCGCTGCGCGGTCTCGGGCGGCGCGCCGATGCCCCTCGTCGTCCTGGAAGATTTCCAGAAGACGTTCGGCGTGCGCGTGCTCGAGGGCTACGGCCTGTCCGAGACCTCGCCCGTCGCCTGCTTCAACCAGTTCCACCGACCCTCGAAGCCCGGCACCGTGGGCCTGCCCGTCTTCGCGTGCGAGATCGCGATCGGCGACGACGACGGCCGGCTCCTGGCCGCCGGCTCGCGGGGCGAGGTGCTCATTCGCGGCCACAACGTGATGAAGGGCTACTACAAGCGGCCCGTCGAGACCGCAGAGGCGCTCAAGGGCGGCTGGCTCCACACCGGCGACGTCGGCGTGCTCGACGAAGACGGGTACCTGACGATCGTCGATCGCCGGAAGGACCTCGTCCTGCGCGGGGGCATGAATGTCTACCCGCGCGAGATCGAAGAAGTCCTGATGACGCATCCCGCCGTCGCGCTCGCGGCCGTCATCGGCGTGCCCGACGAGCGGCTGGGCGAGGAGGTCAAGGCCTTCGTCGTCCTCAAGCCGGGCGCGTCGCTCACCGCCGACGCCTTGATCGCCTGGAGCCGCGAGGAAATGGCCGCCTTCAAATACCCGCGGGTCGTTGAATTCCACGACTCGCTGCCGATTGGGCCGACCGGAAAAGTGCTCAAGCGCGGGCTCCGTGCTCCATTGCCCCATTGAATTCTGGCATCGCCGTTGCTTTACTTGAGGGCGGCACTATGTCGCGCCGTCCCGATCCGCCCCCCGCGCTGACGCGCGAGATGCTTCCCCTCGGCCTCACGGTCGTCGGCCTGCACGTGGTTGGCTGGGCGGGCGTCTGGTGGTTCGCGCGCGGCACGCCGGCATTGCTGGGCCTGGCGGGCCTCGCGTATTCCTTCGGCCTGCGGCACGCCTTCGATGCCGACCACATCGCCGCGATCGACAACACCACGCGCCGGTTGATGAACGAAGAGACGCGGCCTCTCGGCGTGGGCTTGTACTTCTCGCTCGGTCACTCGACGGTGGTGTTCCTGATGACGTTCGCGCTGGCGTTCGCGACGCACGCGCTGGCGGGCCAGCTGCCGCGCCTCCACGAGATCGGCCAGTACGTGGGGACGACGATTTCCGGCTTGTTCCTGTATCTGATCGGGATCCTGAATCTGATCGTGATGCTCGACGTGTACCGCGTGTTTCGCCGCATGCAGCGCGGCGACTACGACGCCGCGGCGGCCGAGACCGTGCTGCTCCAGCGCGGTTTCGTGACCCGCTGGTTTGGCGGCTTGTTCCGCCTCGTCACACGCCCGATGCACATGTATTTCATCGGCTTTCTGTTCGGCCTGGGCTTCGACACCGCGACCGAGATCGGGCTGTTGACGATGGCCGGAATTGCCGCGTCGCAGGCGCTGCCGCTCACGGCGGTCCTGACGCTGCCGATCGTCTTCGCGGCCGGCATGTCGCTGATGGACACCGCTGACGGCGTGCTCATGTGCGGCGCCTACGGGTGGGCCTTCGCCCATCCGCTCCGCAAGGTGTTCTACAACCTCACGATCACCGGCCTGTCCGTGGCCGTCGCCCTGGCGGTCGGCACGATCGAGCTGCTCTCGATTGCCGCCGGACGATTCACCGCGCTCCAGGGCGTGTTCTGGGATGCGGTCCGCCGCTGGGATTCGCAGACGACGGGCTATCTCGTGGCCGCGCTGTTTATTGCCTCGTGGCTGGTTTCCCTGAGCGTCTGGAAGCTGCGGCGATTCGGCGAGCGCTGCTGAATCTTCCACAGGGCCGCGAAAACTCCGCAGATCCCCGCACCCCGCACGCATCCCCACACGTCGCGCCGGGCACTTCGCAAGGCCTTTTCGCCCGGGGGCAATTTTCAGCCATGGCACGCCATGTGCGTCTGCGACCCTCGGGCTTAGGGTGTACGCACCGGCATCAGCCGACGTTCCCTTGAGCGTGGTCGTTCGGTCGCGGCGGGCCGGTGGAGGTGACAGATGGACGAGCAAGGCTCCTGGCTCAGGACGGAACTGGCGCGGCACGGGGTCTCGCGGCGCGAGTTCATGGCCTTCTGCACGACGATGGCGGCGGCGCTGTCGCTGCCCCGGGGGGTCGCGGCCCAGATCGCGAAAGCCGTCGGCAAGGCCGAGAAGCCGGTGCTGGTCTGGCTGGAGTTCCAGGACTGCGCGGGGAACACGGAGTCGTTCCTGCGCGCGACCCGCCCGACCGCGGCGGAGGTCGTGCTCGACGTCCTGTCGGTCGACTATCACGAGACGATCATGGCGGCGGCCGGCACGCAGGCGGAAGAAGCGCTGGCGGGCGTGGTGAAGAATCACCCGGGCGCGTACATCGCGGTCGTCGAGGGGTCGATTCCGACGGGCGCGAACGGCGCGTACTGCACGATTGGCGGCCGCTCGGCGCTCGACATCGCGCGTGAAGTCTGCGGCGGCGCGGCCGCGACGATCGCGATCGGCACGTGCGCGGCGTTCGGCGGGCTGCCCGCGGCGGCGCCCAATCCGACGGGCGCGCTCGCGGTGGCCGACGCGGTGCCCGGACTCAAGAATCTCATCAACCTGCCGGCGTGCCCGGCCAACGTCGAGAATCTGACGGCGTTGATCGTTCACTACCTGACGTTCAAGCAGTGGCCGGCGCTCGACCAGTACCGGCGCCCACTGTTCGCCTACGGCAAGGCGATCCACGACAACTGCGAGCGTCGCGCGCACTACGACGCCGGGCAGTACGTGGAAGCCTGGGGCGACACGGGTCACCGCGCCGGCTACTGCCTGTACAAGATGGGCTGCAAGGGCCCGGTCACGTTCCAGAACTGTCCGAACGTGCGCTGGAACGGCGGCACGAACTGGCCGATCGGGTGCGGTCATCCGTGCATCGGCTGCGCCGAGCCGGCGTTCTGGGACAAGATGACGCCCTTCTATCGTCACCTCACGGGCATCCCCGGGTTCGGGATCCAGTCGAGCGTGGACACGATCGGCGCGGCAGCCGTGGTGGGGGTCGGCGCGGCGTTCGCCGGGCACGGTCTGATTCAGATGATGAAGCACGTCGGCGGGAAGCCTGAGCCCGTCGAGCCGAAGACCACGCAGAAGGGAGCGCCGTCATGAGTCGCATCGTTGTCGATCCCGTCACGCGGATCGAAGGACATCTGCGGATCGAAGCGGACGTTGACGGCGGGGTCGTGAAAGATGCGTGGTCGTCGTCCACGATGTTTCGCGGCATCGAGCTGATTCTCAAGGGGCGCGACCCGCGCGACGCGTGGGCGTTCGCACAGCGGATCTGCGGCGTGTGCACGACGGTGCACGCGATCACGTCGATCCGGGCGGTCGAGAACGCGATCGGCGCGACGCCGCCACCCAACGCGCGCCTGCTGCGCAATCTGATCATCGCGTCGCAGTGCATCCAGGACCACGTCATCCACTTCTACCACCTGCACGCACTCGACTGGGTGGACATCGTCTCGGCGCTGTCGGCTGATCCCGCCAAGACGGCTTCACTCGCCCAGTCGATTTCGGATTGGCCGTTGTCGAGCGCCACGTACTTCGGGGGAGTGCGTGACCGCGTCAAGGCGTTCGTCGATCGAGGGCAGCTTGGTCCCTTTGCCAATGCGTACTGGGGACACCCTGCGTACAAGCTGCCACCCGAGGCGAATCTGATGGCGGTTGCGCACTACCTCGAGGCGCTCGATTGGCAGCGCGAGTTCATCAAGATGCACGCCATCCTCGGCGGCAAGAACCCGCACCTGCAGAGCTTCCTCGTGGGCGGCATGGCGACGCCGGTCGATCCGAACAGTCAGAACGCGCTCAACGCCGGCACGATCGCGGCGTTCAAGGAGCTCATCGCGAAAGCGAAGGACTTCGTCACGCGCGTCTACGTCCCGGACCTGCTCGCCGTCGCGAGCTTCTACAAGGACTGGGCCGGCCACGGCCAGGGCGTCGGCAACTACCTCGTCTACGGGGAGTACCCGGACGACGACTCGAGCAAGCCGAAGCTGTTTCTGCCGGGCGGCGTGATCCGCGCGCGCGACCTGTCGAAGGTCGAGCCGTTCGATCCCGCCAAGGTCACCGAATACATCTCACATTCCTGGTACGACTACGAGAAGGGCGATGCGACGTCGCTGCACCCGTTCCAGGGTGAAACGGCGCCACACTACACGGGTCCGAATCCGCCATACGAACACCTCGAAACCGACAAGAAGTACTCCTGGTTGAAGTCTCCACGTTATGACGACCTGCCCATGGAAGTCGGACCCCTGTCTCGCATGCTCGTCTCCTATGCCTCGGGCCAACCGCGAGTGAAGGAACTCGTCGACGCCGTGCTGAAGAAGCTCGGGGTCGGGCCCGAGGCGTTGTTTTCGACGCTCGGCCGCGTGGCGGCGCGCGGCATCGAGACGCAGGTGCTGGCGGAGAAGATCGGAGACTGGGTGGATCAGCTGGCGGCGAACATGGCCGCCGGCGAGCTCAGGATCCACGACAACTCGAAGTGGGAGCCGGCAAGCTGGCCATCGGATACGACCGGCGCCGGTTTCCACGAAGCTCCGCGCGGCGCGCTCGGGCACTGGGTGCACATCAAGGACGGCCTGATTGCCAACTACCAGTGCGTGGTGCCGAGCACGTGGAACGCCGGACCGCGGGACGCCAAGGGCCGCCGCGGCCCGTACGAAGAAGCGCTCGTCAACACGCCGGTGGCCGATCCGAAGCGGCCCGTCGAAATCCTCCGGACGATCCACTCGTTCGACCCCTGCATGGCGTGCGGCGTGCACGTCGTCGACGTGAAGACGCAGGAGGAGACCACGGTGAGGGCGGTATGACCAACGCATTGCCGTCGCAGCTGATGTGCACGTACGTCTGGCAGATCCCGGTGCGCATCACGCACTGGCTGATCGCGCTGTCGATCGTCGTGCTGTCGGTGACCGGTCTCTACATCGGCCACCCGTTCATGACCGTGCCCGGCGAAGCGCGCCTGTCGTTCGTCATGGGCTGGATGAAGGTGATCCACCTCTACGCGGCGCTGACGTTCATCGCCGCCGTGGTCGTGCGCATCGTCTGGATGTTCACCGGCAACAAGTACGCGCGCTGGGACAAGTTCCTCCCCGTGCACAAGTCGCGCCGCCACGGCATTCTGCCCACGATCAGGTTCTACCTGTTCGCGCTCCGCAAGCCGCCGGGCTTCGTCGGTCACAACCCGATTGCCGGGATGACCTACACGCTCGTGTTCGGCCTGTATTTCCTGGCCATCCTCACGGGCCTGACGCTGTGGGCGCCGTACGCGAGTCTCGGGTCGCCCGTGCGGTGGTTCGCGGTCTTCGCGCCGCTCCTGGGCGGCTTCCAGGTCGCGCGATGGATCCACCACGTCGTGATGTGGCTGCTGCTCGGCTTCGCGGTGCACCACGTCTACAGCGGCGTGCTGATGTCGATCATCGAGGCGAACGGCACCATGGAGTCGATCTTCTCCGGCTACAAGTTCGTCCCCCACGAGGACCTCGAGTACTCCGGCTATCGCTTCATCAACCGCCAGGGCCAGGTCGATGAATGACCGCGTGCCGCTCCTCGTGCTCGGCCTGGGCAACGTGCTGCTCGGCGACGACGGGCTCGGCGCGGCCGCCGTGGCGCGGCTGCGCGATGAGTACGACTGGCCCGACGAGGTGAGCGTGCTCGATGGCGGCACCCTGGGGCTGTCGCTCCTGCCGTACGTCGAGCAGGCGGATGCCGTGATCCTCGTCGACGCGATCCGCGCCGACCAGCCGCCCGGCTCGTTCGTCAGGATCGACGGCGACGACGTGGCGCCGGCGGTGGCCACGCGGCTGTCGCCCCATCAGGTCGGCGTGTCGGACCTGCTCGACGGCGCCAGATGGCGCGAACGCTACCCGGCCCGCGTGGTGCTGCTCGGGCTCGTGCCCGAGTCGATGGAGCTCGTCGTCGGGCTGTCGAAGGACGTCGCGCCCGCGCTCGACGGGCTCGTCGAGCGTATCGTGGACGAAGCGGCGGAGCTGGGCTTCGCCTTCCGTCCCAAGAGTGAGCATGAGGCGGCTGCTGCTGGCGTTGGCGTGGATGTCGCTCGTCTCGTCGGCATGCGGTGACGCCGATCGCGATCTGCCGCGCGAGTATCGGGCGATGGCCGTCCCGGCGGATCGACTGGCGTCCCCCGACGCGGTCACGCGAGGCGGCGAGCTGTTTCAGAAGTACTGCACGCTGTGTCACGGCGTGCGGGGCGACGGCCAGGGGCTCCAGCGCGAAGGGCTGAAGCCGCCGCCGCGGGACTTCACGGATCCGGCGTGGCGACAACGCACGTCGCCGCGCCGTGTGTATTTCGCGATTCGCGAGGGCGTCGCCACGACGGCGATGCCGAGCTGGAAGAGCCTGACGGAGCAGGACGACTGGGATCTGACGGCGTACGTGTTATCGCTCGCGCCGCGGTAGCAAGGAATCCGGCGGGAGAACATCCCGAGGACGACGGATAGTTCGCTCGGAGTCGCGCGACCACGCAGGGGGCACGACATGCACGAGCTCGGTCTGGCCAACAACATTCTCGACATTGTCCGGCAGTACGTCCCGGCCGAACGGGCCTGCGCGGTGCGATCGGTGCGCGTCCGCGTCGGCGATCTGGCCGGCGTCGTGCCCGACTCGCTGGCGTTCTGCTTCAGTGCGATCGTGATCGACACCCCGTACGATCGGGCGTCGCTCGCGATCGACCACGTGGTCGGCCCCGACCTGCAGGTGGCCGACATCGAGCTCGAGGAGGAGACGCCGTGAGCGAAGTCATCACCATCGAACGGAAGGTGCTGGAAAAGAACGACGCGATCGCCGCCGCGAATCGCGCGCGCTTTCTCGCGCACGGCCTCACGGTCATCAACATCGTCAGCTCGCCGGGCGCCGGCAAGACGACGCTGCTCGAGCGGACGCTGGACCGGCTGCACGGCCGCCTGCGGATCGCGGTCATCGAGGGCGACGTTCAGACCGACCTGGATGCGCGTCGTGTGGCGCGGTACGGCGTGCCGGTCGTGCAGATCGTGACGAATGGCGGCTGCCACCTCGAAGCGAGCCTGGTGCAGCACGCGCTCGATCGCCTCGATTTCGACCACCTCGACGTGCTGCTGATCGAAAACGTCGGAAATCTCGTGTGCCCGGCCAACTACGACCTGGGCGAGGCGATGAAGATCGTGGTGCTGAGCACGACGGAAGGCGAGGACAAGCCGCTGAAGTATCCGGCCATGTTCCGCAATGCGTCGGTGCTCGTCATCAACAAGACGGACCTGCTCCCGTACGTCGGCGTCGACGTCGAGGCCATCAAGCGCAACGCGCGACAGATCCATCCGGACCTGATCATCTTCGAAACGTCGTGCACGACCGGCGCCGGCCTCGACGACTGGTGCCGGTGGTTCGAGCAGCAGTCCGCGAGGGTGCCATGCGCGAGCGCCTCCGCCTAGTCGTCCGCGGCGCCGTGCAGGGCGTCGGGTTCCGGCCGTTCGTCTACCGGCTGGCCCGCACGCTCGACCTCGACGGCTGGGTGCGCAACGCGCCCCAGGGCGTGTTCATCGAAGTGGAGGGGCCGCACGACCGGCTGGAGGGGTTCCTGGAGAGGCTCCTGGACGAGCGTCCGCCGCACGCGGTGATCCAGAGCCTTGAATCGACGTGGCTGGACCCGGTGCCGTACGACGCGTTCGAGATTCTGGAGAGCGCGCACGAGGGCGCGGCGACCGCGCTGGTCCTGCCCGACATCGCGACGTGCGACGCATGCCGCCGCGAGTTCTTCGATCCCGGCAACCGCCGCTATCGCTATCCGTTCACGAACTGCACCCACTGCGGGCCCCGGTACACGATCATCGACGCGCTCCCGTACGACCGCGCGCGGACGTCGATGCGCGCGTTCGAGATGTGTCCGGCGTGCCAGCACGAGTACCACGATCCGGTCGATCGCCGGTTCCACGCGCAGCCGAATGCGTGTCCAGTCTGTGGACCGCAGCTGGCCTGGTGGGACGGCCGCGGGGCGGCGCTGGCCGTCCGAGGCGAGGCCTTGCGCGCCGCCGTGGACGCCCTCCGCACCGGCCGCATCGTGGCGATCAAGGGCCTGGGCGGATTTCACCTGATGGTCGACGCGCGGGACGAGTCCGCCGTGCGGCGCCTGCGCGATCGAAAGCACCGCGAGGAGAAGCCGTTCGCGCTCATGTATCCCGCGCTGGCGGATGTCATGCGCGAGTGCGAGGTATCGCCGGCCGAAGCGCGCCTGCTGAGCTCACCGGAAGCGCCGATCGTGCTCCTGCGTCGACGGCAGTCCGGCGCCGGCAGCGTGTCGGCGGCGGTGGCGCCCGGCAACCCGGCGCTCGGCGCGATGCTGCCGTATACGCCCCTGCACCATCTGCTGCTGTCGGACTTCGGCGCGCCGCTCGTCGCGACGAGCGGCAACCTTTCGGACGAGCCCATCTGCACGGACGAGCGCGACGCCGTCGATCGCCTCGGGGGCATCGCCGACTTCTTCCTCGTCCACGACCGGCCGATCCTGCGGCACGTGGACGATTCGATCGTGCGCGTCATGCTGGGGCGCGAGCTCGTGCTGCGGCGCGCGCGCGGCTACGCGCCGCTGCCCGTGCTCCTTCGCCACGACGCCCCGCCGATGCTCGCGGTCGGCGCGCACTTGAAGAACGCTGTCGCGGTCACGTCCGGGCCGAACGTGTTCGTCAGCCAGCACATCGGCGACCTCGAATCACCGCAGGCGATTGCGGCGTTCGAGCAGGTGATTGCCAGCTTCGAGACGCTCTTTCGAGTCACGCCGCAGGCCGTCGCGGCGGACCTTCATCCCGACTATGTCTCGAGCCGGTACGCGCGCGGGCTCGGGCTTCCGCTCGCCCTCGTCCAGCATCACGTCGCGCACGTCGCGGCGTGTCTGGCGGAGAACGACGTCACGGGCCCCGCGCTTGGCGTGTCGTGGGACGGCACGGGCTACGGGTCCGACGGCACGGTGTGGGGCGGGGAGTTCCTGACGATCGATGCCGACGGGTGGCGTCGCGTGGCGTGCCTGCGGCCGTTCCGGCTTCCGGGCGGCGAGCAGGCGATCCGCGAGCCGCGGCGGTCGGCCTTCGGCGTGCTGCATGCGCTCTTCGGACGGTCGGTCCTCGAGCTCGAGGCTCCCGCGCTTCGCGCGTTCGAGGCGAGCGAGCGGCGCGTCATGGCCCAGGCGCTGGAGCGCGGGCTGAACGCGCCGGTCACGACGAGCGCGGGGCGGCTGTTCGATGCAGTGGCGGCGCTCCTCGACATCCGCCAGCGCGCGGGCTTCGAGGGGCAGGCCGCGATGATGCTCGAGTGGGCGGCCAACGAGACGATCACGGATGCCTATCCGTTCATGCTCGCCTCCGGGCGCGACGCGATCGCTCTGGGCTCGTGGGCGGCGCCCCCGCTGGTGCTCGATTGGGATTTGCTCGTGCGCGCGCTCCTGTCCGACCGGCGCGCGGGCGTGCCGGTCGCCACGATGGCGGCTCGGTTCCACAACACGCTGGCCGGGATGATCGTCGCCGTCGCCGATCGCGTCGGCGAGCCGCGCGTCGCGCTGTCGGGCGGCTGTTTCCAGAATCGTCTGCTGACCGAGCGCGTCGTCCTGCGGCTGCGCGCCGCAGGATTCACCCCGTACTGGCATCAGCGCGTACCGCCAAATGACGCCGGCGTCGCGCTGGGGCAGATCGCCGCCTGTCTCCGGGGCCTCGCGGGCCCGCCGCGCCTGGAGTCGGACGTCGACACGCCCGCGGAACGCGCTGCCGTCGGCGTCGGATCCTGAAGGGAAGGTCGTTATGTGTCTCGCCGTGCCTGGGCAAATCGTGGACATCGAAGGCGACGATCCGGTGCTGCGCACTGGCCGCGTCAACTTCGCGGGCATCGTCAAGCGCGTGAACCTGAGCTATACGCCCGAGGCCAAGCCGGGCGACTACGTGCTCGTGCACGTGGGCTTCGCGCTGTCCACGGTGGACGAGGAGGAGGCCGGGAAGCAGTTCTCCTATCTGCGCGAGATGGGCGAGCTCGCGGATCTCGAGGAAGGGGAGCGGTCGTGAAGTTCATCGACGAGTACCGCGACGCCGGCCAGGCGGCCGCGTACGCGCAGGCGCTCCGGCAGATGACGACGCGCCCGTGGACGCTGATGGAGGTGTGCGGCGGCCAGACGCACGCGATCGTGAAGTTCGGCGTGGACGAGCTGCTCCCCGAGGCCATCACGCTCGTGCACGGGCCCGGGTGCCCCGTCTGCGTCACGCCGCTCGAGCTCATCGAAAAGGCGATCGAGATTGCGTCGCGGCCGGGCGTGATCTTCTGTTCGTTCGGCGACATGCTACGTGTGCCGGGGCGCTCGACCGACCTGCTGTCCGTCAAGGCCCGCGGCGGCGACGTCCGCATCGTCTACTCGCCGCTCGACGCGCTGCAGATCGCGCGGACGCATCCCGATCGTGAAGTGGTCTTCTTCGCCGTGGGATTCGAGACGACGGCGCCGGCGAACGCGATGGCGGTGTTTCAGGCGGCGGAGGGCGGCATCAGGAATTTCTCGATCCTCGTCTCGCACGTGCTCGTCCCGCCGGCGATGGAAGCAATTCTCTCGTCGAGCCAGAGCCGCGTTCAGGGGTTCCTGGCCGCCGGGCACGTGTGCACGGTGATGGGCTACACGGAGTACGAGCCGATCGCGCGGAAGTATCACGTGCCGATCGTCGTGACGGGCTTCGAGCCGCTGGACATCCTCCAGGGCGTCTACATGTGCGTGAAGCAGCTCGAGGAGGGCCGCGCGGAAGTCGAGAACCAGTACGCGCGGGCGGTGCGCCGGGCGGGCAACGTGCCGGCGCAGCAGCTCGTGCGGGAGGTCTTCCGCGTCGTGCCGCGCAAGTGGCGCGGCGTCGGCGAGATCCCCGAGAGCGGCCTCGGCCTCCAGGATCGATACCGCGAGTTCGATGCGGAGCTCCGGTTCGGCGTGGCCGACGCGCGCCTCGACGAGCCGTCCGAGTGCATCAGCGGACTGATCATGCAGGGGCTCAAGAAACCGCACGAATGTCCGGCGTTCGGCGGCCAGTGCACGCCCGAGCATCCGCTGGGCGCGACCATGGTGTCGTCGGAGGGCGCGTGCGCGGCGTACTACCGGTACCGCCGCGTCCAGTTGCAGACCGGGGGAACGGAGGCGGCGCATGGCCGTTGATCTCGCGCGAGGACCGAGTTGCCCCGTGCCCATCACGTCGCACGCGCACGTGCAGATGGCGCACGGCGGCGGCGGGACGCTCACGCATCAGCTCATCGAGCAGATGTTCGTGCCGGCGTTCGACAATCCGGCGCTCGGCGCGCGACACGACGGCGCGCGGCTGGACGTGGCGGGCACGCGACTGGCGTTCACCACCGATTCGTACGTGGTGCGGCCCATGTTCTTTCCCGGCGGCGACATCGGCGCGCTCGCGGTGAACGGGACCGTCAACGACCTCGCCATGTGTGGTGCGCGGCCGCAGTTCCTGAGCGCCGGCTTCATCCTCGAGGAGGGGCTCGAGATGGAGACGCTCTGGCGCGTCGTGTCGTCGATGCGCGAGGCCGCGAGGGCGGCCGGCGTCGCGCTCGTGACCGGCGACACCAAGGTCGTCGACCGCGGGAAGGGCGACGGCCTGTATGTGAACACCGCCGGCGTCGGCGTGATCGAGCACGACCAGGTCATCGCGCCGTCGAGCGTGCGGCCGGGCGACGTCGTGCTGCTGTCGGGCGACATCGGCCGGCACGGCATGGCGGTGATGGCCGCGCGCGAGGGCCTGCAGTTCGAGTCGGCGATCGAGAGCGATTGCGCGCCGCTTGCCGAGCCCGTGCTGGCGCTGTTCGAGGCCGGCGTCGAGGTGCACTGCCTGCGCGACCTCACGCGCGGCGGCCTCGCGAGCGCGCTCGTCGAAATCGCGCAGGCGTCCCGGTCGCACATCCGGATCGAGGAGACGGCCGTCCGCGTCCGGGAGGACGTGCGCGGCGCCTGCGAGATTCTGGGATTCGACCCGCTGTACGTCGCGAACGAGGGACGATTCGTGGCCATCGTGCCGGCAAGCGACGCCGATCGGGCCCTGCGGGTGCTGCAGGCCTTCGACGTCACGTCTGCGGTCGAAATGATCGGCGTTGTCAGCGACGCGCCCGCCGGGCTGGTCAGCGAACGCTCCAGCATCGGCGCCACCCGCATCGTCGACATGCTGAGCGGCGAGCAGCTGCCGCGCATTTGCTAGGGGGACGGGGGTTTTTTCCACAGATCGGGCCCGCGAGGGGACGGAGCTCTAGGGGGCAATTGCCCGATAGAGCTCCGTCCCCAAACCGGCCCGATCTGTGGAAAAAAGCCCCGTCCCCTTCATCCCCTCGAGACTCCCGATCATGTGCGGGTAGTCGCTGCCCGGGACGATGTGATCGATGCCGGCAAAGTCGACCGCCAGCTTGATCGCGCCGGCCGCGAAGTTGACCGTGTCGTACCAGAAATGACGCTTGAGGTACGCCGTCGGCGGCTCGTCGATGTGTGCGCGGCACTCCTTGAACGCGCGGAAGCCGCGGTCCAGCCGCTCGGCCAGGTACGGAATCGTGCCCCCCAGGTGTCCGAGCAGCCACCGGATATTCGGATAGCGGCGGACGACGCCGCTGAACACGAGCTTGGACGCGGCCAGCGTCGTGTCGAACAGAAACCCGTTCAGCGGCATGAGCCAGTACTCGCGCATGGCCTCGACGCCCACCGGATACGTCGGATGAATCATCAGAATGGCGCGGCGGTCGTTGGCCGCCTCGTACAGGGGCCAGAAGCGCTCGTCGTCGAGGCCCGTGCCGTTGACGTTGCTGAACAGCATCGCGCCGGGCAGCTTGAGCTGGTCCATCGCGCGCACGAACTCGGCCACTGACGCCCTTGGGTCGCACAGCGGCAGCGTCGCGAACGCCGAGAAGCGCGCCGGCCGCTCGGTCTTGATGCGCGCGAACGCGTCGTTGGTAATCGCCGCCAGCTTGACCGCGACCGCCGGCGTCTCGACGTGCGTTCCCGGCGTCGTGAGCGAGATCACCTGCATCTCGATGCCGTGCTCGTCGAGCACCGCCTGGCGGTAGGCGATGTCGCGATGCCCGCGCACCATGACGTTGTAGTCGCCCGGGTAGTGAACGACCGGATTGCCCTCGGCGTCGTGGGTGATCTTCAGCGTGCTGCCGGACGGCGCGAGCGCGTCCAGATACTCGGGCGGGTAGAAGTGATTGTGGAAGTCGATGATCATCCGCGCGCGCTCCTCGGGCGCGACCACACACCATACACCGGCCAGCCCGCGATCACGAGGCCGAGCCCCCAGGCGCTATCGATTGGCGACGCGAGCATCTGCATCACCACGACGACGGCCGACGCCGCGATGAAGACGATCGGCACGATGGGGTAGCCGGGGATTCGATAGACGGGCCGATAGCCGGGTCGCTGACGCAGGCGGATCAGCCCGGCCGCCATGATCGCGAAGAAGATCCACTCCGTGTAGATGACGCGCGAGAAGAGCGCCGTGTACGTGTTGGTGAGGGCGAGCAGCGACGCCCAGACGGCCTGCAGCACGATTGCGCGATACGGCGTGCCGAAGGTCGGATGCACGGCGGCGAGCCAGTCGAACAGCAGGCCGTCCCTCGCCATCGAGTAGTAGACGCGCGGCCCGACGAGGACGATGCCGTTGACGGCGCCGAACGTTGACACCATGACGAGCCCCGCCATCAGCAGGCCGCCGCCTCCCCCCAGCAGGACATCGGCGGCGTCGGCGGCGACCCGAGCAGACGAGCGCACGGCGTCGAGCGGCAGCACGCGCAGATAGATCGCGTTCAGGCCCGCGTAGCAGGCCGTGACGATGAGCGTGCCGATGAGCAGCGCGCGCGGAATTGTGCGCGCGGCGTCGCGCGTCTCGCCCGCGGTGTACGTGACCATGTGCCAGCCGCCGTACGCGAACAGCCCGGCGGCCAGCGCGAGCACGAAGCCCCGGAGGCTGACCGGTGCAGCGGCCGCAGGCGCCGGCGGGAGGCTCCCATGCCACAGCAGGCCCGCGGCGATGATCGCGGCGATCGCCAGCACCTTCGCGCTCGTGAACACGTTCTGCACGAACCCGCCGTGGCGCACGCCCACGTAGTTCACGGCCGACAGCACCAGAATGACCGTCACCGCGGCGAGCCGCTGGCCGAGCGGCGACAGGTGGAAGAACGGCGCCGCGTACCGCGCGAAGACGGTCGCGATCGCGGCGATGATGCCGGAGTGCATGCTCCAGAACATCGCCCAGCCCCACAGGAAGCCGAGCGCCGGCGAGAACCCCTCCTTCAGGAAGACGTACACGCCGCCGGTCTGCGGAAACGCCGACGCAAGCTCGGCGCACACGAGCGCGCCGGCCAGCGTCAGCGCGCCGGCCCCCAGCCACGCCAGGAGGATGCCGGAAATCGACGGTATCTGGCGCGTGATCTCCGACGGCTGAACGAAGATCGACGCGCCGATGATCGTGCCGACGACCATGGCGGTGGCGTGCGTCAGCCCGAGCGACGGACGGAGGTCGGACACGGCCGGCACAGTCTATCCCGGCCGCGACGCTCGAGCGGCCGGCGCGCGCTACGCCGGCGACCTCACGACCGGATGCACCTCTTTGCCCGCGACGAGATCCTTCATCACCTGCGATCCGCCCTGCACGATCGAGTCGCCATGCCCGACGCACACGACCTCCGCGCTCGCGTGGTCCGCCAGCTTGCCGACCGAATCCTTGTTCTGCGCGTTGTCGAGCGTGATCTGCGGCCAGCCGAGCGCCGGCCCGGGCCACGTGACGACGATGTCGCCGACGATGAGCGCGCGCTTGTCCGGCCAGTAGAACGACAGGCTGCCGGGCGTGTGTCCGGGGGTGTGCATGACGGTGAGCGGGCCGACGCGGTCGCCGTCCTTGAGGTGGCGATCGACGTCGCAGGGTGGCGGCATCCCGAGGCCCAGCACGAACGCGACCTGCAGCGTGTAGATCTGCAGGGGCGGCTGCGGCCACAGCGTCGTCGTCTTCGGCACTTCGACTTTGCGCTTGCCCTCGATCACCGGCGCTTCCCATTCGTGCGAGTACACGGTCGCGCCGGTCAGCTTCTTGAGCGCCGCGAGGCCGCCGAGGTGCGACTGGTGGGCGTGACTGAGCACGATGCGCTTGATGTCGGACGGTTGCTTGCCCATCGCCTTCAGCTCGTCGAGCACGAGCGTGCCGCCGCGAGCGAGCAGCGTGTCGATCAGCGTCAGCCCCGTGCCGTCGTCCACCAGAAACGCGCGCACGTAGCCGCCGCTGTTGTCCCCCAGCTCGTGGAGGCCAGGTACGATCTGCATGGCGTCAGACCCTCCTGCCGGAGCCGGGGAACGTCCCCTAGATTGACAGCGCCGTCGGCCGCATGCAACACTTCGCTCCTCCCCGGACAATCCCGTCGTCGCACGTGTGAGGTGGCCGATGCCCGACCCGACCCTGCTCAACCGTGTCGGAGACTTTCTCCGGGACCAGCGTGAGTGGTACGAGCTGCCGCAGCTCTTCGCGATGGTGCGGCTCGTCGAGATCCGCAACGAGCTCCGCGCGAAGAATCTGATCGACACCGAGGAGCCACCGCTGCCGGTGGGCCCGGCGCCGAAGAAGCTCGATCCGGCGCTGCGCCAGTACCGCACGCTCGACGGCACGTACGACGATCTCACGTGCCCGCCGATGGGCGCGGCAGGCCGCCGGTTCGGCCGCAACGTGCCGCTCGATCAGGCGTTTCCCGACACCGCGAATCTCCTCGTCCCGAATCCGCGCGTCGTCAGCCGCGAGCTGATGACGCGCGATCAGTTCAAGCCGGCGACGATCCTCAATCTCCTCGCGGCGGCCTGGATCCAGTTCATGGTGCACGACTGGTTCGTGCACAAGCGAACGCCGGTCGACCAGGGGATCGAGATCCCGCTCGCGCCGGGGGACGACTGGTCGGACCCGAAGATGAAAGTCCCGCGCAGCGTGCCCGAACCGGCCCCGGCGGGATCGACGCGCCCGCCCGCGTACGCCAACCCGAACAGCCACTGGTGGGACGCGTCGCAGGTCTATGGCGACGTGAGGGCCGTGTGCGACTCGCTGCGCACCTTCAGCGGCGGCAAGCTGAAGCTCGAATCGTCCGGTTTGCTGCCGGTCGACCCGGCGACGGGTGTGGACCGCACCGGCTTCACCGACAACTGGTGGATCGGGCTCGCGATGCTGCACACGCTGTTCTCACGCGAGCACAACTACCTGTGCGACCAGCTCGCCGCGAAGCATCCCGCCTGGACCGACGATCAGCTCTACGAGAGCGCGAAGCTCATCAATTCGGCGGTGCTGGCCAAGATCCACACGATCGAGTGGACACCCGCGATCCTGCCGAATCCGATCACGAAGCTTGCGATGCACGTCAACTGGTCGGGCGTCGTCGATGACGATCTGCAGCAGGTGTTCAAGTTCATCGGCGAGGACGAGCTGCTCGGCGGCATCGTCGGCTCGCACGCGGAGCAGTTCGGCGCGCCCTACTCGCTGACCGAGGAGTTCGTCGCCGTGTACCGGATGCATCCGCTGATGCCGGACGAGGTCGTGCTGGTCTCGAACAAGACCGGCGCGGAGCTCGAGCGGCACGAGCTGCCGGATATCGCCGGCCGGAAGGCGCGCGCCATCGTCGAGCGGGTCTCGATGGCGGATCTGTTCTATTCATTCGGCGTGACGCACCCCGGCGCCGTCACCTTGCACAACTATCCCAGGCACCTCCAGAACCTCACGCGCGACAACGGCGAGCACTTCGATCTGGCGGCGGTCGACATCCTGCGCGATCGCGAGCGCGGCGTGCCCCGGTACAACCGCTTCCGCCAGCTCCTCCACAAGCCGCCCGTGAAGTCTTTCGAGGAGCTCACGGACAACCCGGTGTGGCGCGAGCAAATCCGGCGCGTCTACGACAACGACATCGAGAAGGTCGATCTGATGACGGGCCTCTACGCGGAGCCGCTGCCCGAGGGCTTCGGCTTCAGCGACACGGCGTTCCGGATCTTCATCCTGATGGCGTCGCGCCGGCTCAAGAGCGATCGGTTCTTCACCGACGACTTCCGGCCGGAGATCTACACCGAGTTCGGCATCGATCACATCAAGCAGACGACGATGCTGACGGTGATCGGGCGGCACCTGCCCGAGCTCGCGCCGAAGCTCAAGGGCCTCGACAACGCCTTTGCGCCGTGGAGCCGATAGGCACGGCCGCTGGCGGGACCGCACACTTCCTGTAAACTCTGAGGCCTCGGGATGTCGAGAGGCCTTCTCGCGGCGTGGCTGTCGCTCGTGACGCTGGGCGCTCGACCGGCGCCCGCACGTGTCAGCGTCGACGATCTGATGACGCTGCGATCGATCGTGGACGTGCGCATCTCGCCGGACGGCCGCGAGGTCGCTTACGTCGTGTCCACCCCCTCGGTCGAACGCAACGCCCACGAGGGCGCGCTCTTCGTCGTCTCGGCCTCCGGCGGTGCGTCTGCGCCGCTCGCGCGCGGCACGACGCTGGCGTCGTCTCCGGCCGTGCGCTGGTCGCCAGACAGTCGGACCGTGACGTTCCTTGCGTCGTCCGGCGGGCACGTGCAGGTGTACGGCGCAGCCGCCTCCGGGCCGGCTGACGGCGCGCAGGCGCTGACGAGCGCGCCCGGCCGCGTCGTAGCGTACGAGTGGGCGCCCGACGGCAAGAGCCTCGCGTACACGGCGACGACGCCCTTGTCGCCCGAGGAGGCGCGCCAGCAGTCTGATCCGTCGTTCGTGCAGCATGCCGACGCGCCCGATCGTGCCGTCGGCCTGTGGGTGCAACCGATCGGCGGCGCGCTGCCGCGCGAGGTGTCGCGGCCCGATCAGATCGTGGACAGCCTGTCGTGGCTGCCGGACTCGTCGGGCATCGTCTACTCGGCGTCGGCGAGGTCGGGCTTCATGGGGCCTTACTTCACGCGGCTCTTCGCCGTGCGCCTGGCGGACGGATCGCCGCACGAGATCGTGAGCCGCGCCGGGATGAACACCCATCCGCAGGTCTCGCCCGACGGCAAAGAGGTGGCCTACATCTCGACGAGCGGGCGCCTGGAAATCATGGCGCCGCGCAGTCTGACCGTCGCGTCGCTCCAGGGCGGCGCCGCATCCACGCCGCGCGTCTACCTGCTGGACGACGCGTGGGTGAACGAGTTCGAGTGGGCGCCCGACAGCCAATCGATCTATTTCGAAGCGAACGACGGCACGTTCGCGTCGCACGCGCACATGTTCGAGCAGCCGATCGTCCGGCTGCGCGTCAGCGACGGCCACGCCGAGACCGTCGTGGCGGGGGAGACCGTCAACTTCGACATCTCGCTCAGCGCGGACGGTCGACGGATTGCGTACAAGTGCGTCGAGAGCCGGACGATGGGCGACGTGGTCGTGACGGATCTCGACACGAAGCGGGCCACGAAGCTCACCGACGTCAATCCCGAACTGCACGCACTCGCGCTCGGCGAGCTCAAGCCCGTGAACTGGCACTCGTCCGACGGCTTCGAGGTCTGGGGATTGCTGCTGACGCCGCCGGACTACCGGCCCGGTGTCCGGGTGCCGCTCCTCGTCTACATCCACGGCGGGCCGGGCGGCGGCGTGACGTACGGCCTCTTTCCACAGTTCATGCACCTCCGCGGTCAGGTCGACCCGTATCCGTCCGAGGCGATGGCGAGCGCGGGAATGGCGGTGCTGTTTCCGATGCCACGCGGCGGCGCGGGGTACGGCGAGGCGGGGCAGCGTGCGATCGTGAACGCGTGGGGCGAGGTGGACTATCGGGACATCATGGCCGGCGTCGACGCGATGGTGGCGCAGGGCATCGCCAATCCCGATCGCCTCGGCGTCATGGGCGCGTCGTACGGCGGCTACCTGACGAACTGGATCGTCGCGCAGACGTCGCGCTTCAAGGCGGCGTCGGCCGGCGCCAGCCTGAGCGACCTGACGGACATGTACTACCTGTCGGAGGGCGGCGATTTCGTCGGCGAGTATTTCGGCAAGCCGTGGGAGAACCGCGAGTCCTATGCGGCGCACTCGCCGATCACGTTCGCGAAGAACGTCACGACGCCGCTCCTCATCCAGCATGGCGAGCGCGACCCGCGCGTGCCGGTCTCGCAGGCGTGGATGTTCTACCGCGCGCTGAAGTCGATGGGCAAGACGGTCGAGCTCGACATCCACCCGCGGGGCGGGCACGTGCTGAACGAGCCGGCGCAGGAGCGCGCGGCGATGCAGCGCAACCTCGACTGGTTCACGACGTGGCTCATCGCGGCGAAGGGCGGCGCTGGTACACCCGCACGTAGTCGATCTCGTACCGCGCCGGAAACGTCGTCTGCGCCGGATCGCCGCCGGTGCTGCCCACGGCGAGATTGAGAATGATGATCTGCGGCGCATGAAACGGGTTGACGCCCGATCCGTCCTGATTCGTCGTGTGCGACAGATCGACGTCGTTGAGCAGCCGATCGTCCACGGAGAGCGTGATCGCGCGCTCGTCCCAGTCCATGCGCCAGACGTGAAACTGCGACGACCAGTCGGCCGGGAACGATGATGCGATCGGCGTGCGCGTGTCCGCCCAGATCGCGCGGCCGCGTTCGACGCCGCCCCAGGCGGCGTTGGCAAGCAGCATGCCGCGGTAGTACTCCATGATGTCGATCTCGCCGTTGTGCGGCCACGGTCCGGACGCGCCGACCGTCCAGAACGCGGGCCACAACCCCGGCCGCGTGTCGATGCGCGCGCGCATCTCGAACCGGCCGTACGTGAAGCTGTGCAGGCCGCGCGTCGTCACGCTCGCCGAGGTGTACTCGGCGGCGGCGCGATTGCGCTTCCAATCCGGCGACGCCGCGTCATACGACGGGTTGGCGACGCGCTCGCGGCGCGCCTCGATGACGAGCAGACCGCGCTCGACGCGCGCGTTCTCTGGCTGGTACCATTGCAGCTCCTGGTTGCGCACGAAGCCCCGCTCGTACGTCCAGTTGGCGGGATCGGGCGCACCGTCCCGATCGAATTCGTCGGCCCACACAAGCTGGAGATCCGACCGCGGCGGCGCCGCCCGCCCGGTCCGGGCGAGCGTGCCGACCAGAAAGATGACCACGCTGCACGGGAGGCGAAGCCGATGCATGCCCGAGGCTAGCACGCCGGTCGGGCCGCCGCCCAGGCTCGATTGCTTGTGAGCCGGTGGCGCGTGCGCTAGACTGCGCGCTTCGTGAGCGCAGTCATCACGATCTCCGCTGCGGTGAACGGCGAGCGGCGCGAGCGCGCGGCTTGCGGTGCCGCCTTCCCTGGCGACCGGAAGCCGTGAGAGATCTTGCGGATCGATCGGCGACCGAGCTGCGCGGCCTGATTGCCGCCCGCGAGGTCTCGGTGGCGGACGTCATCGGCGGCTGTCTCGCGCGGGTCGAACGGCTGAATCCGTCGCTGAACGCCATCGTCACCCTGAACCCGCGCGCGATGGACGACGCGCGCGACCTCGATCGACGCATCGCCCGCGGCGAAGAGCCCGGGCTGCTCTGCGGCCTGCCGGCCGGGATCAAAGACGTCACCCCCGTCGCCGGCCTGCGCACGACCTTCGGATCGACGCTGTACGCCGACTACGTGCCGGACAACGACGCGCTGGTCGTCAAGCGCCTGCGCGCGGCCGGCGCGGTCATCCTCGGCAAGACCAACTGCCCGGAATTCGCGGCCGGGGGCAACACGTTCAACGACATCTTCGGCCCCACGCGCAATCCCTGGGACGTGTCGAAGAGCGCCGGCGGTTCGACCGGCGGCGGCGCGGCCGCGTTGGCGACCGGCATGATCGCGTTGGCCGAAGGGACGGATTTGGGCGGGTCGCTGCGCATCCCGGCGTCGTTCTGCGGGGTCGTGGGCCTGCGGCCGTCCGCCGGCCTCGTGCCGACCGATCCGGCCGACTGGGTCTGGGACACGCTGCTCGTGACCGGACCGATGGCCAGAACGGCTGACGACGCGGCGTTGATGCTTCAGGCGATCGCCGGGCCGAGCGAGTACTCGCCGCTGGCCCAGCCGGTCGCCGGCCGCGATTTCGTCGGCGCGGTGCGCGCCGGCCCCAGGCGCGGGCTTCGTCTCGCGTACTGCGCCGACGTGGCGGGCATCGGCATCGAGCCGGCGATCGAGAAGATCTGCCGCGAAGCCGCGTTCGGCCTGACCGAGATCGGCGCCGAGGTGACCGAGATTGCCCTCGATCTGTCCGCGGGCCGTCCGGCTTTTCTCGCGCTGCGCGGTCTCTGGTTCGTCACCGAGATGTTCTCCCGTCTCGATCGACAAGATCAGTTCGGCGCCAACGTCGCGGCGAGCGTGCGCGCCGGCCTCGGGACGACGACGACAGAGATCGCGGCGGCAGAACAGTTCCGCAGCCGCCTCTGGCACCGCTTCCGCGAGCTGTTCGACCGGTTCGACCACGTCCTCACGCCGTGCATGGCCGTGCCGCCGTTTTCCGTCGAGCAGAGCTATCCAGCCTCGGTTGCCGGCCGGCCGATGGCCACTTACATCGACTGGGTGGCGCCGACCTTTCTCCTCAGCCTGACAGGTTTGCCGGTGGCATCCGTGCCCTGCGGATTGGATCGCGGAACCGCTGGCCTGCCGGTCGGGCTGCAGATCGTGGGCAGGCCGCAGGGCGAGGAAAGCGTGCTCGCGCTGGCTGCTGCCGTGCAGCGAATCCGTCCGATTGGACGTCCGGGCGTGGCGTGATGCGCGACTGGCTGCTTCCCGACGAGGGCTTCGCGCCGGTCTCGCGCGGCGCGCTCCTGGCGTGGGTGGTCTTCTACGGCGTGTTCTTTCTCTACGCGGCGGCGGACAGCAGTGGGTTTCTGATCCTCGACCACGCGAATCTGATGTTCCACGAGGCCGGCCACGTGGTCTTCAGCTGGGCCGGCTACTACACGCGGATCCTCGGCGGCACGCTGGGCGAGGTGATCGTGCCGCTCGTCTGCGCGCTCGTCTTCGTTCGCCGCGGCGAGACGACGGCCGTGGCGTTCTGCACGTTCTGGTTCTTCGAGAACTTCCTGTACATCGCGACCTATATGGGCGACGCCCGCCGGTCCGCGCTGCCGCTCGTCGGCGGCGACGAGAGCGACTGGACGATCCTGTTCTCGCACTGGGGCGTGCTGGGGGACGACCGGGCGATCGCGTCGGTGACGCGGGCGGTCGGGTGGATGGGGATGCTCGCCACGGTCGCCTGGCTCGTCTGGATGCATCTTCGGAGCGACGGACCGGACCGTCCCTGAGCGCGTGTCTTCAGCGCACGAGCGCGCCGCCGTATACTCTTCAGGGCACGGGATGGTCGACTCGGGAGGAGCCGCGTGAGCCGGCGTCGCGCGGCACGCCGGGCGCGACGCGCCGAAGCGCCCGCATCGAGTCGTCGAGGCGGCTCCACCACGCGCTGGCTGCCCGCGCTCCTCGGTGCCGCCTTCCTGATCAAGATCGTCGTCATCGGCCAGCTGTCCGACCAGCCGCTGCTTCAGGCCGACGCGGGATTCGACACGACCGACTACGTCAATCTGGCGCGGCAGGTGCTCGGCGGCAACCTCGCGCTCGGTCCGGGCCTGTACTACGTGTCGCCGCTCTACATCTACTTTCTGGCCGCCGCCCTCGGCCTGCTTCAAACCCTGACGGCCGTCCGCGTCCTGCAGGCGCTGCTGGGCACGATGACGGTCGGCCTCGTGTTCGCGATGGCGCGCGAGTGGTATGGCTCGCGCGCGGCCTGGTGGGCGGCCGGCCTGGCGACGCTGACGGGCCTGCTGACGTTCCACGAAATCCTGGTGCTCCAGTCGGCGCTCGATGCGGTGCTGGTGGCTGGCGGGCTGCTGGCGCTGACGCGTGGTCTCACGCGTGGAGGCTGGGGCTGGTTCCTGACCGCGGGTGCCGTCTTCGGGATCGCGGTGCTGAATCGACCGAACATCGGCATCGCCGTCGCGGCGCTGGCCGCCGGGGTGCTGGCGCTCCGGCGCGTGCGCGCGGGCGCGGCGCTCGTCCTGGGCGTGGCGCTGGCCCTCTCGCCCGTGGTGCTGCGCAACGTCGTTGTCTCACACCAATTCACGCTCGTGTCGTCGCACGGCGGCGTGAACTTCTACCTCGGCAACAGCGAGACGGCCAATGGGTTCTACTGGGTGATTCCCGGCGTGCGGCCGTCGATCACCGGGCAGGCCATCGACACCAGACGCGTCGCCGAACAAGCCGTCGGGCATCCGCTCAGCGACGCGGAAGTCTCGGACTATTTCTTCGGACTGGGCTGGTCGTGGATCCGCGCGCACCCGCGCACGGCCGCCTGGCTCTTCGTGCGCAAGGTCGGCGATGTGTTCAACGCTCACTACATCGCGCTGCCGTTCAGCTACGCGTTCTTTGCGTACGATCTGCAGACGCTGCTGGCGTTCTGCGTCGTCGGTCCCGCGGTGCTCATTCCGCTTGCGCTCGTCGGCTTCGTGGCCGCCGCGCCGCGCGATCGCCTGCGCGAGTACCTCGTGTGGCTGGTGTTCGTTCCGGCCTATGCGGTGGCCGTCGCCGTCTTCTTCATGGCCGAACGGTACCGCGTGCCGCTCCTCGTGCCCTTTTGCGTCGGCGCCGGCGCCGCGCTCGATCTCCTCGTCGCCGCCGTTCGGGCCCGTCACTGGCGTCGCGTCGCAGTGCTCGGTTCGACAGCCGCCGTCCTGGCCATTGCCGTCAACTGGCCGATCGGCACCGATGACGGCCGGAACGAAGATCGGATGCGATACGCGGAGATTCTGGCGGCCCAGGGCCAGATTGACGCCGCCGAGCGCTGGGTCTCGCTCATCCTGACCGACACCAACAATCCGGCCGGCGCGCACGCGCGCTTCGGCGGGCGGCTTCTCGACCTCGGACAGAGTGCAGCCGCGCTTCCGCACTATCGAAAAGCCCACGAGCTGAAGCCCGACGACCGCGCGATCGAACTCGGATTGGGCCAGGCGCTGCTCGACGCAGGTCAGGGCGCCGAAGCCGCGTCGTTCTTGCGGGATGCGATCGACCACGGCGGCGGGACACCGCTCGCCGGCTACGACCTCGCGCGGGCGCTGGCGCAGTCGGGCAACCGCGCCGAGGCCGTTCGCGCGCTCGCCCTCGTCCAGATGGACGCGCTGCCGGACATCGACGGGCGGGTCTGGCTGGACATCGGGCGCTTCGGCCTGGACCTCGACGCTCCGGCCGAGGCCGAGCGGTTTCTCAATCGCGCGGTCGGCCTGCTGCCGGGCGACGCCATGGTGCACGCGCAGCTCGCGCGGTGCGAGCTCAAGCTGAGCCGCCCGGACAGCGCCCGCGAGCACGCGCGCGCCGCCCTTGCGCTCGACCCGAACAACGCGGTCGCCCAGCAGGTGATGCAGGCGATCGGCAGGACATAGGCCTCAGCGGACGACAAATCTCTCTTCGTGCAGCACGTGCCCGTCCGCCGTCAGCAACTCGACGCGCCAGTGGCCCGCGCCAGCTGCATCGATCGTGAAGCGGCTATACGTCCGATAGCCCGCGCCCGGGTTCGCGTGGATCTGCAGCTCGCGCGACTGCATGACACGCTCCTCGCGATACCAGCGGTGAACGACGACGGTGTCGCGCGGCGTCGTGAGACGCGTGTAGAAGTAGAACCCACCGGGTCCGGCGGCATCGCCGGCCTTCGTGCACTTCCACTCGGCGCCCGTCGTCAGCGTCCGGCACAGTTGCGCCTCAGCCACGCCGATGCTGCTGCCGTCCGGCTTCGGCGCTGCCGGTTTCGGCCGCGCTGGTGTCGGCGTCGGCGGCGCTGGAGAGATGACGGGAGCGATTGCGACCGGTGGCGCCGGCGCGGGTGTTGACGCCGGCGGCGGTATCTCGCCTGGCGGTGCGGCATCCGGTGCCGGACGGCTCGCGGTCAGCCAGCGCACAAGGACGAAGGCGATCACAATCCCCGCCACGACCAGCGGCACGCGCCGGGCGTTCGATCGCCTGGATCGAAGCGGCTCGGCCACGGGGGCTGCCGCAGGTGTCACAGCCGATGGAGGAGACGGCACCGGCGTCTCGAAGGGAATGCCACGAGCGGCGCAGAAGTCTGCGAGGTTCTGCCGGCTGGTCGCGACGAGCGGATCGTCGGCGGGACGGGCCGCCGTCACAATCGCATAGGCCCGGCGGTAGCACGCTTCGGCCTCCCCGAACTGACCGATGCGCTCGCAGACGACGCCGAGGTTGTTGAGGGTGCTGGCGACGTCGGGATGAAAAGCGCCGAACTGGGCCTCCTGCAGCGCCACGGCTTCGCGAAGGTGCTGCGCCGCGGTCGGAAAATCGCCGGCGGCCGCCGACTGCTCGGCGGATTCGAGCGCGTAGCGAACCTGAGCCGACTCCGGCATCGTGGCTGTTCCCAGGGGGGCCTCTCCAGCGTACCAGAGGAGAGCGGGATCGCATTACAATCCGCCCGATCCGTGGCCTCCTCAGGCGCCCCCGGTTGGCTCCTCGCACTGTTCGGCCTGAACCGGGCCGGCAAGGTCCTGTACGGGACGCTCTTCGCGCTGGCGTTGCCGGCCTTTCTCGTGTGGACCGTCGTGCTGCCGCGCATGAGATTCAGCGGCGAGGACGAGCGGCTGTTTCGCGCCGCGCGCCACGGGGACGTCGCGGGCATCGAACAGTCCCTCCAGATCGGCGCTGGCGTGAACGACCGGGCGCCGACCGACCGCAAGACCGCGCTGTTTCGCGCCGCCGTGTTCGGGTACGCCGACGCCGTCAAAGCGCTCCTGGCGCATGGCGCCGATCCAGAGGCGCGAGGCGCAGACGGACGAACGGCCCTCGAGGTCGTGACCGAGGCCCTGGGCGAGGAGAAGAATCCCGAAGCACTCAAAGCGCTCGACGCCGTGGCCGCCGTCCTCAGGAACGCCGAGCCGAAGCGATGAGATCGATGAGGCTCGTGCTGGTAGCGCTGGTGATCGCCGCGCTCGCGATCTCCTCGTGCGACAAGGCGCCCTACGGCGGCGAGAAGGAATCGGCACTGATTGCCGCGACCGCCGCGCATGATGTCGCCAAAGTTCGAGCGCTGCTCGATTCGGGCGCCAATCCGAACCGGATGGTGAAATTCGAAGAGGGCTTGTATCAGTCGCCATGGCGTCAGGTGCTCCGGCAGCTTCGACCAAAGCATCCCGAGGATGCCGCCATCGTCAAGGCGATGCTCCAGGCCGGCGCCGATCCTGCGGTCGCGTGGGGCGAAGGCCAGGCGTTGTCACGACGGCGCCTGCACCAGGACGAGCCGCTTCTCATCGTGATGATGAACCCGAACGCCGACGTCGTGCGCCTGCTCCTCGACGCGGGCCTCAAGCCGCAATCGGGCGTAGTCGCTCTCGTCAGCGCGGCGGACGCCGGGGAAGCCGGGATCGTGCGGATGCTGGTCGAGGCCGGCGTCAACGTGAACGGCGCCAACGGCGGGAGGACGCCGCTCCTTGCGGCGATCGAGCGGCGCGACGCGAAGATCATGGCGTATCTCGAAGCACACGGCGCGCGCGAGCGGCCGTGAACCAGCGCGCCCCGCGGCACCGGGCGGAGTCGCGGCGCAGATTCGCCGCCTTAAAAATGTGACAGTTGACAATATGACAGTTAACTGTCTATATTTAGACCGTGGCCGGGGACGAGCCGCGCTACGGGCTCGATGAGCTGGCGGATCTTGGCGGCGTGTCGCGCCGCACGGTTCGCTACTACATCCAGGAGAACCTTCTGCCGGCGCCGTACGGCGTCGGCCGCGGCGACCACTACGGTCCGGAGCACCTGCAGGCGCTGCTGCGGGTGCGGTCACTGCAGGAGGCGGGGCGCACGCTCGACGAGATCCGGCGGCCGGCGGCCGCCCGCGATCGACGACGAGCCGCGGTGCTTCCGGCGGTGACGTCGTGGCGCCGGATCGCCCTGGCACCGGGCGTCGAGCTCAACGTGTCCAGCGAGGCGCGCCTGCCGAACGCGGCGGCGCTCGGGGCTTTGGCGGATTGGTGCCGCGCGCATCTCAGCCGCGGCGATGGGGATCACGATGCCGACGACTGACGCCAGCATGGAGAGGCCGCGCGCGGGACTGAGAGGGGAATCCGAGTCGATTCCGCTCGAGGGCGTGTCCGTCGAGGCAGACCTGAACGAGTTCAGCGCGCGCGTGGTCATCACGCAGCGCTATCGCAACGCCGAAGATCGTCCAATCGAGGCGGTCTACACGTTCCCCATCGACGAACTGGCCGCGGTCTGTGGCTTCGAGGCCGTGGTCGGCGGCGTCCACTACGTCGCCGAAGTCAAGCCCCGCGAGGCGGCATTCCGCGCCTACGACGATGCGCTGCAGGAGGGGCATGGCGCGTTCCTGCTCGACGAGGAGCGCCCCGATATCTTCGCGGTCAGCGTCGGCAACATTCCTCCGGGCGGCGAAGTCCTGCTCAAGCTGACGTACGTCACCGAGCTCGTCCTCGACGGTCAGGCGCTGCGCTTCACCCTGCCGACGACCGTGGCGCCGCGCTACGCGCCGGCCTCGGATCGCCGCGGCATTGGCCGATCCGACGCCGACGCGCTGAATCCGCCTGTCCGGTGGACGGTCCCGTACGGCCTCGATTTCACGGTGCGCATCGCGATGCCCGGGCCAATCACGGCGATTCAGGCGCCGTCGCATCCGATGGCGATCGAGATGCACGGCGCGCAGGCGACGGTCCGGCTCGCGCAGACGGACGTCGCACTCGATCGCGACGTCGTGCTGCTCGTCGAAGCCGGCGGCGTGCACACGCCGCACGTGCGCGTCGAAAAGGACGAGGCCGGCCAGCTGACGGCTGCGCTCGTCGTCCGGCCCGAATTCGACGCGGCGTACGCGCCGTCGGAGGTCATCTTCATCGTCGATCGATCCGGGTCGATGGGGGGATCGTCGATCGCCCAGGTCCGCAACGCGCTGCAGCTGTGCCTGCGATCGCTCACCCCCGCGTGCCGCTTCAACATCATCGGTTTCGGATCGACCTGTGCGAGCCTGTTCGACGCGAGTCAGCCCTACACGGAGCAGACGCTGGCGGCGGCCAGCGCGCACGTCCAGGCGCTCGAGGCGGATCTGGGCGGCACAGAAATCCTCGGCGCGCTGAAATTCGCGTTCTTGCAGCCGCCGATCGCCGGCCTTCCGCGTCAGCTCGTGATCCTCACCGACGGCGAGGTCACGAACACCGACGAGGTCATGGCCGCGATTGCGGCCCACGCCGCCGACACCCGCGTGTTCACCTTCGGGATCGGGCGCGGCGCGAGCGCGCACCTCGTCCGCGGGATGGCGCGCGCCGGACGCGGCGTCGCCGAGTTCATCCATCCGGGCGAGCGCGTCGAGGCCAGGGTGCTGCGGCAGTTCGGCCGCCTGCTGTCGCCCGCGCTCGCCGAGGTCTCGGTGACGTGGGGCGACCTTGCCGCCACGCCGGCGCTGTCCAGCGAGCCGCCGGTGTTCTCCGGCGAGCGGCTCGTGGCGTACGCCTTTCTTGCCGACGCGCACCGGGCCTCGGTCGCCGTATCCGCGCGCGGACCGCGCGGCGACGTCTCGTGGTCGGCCTCGATGCCGGATGACGTCCTCGCCGGACGCACGCTGGCCACGCTCGCGGCGCGCCGGAGGATTCGGGAGCTCGAAGAGCAGCCGGAACCGCTCGCGCGCTTCGGATCGAGACAGGCGGGCCGCGTCGCGGATCGGGCGGAGCAGGAAATCGTCCGGCTCGCCACGACGTACGGCCTGGCGTCGCGCTTGACGTCCTTCGTCGCAATCGAACACCGCCAGGGCGCGACGCCAGCCGACCTGCAACTGCGCCGCATCCCGGTCGCGCTCACGTCCGGCTGGGGCGGGCTGGCAGGGAGCACGCGTGATCTGACCATAGCGACCTTCCCGGGCGGGGCGCGGCTCAGCGCGCCCGCACCGGGCGCGGTGATGGATCAGCTCGATTCGTTGCTCGCGGCCTCGGTCACCAAGGCGGCGCGGCGGATCGCGACGGGCGTGGGCTTCGGTCGCCCGAAGCCGGTGAAGTCGCCCGCGGCCGCCCCGCCAATCTCGAGGCGGCCGCTCGACGCCCTCGTGGCTCTGCAGCATGCGAACGGGTCGTGGGATCTCACGGCCGATCTCGCTGGCGTGGTGGGCCTGGCGCTCGACGTTCTTGACGCGAAGCGGCCCGCGGCCCTGACGCGCGAGGCCTGGGCCACGCTCGTCGCGCTGGCGTGGCTGGACGCGAAGGCCGCGGATCAGCGCGAAGAATGGCAGGCGCTCGCGCGGAAGGCCGATGCCTGGCTGCAGCTGGTCGTCCCGGCCGCGGCGCTCGGACCGGCTCGCGCCATGGCGCGCGAGATCATTCGCGCGTGAGCGCGCTCACTTCTGCGCCCTGGCGCGTTCGACCTTCCAGATATTGGCTTCCACCTGCTGGGCGCCGTAGTAGATCGTCCGACCGTCCGGCGCCACCGCGATGTTCCAGGCGTCGTCCGGCGGGAGCGGCAGCGTGACGGCGACGTCGCGTCGTTTGAGCGAGTCCACGTCCTGAACCACGAGCTTGCCCTGAATGGTGAAATAGACGACGCGCGTATCGCCCGGCAGCCATCCGAGATCGAAGCTCCCGGAGTCGTCGCTCAAGGCGCGCACGGTGCCGGCGGCCACGTCATAGAGACCATTACCCCGAAGGCTCCCGGTGGCGAGCGCGATTGCGCCGGCCAGCCAGCGGCCATTTCTCGACCAGTTGGTGGGAAACAGAAACCCGGCGCCAAGGGCCTGCGGCTTCACGACCGTGGCCGTGGCTCGGGTCATCGGAAACGGCGGCGAGCCAATGAAGAACTCGTTGTTCGACGCGCCGGCCGCCACGAGTTTCCTGCCGTCCGGGCTGAAGAACACGTAGTCGATGGTCGCGTCGATGTTGGTGATCTGCGCCCGGCCGCTCCCGTCGGGCCGAATCGACCATCCCTGATAGGCGCCGCCCTTGTTGGAAATGAACTCGACGGTGGAGCCGTCCGGGGCGAAGTGCGGAAACCAGTCCCGGGCATCGTCATCGGTCAGATGCGTCAGGGCGGATCCGTCCGATCGCATGGTGAAGATGTCCTGTTGCCGCTCGTTGAGGTTGTAGAGCGCGAGCCATCGTCCATCGGGCGAGACCGACGCCGGCAATAGCTGACGGGTCGTGTGCTGGAGCAGGCGGACGGCGCCGGCTCGCTCGGTGGCGGGATCGAAATCGATCGCGGCCGGGTTCACCGACTGGATCTTCGAGCGGAAGACGAGCGCGTTGCCGTCTGCCGAGAGATGTGGAAGATCCATCGACACGTCCACGCCGGCCGCGATGGGCTCGGGCGCGCCGGTCGCGCGTCCGGAGGCCTCGTCGATCGGCATCCGCCAGATGCCCATCGAGCCGCCGCGGTCGCTCGCGAAGTACAGGAATCGGCCGTCCGGAGTCCACACGGGCCCCCAGTCCACGGCCACGTCGTCCGTCGCCAGGAGGCGCGATCCGCCGGTGGCCGCGATCGTCGCGATGTCCCGCTGGCCATTGATGTTCGTCCAGAACGCGATGCGCTTGCCCGACGGCGACCACGCCGGCTGGAACGCGGCGATGTCCAGATCGAGCTTCACCGGCGTGCCGCCGTTGACGTCGACCGTCCACAGCGTGCTTTCGGTGTTCGTGCTGTAGACGCTCTGCACCTCCTCCGAGCAGAAGACAATGTGCTGGCCGTCAGGCGACCAGGCCGGGTTGGATCCCGTATCCGTGAGACGGCGCGCGGATTCGCCTGTCGCGCCGACGATGAAAATGCCGCCGGTGCCGCCGCCCAGGCTGTAGGCGATCGACTTGCCATCCGGCGAGAACGCCGGCCAGATTTCGTCGCGCGCCGGATCGCCGGCCACGAGGACCGGGTTTCGGCCGCCGACACGCTGCACGTAGATGTCCCAGCTGCCTCGGGCGGCGCTTGCGTAGGCGAAGGACGCGCCGTCTGGCGAGAGGCTCGGTCCGGTCTCGATGCCGGACGCATCGGTGAGCTGGGTGAACCGGGACCACGCCGCCTCGGGTACGGCGGCGCGCCGCCCCAGCCACCACGCGGCCGCGATCAACGCGATCACGAACGCGCCTTTGAGGAGCGGCCAGGCGCGGGACCCGGTGGAGCGCGCCGCCGCGGCGGCTGGCGGCGTCGCGGGGCCGTCGGTCGTGCCGCTTTCGATCTTCGCGATTTCGACGCGCGCCTCGCCGACGTCGCGCAGGCGCTGCCGGGGATCGCGATCGAGACAGCGCTCGAGCAGCCGCCGAAGGCGCGGAGGCGTCGCAGGTGGCAGCGCGCTCCAATCGAGGTCCTGCCGCAACACCGCGGCCAGCACGTCTGAGGTGTCGTCGCCCTTGAAGGCGCGCTGCCCGGTGAGCATCTCGAAGAGCACAACGCCAAACGCCCAGATGTCCGCGCGGCGATCGACGGTCTTGCCGCGCGCCTGTTCGGGCGCCATGTACGCGGCCGTGCCCATGATCACGCCGATCTGGGTGGCACGGGCGGTCAGGGTCGGGGAGTTGGACAGGTCCTGGGTCCTTGGTCCCGCGTCCTGGGTCAGCGCTTTCGCGAGTCCGAAATCCAGCACCTTGACCGTGCCGTCGGCCTTGACCTTGATGTTCGCGGGCTTGAGATCGCGGTGGACGATGCCCTGATCGTGCGCCGCTTCGAGCGCCTCGGCGATCTGGCGCGCGATAGGCAGCGCCTCGGCGAGCGGGATCGCTCCCCTCGCGATGTGGACCGCCAGGTCCTCGCCCTCGACGAGCTCCATCACGAGCGCGCGCGACTCGACGCCGTAGATGTGCGCGATGTTGGGGTGATTCAGCGCGGCCAGCGTCTGCGCCTCGCGCGTGAAGCGCGCGAGCCGCTCGGGGTCGTCCGCGAACAGATCCGGCAGGACCTTGACCGCGACGTCGCGATTGAGCGTGGTGTCGTGGGCGCGATAGACCTCGCCCATCCCGCCTTCGCCCAGTTTGAAACGGATTTCGTACGGTCCGAGGCGGGTGCCGGCAGCGAGCGACATCGAGTCGCAGCAGTCTACACGGCCTTGCTCTTGGACATTACTTTGCACTATAAAGTATGGATGCCGATGATGAACGTCTTCGAGCCGCTGTTCCTGCTGCTCGTGCTGGCCGCGCTCCTCACGCTCGTCACGGCCGCCGTGCTGGCGCTTCTCGGGCGGGTTGCGAAGGCCGGCCGGCTGCTCCTGGGGCTGGCGATCGGGACGGTCGGGTACCTGACGATCGTCATCGCCACCACGGCGTTCAGCACGCGGCGCGTGTATCGCGTCAACGAGGAGATCTGCCGCGACGACTGGTGCATCACCGTCACCGGCTGGCGGCGCGCGGCCGACGGCGACGTGGTGGTCTCGCTGCGCCTGCGGAGTCGCGCGCAGCGCGTGCCGATGGGGGAGCGCGGCACGGTCATCTACCTGGTGGATGGGGCCGAGCGGCGCTTCGACCCCGTCCCCAGTCCCGCCGACGTGCCGTTCTCGACGGTCCTTCAGCCCGGCGAGTCGGTCGGCGCCACGCGCACGTTTCACGTGCCGGCCGACGCGCGCGATCTCGGCGTGATCTACACGGGCGAGGGGGGCTTCCCGATCGGCTGGTTCATCATCACCGAGGGCGGCTGGTTCCAGAAGCCGCCGATCGTCCGGCTGCAGGAGTGACCCCGCTCATGCCGTGCCGGCCGGCGGCGATCGGCGCCCGCCCAGACCGTACCAGTCCACGTTCCGCGTCAGGAACATGACGACGCCGAGGAAGACGAAGACTCCGATCGACCCGATCAGCAACGCGTAGTCCTCGTTCATCAACAGCACGTAGAGGAAGCCGTAGAGCGCCGCGACGCCGACCGCGACGATCGCGCCCCACGTCCCGCGGCCGAGGATCGTCCGGCCATACGCGCCGACCATGACGACGATGGCGAGAGACGCGGCGGTGTAGGCCGTCGGAAAGCCGAGAACGCGCTGGTGGAAGGGACCGGGGCCGGGGGGCGCTCAGGCCGACGTCTCGCCCGCGGGCGCCGGCTTGCGAACCCGCGCGCGCCACAGCAGCCGCAGCCGCGCCACGCCCTCTTCGGCGAGCGAGTAGCTGACCGGGACGAGCAACAGCGTCAGGAACAGGCACAGCGTCTGGCCGCCCACGATGGTGACCGCGATGTCCGCGCGCTGGGTCGCGCCCGCGCCGACGCCCAGCACGGTCGGAATGAGGCCCGCGATGATGGCCGCGGTGGTCATGAGGATCGGCCGGAGCCGCGTCTCGCACGCCTGGACGAGCGCCTCGCGCATCGGCAGGCCCTGGCGCCGCAGCACGTTCGTGTAGTCCACCTGCAGAATCGAGTTCTTCTTCACGATCCCGAGCAGCAGCAGCACGCCGAGCGCGCTCCAGAGGTTGAGCACGCGGCCCGTCATCCACAGCGTCAGGAGCGCGAACGGCACCGAGAGCGGCAGCGCCGTCATGATCACGAGCGGCTGCACGAAGCTCTCGAACTGCATCGCGAGCACGATGTAGATGAAGATGCTGGCGAGCGCGAGCGCCAGCACCATGTTGCTCGTGGTCTCGTCGAGGAGCTTCGACTGGCCGGCGAACTTGTAACCGTAGCCGGGCGCGAGGTCGAGGGCTTTCGCGTGCACGGCGATCTCGCGCAGCGCGCCGTCGAGCGGCTGGCCGGGCTTGATGTCGGCGAAGACCGCCATCGAGAACTGCCGGTTGAAGCGCTGGATGATCGTGGGCCCGAACCCGCGGTCGAGCGTGGCGACGTTGTCCACGCGCACCGGCGTGCCCGAAGCCGACGGCACCATCAGCCCGCCGATGGTGTTCGTGTCCGACCGCTGGTCCTCACGCACGCGGATCTTCACCGGGTAGCGCTCGCCGGCTTCGCGGTAGTTGGAGATCTCGTCCTCGCCGCTGACCATCAACCGGAGCGCGGTCGCGAGATCCCCGACGCGGACGCCGAGATCGGCGGCGCGCTGCCGGTCCACCGAGACGCGCAGCTCGGGATTCGACAGGTTGACCACGGCCTTCGAGTCGCTGATCGCGGGCATCGTCTCCACGTCGGCCAGCAGCCGGAGCGCGTAGCCGGAGAGCGCCCGCAGGTCCGGGCCGGTGAGGTTGACCTGGATCGGGTACGCCGAGGTCTCGCCGCCGCCGATCGGGGAGCGCATGACGATCGTCGGCTTGTAGCTCGGATAGGCGGCCATCACCTCGCGGATGCCCTGCGCGACGACCTCCTGCGACTTCCGCTCGCCGACCGGCTTGAGCGTGATGTAGATGTGCGAGTGATTCACGCGCTCGAAGATCGTCGGCAGCACGTGCGCGACGCCGGGCACGGCCAGGAGCTTCGGCGTCAGCTCGAGCACGGCCTTCTCCATGCCCTGGAGCGACGTGCCCTCCGGCGTGTCGATCACGAGCTGGAACTCGCCCATGTCCTCGTTCGGCAGAAACGACCGCCCGACCATCCGGCTCAGCGCGAACGTCGATGCGAACGTGAGCAGGCTCACGGCCACGACGGCGCCGCGGTGGTCGAGCGACCACTCGAGCGAGCGGCGATAGAGCGCGTCCACGCGTCCAAACACGCCCTCGCCGTGCCGGTGGACGCGCCCGTCGGTGCTCACGACGCGGGCGCTCAGCATCGGCGTGAGCGTCAGGCTGACGAGCAGCGAGACCATGACCGCGAACGCCATCGTGAACCCGAACGGGTAGATGAAGCGCTGCGTGTAGCCGGTCATGAACGCGACGGGCAGGAAAATGACGATGAGCGACACCGACGTCGCGATGACGGCCAGCGTCACTTCCTTCGTGCCGGCGATCGCGGCCTGGAACGGCGGCGCGCCCTCCTCCTCCATGTGCCGGAAGACGTTCTCCAGCACGACGATCGCGTCGTCGATCACGATGCCGACGGCGAGCGTGAGGCCGAGCAGCGTCATGCTGTTCAGCGTGAAGCCGGCCGCGCGGATGAGCGCGAAGCTCGCGATGAGCGACGCGGGGATCGCGAGCGAGGCCACCGCGACGACCCGCAGGTTCCGGATGAACAGGAGGATCACGAGGCTCGCGAGCAGGCTGCCTGCGACGAGGTGCTCCTCGAGCGACGCGATCGACGCGTTGATGAAGTTCGAATCGTCGTGGGTGGGGGTGACGGTGACGTCCGGCGGAAGGCCGCGCCGGACCTCGTCCATCTTCTTCTTGACGGCGGCGATGACCTCGACGGTGTTCTGGCCCGACTGGCGCCGGACGTCCATGATGAGCGAGCGATTGCCGTCGAGGAACGCGCCCGTGCGCGCCTCCTCCGTCGTGTCCTCGATCGACGCGACGTCGCGCAGCCGGATCGGCGTGCGCCCGGCGTTGGTCACCACGATGTTGGCGAACTGTTCGGACGACTCGATCCGGCCGAGCGTGCGCAGGGTCAGCTCCGCATCGCCCTGCTCGATGTAGCCGCCGGGGATCTCCACGTTCTCGGAGACGATCGCGTTTCGCACGGCGTCGACCGTCAGCCCGTGCGCGTTGAGCTTGGCGACGTCGAGGACGACCTGGATCTCGCGCGCGTGGCCGCCGGAGATCGTGACCTCGCCGACGCCGTCGGCGGTCTCGATCGCCCGCCGAATCCGTTTGTCCGCGATCTCGGTGAGCACGCGGATCGGCAGGGGGCCGGCGACCGCGAACGAGATCACCGGGTCGGAGTCGGGATCGACTTTGGTGATGACCGGCGGCAGCAGCTCGGGCGGCAGATCCTTGATCGCCTGCGCGACCTTCTCGCGGACGTCCTGCGCGGCGTCGTTGATGTCCCGCTCGAGCACGAACTTCAGCGTGATGCGCGCGTTGCCCTCGCGGATCACGGTGTTCATTTCGTCGATGCCCGCGATGCTCGACAGGGCCTGCTCGGCCGGCTCCGCGACGGCGCTGTTGAGCTCGTCGGGACTCGCGCCCGGCAGGAAGAGCGTGACCGCCACGGTCGCCGGGTCCGCCTTCGGCAGGAGGTCGACGCTGAGGTCGCGGTACGAGAAGACGCCCATGACGACGAGCAGCACGACGAGCATCGTCGTGAAGACCGGGCGGCGGACGCAGAACTCAGCGAACAAGGGCCACCTTCATGCCGTCGGCGAGCTGCTCGACGTCGGCGCTGACGACAGGCGTGCCGGCGTCCAACCCCGAGCTGACTTCGACGCGATCGCCCAGCCGGTCGCCGAGCACCACCTCGCGCCCTTGCAGAAGGCCGTTCACGACCACGAACACGCGGTTCGTGCCGTACCGGCTCTGGACGGCCGCGGCGGGAATCGTCACCGCGCGATCGACGTGGTCGGTCGTGATCTGCAGGCGCGCGAACGTGCCGGGCTTGAGCCGCCCGTCGGGATTGGGCACTTCGCCCTCGATCGCGAACGCCCGCGACTTCAGGTTCACGGACGGCCCAATCCGCACGATCCGCCCCGTGAAATTCTCGGTCGGGAAGGCATCGACGCGGAGCGAGACGTCGCGGCCAGTCTGCATCCACGGCGCGAACTTCTCCGGCACCTCGGCCGTCACCTTCAGCGGGTGGAGCTGGACGAGGCGCATGATGGGCGTTTGCGTCTGCACGTACTGGCCGAGCGAGACGAGGCGTTCGGCCACGAAACCCTGGAACGGAGCGCGGATCACCGTGTCGCGCAAGTCGCGCTCGGCGAGCCGGAGCGCGGACGCCTTCGCCTCGATGTCGGCGCGCAGCTCGCGGGCGGACGCGAGCGCCTGCTCGTGCGCGGCCAGCGCTGTGTCGTAGCGCAGCTGCGCGTCGTCCAGATCGGACTTCGAGAGGATGCTGCGGGCCGCCAGGCTCTTCGCGCGATCGAGGCGCTGCTTCGCGTCGGCGAGCTGCGAGGCCGCGCTCACAACTTCCGGCACGCGCTCGATCGGCGGCAGGTCGCCGGCATCCGAGGCGCCGTACTTGGCGCGCGCCGTCGCGAGCGCCGCGCGTTGCGCCTCGACGCCGTACTGCGCTTTCTCCTGATCGAGCTCCACGAGCACGTCCCCCACCTCGACGCGATCGCCCAGATCGTGCACCAGCTTCGCGACCCGGCCGGCCACCTCCGCGCTGACGATCGCATCCTCGCGGGCGGTCAGCGTGCCGACGACGTCCACGGAGCGGCGGACCTCACGGACCTCCGCGTTCTCGACCTTGACTTGTCGCGATCCATGCTGTCCGGCAGCGGCGACGCGGCGATCACCCGAACAGCCCGCAGTGGTGGCCGCGACGGCGGCGAGAACGACGAAACGTGCGAGCAAGCTGGACGTCCCCCTTGAGCGGCCGAGCGAGGTGAAAGCACATACTACCCCAGCGGACCGGCCGGGCGCCGCGGCTGTCGTTCCTGCGCGCGCTGTGAGTGCGAACGGCTACTTCTTCGCGGCCAGCAGCTTCTCCATCTCGTCCATGACGTGGTTGAGCTTGACCATCGTCAGATCCAGCGGCTCGGTCGTGGTCATGTCCACGCCGGCGTCCTTGAG
>DATIWF010000154.1:0-68792 GCA_035519535.1 Vicinamibacterales bacterium | reverse complement strand
CGGCCGTCTGCCAAGCCGCGCGTCATCCTCGCGACGAATCTTGCCGAGACGACGCTCACCGTTCCGGACGTGGTGGCGGTGATCGACACGGGTCTGCACAAGGTCGCCCGCTACGACGCCGAGCGCGCGATCGACAGCCTCGAGACCGAGCGCGTGTCGCAGGATTCGGCCGATCAGCGCGCGGGCCGGGCGGGCCGCGTACGGGCCGGCACCGCCATTCGATTGTGGGACGCGCGCGATCGGCTGCGGCCGCATCGCGAGCCGGAAATCGCGCGCGTCGATCTGGCGCCCACCGTGCTCGATCTCATTGCCTGGGGCGGATCGCCGCGCACGTTCGCCTGGTTCGACGCGCCGCCCTCGTGGGCGATCGACGCCGCCCTCGATCTGCTGCGACGTCTGCACGCGATCGACGCCGAGGGCCGGCTGACGACGGTCGGCCGGAGCCTCCAGCGGCTGCCCCTGCATCCGCGCCTCGGTCGAATCCTGCTGGCGTCTCACGCGGCGCCTGAGGCCGCGCGCGCCTGCGCGCTCCTGTCGGAGCGCCACCTCGTGCCGCCGCGTCGCGGTGCGACGACGTGCGACCTGCTCGCGGCAGTCGATCGCGAGCAGGCGCTGCCGCCCCACGTCCTGGGCGTGGCGCGCGAGATTCGCGAAGCCTTCCGCACGGCGACCGGCCAGCCCCCGGCGGCGCGAATCGACGACGAGTCATTCCGGCGCGCGGTGCTTGCGGCCTATCCCGATCGCGTGGCCCGGCGTCGCACGCCGAAGGGCGATCGTCTCGTGCTCGCGTCGGGCACCGGCGCGAAACTGGCGCGCGAGAGCGGCGTCCACGACGCGGAGTTTCTCGTGGCTGTCGACGTGATCGCCGGGTCCGCGCCCGGCGTGGAAGCCCTCGTGCGTCTGGCGACGCGCGTCGAACGCGAGTGGCTCACGCCGACCTCGTCGGAGGTGGTTCACGCGATCGATGCCGAGGGCGTGGTGCGCGCGACCCGGATCGATCACTACGAACAGCTCGCGCTCGGTGAGCATCCGATGAGGATCGATCCCGAGGCGGCGGCGACGTTGGTTGCGGACGGGTACCTCAAGCGCGGGCCAAGCGAGGCCGACCGGCAGACGCTGAGCCGGATTCGCTTCGCTGGCCTTGCGGCGCACGTGACGTTCGACGAGCTCGTCCGTCGCGCGTCGGTCGGAGCGCGCCGGCTGAGCGACGTCCACATCGACGCCTGCCTGCCCGCTGACCTCGCGCGCCGCCTCGACAAGGACGCGCCGGCATGGCTGGCGCTGCCGGCCGCGCGCCGCGCGCGCGTGGCGTACCCCGACGATGGCCGGGCGGTTGTCGCGGTGAAGCTTCAATATGTGTTCGGCCTGTCCCAGACGCCGCGTCTCGGCCCGCGCCGCACGCCTGTGACCTTCGAGCTGCTCGCTCCCAACGGCCGACCCGTGCAGGTGACGAGCGACCTCGCCAGCTTCTGGACGACCGCGTACCCCGAGCTGCGCAAGGCGCTCAAAGCGAGGTACCCGAAGCACGAGTGGTAGGGGGACGGGGCTTTTTTCCACAGATTCGGCCGGCGGGGGGACGGAGGTGCGTTCGACCTCCGTCCCCCCATCGGCCGAATCTGTGGAAAAAAGCCCCGTCCCCCTCTGTCCGACTGCGGACGCTCGGAGGCTGTCTAAAGACCAGCCAGCAGCCTGCACTCAAGGAGGCCATCAAATGCCGAGCCGACTGCGACTCTCCGCCGTCGGGCTCCTCGTCTGGGCGCTCGTGACTGCCGCTCCCAGCGGCCAGGCACCCGCGCCGCAAGCGCAATCCGCTGGCGTCGCCATCGACGGGTCGGTCGTCGACCCCTCCCTCGCGGCGCTCCCTGGCGTCACCGTCAAGCTTCTGCAGCACGATCAGGCCGTCGTCGCCGTCACCGTGACCGACGCCGCCGGCAAGTTCCACTTCAACGGCATCCAACCGGGTTCTTACCTCGTCCGCGCCGAGCTCCCCGGGTTCAAAGTGGTCGTGCGGATCCTCACGATCACAGCCGAGCGCAAGGTGATCCAGCTGCCGCTCGTGATGGAAATCGGCGCGCCCTCTCAAGAGATGACCGTGACCGCCGCGGCGCCCGTCGTCGACACGAAGAAGACCACGACTGGCGCGACGTTCACGAGAGACGTCCAGGCGGGCGCCGGTGCCGGCCGCGGCGGATCGGCCTCCGGCCAGCAGACCGGCGTGTCGGTCTCCGGGTCGCCTTCGAACGTGCAGTGGAATCTCGAGGGCGGCCGGATCACCGACCTGTCGTCGAACTCCTCGCCGTCCTACTACAACTTCGACTCGTTCGAGCAGATCGGCGAGCCGAGGTACTGGCACGATTCGCACGCGCTGCCGTATCCCGGCGAGTCGTACGCCCATCTCGACACGAACCGTTTCCGGTTCACCGCTGACGAGCCGGTCTCGACGTTCGGCGCCGACGTGGACACGGCGTCCTTCAGCAACGTGCGCCGGTTCCTCGCGAGCGGCCAGCTGCCGCCGCGCGACGCCGTGCGCGTCGAGGAGCTCGTCAACTACTTCCACTTCCATTACGCGGACGCCAGCGCCGGCAAGCCCGTGGCGCTGACGACCGAAGTGGGCGACTGTCCGTGGGCGCCAACGCACAAGCTCGTGCTGATCGGTGCGCGGGCACGGTCCATCCCCGAGCGTGAAGTCGAAGGCCGCAACCTCGTCCTGCTCATCGACGTGTCCGGCTCCATGCAGAGCAGCGACAAGCTGCCGTTGATCAAGACGGCCCTCGGCATGTTCGTGGACACGCTCAAGCCCGATGACCGGCTCGCGATCGTGACCTACGCGGGCACGAGCGGCGTCGCGCTCGCGCCGACGCCTGCGCGCGAGCGCGAGACCATCCATCGCGCGATCGACGCGCTCTACGCCAGCGGCTCGACGAACGGCGGCGAGGGCTTGATCACCGCGTACCGCCTCGCGCGCCAGAACTACGTTCCAAACGGCGTCAATCGCGTGATTCTGGCGACCGACGGCGACTTCAACGTCGGCATCACGAGCCAGGCCGATCTCGTGAGCCTCATCGAACGCGAGAGGGGCACGGGCGTGTTCCTGTCCGTGTTCGGCGTCGGCACGGGCAACCTCAAGGACTCGACGATGGAGATGCTGGCGGATCGAGGGAACGGGCACTATGCGTACCTCGATTCGCTGCAGGAAGCGCGCCGCGTGCTGATTCGAGAGGCCGACGCGACGCTCGAGACCGTCGCGAAGGACGTGAAATTCCAGGTCGAGTTCAATCCGGCGAACGTGAGGGCCTGGAAGTTGATCGGCTACGAGGACCGCGCGCTGGCTCGGCAGGACTTCAACGACGACCGCAAGGACGGCGGCGAGATGGGCGCGGGCCACACGGTGACGGTGCTCTTTGAGATCGTCCCGCCGGGTGGGCAGCTGCGCATCGACGCCGAGACGAGCGATCGGCCCGTCGTCGATCCCTTGAAGTACCAACAAGGCGACGTGCCGCCGCCCGCGCCTCCGCCGCCGGCGAAGGTGCCCGCGTCCACGAGATACCCGAGCGAGCTTTTGACGGTGAAAGTGCGCTACAAGCTGCCCGGCGCGGAGGCGAGCGATGTCATGGAGAAGGCCGTGGCCATGACGAGCGGCCGGACGACGAATCTCGCGCTCGCCGCCGCGGCAGCCGAATTCGGGCTGCTGCTTCGCGACGCGCAGTCGCCGCTCGATCGCTGGCAGGACCTCACGCGCCGGCTCAAGGTCATGGACGTGCCGGCTGACACAGCCGCCGATCGGCAGTCGCTCGCCGACCTGGTGGATCTGGCGGCCGGCCTGCGGCGCCTCGCCAGCCAGGGCGCGATCCGGTAGACGTCGATGATGCCGGGTATAATTCTCGGAATTTCATAGAATTATACCCGGCATATTTTGTCCTCCATTCTTCCGCCCTCCTATCAACAACGCCACGGGCACGCCGAGCGCATCGAGCTCGCGAGCGACCGGACGTTTCGCGCCAGAAACAAGGTCAGCTACCGGCTCGCGCACTGGCCGATCTGGATCTGGGTGTGTTTCATCGCGCCGGGACCCGTGACGTTCGATCTGTTCGCGCACGGGCCGAATCGCGGCATGCTGCTCTGGCTGGCGGCGGTGCTCGCCGGCACGGGCGCGGCGGGCCTGGTCGGCCGGCTGCCGGGTGTCGAGCCCTCGCCGTACATCCTGCGCTTCAACGAGGACCGCCCGAACCCGCTGTACCGCCGGCTCTGCTACACGCTCGCATGGAGCGAGGTCGTGAGCTATGCCGTGCTCAACTCCGCAGGGCTCATCGACGCCATCGTCCGCGGCACCTGGCGCATGCGGTCGATCTACGACACGTGGTACCTGCCGATCGCCGGCACGTGCTGGGCGCTCGGCGCGCTCGGGTGGCTGCCGCGCGTGCGGCCGTCCACCCGGGGCGAAGGCACCGAGCGCCGCTACTTCTACGGATCGGTCTGGGCGGTCTCCATCGCGCAGCCGGTCCTCTGGCTGTTGTGGAAGGTCCTTCCCCAGACGCGCACCTTCGACATCGTCAAACTCGCGGTGTTCTGGGGCATCCTCGCGTACGTCGGCAACCTCGCGCGGCGCGGGTTACTGCCACGCACGCGGCCGATCCTGCCGGGGGAGTCCGCGGTGGCCGACTGAGATCAGCGAGTACGTCCGAGACGTCGGATACGCCAGGAACGTCGGGCCCCAGGAACAGACTGATGCTGGCCACCTGTTCTTTTGGAAACAGATGAGTGGAATGTACGTTCCAGTCGCCCGACGTACCCGACGTACCCGACGTACCCGACGTACCTGACGTACCTGACGTACCTGACGTACCTGACGTACTGCGATAGCATTCCGCCCGTGCCCCTGTCCCTCCGCGATCGGTTTCTCGCCTTTGTCACCGAGCAGGTTCCCTTTGCGGCGGACGCGGCGGCGGCGTCCTACGACCGCGTGGCGAAGCGCGAGCCCGAGAACGCGCGTGCGATCGACGCCCTTCGCGCGCCGCTCGCACGAGCGCTGCGCGCGGCGGTCAGCTGGCCGCGCGTGAACGACGCGATCGAGACCACGCCCGCGGTCACGATCAAGGCTAGACGCACGCAGGCGACCGACGCGCTCGTCGCGGCATGCGACGGTTTCCTGGTGCGCGAGTCGATCGCCGCCGGGTTGTCGGACGACGAGCGGATGGAGATGCTGCGCGGAATGATCCTGACGCGCGCCGTGGACACCCGCCTCAAAGCGTTCTTCTCGGGCTCGGAAGTGCGATACGGTGCGACGCCGTTTCAGGGCAAGGGTTTTCGATCGCTCGGCCAGGAAGCGATCTACGCGGCCACGATTCGCCTTCGCCGCGGCGCGCGCTGGCGCGGCGAGGACGGCGCGTGGGAGGGCGACGTGATCGGCCCGATCATCCGCGATGCCGGCGCCGCGCTCGGCATGCGGCCGGAGCCGGCGACCGTGCGCATGATCCTCAACGCCCAGATGGCGAAAGCCGGTCCGCCGATGGACGGCCGCGACCTGCACATCGGCGACTTCGCGTGGGGCATCGTGCCGGCGACCGCGCCGCTCTCGGTCAGCAGCCTGACCGTGGCTGGCATGGCGCTCGCCTTCAAGCTCACCCAGGCGCCGCGCGTCGCCGTGTCGTTCATCGGCGAGGGTGGGTCGTCGCTCGGCGAGTGGCACGAGGCGATCAATCTGTGCGCCGCGCGGAAGCTGCCGGCGATCTTCTGCCTGCAGAACAATCAGACGGCGCTCTCCACGCCGGTCGCGGACAACTCGGCCGCGCGCGTCTTCGCGGAGAAGGCCGCCGGCTACGGGATGCCCGGCCTCACGGTCGACGGCACCGATCCGGAAGCGATCGCGGCGGCGTTCGCCTGGGCGGCTGATCGGGCGCGCGCGGGACACGGCCCCGCCCTCATCGAGCTGGTCGCGATGCGGATGTGCGGCCACGCGCATCACGACGACATGCTGTACCTGGGCAAGGAGCCGCCGATCTCCTGGGATTACCCGGCGCTGACGCCGCAGGGCTACGCGAATCCCGGCCTCTACGAGTTCTGGCGGGCGCGGGATCCGATCCCGACCTACGCGAAGGCGCTCGAAGCGCGCGGCCTGCTCAAGGCCGGCGATCTCGCCCGCCTCGAGCAGGAGGCGGAGGCCATGGTCGAGGCCGAAGCGCAGGCGGTCATCGCCGCGCCGTGGCCGGAGGCCGCGACCGTGACCGCGGGCGTCTTCGCCGACGATCCCACGCCGCGTCAGCGCGTCGAAGTGCTCGATCGCCCCGCTGCCACGCCGGCGGCTTCTGCGTTGCCACCCGTCGAGGAGGCGCCGCCCTTCGACAAGAAGGGCACGACGTTCCTCGAGGCCGTCATGATGGGGGTCGGCGACGCGCTCGCGGCCGATCCCCGGGCGTTCGTGTTCGGTGAGGACGTCGGCGGCGCGTACGGCAACGCCTTCCTGCTCCTGCGGCCGCTCTTGAAGGAGTACGGCGCGCGCATCCTCAATTCGCCGCTGGCGGAGGGCGCGGTGCTCGGCGGGTGCATCGGCGCGGCGCTTGCCGGGCTGCGGCCGATCGCCGAGATGCAGTTCAACGATTTCGTCGCGACCGGGTTCAACCAGCTCGTGAACAACGCCGCGAAGATTCGGTACCGCTGGGGCGGGTCCGTGCCGATGGTCGTGCGCATGCCGTGGGGCGGGCTGCGCCACGCCGGGCCATATCACTCGCAGAACACCGAGCCGTGGTTCTACCGCACGCCCGGCCTGAAAATCGTCGTCCCCTCCACGCCGTACGACGCGCGCGCGCTCATGGCGGCGGCGGTCGCCGACGCCGATCCGGTCATGTACTACGAGCACATCGCGCTCTACCGCGATCCGCGGATCAAGCAGGTGCTCGAGGCCGCCGCGCCGGGACCCCTGCCCGTCGGGCGCGCGGCCCTGCGCCGCGCGGGCGGCGACCTGGCGATGGTCTCGTACGGCGCCTACGTGCACACCTGTCTCCGCGTCGCCGACGTGCTGCACGCCTCGGGCATCGAGGCGAGCGTGCTCGATCTGCGCTGGCTCTCGCCGCTCGATCGCGGCGCGCTCCTCGCCGTCGCGCGCCACACCGGCCGTGTACTGATCGTGCACGAGGACTCGCGCACCGGCGGCGTCGGCGAGTCGCTCGCCGCCGTCATCCAGGAGGACGCCTTCGAATGGCTCGACGCGCCGATCCGGATCGTCGCCGCGCTCGACACCCCCGTGCCGTACTCACCGCCGTTGGAAGAAGCGTTTCTGCCGAGTGAACAGGACGTCGAGCACGCGGCGCGCGCGCTCGTCGCGTACTGAGAACACTCGTCGGTACGTCGGGTACGTCGGGTACGTCAGGTACGTCGGGGACGTCGGGTACGTCAGGTCCGAGGAACGCGCATTCCAGTCATCTTCTTTCAGATGAAAAGAAAGTTGGCCAGCGTCAGGTCGTTCCAGGCACCCGGCGTACCCGGCGTACCCGGCGTACCCGACGTACCCGACGTACCCGATGACGGCTCCGCCGGCTGGGACGAGTACGCCGCGTTCTACGACTGGGAGAATGCGCGGACGGTCGGCCGGCGGGACGTCGCGTTCTGGTGCGATGTCGTGGCGCGCGAGCGCCGGCCGGTGCTCGAGCTCGGCTGCGGCACCGGACGCGTGCTCCTCCCGCTCGCGCGTGCGGGTGCGGCGGTCACCGGGCTCGATCGATCGGCGCCGATGCTGGCCTGCGCGCGCAAACGCGCTCGCCGCCTGCGCGGAGCGAGGCGTCCGGCACTCGTTCGCGGCGATATCCGCGCGCTCCCGTTCGCGCGCGCGTCCTTCGGCGTCGTGCTGGCGCCCTACGGCCTGCTGCAGTCGCTGATTGGCGATCGCGCTTTCGACGCGACGCTGGCCGAGGCCGCGCGCGTCCTTCGTCGCGGCGGCCTGCTCGGCATCGACCTCGTGCCCGACCTCGCGTGCTGGGACGAATACGATCGGTCCGTGCGCCTGCGGGGCCAGCGGCGGTCCGGGGCGAGCGTCACGCTCACCGAGGCCGTCCGCCAGGACCGGCGGCGCGGCCTGACGATCTTCGACGAGACCTTCACCGAGCGTCGCGGCTCGACCGTGCGGCGCCGACGATTCTCGCTGACCTTCCGGACGCGCTCCATGCGCGTGGTCATCCGCCGGCTCGAGCGGGCCGGATTCCAGATCGAAGCCCTGCTCGGCGATTACCGCGGCGCGCCGTGGGATCGCCGGGCGAGGGTCTGGATCGTGCTGGCGCGACGGCAATAGCCGCCCGTCCATGCTAAGATCCGAAGCCCGTTCTGAGTGTGGAGAATTCCCCATGTCCGGCCATTCCAAGTGGCACACGATCAAGCACAAGAAAGGCGCGGCCGACGCGAAGCGCGGCAAGATCTTCACGCGCCTCATCAAGGAACTGACCGTCGCGGCACGCAACGGCGGCGGAGACCCGGACATGAATCCGCGGCTTCGCACGATCATTGCTGACGCGCGCGCGGCCAACATGCCCGCCGACAACATCAAGCGCGCCATCCGGCGCGGCACCGGCGAAGAAGAGGGCGTCATGTACGAGGAGGTGACCTACGAGGGCTACGGCCCGGGTGGCGTCGCCATCCTCATGGAAGCCCTCACCGACAACAAGAACCGCACGGTTGGCGAAATCCGCCACATTCTCACCAAGTGGGCCGGCAACCTCGGCGCGGCCAACAGCGTGGCGCGCCTGTTCAGCAAGCGCGGTCTGATCTCGATCGCCAAGAGCAAGGCCAGCGAAGAGACCCTGATGGACCCCGTGCTCGAAGCCGGCGCCGAGGACCTCAGGGACGACGGCGAGGCGTGGGAAATCGTGTCGTCGCCGGAGAAGCACGCCGCGGTGCTCGAGGCGGTGAAGAAGCTCGGCATCGAGCCCGACCACGCCGAAGTCGCCATGGTTCCGAGCGACTACATCAAGCTCGAGGGCAAGCAGGCGCAGCAGATGCTGAAGCTGATGGAAGCGCTCGAGGAGCACGACGACATCAAGAACGTCTGGTCGAACTTCGACGTCGACCAGAAGGAAATCGAGGCCTCGCTGGCGTGAGGATTTTCGGGATCGATCCCGGATCCATCCGCACCGGGTATGGCTGCGTCGAGACCAACGGCAGCCGCCACCGCCTGGTGACGTGCGGGGTGCTGGCCGCGCCCGCCCGCGCGACCTTCCCTCAACGGCTCCAGTTCATTCACGACGGTCTGGCGCGATTGCTGCGCACGGCCTCGCCGGAGTGCGTCGCGATCGAGAACCTGTTTCACGCGCGGAACGCGCGGAGCGCGCTCGTGCTCGGCCACGCGCGCGGCGTCGCCGTCCTGGCCGCCGTCGAGGCCGGCCTTCCCGTCGTCGAGTACTCGCCGGCCGAAATCAAGCTGGCGGTGTCGGGCTACGGCCGCGCCGAGAAGCCGCAGCTGCAGCACATGGTCAAGCTGCTCCTGGGCCTCGACTCGGTGCCCTCGCCGCACGACGCCGCCGATGCGCTGGCGATTGCGATCTGCCACGCGCATGCGCAGAGCCCGCTGGCGTCGGCGGCGCGGCGGGCGCTGCGGCGGCCGCGGAGCTGGCGCGACGTCCGGGTGCCCGAGCGCGCCAGCGGGCGCGAGCACTCGTGATCGCGCACCTTGCGGGCACGCTGCTCGACAAGCAGGTTCAGCGGCTCGTCGTCGACGTCGGCGGCGTGGGCTACGACGTGCTCGTGCCGCTCTCGACGTACTACGCGGTCGGCGAGCCCGGCGCGCCGGTGTCCCTGCGGATCCACACGCACGTTCGCGAAGACGCGCTGCAGCTGTTCGGCTTCAGCACCGCCCTCGAGCTGATGCTCTTCGAGCGGCTGATCGCGGTGAGCGGCATCGGGCCGAAGGTCGCGCTCGCGGTGCTGTCGGGCATCGAGCCGAACGACCTCATCCGCGCGGTGCGCGATTCGGATCTCGGCCGGCTCACGAGCATCCCCGGCGTCGGCCGAAAGACGGCCGAGCGGATGATCGTGGAGCTGCGGGATCGGCTCCCGCGGTCGGAGGGCCCGGAGGCGCCGGCGACGCCCGGCGGCGGCGACCTTCGCGCGGATCTGCTCTCCGCCCTCGCGAATCTCGGCTACCATCGCCAATCCGCGGACAAGGCCGTGGACGCCGTCCTGCGGCGGGGCGAGGCGACGTCGTTCGAGCCTGCGCTGCGGGAAGTGCTCCGAGCCCTGGCCCGTTCGTAGGGGAGTGCCGTGACCGATCCTCGGCTGGTCAACGCATCACGAGTGGACGACGACGCGCAGTACGAGGCGGGGCTGCGCCCGCGGACGCTCGCCGACTACATCGGCCAGGAGCGCGTGCGCGAAAACCTGCTGGTGTCGATCACCGCGGCGCGCCAGCGCCAGGAAGCCCTCGACCACATCCTGCTGTTCGGGCCACCCGGGCTCGGCAAGACGACGCTCGCGTACATCATCGCCAACGAAATGGGCGTGCCCGTGCGATCGACGTCGGGTCCGGTGCTCGAGCGGCCGGGCGACCTGGCCGCGATCCTCACCAACCTCAAGCCGCGCGAGGTGCTCTTCATCGACGAAGTGCACCGGATGAGCCCGGCGATCGAGGAGATCCTCTATCCGGCGATGGAGGACTTCGAGCTCGACATCATCATCGGCCAGGGGCCGGGCGCGCGGTCGGTGAAGATGCCGCTCCAGCCGTACACGCTGATCGGCGCGACGACGCGCGCGGGGCTCCTCACGGCGCCGCTGCGCGCGCGGTTCGGCATCGTCCACCGCTTGGATTTCTATCAGGAGAAGGACCTCGTCGAGATCGTCACGCGGTCGGCGCGGATTCTGGCGGTCGAGATCGCGCCCGACGCCGCGCTCGAGATCGCGCGCCGGTCGCGCGGCACGCCGCGGATCGCGAACCGCCTGCTGCGGCGCGTCCGCGACTTCGCGCAGGTCCGCGCGGACGGGCGCGTGACGGCGGCCGTCTGCCACGACGCCCTCGAGCTCCTCGAGGTCGACCAGCACGGCTTCGACGAAGCCGATCGCCGGCTGCTCAAGACGATCATCGACAAGTTCAGCGGCGGGCCGGTGGGCCTCAACAGCCTCGCCGCCGCGATCAGCGAAGAGAAAGACGCCATCGAGGACATCTACGAGCCGTATCTGATCCAGATCGGCTTTCTCGATCGCACCCCGCGCGGCCGCGTGGCGACCGCGCGCGCGTACGAATATTTCGGGCTCACGGCTCCGGGAAAGGATCGGTTGTGGTGACGTTGCGGCCGGTGAAGTTCGCGGGACTCGCGACCTACGTGCCCCCGCGCGTGCTGTCGAACGCGGACCTCGAGAAGATGGTCGACACCACGAACGAGTGGATCCTGCAGCGCACCGGCATCCGCGAGCGGCACCTGGTCGAGCCCGGTCAGGGCACGTCCGACATCGCCGAACCAGCCGCCCGCAAGGCGATCGAGGAAGCCGGCCTCACGCCCGCCGACATCGGCTTCATCGTCGTCGGGACGACGACGCCCGACACGATCTTTCCGAGCACGGCGTGCACGCTGCAGGCGAAGATCGGCGCGAACAACGCGTGGGGCTACGACCTGGGCGCGGCGTGCTCGGGGTTCACGTACTCGCTCACGGCCGCCTATCAGCTGGTGGCAACGGGCGCGGTCGAGCACGCGCTTGTCGTCGGCGCCGACGTCATGTCGAGCATCATCGACTACACCGATCGGGCGACGTGCATCCTCTTTGGGGACGGGGCGGGCGCCGTGGTGCTGTCGCCGGCGGCGGAGGGCGAGCCTGCCATCATCGACTTCGCGCACCACATCGACGGCACGGGCGGGCCGGCGCTGTGCATGCCGGCCGGCGGGAGCCGGCTGCCGGCATCGCACGAGACCGTGGACGCGCGCCTGCACTCCGTGAAGCAGGACGGGCAGGCCGTGTTCAAGTACGCCGTCCGCATGACGGACGAGATCGGACGCCGCGTCCTCGGCCGGCACGGACTCACGCCGGACGATCTCGATCTGTTCGTGTCCCACCAGGCCAACCGGCGGATCATCGAGGCCGCGACCCAGAAATTGGGCGTCGATCCCAGGAAGGTGGTCATCAACCTGGACCGCTACGGCAACACGACGGCCGCGACAATTCCGCTCGCGCTCGACGACGCGCGCAGGGACGGGCGACTCAAGAAAGGCCACCTCGTGCTGCTCGCCTCGGTCGGCGCGGGGTTCACGGTGGGGTCGGTGCTGCTGCGGTGGAGTTTGTAACGGGTACGTCGGGTACGTCGGGTACGTCGGGTACGTCAGGTCCCTGGAACGCGCTGGCGCTCGTCAACTTCCCACAGGTTCAGGCCCGCCGGGCCCGAAGCGTCTGCACCGACCTCAGCTCCGCGAAAAAAAGCAGAAGCTGACCATCGCCAGCGCGTTCCTCGGACCCGACGTACCCGACGTACCCGACGTACCCGACGTACCCGACGTACCTGACGTACCTGACGTACCCGACGTACCCGTCGGATTACCTGACCGGAATCATCAAGTGCGCGTACGGCGTGCCCGCCCACATCACGTACGGCACCTTCGTGTTCGCCGCCGTGGTTGGATAGCCGGCGAAGCGGTCGCCGACGTTGAAGACCATGAGGTGCGGCCCGGTGTCCACCCACTTCGCGCCGGCCTGGGGTTCGGTCGCAAACGGGTCGGTGTTGCTCGCGTCCGAACCGCCCATCAGCATGTAGCCGAGCGCCATCTTGTCCTTGGGCGGGTCCTTGTGATTCATCCACGCCTCGGCCCACTCCATGCCGTTCTTGTCGACGCACATCGGATCCACGCCCGGCGACGGCGAGTCAGGAATGCACGTCCAGCCGTTGGTGCCCGGGCGCAGCACCCGCATGCTCGGCATGTCCATGATGGCGGCGTCCTTGGCGACCGCCATCGGTGCGGCCGACATCGCGCTCTTGATCTTCTCGGCGTCGGTCGTCGGCGGCGCGACCGGACCGACCTTCGGCGCCTGCGGCGGCGCCGGCCTGGTCGTGGGCTTGGGTGTTTGAGACGCGGCTGAGGATTGCGAAGACACGGCGCTCGCGGCGAGCGCCATCGCGATGGCGCACATCGCGACGACCGCGAATCGGCTTTTCATACGTAGACCTCCGAGGGGAAATTGCTGGCGAGACGATAGCAGGGCGCGGGGCGAAGGGCAAAGGGCAGAAGGCAGAAGGCAGAAGGCAGAGGGCAGAAGGCAGAAGGCAGAGGGCACGCCTTAAGGACCGAAGACCGCGGCGGCCCGGGCTGCGCACGTCCATGTTGGCGCGGAGACCTCGGCCGCGGGCGCGTCGGGATCGGCCGTGTCGAGCAGCCGCCGCCACGGCGCGCCTCGGGCCGGCAGCTCGAACGTCACGTCCGCGTCCGAGGCGTTGAAGACGATGAAGAGGCCGTCGAGCGCGACGCCCAGCACGCGCCGATCCGCATCCTGCCAGTCCGCGTCGGTCATCTCCGCGCCATCGGGTCGGCGCCAGACGACATCGCCGGGGCCATCGGGCGACGGGCCGTCGAGAAACGCATCGCGCCGCAGCGCCAGCTGCGACGCGCGCAGCGCGAGGGCCCGCCGCGCAAAGGCGAGGAACCGCCGCGAGTCCGCGTCGGCCGGCCACGGCGTCCAGCTGAGCGGCGAGTCGTGGCAGTAGCCGTTGTTGTTGCCCGACTGCGTTCGGCCCAGCTCGTCGCCGCCGTTGACCATCGGCGTGCCGAGCGAGACGACGAGCGTGAACAGGAAGTTGCGGCGCTGGCGGTCGCGCAGCGCGCGCACGCCTGCGTCCTCGGTCGGGCCCTCGACCCCGCCGTTCCAGCTGAGGTTGCGCGACTCGCCGTCGCGGTTCGCCTCGCCGTTCGCCTCGTTGTGCTTGTCGTTGTATGCGACGACGTCGGCGAGCGTGAAGCCGTCGTGCGACGTGACGTAGTTGACGCTCGCGCGCGGCGACCGGCCGTCGTGCCCGAAGAGGTCGCGGCTGCCCGCGAGCCGCGTGGCGAGGTCTCCCACCACGCCGCGGTCGCCCCGCCAGAACCGGCGCACGGTGTTGCGGTACTGATCGTTCCACTCCGACCACGCCGCGGGGAAGTTGCCGAGCTGATAGCCGCCCGGGGCGGCGTCCCACGGCTCGGCGATGAGCTTCACGCGGCCGAGCACGGGGTCGTCCTCGATCGCGCCGAAGATCTCGACGAGCCGATCGGGCGTGATCGGATCGCGCGCGAGCGCGGGCGCCAGATCGAACCGGAACCCGTCGACGTGCATCTCGGCCACCCAGTAGCGCAGGCTGTCGAGCACGAGGCGGCGCACGTGCGGACGCCGCAGGTCCAGCGTGTTCCCGCACCCGGTGAAATCCTCGTCGTCGCCCGGGCGCTCGGCGTGCAGCCGGTAGTACGCGCGGTTGTTGATCCCGCGCATCGAGAGCGTCGGGCCGAGGCGGTCGCTCTCGGCCGTGTGGTTGTAGACGACGTCGAGCAGGACCTCGAGGCCGGCGGCGTGCAGGGCGGCCACCATCTGGCGGAACTCGCGCACCGCCGCGCCCCGCGCGGGCGACGTCGCGAACCGCGGATCAGGGGCGAAGTAGGCGAGCGTGTTGTAGCCCCAGTAGTTCGTGAGGCCGCGCTGGAACAGCGCCCACTCGTCGGCGTGCGCGTGAATGGGAAGCAGCTCGACGGCCGTCACGCCGAGTGCGCGGAGGTGCTCGATTGACGCCGGCGCCGAGACGCCGAGATACGTTCCGCGCCAGACGGGCGGCACGGCTGGATTGAGCATCGAGAAGCCCTTGACGTGCAGCTCGTAGATGACCGTGTCGCGCCACGGCGTCCGCGGCGGTCGATCGTCCGGCCACGGGTCGGTGGAATCGACCACGGCGGCGAGCGGCGCGTAGGGCGCGCTGTCGGCCGGATCAGCCGCCCCGAGCCCCTCCGTGCCCGGCGCGTAGCCGAAGAGCGACGTGTGCCAGCGGGGCACGCGGCCGACGTCCCGCGCGTACGGATCGAAGACGACCTTGGCGGGATTGAAGCGCAGCCCCTGCGACGGACTCCACGGGCCGTACACGCGATAGCCGTACAGCTGTCCAGGCCCGAGGTCCGGCACGTAGCCGTGAAAGACCGACCCGGTGCGCGAGGGCAGCCGCAGCCGCGTGCGTTCGGTCGAGGCATCGGGGGCGTCGAAGAGACAGAGATCGACGGCTTCCGCGTCGTCCGAGAACAGGGCGAAGTTGACGCCCGCGCCGTCCCAGGTCGCGCCCAGGGGAGCGGGGCGGCCGGTCTCGATCGCCATGCGCTGATTGTACAAATGGGGCACGGGGGAATTCACCCGGCGCTCCGCCCTCCGCCGGCAGTACGCTGTGCCCGTGCTGGTCTCCGACTTCGACTTCGACCTGCCCGAGGCGTTGATCGCGCAAGCGCCGAGGCCGCGCGGGGCGTCGCGCCTGCTCGTGGTCGATCGCGCGCGCGGATCGTGGCGCGAGGCGAGGGTGGCGGACCTGCCCGACCTGCTGATGCGCGGCGATCTGCTCGTCGTCAACGACACGCGCGTGTATCCCGCGCGCCTGATCGGCCGCCGCGATCCGAGCGGCGGGGCGGTCGAGTGCCTGTTACTGGAGAAGATGGACGACGGCCACTGGCACGCGCTCGTTCACCCCGGCCAGAAGCTGAAGCCCGGCGCGCGGATGATCTTCGAGGACGCCGCGCGCGCGCCCGGCGTCGCGCTCCACGGGACGATTCTCGAGCGCCGGTACTTCGGTCGCCGGCTCGTCCGGTTCGAGGTCGAGGGTGCGGCCAGTGTGGACGCGGCGATCGACGCGCTCGGGCACACGCCGCTGCCGCCGTATATTCATCGCGCCGACACGCCCGAGGACCGCGAGCGCTACCAGACGATCTTCGCGCGCGTTCGCGGATCGGTGGCGGCGCCGACCGCCGGACTCCACTTCGATGCCGCGCTGGTCGCCGCGCTCGAGCGCGCCGGCATCGCCCGCGCGCCGATCACGCTGCACGTCGGCTACGGCACGTTCAAGCCCGTGCGCGTCGAGCGCGTCGAGGACCACCGCGTCGACGCCGAGCCGTACGACATTCCGGCGGCAACCGCGCGCGCGATCGACGACACGCGTCGCGCTGGCCATCGCATCGTCGCCGTCGGGACGACGACGACCCGCGCGCTCGAAAGCGCAGCGGACGAGGCGGGGCACGTCCGCGCGGGCGCGGGCGCCACGGAGCTCTTCATCCACCCGGGCCACCGCTTTCGCGCCGTGGATGCGCTCCTCACGAACTTCCACCTGCCGCGCTCCTCGCTCCTCATGCTCGTGGCCGCTTTCGCGGGCCGCGATCTCGTCCTCGCGGCGTACAAGGACGCCGTCGCGCGAGGGTTCCATTTCTACAGCTACGGCGACGCGATGTTGGTGACCTAATCGCCAGTGTTACCATGGCCCGCGTGAAGCTCGATTACGAGCCCTTCGACCTCTCGGGCGTCCGCACCTATCCGCTGGCCGGCCGGACGAGCAAGGTCCGGCACGATCAGTTCGCCCACCGGTGGGCGCCCGAGACGGGCTTCTCGGGATGGATCGCGTCGCTGCCCAGGGTACTGGCGGCGGCCGACCTGCAGGCGATCGTCCAGGCAATGCAGCAGGCGCATGCCGATGGCCGCGCGATCGTCTGGGGACTTGGGGCGCACGTGATCAAGACGGGCCTCGCGCCGATCGTCATCGACCTGATGGAGCGCGGGTACGTCTCGGCCGTCGCGCTGAACGGCGCGGGGCTCATCCATGACTTCGAGGTCGCCCTGTCGGGCTCGACGTCCGAGGAAGTCGACGAAGCGCTCGGCCCGGGCAATTTCGGCATGGCCGAGGAGACCGGCCGCGAGCTGAACGTTGCGATCCGCGACGGCGCCGGGCGCGGCCTCGGCCTGGGGCAATCGGTCGTGGAGTTCCTCGCCGGCAAGGCGCCCGCGTTCGCGCGCGTGAGCATCCTCTGCGCCGCCGGGCGGCTGCACGTGCCGGTCACCGTCCACGTCGGCATCGGCACGGACATCATTCACATGCATCCGTCGGCGTCGGGCGAGGCGATCGGCGCCGCGAGCCTGCGCGACTTCCGCTACTTCACGTCGTTCGTCGCGAAGCTCGAGGGCGGCGTGTACTTGAACTGCGGATCGGCCGTGATGCTGCCCGAGGTCTTCCTCAAGGCGGTGTCGCTCGTCCGGAACCGCGGCATCTCGCTCGACGGGTTGACGACGGTGAACATGGACTTCATGCGGATGTACCGCGCGGAGACGAACGTCGTGCGCCGGCCGGTTGCCGGCATCGGCCGCGGGTACTCGCTCACCGGCCATCACGAGATCATGCTGCCGCTCCTCGCGGCGGCGCTGACAAGTTAGAAGTGTGAAGCCAGAAGTTGGAAATCGGCCCGAGGTGCTTGTAACTTCTGGCTTCTCACTTCTAACTTGACTATGATCAAGTGTTCGCCGGTGTAGCTCAGCCTGGTTAGAGCATGCGGCTCATAACCGCAGTGTCCGGGGTTCAAATCCCTGCACCGGCACCATCTTCCAATGCGCGAGGTCGTCGGGCGTGTCGCCGGCGTGATCAAGCGGGCCCGGCTCGTTGACACGGGCGATCGCGTCGCGGTCGCCGTGTCCGGCGGGCCGGACTCGGTCGCGCTCCTCTGGCTCCTGCACCGCCTCTCGGCGGACCTTGCCTTCACCGTTGCCGGCGTCGTCCACGTGCATCACGGCTTGCGCGGTGAGGACGCCGACGCAGACGAGGCGTTCGTGCGAGCGCTCGCCGCGCGCCTCGAGCTGCGCTGCGAGGTCGCGCGCGTGGACGTGGCCGCGCTCGCGCGTGCGCGGCGCCAATCGATCGAAGCCGCCGCGCGCGACGCGCGCTATGCATTCTTCGACGAGGCCGCCGGGCGCCTCAACGCCTCGCGCATCGCCACCGGCCACACCATGGACGATCAGGCCGAGACCGTACTGCTGCGGCTCTTGCGCGGGGCGGGCGGTCGCGGCGTCACCGGCATCCGCCTGCGCCGCGGCCAGCTGATCCGGCCGCTGCTCGAGTGCCGGCGCGCCGACCTGGTGCCCTACCTGGCCGCCCTGGGCGAGCCGTACCGCGAGGACGCCTCCAATCGCGACCGCGCGATCGCGCGCAATCGCATCCGCCACGAACTCCTGCCCGTCATCGAACGCCTGGCGCCCGGCGGCGTGCGCGCGCTGGCCCGCTTCGCCCGGCTGGCCGGAGACGATGAGGCCTACCTCGAGCGGGTGGCGATCGAAGCCGCAGGGATCTCCGTCTTATCTTCTGGCGCCGGTGTCGAAGTACAGAGAGGGGCGCTGGCCGGGCTGCCGCCCCCCATTGTGCGCCGCATCATCCGGCGGGCGGTCGCCGACGCGGCGCCCGACGTGACGCTGGCGGTCGGCCACGTCGATGCGGTCCGGATGCTGGCTGCCGCCGATAAGCCAGAGGGGCACCTGGATTTGCCGGGCCTTTCCGTCGATCGGCGCGGGGAGGTCGTGACGCTGAGCCGCGGGCGCTCAGCCCCGGGCCGTGACGCATCTGACACGCGGCCGGCATCGTATGAATACGTGCTGCCTCTGCCGGGCAGCGTGGACGTGCCCGAGGCCGGCGTGACGATTGCGGCGACGACGGTGCCGCCGGCTGACGGGGCGCGCGTGCCGTGCCCGGCGCGCGACGTCGCCGTCGTGCAGGCCGGCTCGATCGCCGCCCCGTTCGCGGTGCGCAGCCGCCGGCCGGGCGACCGGCTCCGGCCGTTGGGCGCGCCCGGACGTCGCAAGTTGCAGGACGTGCTCGTGGACCGCAAAGTGCCGCGGCGCGAGCGCGACCGGGTGCCGATTGTGGTGGATCGCGCGGGCCGAATCGTCTGGGTCGCCGGGCTCGTGGTGGCCGACGAGTGCCGCGTCACGGCCCCCGAGGCAGGCATGGTAATCTTGGAATTGAAACGCCGATAAGTACAACGACATGAACTCGACCTTGAAGAGCCTGTTGTTCTGGATGGTCCTGGTCGTCATCGGGGCCCTGATCTGGCAGTTCTCGACCAACTTCCAGCGCAACACCGACGAGATCTCCTTCAGCGAATTCCTCCAGAAGGTCAACAGCAGCCAGGTGGCGCAGGTGACCTTCAAGGGCACCGAGATCACCGGCAAGTACAACGATCCCGGCGGGAAGGACTTCCGCACCGTCATGCCGCCGGCGGGCGTGTACGACGGCCTCGCCAAGCAGCTCGAGGACAAGAACGTCCAGATGAAGGCGATCCCCGAGTCGGCCAGCCCGTGGGCGACGCTCCTCATTTCGTGGGCGCCGATCGTGCTGATGATCGGCTTCTGGGTCTTCATCATGCGGCAGATGCAGAGCGGCGGGAACAAGGCCCTGTCGTTCGGCAAGAGCCGTGCGAAGCTCTCCTCGTCCACGCAGAAGAAGGTGACGTTCAAGGACGTCGCCGGCGCGGACGAAGCCAAGGAAGAGCTGCAGGAAATCATCGAGTTCCTCCGCGAGCCGCAGCGGTTCCAGAAGCTCGGCGGGCGCATTCCGAAGGGTGTGCTCCTGATGGGGTCGCCCGGGACCGGCAAGACCCTCCTCGCGCGCGCGGTCGCGGGCGAAGCCAACGTCCCGTTCTTCTCGATCAGCGGCTCGGACTTCGTCGAGATGTTCGTCGGCGTCGGCGCGTCGCGCGTGCGCGATCTCTTCGAGCAGGGCAAGAAGAACGCGCCCTGCATCATCTTCATCGACGAGATCGACGCCGTCGGTCGCCACCGCGGCGCGGGCCTCGGCGGCGGCCACGACGAGCGCGAGCAGACGCTCAACCAGCTGCTCGTCGAGATGGACGGCTTCGAGTCGAACGAGGGCGTGATCCTCATCGCCGCGACGAACCGTCCCGACGTCCTCGACCCCGCGCTCCTTCGTCCCGGCCGCTTCGATCGCCGCATCGTCGTCAACCGGCCGGACGTGAAGGGCCGCGAGGGCATCCTCGCCGTCCACACGCGCAAGATTCCGCTCTCGGACGACGTCGACATCCGTGTGCTCGCGCGCGGCACGGCCGGCTTCTGCGGCGCGGACCTCGCCAATCTGGTGAACGAAGCGGCGCTCAACGCCGCGCGCTACAACCAGAAGGTCGTCCGCATGGCCGACTTCGAGTTCGCCAAGGACAAGGTCCTGATGGGCTCGGAGCGCCGGTCGATGATGATCACCGAGGAAGAGAAGCAGATCACCGCGGTGCACGAGGCCGGACACGCGCTGCTCGCCGCGCTCCTGCCCAACGCCGACCCGGTCCACAAGGTCACGATCATTCCGCGCGGCATGGCGCTTGGCGTCACCATGCAGCTGCCGATGGACGACAAGCACAACTACTCGCGCGACTACCTGATGGATCAGATCGCGATCCTGCTCGGCGGCCGCATCGCCGAGGAGATAACGAACGGCGGGCTCACGACGGGCGCCGGCAACGACCTCGAGCGGGTGACTGAAGTGGCGCGCCGCATGGTCTGCGAGTGGGGCATGAGCGACGCGCTCGGGCCGCTGACCTTCGGCAAGCGCGAGGAACAGATCTTCCTGGGCCGCGAGATCGCGAAGACCCAGGACTACAGTGAAGACACGGCCGTCGCGATCGACGAAGAGGTCAAGAAATTCGTCATGATGAACTATGAGCGCGCGCGGCAGCTCCTCGTCGAGCACAAGGCCGCGCTGCTCAAGATCGCCGAAGAGCTCCTCGCGCGCGAGGTCCTCGACGCTGATCAGGTCAAGCGCCTCGCGCAGGGCCTGCCGCTTGTCGAGCCGGTCGCCGCCCCCGTCGCCGCCGCAGACGATGCCGGCCGCCGCGAGGCGCCGGCGGGGCCGCGGCCCGCCATCGTGCCCTCCCTGACGAAACCAGTCGGGCAGGAGTGAGGCGGATCAAGGCAGAAGGCAGAAGTCAGAAGGCAGAAGGCAGAAGGCAGAAGTTCGGACCGCACGCGTGCCTCCTGTACTTCTGCCTTCTGTCTTCCGCCTTCTGACTTTCCCGATGCCCTCCGCGCGCCAGGCCTTCTCCCTGAACTTTCCGGACGGCCAGACCCTTGCGCTCGGCGCGCGCACCCTGGTGATGGGCATCCTGAACGTCACCCCTGATTCCTTTGCGGATGGCGGCGAGCGCGTCGAGCCCGCGGCGGCCATCGCGGCGGCGATCGCCATGGCTCGCGCGGGCGCCGATCTGATCGATCTGGGCGGCGAATCCACGCGTCCGGGCGCCGATCCGCTGCCGGCCGAAGAGGAGTGGCGCCGGCTCGCGCCGGTGCTCGAGGGCCTGCGGGGCCGGATCGGCACGCCCGTGTCCGTGGACACCTACAAGGCGGTCGTCGCGGAACGGGCGATTGCGCTCGGCGCGGCGATGGTCAACGACGTCAGCGCGCTGACGCTCGATCCCGGCATGGCCGGGGTCGTCGCACGCCACAACGTGCCCGTGGTCCTCATGCACCTGCGCGGGCGCCCGCGCGACATGTACGCGCACGCGCACTACGCCGACGTCGTCGGCGAGGTGGCGAGCGAGCTGGCGGCCCGGGTTCGGGCCGCGGAAGCCGCGGGCATCCCCTCGTCTCAGATCGTCGTCGATCCGGGCCTCGGGTTCGCGAAGCGGGCCGAGCACTCGCTGGCCGTGCTCGGCGGGCTCGAGCGGCTGGCGGTGCTGGGCCGTCCGATCCTCGTCGGTCCCTCGCGCAAGTCGTTTCTCAAGGCCGCGCTCGGCGACGTGCCCGCGAGCGAGCGGGCGTGGGGCACCGCGGCGGCCGTCACCGCGGCTGTGCTCGGCGGCGCCCACATCGTGCGGGTCCATGACGTCGCCGAGATGGTGCAGGTGGTCCGCGTCGCCGATGCGGTGCGCGCTGCGGGCCTGTGACCTCTGCCTTCTGCCCGCTGCCCTTTGATACTCTGTCGTCGCCCTCATGAACCGCCTCGCCGCTCTGTTTCATCGGCCGCCCGTGTCGTGGTGGGATGTCGTCGACATCCTCATCGTCTCGGTGCTGATCTACGAGGGGCTCAAGCTCATCCGCGGGACGCGGGCGATGCAGATGGCGACGGGCTCGGTCCTGGTGCTCGTCCTCTTCTACGCGTCGCGCCTGTTTCCGCTGCAGACGGTCAACTGGCTGATCCGGAATCTGCTCGCCTACATCGTGATCGCCGCGATCGTCCTCTTCCAGTCCGACATCCGGCGGGCGCTGTCGCAGCTCGGCCGGGCGCCGTTCTTCCGCTATTTTGCGCGCGCGGAGCAGGCCGCCGAGAGCATCGAGGAGGTCATCACGGCGGCCGGCCTCCTGGCCAAGGCGCACGTCGGGGCGATCATCGTCTTCGAGCGTGAGATCGGCCTGCGCAACTACATCGAGAGCGGCATTCCAATCGACGCGGCGCTCAGCTACGACCTGCTGACCACGATCTTTCAGCCGTCGACGCCGCTGCACGACGGCGCGGTGATCATTCAGGAGACGCGGATCGCGGCTGCCGCGTGCTTCCTTCCGCTCACGGTGAGCCCCAAGCTCGATCGCGACCTCGGCACGCGGCATCGCGCGGCGATCGGCTTGACGGAGGAGTCTGACGCCGTCGCGATCGTCGTCTCCGAGGAGCGCGGTGAAATCTCGCTCGCGCTGCGCGGCCGCATCGAGCGGCGTCTGAGCACCGACGACCTGCGTGCGCGGCTCCAGGCGCTGATCCTGCAGAAGCGCCAGCCCGACGAGGCACCCGTGCCGGTGGCGGAAACGGACGCGTAGATGGCCTGGCATCCCTTCCGAAACGCCGGGCTGAAGATCGCGGCGGTCGCGCTGGGCACGCTGCTGTGGTTCACCGTCAGCGGCCAGCAGGTCGAACGGACGGTCTCGCGCGTGCCCGTCGTGTACCGCAACGTGCCCGCGGGCCTGCAGATCACCGGCGACCTCACCGAGGCGGTCACCGTCCACGTGCGCGGATCGGAGAACCAGATCTCCCGGCTGCAGACGGACGAAGTCAGCGCCGTCGTCGATCTTGCGGGCGCCGAGGCCGGCCAGCGCAGCACGTTTCCGCTCCGGACCGATCAGGTCGCGGTGCCGGCGGGCGCGGAAGTGATGTGGGTCGATCCCGCCGAGGTGACGCTGACGCTCGAGCCGTCCGGGACGAAGGCGGTGCCCGTGAGGCCCACGGTGGACGGCGAACCCGCGGCCGGCTTCATGATGACCGGCGTGGCCGTGGATCCGCAGACGGTGGTCGTCGCCGGCCCGAAGAGCCGGCTGGCGATTGCGACGGCGGCGACGACCGAGCCGGTGTCGATTGCCGGCGCGAAGCAGACGGTCACGGCGCTCGTGGACATCAGCCCGACGGACGCGGAGCTGCGGCTGCGCGAGCCGCGCAGCGCCCGCGTGACCGTGACCATCGAGCCGGAGTCGTCGTCCAACGCGCGGACGCTGCCCGCCGTGCCCGTCGCGATGCGCAACCTCGGCGCGAACCTGCAGGCGTCGGCGGCGCCGGCCGCGGTGACGGTGACGGTGCACGCGCTCGCGCGTCCGGGCGCGTTCGACGAGGGCAGCGTCGCGCCGTACGTCGATCTGGTCGGACTCGGTCCAGGGCAGTACACGGTTCCCGTGCGGGTGGACGCGGGGCCGGGCTTCAGCGTGAGCGCGATCAGTCCGTCGGCCGTGGCGGTGCGCATCCGGTGACGCCCGCGCCACCCCGGCTCTTTGGCACGGACGGCGTGCGCGGCGTGGCCGGCACGGCGCCGCTCGATCCGCCGACGATCGCGCGGCTCGGCGCGGCGATCGTGCGCGTCCGGCCGTTCGAGCGCGCCGCGCGGATCGTCGTCGGCCGCGACACGCGCGAGTCCGGCGAGTGGATCGAGCGCGAGCTGGCGCGCGGCGCCGCGTCGCAGGGCGCGGTCGTGACGTCGGCGGGCGTGATCCCCACGCCCGGCGTGGCCTACCTGGCCGGCGCGCTCGACTTCGACCTCGGCGTCGTGCTCTCCGCCTCGCACAATCCGTACGCGGACAACGGCATCAAGGTGTTTTCCGGCCGCGGCGAGAAGTTCGGCGAGGCCGAGGAGCGCGCGGTCGAGGCCGTGATGGCCGACACGAGCTGGTCGGTCCGGGCGGCGCGTGACGCGGACGTCCGCCGCGAGGACTTCATCGATGTGTACGTCGAGCACGTCCGGCGGATCCTTCCGCACGCCGGTCCCCTGGCCGGGGCGCGCCTCGCCCTCGATCTCGCCAACGGCGCGACGACGACGACGGCGCGGCGGTTGTTCGAGCGGGTGGGGTTCGAGGTGCTCACGCTCGGGGACGCGCCCGACGGTCGCAACATCAACCTGGCCTGCGGGTCCACGCACCCGGCGCGGCTGGCGGCGACGGTCGTCGCCGAACACTGCCGCCTCGGCGTCGCGTTCGACGGCGACGGCGACCGCGCGATCTTCGCCGATCATCGCGGCCACATCGTGGACGGCGACGCCGTGCTCCTCATGCTCGGCCTGCACGATCGGCAGCAGCGCCGGCTCGCCGGCGACGCCGTCGTCGCCACGGTCATGAGCAACGTCGGTCTCGAGCTGGCGCTGAAGCGGCACGGCATCCGGCTCCTCCGGACGCCCGTCGGCGACAAGTACGTCATGGAGGAGATGCTGCGCGGCGGCTACACGATCGGCGGCGAGCAGTCGGGCCATGTGATCCTGACGGAGCATCTCTCGACGGGTGACGGCATGGCGACGGCGCTCGCCGTGCTCCGCGTCATGGCCGAGTCGGGTCGCGAGCTCGCCGACCTCGCGAGCGAGCTCGTCACGTATCCGCAGACGCTGGTGAACGTCCGGGTGCACCAGAAGACGGCGGTCTCCGAGGTCCCGGAGATCGCCGCCGCCATCGCCCGCGTCGAAGCCGCGCTCGAAGGGCGTGGGCGCGTCCTTGTCAGGTACTCGGGGACCGAGCCGCTCCTCAGAATCATGATCGAGGGAGAAGACCAAGCCTCGGTGCAAGCCTGGGCGGAGGAGATCGCCGAAGCCGCCCGGCAGACGCTCGGCTGACGATCGATGATTGACGATCGCCGATTGGTGATTGCATTGGGCGATCGGGCCATTTGCGATTGGCTATTGACGATTGGGCGGGGGCAATGCGCAATTGGCTCATTGGTGATTGCCGTCGCCCATCGCACATGTCGTCGTCGATCGAGCCATACCGTCGGCAATCGCGCGATCTGCTGATGCCATCACCCGTCTCCCATCGCCAATCGCCAATGCCGCCGCGCCATGGTTAACCTCTCCGTCAACGTCAACAAGGTCGCTACATTACGGAACTCGCGCGGCGGCGCCGTGCCGAGCGTCGTCGCTGCCGTCGAGACGTGCCTGGCGGCCGGCGCGCCGGGGATCACGGTCCATCCCCGCGAGGACGGGCGCCACATCCGGCCGGGGGACGTGACCGACATTGCGGGCGCGCTCGCGCGGCACCGGGCGCGCGCGGGATCGCCCGTCGAATACAACATCGAGGGCGATCCGCGGCCCGGGCTCATCGACATGGTGCTCGCGGTGCGGCCCGATCAGTGCACGCTCGTGCCGGTGACGCCCGGCGAGATCACGAGCCACGCCGGCTGGCCCGCGGACACGTCCGACAAGCAGCTGGGCGGCGTCGTGAAACGGCTGCGCGCGGCCGGGGTGCGCGTGAGCCTGTTCGTCGATCCCGCGGCGGCCGCGGTCCGCTGGGCCGCGCGCATGGGCGCCGATCGCGTGGAGCTCTACACGGAGCCCTTCGCGCGCGCCTACGCGCAAGGCGGCGAGGCCGCACGCACGAGCTTCGCCGCCTGCGTGGACGCCGCCGAGCTGGCGCACTCGCTCGGCCTCGGCGTGAACGCGGGCCACGATCTCGACCTCGACAACCTGCGCCTGTTCCGCACGCTCCCGCACCTTGCCGAGGTGTCGATCGGCCATGCGCTCATCAGCTACGCGCTGTGGGTCGGCCTCGACCGGGCCGTGCGCGACTACCTCCAGGCCCTGGCGGTATGATTGAAGGGCGCGCCGGGCGATCCCGGCGCCCTGGATTCATGAGGCGCGATTCGCTCGTCTACGCGATGGCCGGCACGTTCTTTGGCGTGCTGATCGGCTGGATTCTCGGCAGCCAGCAGGCCGGGTCACGCGCCCCCGTCGCGACGGCCGCCACGGCGTCGGCGCCGGCGTCGGCGAACGCACCGGCCACCTCGTCCGCGCCGCCGCTCGACGTGCAGCGCGCGAGCGATCTCGAGCGCTCCGCGAATGCCCAGCCGACCAACGCGGCCGTGCGCATCCAGCTCGCGGATCTGTACTTCGATGCCGAACGGTTCGACCTGGCGGCGCCCTGGTACGAAGCCGGCCTCAAGCTCGATCCGAAGAACATCAACGCCAGCACGGATCTCGGCGTCTGCTACTACTACCTCAATCAGGTCGACAAGGCGCTCCAGCAGCTGGACTACTCGCTGTCGATCGATCCGAAGCATCCGAAGACGCTGCTCAACCAGGGCATCGTCCGCGCGTTCGGCAAGCAGGATCTGGCGGGCGCCGCGGCGTCGTGGGAAAAGGTCGTCGCCGTCGCGCCCGGGAGTGAAGAGGCCCAGCGCGCGAAGCAGGCGCTCGATGGCCTGAAGTCCGCGCACCCGGGCATCGGCGGCGGCCAGCCGGCCGCGGGCGCCGGCCGCGGCGGGTCGCCGGAGGGCAGGTAGATGCGGATTGTGATCTGGCTGATCCGCGTCGTCGCGATCATGTTCATCGTGCGCCTCGTGCTGAGCGCGCTCACGCCGATTGCCGTGCCGCGGAAGCGTCCGGCGTCGCGGCCGGCGGCCGGCCCGGCCGAGCGATCCGGCGGCACGCTCGTGCGCGATCCGCACTGCGGCACGTATCTCCCGGCGACGCGCGCATTGCGCGTGGGGATGGGCGCGAGCGCGCAGTACTTCTGCTCGGACGACTGCCGCCGCGCCTGGCTCGCGGCGAATCCGACCGCGCACTCCGCGTAATGGATCTCGATCAGCTTCGCGCCGACATCGTCGAAGTCGGCCGCCGCCTGTGGGTGCGCGGCTTCGTCGCCTCGAACGACGGCAACATCAGCGTGCGCGTCGCACCCGATCGGCTCGTCATGACCCCGGCCAGCGTGTCCAAGGGCTTCATGGCGCCCGACATGATGGTCGTGACGGATCTCGACGGCCAGGTCGTCTCCGCCGCGCCGGGCCGCAAGCCGTCATCGGAGATGCTGATGCATCTGGTCGTGTATCGCGAGCGGCCGGACGTCGGCGCCGTGGTGCACGCGCACCCGCCGCTCGCCACCGGGTTCGCGGTCGCGGGCATTGCGCTCGACCGCGCCGTGCTTGCCGAGGTCGTGACGACGCTCGGCGCGATTCCCATCGCGGAGTACGGGACGCCGTCCACGACCGAGCTCGCGACGACGGTCCGGCCCTACGTCCGGGCGCACGACGGGCTCCTGCTCGCCAACCACGGCGCGCTCGCGCTCGGCAAGGACCTGTTCGGCGCCTACTACAAGATGGAGACGATCGAGCACTTCGCGCGCATCAGCCTGGTCGCGCGCCTGCTCGGCCGCGAGCACCTGCTGTCGCGCGAGGAAGTCACGCGCCTCCAGGGCCTGCGCGGCTCATACGGGATCGCGGCGCCCGCGCCGATTTGTCCGGACCCGGCGACGCCGGACGGTGCGAGCGATCCGACCTGCCAGGTCGTCGTCGCGCCGTCGGCGCCCGGGGAGAAGCTCGTGGCCGACACCAGCGTCGCGAGCGGCCTTTCGGTAGGTGGGAACGGCGAAATTCGGCTAACATACGCCGAACTCTCCGCGTTGATCGACGACGCGGTCAAACAACTGGTCGGCGGGGGGAACGCGTAACCCCGCGTTCGCGCGCGAGCGGGCCGGGGCGTGCGGGAGGCAGCAATGGGCGAGGCGCTCGGAATGGTCGAGACAAAGGGTCTGGTCGCGATGATCGAAGCGGCCGACGCGATGGTCAAGGCCGCGAAAGTCACCCTGGTCGGGTGGGAGAAGATCGGCGCCGGATACGTCACGGCCATCGTCCGCGGCGACGTGGCCGCCGTCAAGGCGGCCACCGACGCCGGGGCCGCCGCTGCACGCCGCGTGGGCGAGCTGGTCTCGGTCCACGTCATCCCCCGTCCGCACGCGAACCTCGAGGACGTCCTGCCGATTGGCAAGGCGGCCAAAGGGTAGTGGATGCTGCTCGCCAAAGTCGTCGGCACGGTCGTCGCGACCCGCAAGGACGACCGCCTCGTCAGCACCAAGCTGCTGGTCGTCCGGCCCATCGATCCGGCGGGCAAGGCCGACGGCAACTATCTCGTCGCCGTGGACACGGTCGACGCCGGGTATGGCGAGACCGTGCTCATCGTCAGCGGCAGCTCGGCGCGCATGGCCGCCGGGATGAAGGACTGTCCGGTGGACGCCGCGATCGTCGGCGTCATTGATCACATCGACGTCGAGGACGCCGCGCGCGAGCCGAGCGGCGTCGGCGGGCGGCCGCCGGCCACGCCGCCGGCGCGGTAGCACGAGCATGCAGGTCGCGCGCGTGATCGGCGACGTGGTGGCCAGCGTCAAGGACGCGAACCTGTCGGGACACAAGCTGCTCGTGCTGCAGCCGGTGACGCCCGCGCGCGAGCCGGCCGGACGCACGCTCGTCGCGGTCGATGCGGTCGGCGCAGGCGTCGGCGAGCACGTGTTCTTCGTGCGCGGCCGTGAGGCGTCGTTTCCGTTCCTGCCCGCCGAGACCCCGGTCGACGCCTGCATCGTCGGCATCGTCGATCGGTGGGATGTGGAGTAGGGTCGATCATGCAGCTGGGCCGTGTGGTCGGCACGCTCGTCGCGACGCAGAAGCACCGCAAGCTGGAGAGCGCGAAGCTCCTGCTCGTGCAGCCGCTCACGCTCGATGACAAGCCGCGCGGGACGCCCGTGCTGACGATCGACTCGGTCGGCGCCGGCGTCGGTGAGAAGGTGTTGATCGTGATTGAGGGCCGCGCGGCGGGCGATGCGCTCCGCCGCAAGGCGGCGCCGGTCGATGCGGCCATCATCGGCATCGTCGATCAGGTCGAGATTGCGCAATAGCCCTGGAACGGGGGCCATGGCTCTGGCCACATGAACGACGCGGAACTGCGCGCCCTTGTGCGTGACGCTGTTCGCCGCCATCTTGGCGGCCGCGCGGCGCCGTCCGCCCCCGCGTCCGCTTCCTTTACGCCCGTGCCGACCGAGGCTCCGTGGTCGCACCATCCCAGCCACGGGCAGTACCTGACCGTCATCAACGTCGGCGACCAGTGCGTCATCGAGCCCGAGGTGACGTGCAACCATTGCGGGTATTGCAAGTCCCACGGGCACTAGGGGAATTCGCCCTCCCGAAATGCCGTCCTCTCCCCTCCGCGTCCTGGCCAGACTCGAGCGAGCCGTGCAGACGATGGAAGAACCCGCGGTCGAGAAGATCAGCTCCGACACGCGCGAGGATCCGTTCCGCGTGCTGATTGCGACGATGCTGTCGGCGCAGACGAAGGACGCGGTCACGCATGCGGCGTCGATGCGGCTGTTTCGCGTCGCGCGATCACCCGCGGGCATGCTGCGCCTGCCGGTCAAGCGGATCGAGCGGTTGATCTATCCCGTGAGCTTCTACCGCGTCAAGGCCCGCCACGTGCGCGAGACCTGCCGCGCGCTCGTCGATCGGTGGGGCGGACGCGTGCCGGATCGCATGGAGGACCTCCTGACGCTGCCCGGCGTCGGCCGCAAGACCGCGAATCTCGTCCTGATCCTCTCGCACGCCAGCCGGGACAACATCTGCGTCGACACTCACGTCCATCGCCTCGCCAACCGGCTCGGCTGGGTGCGCACCAGGACGCCCGAACAGACCGAGCGCGCGCTTTACCGCGTGCTTCCGCGGCGCTGGTGGCCGCGCGTCAACCTGTTTCTCGTGACCTGGGGACAGAATGTGTGCAGGCCGGTCTACCCGCGCTGCCGGGCCTGCGTCGTGAGCCCACTCTGTCCTAGAATCGGGGTCACACGGGTGGGGCGTTGAGAGGGGGGCGTATGCACAGGACGATCGTGGTGGCGTTGGCGCTGGCCGGGGTCGTGGCGGTCGCTGGCCCGCACGCGCAGCGAGCAGGAGGGCAGCCGGCCGCGGCTGGCACGGTCCTCGTGTTCGACACCGTCAAGGGGACCATCGAAGTCGAGTTGTATGACAAGGACGCGCCGAAGTCGATCGAGCATATCCTCACGCTCGTGCGGCGCGGCTTCTACCGCGGGCTGCGGTTCCACTGGGTGCAGCCCGCCGTCATCCAGATTGGCGACCCGAATTCCCGCAACATGGCGCAGCAGAACATCTGGGGCGAGGGTGGCAGCGGCACGCGGATCGGCGTGGCGGAAATCGGCAAGCGCCCGTTCGAGAAGGGATCGGTTGGCGTCGCCTATCGCGCCGGGCAGACGCAGACGGACGCCGACAGCCAGATGTTCATCTGCAAGGTGGCCAATCCCGGCCTCAACGGCAAGTACACGATGATCGGCCACGTCATCAAGGGGATGGACGTCGTCGAGAAGATCGAGTTCGCCGATGTGCTGAAGATGCTGTATGTCAAAGGCGAGACGCCGAAGTAGCGGGCCGCCGCGCGCGGCGATCGTGACGATCGCGATCATTGCGGCGAGCGTCATCGCTGCCGCCCAGGTCCGGCAAGCGGCGCCCCCGTCGGCCGCGCCCGTGCTGGTCTTCGAGACGGCGACCAAGGGCACGTTCCAGATGACGCTCTTCGCGGCCGACGCACCGAAGAGCGTGGCGCACCTCGTGGGGCTCGTGAAGCAGAACTTCTACCGTGGCCTGCGCTTTCACCGCGTGGAAGCGCGGCTGGTCCAGATCGGCGATCCGCAGACGCGCAACGTCTCGCTCAGGAACATCTGGGGCACGGGCAACAGCGGCACGCCGATCGGCGTGAGCGAAGTCTCGCGAAAGCACCTGCACGTGCGCGGCGCCGTCGGCCTGGCGCACTCGGGCAATCCCGCCGGCGCCGACAGCCAGTTCTACATCATGAAGGCCGCCGACGCGTCGCTCGACGGCAAGTACTGCGTCGTCGGCCAGGTGACCTCGGGCATGGAGGTCGTTGACAAGCTCGAGGTGGGCGATGTGCTGAAGCAGGTGACGATCAAGTAAGAGTGGCGATCCCGGCTCTGCTTCATGACCTTCATGGCCTTCGTGGTGGTCATTCGAACTTCAATCCCGGCGTCGTGACGATCCCGGCGAGCGCCGGATAGCGCTCGACCATCTCCTGCCGGTACTCGCCGGGCGTCGGCTGGCCGAGCTCGTGCCGGAGGATCGCCGCGTTCGCGACCGCCTTTGCCGAGAAGTGGTTGTTCAGATACACGAGCACGCGCCGGCTCGTCGTCGCGGCTCTCTTCGCGGCCTCGGCGAACGGCTCGAGCTCCTCGGGTGAGTAGAGGTAGTCATAGCGATCCTCGCTCGCGTCGTGCTCCCACCATTTCTCGGCGTTGCGCCCGTGCAGGCGGATGTAGGTCAGCCCGCCGTCGCGCGCGCCCGTCGGCGCGGCTGGGCCCCGGGCCTCAGGCCCCAGGCCCAGGGACTGACGCACTGAGCTCTCGAACTTCGGCTCGTCGATGAGCGTCCACGCCGCGCCGTGCGCGGCGAGCCGCGCGCGCGTGTCGTCCGCCGCGTCGCTCCACGAGCGATGCCGCAGCTCGACGGCGAGCGCGTAGTCGTCGAAGGCCGCGAGCAGCCAGTCGAGGTACTCACGCGTCCCGTCTTCGGCGTGAAAGCTCGGCGGGAACTGCACGAGCACCGCGGCGAGGCGCCCGGCTGAGGCGATCGGCTCGATCCCGTGCCGGAACTGATCGATGTCTGCGCGCGAAAGATCCCAGTCGGTCACGCCCTCGCGCCCGAGGTACATGTCCGGGTGCGTGAACTTCTGGTAGAGCTTGACCGAGAAGACGAACGACGATGGCGTCCGTCGCAGCCAGCCTTGCGTGAGCCCGGGCTCGGGCACGCGGTAGAACGTCGAATTCACCTCGACCGTGTCGAAGTGCTCCGCGTAGTAGGCCAGCTCGTCGAACCCGCGCGACCGGCCGGCCGGGTAGAACACGCCGTTCCACGTGCCGCGCCCGGTGGGGTAGTTCCAGCCGGAGGTGCCCACGTAGACGGACATAGGGCTGATTCTGATCAAGTTTGACGTGAGAAGCCAGAAGGTAGAAGGCCGAGCGCCCTCCGAAACGTCTCACTTCTGGCTTTTGACTTCCAACTTGATCACAATTCCCCAAGGTGCTGACCGTTCACGAGCTCTACCTGTCCATCCAGGGCGAGTCGACCTACGTCGGCGAGCCCTGTGTGTTCGTGCGCCTCACGGCGTGCGACCTGCGCTGCCGCTGGTGCGACACGCCGTACGCGTTCACCGGCGGGCGGAAGATGTCGGTCGACGAGGTCGTCGCCGACATCGAGAAGTTCCGGTGCCCGCTCGTCGAGCTGACGGGCGGCGAGCCGCTGCTGCAGAAGGACGTCTACCCGCTGATTGACGCCCTGCTCGCGCGCGGCCACAAGGTCCTCGTCGAGACGGGCGGCCACGTGCCGATCGACGATCTGCCCGACGAGGTCGTCGCCATCGTCGACGTCAAATGTCCCGCGAGCGGCGAGTCCACGAAGATGCACTGGCCGAATCTCGACGCGATCTCGAAGACCGACGAAGTGAAGTTCGTGATCGCCAACCGCGCCGACTTCGACTACGCCAAGGACGTCGTCTCGCGCTACCGGTTGAATGACCGCGCCGGCGCCGTCCTCTTCTCGCCGGTCCACGGCGAGCTCGCGCCTCGCGACCTCGCGCGGTGGATCCTCGACGACCACCTGCCGGTGCGGCTCCAGATTCAGGCGCACAAGTACATCTGGAGCCCGGACGCCCGGGGCGTGTGATGCGCGCGGTGGTGCTGCTCTCCGGAGGGCTCGATTCGACGACGGCCGCGGCGCTGGCGCGGCGGGAGGGGTGGGCGCTCTACGGGCTGACGATCCAATATGGTCAGGTCCACGCGCGCGAGCTCGAGGCCGCCCGTAACGTCGCGCGCGCCCTCGCCTTCGAGCGCCACGTCGAGCTCGACGTCGATCTTCGCGCTTTCGGAGGCTCGTCACTCGTCGGGGAGGGGGCCATTCCCAAGGACCGCGACCTCGGTCCACGAATCGCAGAATCCGGCGATCCCCCAATCCACTCTCGCGATGATGCGGCCCCTCAATCCCTCAATGCAGGCGTCCCTTCGACCTACGTCCCCGCCCGTAACACCGTTTTCCTGGCCCTCGCCCTGGCCTGGGCCGAGGTGTTGGCCGCCGAGCGCATCGTCATCGGCGTGAACGCGCTGGACTACTCCGGCTATCCGGACTGCCGGCCGGAGTTCATCGCCGCGTTCGAGTACCTGGCGAGCCTGGCGACCAAGGCGGGGATCGAGGGACGGCCGCTGCGCATCTGGGCGCCCTTGCAGCAGCTGACGAAGGCGGGCATCATCCGGCTGGGCGTTGAGTTGGGTCTCGACTACGGCCTGACGCACAGCTGCTACGACCCCGGGCCGGAGGGCCGGCCGTGCGGCCGGTGCGATAGCTGCCGGCTGCGCGCCCGCGGGTTCGAGGAGGCGGGGGTCGCCGACCCCCTGTTGTCTCGCGCGCCCTGAACGATGAGAATAACCGCTCCCCCATGGCTCGCCCGCTTCGGGAACAGCTAGCCGTCGCCACGCTGTTGCTGCTGGTGCCGCTCAGCGGCGTCATGACCTGGGCGGCGGGCGGGACCTACAGCGACCAGGTCGCCCAGCTCGACCAGGAGGCCCACCGCCTGGCCTCGGCGATTGCCGCCCACGTCGAGCAGAGCGGCGCTGAGGATTCAGCCTCGATCACCGAATATCTGCAGCGCCTGCTGTTCGCGGAGGGCGCCGAGGTCACCGTAACCGATGACCGCGACCGCGTGGTGGCGCGATACGCGACGTCGAGCCGCGAGGTCGAAGAGAAGGCGCGGGGGTCGGCTCCGGTCCCGCGTTTGAAGTGGACGGTCAACGTCTGGATTCCCACGTCGGTGGCCTGGGGGCGGACGGAACCCATCTATCGCCGGACGATCGCGATCACGGCGGGCGCGACGCTCGTCATGCTGGCGCTCGAGGCGTTCTTCCTGCGGCGGTATCTTGGCGCGCTGATCCACCTCGAGCGCAGCGCGGACCGCGTCGGCGCGGGCGACCTGAGCACGCTTCCGTACGAGCCGATGCCGTCGCGCGAGCTCGAGCACCTCCGCGACGCGTTCGCCGGCATGGTCGAGAACCTGCGCGAGGCGCGCGAGTCCATTGCCCGGCAGGTGGAGGAGGAGCGCCGCATCCGGCGCGAGCTCGAGTCTCTGCAGCAGCAGCTCATTCGGCAGGAGCGGCTGGCCGCGATCGGCGTCCTGCTCTCCGGCATCGCGCACGAGCTGAACAACCCGCTGCAGGCGATTTCCGGGTTCGCCGAGCTCCTCCAGCGCCAGCCCGAGCTCGGGCCGGACGTTCGGGCGGACCTCGCGCTCATCAAGAAGGAGAGCGGCCGAGCCAGCGCGATCATCCGCAACCTGTCCCGGTTCAGCCGGCAGCAGGGATCGCAGCCCTCCGCGATCTACCTGCGCGACGTCGTCGCCTCCGTCGTCGAGCTGCGCCAGCGCCGCTTCCAGGAGCAGGGCATCGTCCTCGACGTCGACGAACAGTCGAGCCAGCCGACGCTCGCCGTCATGAACGAGCTGCAGCAGGTGCTCTTGAACTTCGTCATCAACGCCGAGCAGGCGATCGCCTCGGGGACGTCGGCGACCCGGCGCATCGCCATTCGGACGCACGACACCAACACCGGCGTCGCGCTCGAAGTCGAGGACAGCGGCCCGGGCGTGCGGGGCGAGGACGAGTCGAAGCTCTTCCAGCCGTTCTTCACCACCAAGCCAGTCGGCGAGGGCACCGGGCTCGGTCTGTCGGTGAGCTACGGCATCGTCCGCTCGTACGGCGGGACGATCGGCTACCGGCGCGCGGACCGCGGCGGGGCCATCTTCTACTTCGAGCTGCCCATCGCCGCCGAGACCCACAAGACGGCGTGAGACTGCGGGGGCGGGGGGCTACATGCTGGGTGCTCGGTGCTCGGTGCGGTGCTGGGTGCCGGTGCGGCCGACGACGTCCCACGAAGCGGGTCGTCCTCTCGAAGGAGCCTCGGCGCTCGTCGAAGCAACGCCTGCTGCCGCACGAGCACTGAGCACACGCACCTAGCACCCAGCATGTAGCACCCAGCACTCAGCACCTGGCCTGCCACAATCCATGACCAAGCGCCTCTACTACACCGACCCCCTCCTGACCTCCTTCGACGCCATCGTCGTTTCGAGCGCGACCGCCGACGGCCGCGCCGAGGTCGTCCTCGACCAGACGGCGTTCTACCCGACGTCGGGCGGTCAGCCGTTCGACACCGGCCGGCTCGGCAGCGCGCGCGTCCTCGACGTCATCGACCGTGAGGACGGGACGATTGCGCACGTGACGGACGCCGGGCTCGCGCCGGGCGCCTCGGTGCGCGGCGACATCGAGTGGCCGCGCAGGTTCGACCATATGCAGCAGCACACCGGTCAGCACGTGCTCTCGGCGGCGTTCGATCGCGAGCACCGGGTACGGACGATGAGCTTCCATCTGGGGGCGGAGGCGTCGACGATCGACCTGGCGCGCGAGGTGTCGCCGGAGGAGATCAGGCAGGCGGAGCAGCGGGCGAATCAGGTCGTCTGGGAGGATCGGCCGGTCGGTATCCGGTTCGCCACCGAAGAGGAAGCGAGCCGGCTGCCGCTCCGGAAGGAGCCAACCCGCACGGGGTCGCTGCGTCTCATTGAGATACCGGAGTTCGATCTTTCGGCGTGCGGCGGGACGCACGTGCCGCGCACGGGGATGATCGGTCTCATCGCGGTCACGGCGTGGGAGCGCTTCAAGGGCGCGACGCGGCTGACGTTTGCGTGCGGCGGGCGCGCGCTCGCGTCGCATCGCGCGCTGAGGGATGTCGTCACGGGCGCGACGCGCGCGCTCTCGGTGTCGGCGGCCGAGCTCGCGCCGGCGCTCGAGCGGCTGCGCGCCGAGTCGCGCGACCAGGGCCGCGCGCTGAGGCAGCTGCAGGAAGAGGTCGCGGCGCACCGCGCAGCGTCGCTTCGCGCCGCGGCGGAAACCATCGGACCGGTGCGCGGCGTCTTAAGTACGGTCGCCGGCTGGGACGCGGCCGCGCTCAAGACGCTGGCGGTCGCGATCGTGAGTGAGCCGGGCCTGGTGGCAGTGCTCGCAGGGGAGGGTCGCCCGGTTCCGGTCGTGATTGCGCGGTCTGCCGACGTCGCCACCGATGCCAGTGCGTGGATGCGCCGCGCCGCTGGGGAGCTGGGCGGTCGCGGCGGAGGCCGGCCCGACCTCGCGCAGGGCGGGCTCGATGCCACGGCGGACGAAGTGCTGGCCTTCGCCCGGCACACCCTGGGGTAGTGTCATCCTTGTAATTGCGCTTGCGGATGGTGAGTCGGGCCAATAGGCTACAATCGCGCTTCCGTGTTCGAGTCGCTCTTTCACTTCTTGTTCAAGTACGAACGGCTCGTGTTCGAACAGGGCACGTTCGTTCTTGGAGCCACACGGTCGATGTGGATGGTCGTCGCCGTGGCGGCCGTCGTGTCGGTGTACGTGCTGTGGACGTACCGATCGCTGCGCGACGTGCGCGGCCGCGACCTCGCGCTGCTGCTGGTCCTCCGGGTCGCGCTGCTTCTGGTGGCGCTCTTCGCGCTGCTGCGCCCCACGCTGCTCCTCAAGGTGGCCGTCCCGCAGCAGAATTTCGTGGGCGTGCTGATCGACGACTCGCGCAGCATGCAGGTCGCCGATCAGAACGGCAAGCCGCGCGCGGATTTCGCGAAGGATCAACTCGGCCGGACCGACGGGCCGCTCCTCACCGCGCTCGGCAAGCGCTTCAACGTCCGCCTCTACCGGTTCTCGACGTCCGCCGAGCGGCTCCAGGCCGCGACCGACCTGACGTTTCAGGGCACGGGCACGCGGCTCGGTGAAGCGCTCGACCGCGCCCGCGACGAGTTGAGCGGCCTGCCCGTCGCCGGCCTCGTCATGATGACCGACGGCGACGACAACTCCGAGGCGACGCTCGACGAGTCGATCGCCGGCCTCAAGTCGCAGGCGATGCCGGTGTTCGCCGTCGGCGTCGGCCGCGAGCGGCTGACGCGCGACGTGCAGGTGACGCGCGCCGACACGCCGCGCCGCGTCCTCAAGGGCACCTCGCTCGTCGTCGATGTCGTGGTCACGCAGGTGGGATACGCCGGCACCAAGGTGCCGCTCCTCGTCGAGGACGCCGGCCGCACGGTCAGCTCGCAGGACATCACGCTGCCCGCCGACGGCGAGAGCGAGACCTTCCACGTGCACTTCAAGGTGTCCGAGGTCGGGCCGCGGCTCTTCCGCTTCAAGATCCCGGTCCAGACGAACGAGGAGGTGCCGCAGAACAACCAGCGCGACGCCCTGATCGACGTCTACGACCGCCGCGAGAAGATTCTGTACCTCGAGGGCGAGCCGCGCCCCGAGCCGAAGTTCATCCGCCTGGCCACCGACGCGGACGACAACCTGCAGGTCGTGCTGCTCCAGCGCACCGCCGAGGCCGGCGTGAATTCGCCGGACAAGTACCTGCGCCTCGGCGTCGACGGCCCGGAGGAGCTCCAGAACGGGTTTCCGACGACGCGCGAAGAGCTGTTCGCGTATCGCGCGATCATCCTCGGCAGCGTCGAGGCGAGCGCGTTCAGCGCCGAGCAGCAGCGCATGCTCTCGGATTTCGTCGACGTTCGGGGCGGCGGGCTGCTGGCCCTCGGCGGCGACGCGTCCTTTGCCGAAGGCGGCTGGAGCGGCACGCCGCTCGCCGAGGTGCTCCCGGTCGTCCTCGAGCCCACGCGCGCGAAGACCAATCCCGAGTACTTCGAGGAGCTCGTCGTGCGGCCGACGCGCGCCGGCGCCAATCATCCGGCGACGCAGATCACGGACAAGGAAGCCGACGCGCCGGCCAAATGGCGCGACCTGCCGCCGCTCACGTCGCTCAACCCGGTCCGCGAAGCCAAGGCCGGCGCCACGGTCCTGCTCACCGGCATCGACAGCCACAACCGCGAGCAGATCGTGCTCGCGTACCAGCGCTACGGGCGCGGCAAGGCGCTCGCGCTGCCCGTGCAGGACACGTGGATGTGGCGCATGCACGCCAAGATGGCCGTGGACGATCCGACGCACCACAACTTCTGGCAGCGGATGGTGCGCTGGCTCGTCGAGGGCGTGCCCGATCGCGTGATGGTGACCACGTCGCCCGACCACCTGCAGAAGGGCGAGCCGATCACGATCACCGCCGAGGTCGTCGATCCCGAATACAAGGGCATCGACGACGGGCGCATCACCGCGCATGTGACGTCCGCCTCGGGCAAGACCGAGGACGTCCCGATGGCGTGGACCGTCAAGCGCGAGGGCGAGTACACCGCGACGTACACGCCGGGCGAGGACGGCATCGTCAAGGTCGTCGTCGGGGGGAGCGACCGGGACGGCAAGGACGTCACGCGCGGCAACGCGACCGTCCGTGTGGCGCCGAGCGACGCCGAGTACTTCGACGCCGCCATGCGCGCGCCGCTCCTCAAACGCCTCGCCGACGAGACCGAGGGCCGCTTCTTCAAGGCCGACGACGTGTCGTCGGTCGTGGACGCGATTACCTATAGCGGGAAGGGCATCACCGTCGTAGAAGACAGAGAGCTCTGGGACATGCCCATCGTGCTCCTGCTGCTGCTCGCGACGATGGGCGCGGAATGGATGTATCGAAGAGCGAAAGGCCTGGCCTGACCATGCGCACACCGTCACGCTCCAGCCTGGTGATCGTCCTCGCGGTCCTCGCCACGGCGTCGGCCCTGGCGCAGCGCGGCGGGTTCCGCACGAGCCAGTCCTACAGCGGCAACGTGCCGTACGACGGCAAGTTCGTGTTCGTGCGGATCAGCTACCCGTGGTACGGCGGGCGCCTGGCTCCGTGGGCGCACGACTACCCCCGGGGCGAACAGCACTTCACGCGCATCCTGAGCGAGCTCACGGCGGTTCCGACGCACACCGAGGCGAGCAGCATCATGAGCCTCAGCGACCCGGAGATCTTCAGGAACCCGCTCATCTACATGGCGGAGCCGGGCACGTGGTCGATGAACGACGAGGAGGTCAAGAACCTGCGCAACTACCTGCTCAAGGGCGGGTTCATGATTCTCGACGACGACCGCTACAACCAGTGGGGGAACATCGACCTGCAGGTCAGTCGCGTGTTCCCCGAGGGCCGCTGGGTCGAGCTCGACGGCACGAACCAGGTCTTTCACACGTTCTTCGAGGTCGACCACCCGGAAACCGTGCCGCAGTACTACGATCCGCCGCCGCCGCACTTCCTCGCGATGTTCGAGGACAACAACCCGAAGAAGCGGATGCTGATCCTGTGCAACTACAGCACGGACATCTCGGAGTTCTGGGAGTGGTCGGACACGAACTTCAAGCCGATCGAGGAGAACAACTGGGCGTACAAGGTCGGCATCAACGAGTTCATCTACGGGATCATTCACTGATCGATCGCGCTCGGCGCTGAAGGGGGACGTTGTGGATTCTACGGCTCAGCAGGTTGTTCGGATGGACTCACCGGCGGATGTGGCGCTCGCCGACAAGATGAACGCCGGCCGCAAGCGCATCGAGGCCGAGCTCGCGAAGCTGATCGTCGGGCAGGGCGACGTCGTGCATCAGGTGCTCCTGACGCTCTTCGTCGGCGGCAACAGCCTGATCGTCGGCGTGCCGGGCCTGGCGAAGACGCTGCTCATTCGCACGCTCGCGCAGGTGCTCGACCTGCGGTTCAACCGCATCCAGTTCACGCCCGACCTGATGCCGTCCGATATCACCGGCACGGACATCATCCAGGAGGACGCGAGCGGGAAGCGCCAGATGGTGTTCTCGCCCGGGCCGATCTTCGCGAACATCGTCCTCGCCGACGAGATCAACCGCACGCCGCCCAAGACGCAGTCGGCGCTGCTCGAAGCGATGCAGGAGCACCGCGTGACGATCCAGGGGCGGACCTACATCCTCGAGGAGCCGTTCCACGTCTTCGCGACGCAGAACCCGATCGAGCTCGAGGGCACGTATCCGCTGCCCGAGGCCCAGCTCGACCGCTTCATGTTCCACATCATCATCGACCATCCGCCGGAAAACGAGGAATACGACGTCGTGCGGACGACGACGGCGGTGCTCGATCCGAAGTTCGAGCGGCCGGTCACGGGCGCCGATCTGGTGGCGTTCCAGACCCTGGTGCGCCGCGTGCCGGTGGCCGAGCCGGTCATGCGCTACGCGCTGCAGCTCGTGCGCACGAGCCGCCCGAAGGCGCCGAACGCGCCCGACCTGGTCAAGAAGTACGTCTCGTTCGGCGCGAGCGTCCGCGCCGCGCAGTACCTGATCCTCGGCGCCAAGGCGAACGCGCTCACCGACGGCCGGTACCACGTCAGCTTCGAGGACATCCGCGCGCTCGCGCACCCCGTGCTCCGGCACCGCGTGCTGATCAACTTCCGCGCCGAGTCGGAGGGCGTGACGAGCGACGCGATCGTGGACGAGCTCTTGAAGAGCGTCCCGACGCCCAAGAGCGGAATGTAGGTGATCGGTGAATTGAGCGATTGGCCCCGATGGAAACACACGCCCTCCCCGGCGCCCGCTACGTCGACCCGCAGGTCCTCGCCCGGATCCGCAATCTCGAGCTCCTGGCGCGGACCGTGGTGGACGGGTTCATCAACGGGCTGCACCGGGCGCCGTACTTCGGCGCGTCGATCGACTTCGCCGAGCACCGCGGCTACGTGCCGGGCGACGACATCCGCCGCGTGGACTGGCGGCTGTACGCCCGCACGGACAAGTACTTCGTGAAGCAGTACGAGGCGGACACGAACGCGAACTTCTCCGCGCTCGTGGACGTGTCGAGGTCGATGAGCTTCGCGAGCCGCGGCGTGTCCAAGCTCGAGTACGCGTCGTACCTCGCCGCCTGCCTCGCCTATCTGTCGCACCGGCAGCGCGACCGCGTGGGCATCGTGACGTTCGACCAGGACATCGTCAGCTACGTGCCGCCGTCGGCGAAGCACTTCAACGTCCTGCTCCAGACGCTGGACCGCGCGCGCGCCGAGCGCCCCGGTCGCATCCTGGAGCCGCTCGGCAAGATCGCCGAGCACTTCAAGCGGCGCAGCATCGTCGCGCTCATCTCCGACCTGTACGAGAACCCGGACGACCTGCTGGAGGCGCTGAAGCCGTATCGCTTCCTCGGCAACGACCTCGTGGTCTTCCACGTGCTCGATCCGGCCGAGATCGAGTTCCCGTACAAGGACGCGTCGCGATTCGCGGACCTCGAGAGCGGCGAGGAAGTGCCGGTCGTTCCCGAGTCGTTCGCTGATCAGTACCGCGCGATGATGCGGGCCCACATCGACGCGTTCACGACGAAATGCGCCGAGGCGCGGATCGACTACATGCTCCTCAACACGTCGCGCCCGCTCGACGACGCGTTGTTCACCTACCTGGGCAACCGCGAGCGGCTGATGCGGGTGCGCTGAGTCATGTCGTTCCTCGCGCCTCTCTTCTTCGTGGGCCTCGCGGCGATCGGGATCCCGATCCTGGTCCATCTGATCCAGCGGGAGCGGAAGGACGTCATCGAATTCCCGTCGCTGATGTTCCTGCGGCGGATCCCATACCAGTCCGTCGAGCGCCGGCGGATCCACAACTGGCTGCTGCTGCTCCTGCGGGCGGCGGCGATGGCCCTCATCGTGGCCGCCTTCTCGCGGCCGTTCCTCAAGGTCGATCCCGTCAAGGCGGCCGCGCTCACGAGCGGCGCGCGCGAGGTCGTCGTGCTCCTCGACCGGTCGGCCAGCATGGGCTACGGCGACCACTTCGCGAGGGCCAAGGCCGAGGCGAAGAAGATCGTCGACGCCCTGCGCGGCGAGGACAAGGGCACGCTCGTCCTGTTCGCGCGCAACACCGAACAGAACGTGAAAGCCACCCAGAATCGCGGGCTGCTGTCGAGCGCGATCGACGAGGCGACGGTGTCGTCCGACTCGACGCGCTACGGCCCGGCCCTGCGGCTGGCGCAGACGCTGCTCGGCCAGTCCCAGCTGCCGCGCAAAGAGGTCTACCTGATCAGCGATTTCCAGAAGAGCGGCTGGGCGCGACAGGAGGAGATCCACCTGCCCGAGGGCGCGACGCTGACGCCGATCTCCGTCGCGGAATTCGAGACGTCCGATCTGTCGATTTCGTCGGTGACGCTGCCGCGGTCGTCGTTCTCCGGCGAGGAGCGCGTGACGCCGACCGTCGGCCTGACCAATCGCGGCAGCGAGACGTTCACGAACGTCGCCGTGAAGGTCCTGATCGACGGCCGCGAGATCGGTTCGAAGCCGGTGACCGTCGGACCGAACACCTCGGCGTCGGTCACGTTCCCGCCGTTCACGGTGTCCGAAGCGAACATGCAGGGCACGATCCGCGCCGGCACGGACAAGCTGCCGGCGAACAACGTGTACTACTTCACGCTGTCGCCCAGCCGGCCGGTGTCGGTGCTCATCGTGCAGGCGGAGGGCGCGGCGGGCACGAGCGACTACCTTACGACGGCGCTGCAGATGGGCAACACGCCGCCGTTCAAGACCGACGTCCAGCCGGTCTCCCGCCTGACCGCCGCGTCGCTCGACCGGCGGTCCGTCGTGATTCTCAACGACGCGAGCGCGCTCTCGAGCCAGTTCGACGAGGCGCTCAAACACTACGTCGAGCAGGGCGGCGGGCTCCTGATCGTCACGGGCGATCACAACCCGTGGGGCGGCGGCGACACACCCCTCCTGCCCGGCAAGCTCGGCGCGCCCGTCGATCGGACCGTCGGGCAGGGCGGCACGCTCGGCTACCTCGATTACAGCCATCGCATCTTCGAGAACTTCAAGGACCCGCGGCAGGGCAACTTCTCCAATTCGCGGTTCCTCCGGTATCGATCGCTGCAGCTCGCGCCGACCGATCGCGCGCTCGCCCGCTTCGACGACGGCGCGGTCGCGATGGCGGAGCGGAAGGTCGGCGCCGGCCGCGTGATCATCTTCACCGCGACGCTCGATGATTCGTGGGACGACCTGCCGAAGCGGCCGATGTTCCTCCCGCTCCTGCACGAGACGATGACGTATCTGGCCCAATACGAGGACGTCGCGCCCTGGTACACCGTCGGGCAGATGCTCGACGTCAGCGCGCCGCTCGCATCGCTCGTGCGTGAGGGCGGCGCGTCGGACGCCAGCGCGCCCGCGCGCCGCGCCACCGGCATCGTCATGACGCCCGGCGGCAAGCAGCTGACGCTCGGGGAGGGCGGCGCGCCGTCGATCGAGCTCGGCGAGCAGGGCTTCTATTCCGTGCGGATGCAGGGTACCGGCGAGCGCCGGCCGTTCGAAGCCGCGGTCAATCAGGACCCGGGCGAGTCCGACCTGACGCCCCTGCAGCCGGCCGAGTTCGTGGCGTCGGCGACCGGCCACGCGGCCGTCACGCCGACCGGGCAGTCGCTCGAGCATCCGGACCTGACGCCCGAGGACATCGAGAAGAAGCAATCGTGGTGGTGGTTCCTGCTCGTGGGCGGCGTCATCGCGCTGCTGGCCGAAGCGGCGATGTCCAACCGGCTCTCGGCGAAAGCCGCGGCCGGATTCCAGCCGTTTCGGCAGGCGTAACGCAGCAGGCGGCCCGGCGGGACGTGCCCCCGGGTCCAGAAACGACCAATTGCCGAGAAGGGACTGGGGGCGTAAGCTCAAGTCATCGGCGTATCAGCGGAGTAGCGTCCATGGCTGAAGTGGGGAGCGGCGCGAGTCACCGTCAGGAGCTCGTCAACGTCATCCAGCAGGTGCGCAAGCGCTGGCGGATGAAGCTCCTCGTCCGCGGCGGCATCGTCATCGTCGCCGGCGCGATCCTTGCGCTGGCGCTGGCATCGCTCGGCCTGCAGCAAACGAAGTTCAGCCCGACCTGGGTGACGGGGCTGCGCATCGCGACGTGGGCCGTGTTTGCCGTGCTCGTCGCGTTGTGGCTGTTCCGGCCGTTGCGCCGCCGCGCGAACGACCAGCAGGTCGCGCTCTATATCGAGGAGTACGAGCCGTCGCTTCAGGCGGCGATTCTCGCCGCGGTCGACGTCGGCGCGCTCGACGCCGCCGGCGCCAAGCCGGACGTCCCGCCCGTGATCGTCGAGCGGATGATCGAACAGGCGGCCGAGAAGGCGCGCGCCATCGAAGGCGGCCGCGCGATCGGCCGGAAGCCGCTGAAGCGCTACGCCGTCGTCCTGACGTCGGTCGCGGCCGGCGCGCTGCTCCTGCTGATTTTTGGACCGGAGTTCCTGCGCCAGGGCACCTCCGCGCTGCTGGTGCTGACGAAGAACGCCGAGGCGGCGAGCCCGTACGCGATCACCGTGCGGCCCGGCGACATCACAATTCCGCGCGGATCGGACCAGACCGTCACCGCCAAGCTGGCGGGCTTCCGCTCGAACGACGTCGCGTTGTGGGTGAAGCCCGAGGGCGCGCCGAAGTTCGATCGGGTGCCGCTCGTCGCGAGCGCCGATCCGATGACGTTCGAGGGCATGATCTTCGACGTCGCCAAGTCGATCGACTACTACGTCGAGGCCGACGGCGTCCGCTCGCTCGACTACCACATGAAGATCGTCGAGCTGCCGGCCGTGGCGAAGCTCGAGCTCGAATACGTCTATCCGGCCTACACCGGCCTGCCGTCGCAGAAGGTCGAGTCGGGCGGCGACGTGGCGGCGCTGCGGGGCACGGAAGTCCGCGTGCGCGTGACGCCGACCATGGCGTCGTCGGCCGGGCAGCTGCAGCTCGATCCGGGCGCGCCGGGCGCCCTCGCCGCGCAGAGCGACGGGACGCTGACCGGCAGCTTCAAGATGGAGAAGGACGGCTACTACCAGATCGAGCTGGACGGTCCGCACGGCGAGAAGGTCACGGCCTCGCCGAAGTACACCGTGGACGTCATCGACGATCAGCCGCCCTCCGTCTCGTTCGAGAAGCCGAAGCGCGACACCGCGGCGAATCCGATCGAGGAAGTCTTCGTCCAGGCGCGCGCCGATGACGACTACGGCGTGAAGCAGCTGGATCTGATCTACTCGGTCAACGGCGGCAACGAGAAGACCGTCACGCTCTACGGCAAGGGCGCCAAGCCGCTGCAGCAGGTGAGCGCGGGCCACACCGTCTATCTCGAGGAGCTGGGCGTCAAGCCCGGCGACTTCGTGTCCTACTACGCGAAGGCCTACGACAACGACACGGTGCAGGGCCCGAAGTCGACGTCGAGCGACATCTACTTCGTCAAGATCCTGCCGTTCAACCAGAACTTCCGGCAGGCGCAGTCCCAGGGCGGCGGCGGGGGCGGCGGCGGCAACCGCAACAACCAGGCCGGCGCGCTCTCCGAGCAGGAGCGCCAGATCATCTCGGCGACGTTCAACGTCGAGCGCGACCGGCCCAAGACGCCGGCCGACAAGTTCAAGGAGAACACGGTCTTCATCGGCCTCTCGCAGACGAAGCTGCGCGAGCAGCTGGAGGAGCTGATCCAGCAGATGCAGCAGCGGCTCGGCAACAACGAGAACTTCCGCAAGATCGCCGAGATCCTGCCGAAGGCCGCCGAGGAGATGAAGAACGCCGAGGGCCTGCTGCAGGGCCTCAAGACGAAGGATGCGCTCGCGCCCGAGCAGCGCGCGCTGAAGCAGCTGCAGGACGCCGAGCAGCTGTACGACCTGATCGTGCGGCAGGGCGGGGGCGGCGGCGGGGGCGGCGGCGGCGGACAGATGGCCGCCGAGCTGGCCGACCTGTTCCAGCTCGAGCTCGATCGCCAGGCGAACCAGTACGAGACGGCGCAGCGCGCGGCCGAGCAGAACGCGAATCAGCAGATCGACGATCTCGCCGAAAAGCTGCGCGAGCTCGCGCGCCGGCAGCTGGCGCAGGCCGAACAGCAGCGGCAGCGCGGTCAGCGCGGCGGCAACAACGCCAGCGGCGGCGGATCGTCACAGCGCCAGCTCGCGGATGAGGCCGAGCAGGCCGCACGGCAGCTCGAGCAGCTCCGCCGCCAGCTCGAGCAGCAGGGCCAGCAGCGCCAGGACCTCCAGGATGCGGCGCGCCGGCTGCAGGACGCGGCCAACCAGATGCGCCAGGCGGCCGCGAGCGGCCAGAACGGCGGCGCGGCGGCGCAGCAGGCGCTGCAGCAGCTGCAGGAAGCGTCGCGCCTGCTCGAGCAGAACAGCTCCGAGCGCGTGGGCGATCAGGTCAAGGACGCGCAGCGCAAGGCCGACGAGCTCGCGCGCGAGCAGAAGGACGTCGCGCAGCGCGTCGCCGGGCTCGACCAGGCCGGCGCGCAGAAGGACAGCCAGATCCAGCAGCTGAAGCAGGAAAAGTCCGACATGAAGGGCAAGGTCGGCGACCTCGAGCAGCAGCTCGGGCAGCTCAGCCGCCAGACGCTCGCGAACAACCAGCGCGACGCCGCGCGCAAGCTGCAGGACGCCGCCGGGTCGATCCGCGACCAGATGCTGAAGGAGAAGATCGACTACTCGAGCGAGGCGATGTCGAGCGGCTCCGAGTACTCGAAGCCAATCGAAACCGAGATCGGTTCGAATCTCGACGCGCTGCGCCAGAAGATCGGCGACGCGGCGACCGCGGCCAACAAGGCCGATCAGGGCCAGGGCATGAGCCGCGCGCTCGACCAGGCGGCCAACCTGCTGCGCGGCACACAGTCGCTCAACGAGCAGCTCAACCAGCAGCTCGGCCAGCAGGGGCAGCAGGGCGATCAGCAGGGTCAGCAAGGCCAGCAGCAGGGCGATCAACAGGGCCAGCAGGGCCGGCAGGGGCAAGGCCAGCAAGGACAGCAGGGTCGCCAGCAGGGTCAGGGCCAACAGGGCCAGCAAGGCCAGCAGGGCCAGGGCCAGCAAGGTCAGCAAGGTCAGCAGGGCCAACAGGGCCAACAGGGCCGGCAGGGCCAGGGACAAGGTCAGGGTCAAGGCGGGCAGCAGGGTGATCGTCAGGGCCAGCAGGGCGGTCAGCAGCAGGACGCCATGACGCGTGGCAACGGCGGCCGGCTCGGCTCGTTCACGGGCAACCCGGCGAATCCCGGCAATCAGGGCGGCGACGCACGGCCGGGCCTCTCACGCGGCGACGCGCGCGACTATCGCGACCAGGCCCGCCAGCTCGCGAACGACGCGCAGGACCTGCGACAGCGCCTCCAGCAGTCGGGCGCGACCGGCAAGGACCTCCAGGCCGTGGACGACATCGTGAAGGCGCTGAGGGCGATGGACAGCGACCGGGCGACGAACGATCCGGCGATCCTGCAAGGCCTCTCGGCCACGGCGCTCGACAAGCTCACGAAGTTCGAATGGGATCTGCGCAAGCGCGTGGATACCTCGAACGATCAGCTCTACCTCTCCGGCTCGGACGAGGTTCCGGCCACCTACAAGGACCTCATCGAGCAGTACTACCGCGCGCTGTCGAAGAAGAAGGCGGGCGGCGGAGGCGGCGGGAAGGACAAGTAGGAAGGCAGAAGGCAGAAGGCAGAAGGCAGAAGACAGAAGGCAGAAGTTCGGAGAGTTGCCAAGTCGAGAGGTCGATAAGTCGGGAAGGGGCGCACTTCCTGACTTCTCGACCTTTTGACTTTTCGACCGTCATTCACCGATGTCCTTCGACCCGTCGTCGCTCTTCATCGAGCTGATCGTCAGCAGCATCGGGTTCGTGCTGCTCGTCTACGGCAAGAAGCAGGGCAGGCTGCCGCACCTGCTCGCCGGTCTGGCGTACCTCGTGTATCCGTACTTCGTGCCCGACTGGCTATGGATGGCGATCGTCGGGGCGGCGATTGGCGGTGGGCTGTGGTGGGCGGTGAGACAGGGATACTAGTCACCATGGTCCGTTTCTACTTCCGAATCCCTGTTGGCGGACGAAACAACTCGTTGCCAGGCGCGACGCTTCCGCACGGCGACGCTGACGTCTCGCCGACTTTCGACATCAGCTGCTCCTGCTGTTCCTTCAGCCGCTTCGCCGTGTCGCTGTTCGCGATCTGATTCGCGAGCGCCTTCGCGACCGCCGCCGTCATCTGCTGGATCGCCGCCTCGTCGGCGTCCGAGGCGGCGACGGTCAGGAACCGCACGCCGCCCATCTCGTCGAAGGACTGGAAGCCCCACTGCACACGGCGCGGCGGATTGCACGGATTGTTGGGATTGTCCGCGGAGTTGTCGTAGACGATCGTCACGTCGACCTTGGTGCCCTTGGGCAGATCGACGGGCGTCTTGTAGAAGTACCGATCCTGCCAGTTGAAGTTCCAGTCCGGGATCCACAGCAGCGTCTTCGTCGTCTTGTCCGGGAAGGTCGCGACGGCCTTGATCGCCTTGCCGAGATAGTGGGCGTGCGCGATCACCGCGTAGGCGCGCATGTTCGCGAAGACGTTGAACGTTCCCTTGAGCTCGTAGTGTTTCTCGCCGGGCGGGATGTCGATGCCCGCCAGGAACCCGAAGAGCCCGGGCGCGCCCATTTCCCGGAACTTCCGCTCCGGGGCGGTCGGCGTGAAGTACAGGCCGATTCGCGAGCGTTCGTGCTCCGCCTTGCCGGTCGGATGGAGATGCAGCTGCAGCACGAAATCGGAGCCCTTCGCGAGCGGCCACGCCAGGCCGTCTGGCAGAAAGCGCGGCGTCGCGCCTACGACCCAGCCGCCAAGATCCCCTGACGGCGCGAAGCCGGGCACGAACGCCACCGGCATCATGCCGCTGAATCCCGGCCGGCCGTCCCTCGAGAGGCTCGCCGTCGAGCCGCCGCGCACGTACGAGAACAGCGCGTGATGGACGACGCGCCTGGCGCCGGGGCGGAATTCGATCGCGCGGACCCACTTGTCCTCCGTCAGGCCCGTCGGAATCGCGAAGTTGCGGTAGATGTCCGGGCCGTCGGCGGGCACGTCGAACGTCTCCGGCATCTCGAGGACGAGATCCGGCGCGCCGAGCTGCCAGCCCTCGGTAAACTTCGGGAGCGGCGGCAGCCTGGCCGGATCGCCCTTCGGCATGCCTTGCCTGACCCATTCCGCGATGGCGGCGATCTGCTCGTCGGTGAGTCGGCGCTCGCCGACGAACTCGGGGCCGTCATGGGCGGCCCGCCACGGCGGCATCAGGCGCGACGCCGTCACCGCCGCGATCGTCGTCGCGTGCTTCGCGACGTCGTCGTACGACATCAGCGGAAAGGGCGCGGCCTCGCCCGGCCGGTGGCAGGTCACGCAGTGGTCGAAGACGATCGGCGCGATCGTGTCGCTGAACGTGACGGGCGCCCTCGGCGCCTCGGCCGAAGCGTGCATCCAGACGGCGCGTCCGCCCACGGCGGCGGCGGCGACAGCGAGTGCGAGCGCGAGACGCGGCATGACCGGGCTCCTGTAGTGTCGATAGTCTAGGCATCAGCATTGTCGATAATCGAGGTATCATTTGTCAACGCCGGACGCCGCCATGCCCAAACCCGCCGACCTGCTGCAAGGCACGCTCGACCTGCTCATCCTCAAGACGCTCGCGCGCGAGCCGCTGCACGGCTGGGGCATCTCGAAGCGCATCCAGGCGCTCTCCGACGAGGAGCTGTCGGTGCAGCAGGGGTCGCTGTACCCCGCGCTGCACCGGCTCGAGCACCAGGGCTGGATTCATGCGGAGTGGAAGGACACGGAGCTCGGCCGCCCGGCGAAGTTCTACCGGCTCACACGCGACGGCCGTCAGCAGCTGGAGCGCGAGCTGGAAACGTGGAAGCGGCTGTCGTCAGCCGTCGGGCTGCTGCTCAAGCGGGCGTAGCGGGCCGTATGACCGTTCGTCGATTCGCGCGGATTGTCCGGCACCGGATCGGCTCGATCCTCCGGCCGGCCCGCCTCGATCGCGAGGTCGAGGGCGAGCTGGCGTTTCACCTGGAGGCCCTCGAGCGGGAAGGGATCGAGCGAGGCCTCGCGCCGGCGGAAGCGCGCCGGGCGGCGCACCGCGCGCTGGGGAACCCGGCGGTGCTTCAAGAGCAATGTCGCGACGAGCGGCACGTCCGCTGGTGGCATGACGCGTGGCAGGACGTGACGTACGGCTGGCGCGTCCTTCGGCGGCAGCCGGGGTTCACCTCCGCCGCGATCGCCTCGCTTGCGCTCGGCATCGGCGCGAACGCCACCATGCTGGGCGCGATCGACGCCGTGCTTGTACGGCGGCTCCCGTTTCCCGACGCCGGCCGGCTCGTGTCCGTGCAGGCCTCGCCGGTGGATCATCCCGATCAGATCGGCGGCGTCTCGCTCGCCGAGTTCCTCGACTGGTCCGATCGTCAGCAGTCCTTTCAATCGATGGGGCTGTCGATGCCGTGGCCGGCCGACCTCGGGCCCGATGCGAGCGGCGCGCCCGAGCGCCTGATGGGCGAGATTTTCACGCCCGAGATGTTCGGCACGCTCGGCGCGGCGCCGGCGATCGGCCGGACGTTCACGAAAGACGAAGGCGAGCTCGGCGACGCCGCCCGCGTCGTCGTCATCAGCGACAGCCTGTGGCGCCGCCGGTTTGGCGCGGATCCCGGCGTGCTTGGCCGGACGATGCACATCGATCGGGTCGATCGGACGATCGTCGGCGTCATGCCCGCCGATTTTCAGTACCGCGACGCGCGCGCCGAGTTCTGGCTGCCGCTCATCGTCGATCGGCGGCCTGGACAGAATCCCTCGCGCCTCTTCGGCATTGTCGGCCGGCTGAAGCCCGGCGTCACGCTCGAGGACGCGCGCGCCGAGTTCAAGTCGCTCGACGCGCGGCTGTCGACTGAGTTTCCGGATCGACACCGGGGCTGGAGGTCGCAGCTCGTGCTGCTGCGCGAGGCGATGTACGGGTGGACGCTGAAGCCGCTCTTGACGCTCCAGACGGCAGTGAGCATCCTGCTCGTCCTCGCATGCGTGAACATCGCCGCGCTGCTCCTCGTGCGCGGCGTCGGGCGGGCTCAGGAAATCCGGCTGCGCCTCGCCCTCGGCGCGAGTCAGGGGCGCGTGATCCGCCAGCTGCTCGCCGAGGGCCTGCTGCTGTCTCTTGCCGGAGGGATGGCCGGGACGTGCGTCGGGTGGTTCGGCCTGCACGCGCTCGCCGCGTCGATGACGCCGCCGCTCGGGGCGCCCCGCGTGCCGGATCTCGGGCTCGACGGTCGCGTCCTCGGCGTCACGCTGGCGCTCGCGGCGGCGAGCGTCGTGGCGTTCGGCCTCGTACCGGCGATCGCTACCGCCCGCCTCGCGGTCCGGCGGCGGTCCAGTGCGAGCCTGAACGGCGGCCGCCCCTCGCGCTCGATCGGCGCCCTCGTCGCGGCCGAAGTGGCGCTGGCCGCGATCCTGCTCGTCGGCGCGGGACTGCTCACGCGGAGCTTCGTGCGGCTCACCAGCCGCGATCTGGGTTTCGATCCCGCCGGCCTGGTGATGTTCGATTACCGCGCGCAGGGCCCACTCGCCCAGCACATCGGCGAGTACGAGGGCTATCAATACTTCGAGGTGAGCTCCGCGCCGGCGCGGACGCTGCTGGGCATTCTCGAGCGCCTCCGCGCGCTGCCCGAGCTCGAGAGAGCCGCCGGCATCTCGCACCCGCTGCTCGACAGCCCGACGACGGCGATCGTGCCGGTGAGGATGCCGACTCGCGCGGACGTGGCGCACGAGATCGTGACGCCCGGGTTCTTCGAGGCGGTCAGGCCCACGCGATTCCGCGGCCGCGACATCGCCGACAGCGACCGCGCCGGCACGTCGTGGGTCGCGGTCGTGAACGAGTCGGCGGCGCGTCTGCTGTGGCCGGGAGGTGACGCCCTCGGGCAGCGGCTGACGCTCGACATCGTGCCTGAGGAGCAGCCGCGCGAGGTCATCGGCGTCGTCGGCGACTTTCCATTGCAGCGAGCGCAGATCGGCGCCGAGCCCGTCGTCTACACGTCGATTCTTCAACAGCCATCGCGGTACCGCGCGCCATGGCAGTCGATGCTCGCACAGATGAGTTTCGTCGTCCGGCCGCGACGCGAAGAGCTCGACGTTGCGCCGATCCTGCGCAGCGCCGTGGCGGGCGCGGACCCTGCGCGCCCGATCGGCGCCGTCACGGTTGTGAGCGACCTCAGTCCGCTCCTGCGCGAGCGCCGCTCGTACGCGCTCGCGATGGGGCTCTTCGCCGCGGTCGCGACGCTCCTCGCCGCGATGGGGGTCTACGGCATCGTCGCGCGCTTCGTCACCGAACGGACGCGCGAGATCGGCATCCGGCGCGCGCTCGGCGCCGACTCCACCGACGTCGTCACGCTGCTCGGACGGCGCATGACGTGGCTCGTTGGCGCCGGTCTCGCGACTGGTCTCGTGCTGGCGCTGGGCCTCACGCGGCTGATCGCGTCCCAGCTCTGGGGCGTCGCGCCGAGCGATCCGGTGACGTATGCCGGCGCTGCGGCGCTGCTCGTCGCCGCGGCCGCCGCGGCCTGTGTCACGCCGGCGCGGCGGGCGCTGTCGGTGGATCCGAACAGCGCACTACGCAGCGAATAGGGTGATGACCCCGAGGGGCATTGACGTCGCCGTGCTACACGAAGGCGAGGCTGATCTTCGTGATGACCCATCCGGTGGGCAGCCCGCGAAGCGTTACGACTTGTGATGCCGGCCGTGACATCAGCTCGAACGCGGACATGGGTTCAGTCTTTGGCCACCAACCGGACGAGCGCCTTTTCCACGACAGCGTCCACTTGCGCAGTGTCCGCCGTGAAGTGATTCACGATCATCGAGAACACGAGCTTCTCGTGGGCCGCGGTCTCGACGAATCCAGACAGCGACCGCACGTTCGCGATCGTCCCCGTCTTGGCCTCGACGTTCGCGTCGAGCGCCGTGTTCTTCATCCGCGACGACAGCGTGCCGTCGTGGCCGGCGACCGGCATCGCCGCGACGAACGGGCCGCGCAGCTTCGGGTCCTCCCACACATGGCGGAGGACCGTGACGATCCCCGCGGCCGTGACGTAGTTGTAGCGCGACAGCCCCGAGCCGTCGTACATCACGTACGAGTCCGGCGGGATGCCCCAGGCCGTGAGCACCTCGCGCACGGCGCGGCGGCCGCCCTCCGCCGATCCCGGCTGGCCGGGCGCGCGGCCCAGCGTCTTGAACAACGTCTCCGCGTAGAAGTTCTGACTGACCTTGAGCCAGTAGCCCGAGAGCGCCGAGAGCGGCAGCGACTGACGACGGGCGATGACCCGCCGCGCCGCCGCCGGCGGATCCGTCACGTCGTCCAGATCCCACGCGCCTGCCGTGACGCGAATGCCGCGATCGGCCAGCGCCAGCCGGAACGCCTCCACGAAAAAGCGCGTCGGATTGTCGATTGACGCGGTCTCCGTGATCATCCTGCCGCCGGCCGGCACCGTGCCCGAGATCGTCAGGCGCGCGCTGCCCGGCAGGCGTGCGAAGTCGATCGACGCCTTCGACGTGGCGTCGCCGGTCTTGAGCGTGTTCGAAACTTCGAGCCCGTGTCCGGGCGGCGAGAGCTCGACGCGCACGGGATCGCCCGGCGCCTCGCCCGGCCACACGCGCACGACCGCCTCGTTCTCGTTGTAATTGAGCCCGCCGACCGGCGCGGCGTAGCCGTCGGCGAGATAGTCCCACGCCCAGCCGGCGCCGAGCGTCGCCTCATCGAAGACGTGGTCGTCGCCGATGATCCGGCCGTTGACGCGGCGGATGCCGGCCTGCGCCAGCGCCGCCGCCCACTCACCGAAGAGCGGCGCCGGTCCGAAATCCTGTGACGCGATCGACGGATCCCCGCCGCCCACGACGACGAGATCGCCCGTGAGCACGCCGTCCGCGATCGTGCCCGCCGCCTCGAGCCGCGTCTCGAACGCGAAGTCCCAGCCGAGCCGCTCGGCGGCGGCCGCGAACGTGAAGAGCTTCATGTTGGACGCGGGCACGACGAGCGACGAAGCGTTGCGCTCGTAGATCACCCCGGGGCGCGCGAGCGATTCCACGCGCACGCCCACGAGCGCCCGCGCAAGCGCCGGATCGTCGAAGATCTGGTTCAGGTCCGCGGTGAGATTGGCCTGTCCGCCTTCGCCGAGGGCCTCGGCCAGATTTGGCTGAACGCCGAACGACCCAGCCAGGCCCAGGACGAGGCAGAGACCCGCGACGAAGCGCGCGGTCACTTCGCTCCGGTCAGCTCCTTGAGCTGGCCCACGACCTTGTCGAAGTCGGCCGTGGAGACGACGGCCGCGCCGCTGTCGCCCTGGCGAACCGCATGGACGACGTCACCGGCCTTGCGGAAGACGACCTTCTCTTCCTTGGGCGACGCCGCGTCGCCGAACTTGGCGACGACGACGAGCTCGGAGCCGGTCGGGAGCGCCTTGTCCGCGAACTTGTCGGCGCGCAGGTTCGAGAAGCCGCTCAGGAGGTCCGTGACCTTCGTCTGGTCGACGTCCTTGGCAGTCGGTGTCTTGAGCTTCCACACGTCCGCCGGCGTCTCCGGCGTGGCCGGCGTCGTCGTCGGCGAGGGCGAGGCGCTCGGCGCGGGCGTCTTGGCGGGCGCCTTTTCCTTCGCGAAGGTGTAGGTCTGCCCGTCCAGCGTGAACGCGACGTTCTGTGCGGAGAACGATCGGAACTCGAACACGTCCTTCACGCGCAGGTCGTCGGGCTTCTTCTGCAGGCCCGTGAGGAACGACGACTCCACGGTGAAGACCATCAGCGGCCGCGCGAGGTCGCGGGCGTAGATCGACGTGTCGTCCTTCTTGCCGCCGATCTCGAGCGTCGCGCGCGCGGATCCCGCGCCGAGCGTCACCGTGTCCTGCGGCTTGTCGAAGCCGTATTTCTTGAGGTCGGCCGGCGCCATTGCGGGGGCCGTGGCGCCCGCAGCCGGCGCGGGGCCGGCGCTCTCGATCGCCTTCATCCTGGCCGACGCGATCTGGCTGACGATGCCGTCCACCGTGCCGAAATCCGCCTTCGCCGTCACGGGCGCCGTCAGCCGCCACTCGTCGGCCTTGCGCGTGAGGGCGATCGCCGGGGCCCCGGCGCCCTCGAGCTTCAGCGAGTCGACGCCGTCGCGCTGGAACTTGAGGACGCTCTTGTCGCGGAGGTCGAACGTCGTGCGGTTGAGCGAGTCGGAGTTGAACGCGCCGATGAGGATCAGCTTCGGCTGGCCCTCGACGCGGGCGTAGAGATCCGAGCCGGTCGGCGTCTTGTCGCCGACGTCGAGCCGGTGAAACGCCGTCTCGCCCGCGAGCTTGTACCCGACGGTGAACTTCGGCGGATCGAGGCCGTACTCCTTGACCGACGTCGGGTTGTCGTTGACGACGCGGCCGACCTCGAGGCCCTCGAGCGTCGAGACCAGCGTGCCGACGGCCGACGCGTCGGCGTCGAGCGTCGCGGGCGCCGTGATCTGCCAGTCCGTGCCGTTCTTCTTGATCGTCGTGGTCTCGCCCGACGCGGCTTTGACCTCGATGGCGTCGATCTTGCTCGAGTCGAGCGTGAAGACCTTGTCCTTCTTCTCGAGGTCCGACGGGTTGCGCTTCGACTCGATGAAGTAGGCGTAGGCGCCGATCGCGACCGCAAGGACGAGCAGAACGAGAAAGGATTTTCCACCGCGCATAGAGTTGTCAGCGACGCTTCCACCACACGACAAAGGCGGCAGCGAACAGCAGTCCGGGAATGATGAAGATTGAGATGATGAAGGTCCAGAAGCCCTGGTCGTTCGTCATCGTGACGCGGCGATCGGCGGCGTCACGCGGGCGGATCGCGATGAGATCCTCCTGCTGCGCCAGCCAGTTCGCCATGTTGAGCCCGAGGTCGCGGTTGCCCTGGGTGTTGATCGCGCCGTTCGAGACCCAGTCGCTGTCGCCGACGACGACGAGGCGAGACTCCTGCTTGGACGCGCCAGGTTCGGACGCATCCGTGACCGGCGCCGACACCGAGGCCGCCACCGGGACGGGCCCCATCTTGTCGCCCTTTTCCGGCTCGGGTTTGGCCTGGCCGTTGGCGTAGAGGCCCTTGATGTCGGTCTCGGCCCAGCTCCGGCTGCTCGTCTCGAGCAGCTTCTGCGCGGTGTGGCCGTTCACGCCGCCGTCGATCGGGGTGACCGACCGCGCGAGCGGGTAGGCCGTGTACATCTGGAAGTCCTTGGTGATCGAACTGACGCTGCCCTGCGCGGGCATCGCGATCGGCACGGCCTCGCTCGCGCCGAACAGCTGGCCGATGCCGCTCGCGTCGACCACGATGTTGTTGCCGACGTCGATGCCCCATTCCTTCGCGAACGCGATGAGGTTGGTGAGCGGCGGGCTGTCCGCCTTGTCCGGCGGATCAAGGAAGAGCAGGAGCTTGCCGCCGCGCCGCAGGTAGCCGCGCAGCAGGTCGATCTCGGCCGGGAGGTAGTCGATCTTCGGTCCCGCGATCACGAGCACCGACGCGTCGTCCGGGATCTTGCCTTCCTGCGCCGGCGAGGTCTTGGCGACGTCGAAGTTGTCGTTCTTCAGCGCCGCCGCGAAGCCCGCATACCCCGTCTTGCCCGACCCGTCGTCCGTGTTGTGCTCGCCATGGCCCTGCGCGAAGTAGATCTTCTTCGCCTGGCCCTCGATGACCTTCTTCAGGGCGTTCGTGATGCCCTGTTCGTCGGTCGAGCTCGTCCGCTCGGTGCGGCCGTCGTACTCGAACACGATCGTCGGCAGCTGCTGGATGTTGTACTTGCGGGCCTCGACCGGATCCGAGTTGGCTTCCGTGTAGGTCGCTTTGACCTGGCCGGACAGGTACTCGTACTCGGCCAGCTTGTCCTTGTAGTCCTGCAGCGAGCTGGTCTGCCGGTCGTAGAAGACGTGGATGGCGACCGGCTTCGTCAGGCTGGTCAGGATCTTCTTCGTCTGGTCCGACATCGTGAACTGGCGCGCGAGCGTCAGGTCCCACCGCTTGTGCTCGCGCGAGCCGATCCAGTTGATGCCCACGAGAATCCCGAGGAAGAGCACGACGCTGCCGACCGCGACCGAGCCGTACTTGACGTTCCGGCCCTGGAACGAGCGGCCGATGTCCCGCCACTGGCTGAGCGCGTAGAGCCCGGTCACCACGAGACCCGCGAGCGCCAGGCCCTGATACCAGGGCTGCAGCTCCGGCCTGACGAAACGGATGACGACCGCGAGCAGGACCAGGACGACGCCGAGCCAGCCGAGCAGTCCAAGGAGGCGTTTCATGGCTAGCCCCTCCACCGCTCGCTGTCCACGGACTTCAACGTGAGGAACAGCCAGAAGGCAATGAAGCTGAAGTAGAAGACGAGGTGCGTCGTGTCGATGATGCCCTTGCCGAAGTCCTCGAAGTGCTGCGTGATGGACAGGTAGTTGAGGATCGCGCCCGCCGTCGGGCCCGCGCTGTCCGCCGACCAGCTGATGATCCAGAACATCAGCGCCAGGACGAACGTGGCCGCGCCGGCGACCATCTGATTCTTGGTCGTGCTCGAGATGAAGAGCCCCGCCGAGATGAAGCAGCTGCCCAGCAGGAACAACCCGAGGTAGCCCGACAGAATCGGGCGCAATTCAGGGTTGCCGAAGATGAACAGCATGCCCAGGTACACCGCCGTCACGAGGAGCAGCGCGGCGAAGAGGCCGATCGCCCCGAGGAACTTGCCCAGGACGATCTCGAAGTCCGTGAGCGGCGACGTGAGCAGCAGCTCGATCGTCCCCGAGCGCTTCTCCTCGGAGTACGTCCGCATCGTGACCATCGGCAGCAGGAACAGGATCAGCACGCTCGCATTGCTCAGGAGCGGCCGGATCATGTCCATGTTGACGTTCTGGGTCGGCGGTCCGCCGCCGAACTGCGCCTGCATCCCCTGACGCACGAAGTAGGTCAGGTAGACCGTGTAGAAGTACCCGAAGAGGATCGCGAAGAGCGCCATCATCACCCACGCGATGGGCGAGGCAAAGTAGCCGCGCAGCTCCTTGCCGGCGATCGCCGAGATGTTGCGCAGGCGGTTAGCCATGCTGGGCCTCCACCTTCCCCTCCTCGCCGCGCTCGTCGGGCCGCTCCTCGGTCGTGAGCTGAAGGAAGATCTCCTCGAGGCTCATCCGGTTGGGCCGCAGCTCGAGCAGTCCCCAGCCGCCGTCGACCACCGCGCGCGCGACGTCGCGCCGGACGTCACGATTGGGCGCGGCTTCGATCTCGTAGCCGGTGTACTTCTCGTGACGGTCCGCCACCGTGACCTTGGCGACGCCTGGCACGCCCTTGAGCGTGGGAACGAGGTCGCCGCTCGCCTCCACCTGCACGTAGAGCGTCGCCGCGCCTTTGAGCTGGTGCGTCAGGTTCTCCGGCGTGTCCTCGGCGACGACCCGTCCCTTGTTGATGATGACGACCCGCTGGCACGTCTGCGCGACCTCCGGCAGGATGTGGGTGCTCAGGATGATCGTGTGGCTGCCCGCGAGGCTCCGGATGAGGTCCCGCGTCTCGATGATCTGTTTCGGGTCGAGCCCCGCCGTCGGTTCGTCCAGGATCAGCACCTCGGGGTCGTGGAGGATTGCCTGCGCCAGACCAACGCGCTGCCGGTAGCCCTTCGAGAGCTTCGCGCAGTGCCGGCTGGCCATGTCGTCCACGTGCGTCTTCTTCATCGCGTGGGCGACCCGCATGTTGCGGTCCGACTTCGACGCGCCGTTGAGCTTGATCTTCGCGACGAACGTCAGGTACTCCCGGACGGTCATCTCGGGGTAGAGCGGCGGGGTCTCCGGCAGGTAGCCGGTGCGACGCTTGGCTTCGATGGGGTTGGCGAAGACGTCGTACCCGGCCACGACCGCCTTGCCGTCGTTGGCGGGCATGTAGCCCGTCAGGACGCGCATCGTCGTCGTTTTCCCGGCGCCGTTGGGCCCCAGGAAGCCGAGGATTTCGCCCTTTTCCACCTTGAAGCTCACGTCGTCCACGGCGGTGACCGGGCCGTAGCGCTTCGTGAGGTGTTGCACCTCAATCATGAAGGCTCCATTCCTGAGTCGCAGGATGTCGCAGGCCGGAATCGAGTGTCGTCACGAGCGAGCGAACTTGAAGTTCTAGATATGAAACCAAGTTACGAGAACAACGCGAAATCGTAGTGCGGTAAGAAAAGACGTGTCAACACTCCGGGTGGTCTGACCGGAGGCGACTCGTCGCGGCCGTGAGGCTGTCAAGGGGTCGTGAACCAGGAATTGACGCATGACCATATGTTCAAGTATTCATATGTCATGGATTCCGGGACCCTCGCCGACGTCCGCCCGCGTCTTCTTTCCGGACGGCTGCTCCAGTCCGTCGCGGATGTGTTCAGGCTCTTGAGCGATCCCACGCGCGTCCGGTTGCTCGACGCGCTGGCGCACGGCGAGCGGTGCGTCGGCGACCTCGCGACGCTGGCCGGCCAGAGCGAGTCGGCCGTCTCGCATCAGCTGCGACTGTTGCGGACCGCGCGGCTCGTGCGCGTCCGTCGCGATGGGCGGCAGGCGTATTACTCGCTCGACGACCATCACGTCACCCTCCTGCTCCAAGACACGCGGAAGCATGTGGAGGAGGCCGGAGGGTGAATCCGCGCCTGACCCTGATGGTCGCGGCCGCGCTCGGCATCGCCGCCGGCGCCGTCGCGCTGTCGACCGGTCACCCGGGCGTCGCCTGGGTGATGTGTGGTGGAGCGATTGCCGCAACCATTCCCGGTCCGCTCCGCCGGGCCTGGCGGTCGCTCCGGAAGGGGTCGCTCGACATCAACGTGCTGATGGTCATCGCGGTCGCCGGCGCGACGGCTCTTGGCGACGTCGTGGAGGCCGCGTCTGTCATCTGGCTCTTCGAGGTCGCGGAATGGCTGGAGGGTCGAAGCCTCGAGCGCGCGGATCGCGCGATCCGCGCGCTGATGACGCTGGCGCCGGCCATCGCACTCGTTCGGCGCCGGGGCATCGACGTCCAGGTGCCGGTTGGCGAGGTGCAGGTCGGCGAGCTGGTGGTCGTCCGGCCAGGCGAGCGCGTGCCGCTCGACGGCGTCGTCCGGCAGGGCGAGTCGAGCGTCGATCAGGCGCCGGTCACGGGCGAGTCCTGGCCGGTCGAGAAGGGGCGGGGCGACCCGGTGCTCGCCGGCACGATCAACGGCGCCGGCGCGCTCGACGTCGTGACCACGCGGCCGGCATCCGACAGCACGATCTCGCGGATCGTCCATTCCGTGCAGGAAGCGCGTCGGCGGCGCGCGCCGGTGCAGCTATTCGTCGATCGATTTGCCCGCGCGTACACCCCGGCCGTGGCGCTCCTCGCGCTCTTGATCGCGGTCGTGCCGCCGGTCCTTTTGGGCGGCGCCGATTGGGTCCACGCGCTTGGCGTGTGGTCCTATCGCGCGCTGGCGCTGCTCGTCGTCGCCTGCCCGTGCGCGCTGGTCATTTCGACGCCCGTGTCGATGGTCTCCGCGCTCACTGCCGCGGCGCGCGAGGGCGTGCTGATCAAAGGCGGCGCGCACCTCGAACAACTCGGGCAGGTCCGCTGTGTCGCGTTCGACAAGACGGGGACGCTCACGCACGGCCGGGTCGCGGTGACGGACGTCCTGGGCGTGGGCGGGATGTCGAGCGACCGCGTGCTTTCGATTGCCGCCGCGCTCGAGCTGCGCTCCGAGCATCCGATCGGCCGCGCGATCGTCTACGAAGCGCGCGCGGCGGGTCTGTCGTTTGCCGCGGGCGCCGACTTTCGCGCGCTGCCGGGGCGCGGCGCGGAGGCGATGGTGAACGACGCGGTGGCCATCGTCGGAAGCCACCGCCTGTTCGAGGAGCGGCAGCTCTGCACGCCGGACCTGCACGATCGGCTCGAACGAGTGACCGGTCGAGGCGCGATGCCGGTGCTCGTCGGTCACGGCGGCGCGGCGCTGGGAGTCATCGGCCTGACGGATGCGACACGCCGTGAGGGACGGCAGACGGTCGCCGCGTTGCGCGCCGAGGGCGTGACGCACATCGCGCTCCTGACCGGCGACACGGCGTCGCACGCACGGGTCGTGGCGGAAGCGACCGGCCTCGACGAGGTACACGCCGAACTGCTGCCCGACGACAAAGTCCAGCGTCTCGGCGCGCTCCGCCGCCTCTACGGTCCGGTGGCGATGGTGGGGGACGGCGTCAACGACGCGCCCGCGCTGGCCGCGGCCGATGTGGGTGTGGCGATGGGCGCGGCGGGAAGCGACGCCGCCCTCGAGACTGCCGACGTCGCGCTCATGTCCGACGAGCTGTCAAAGCTCCCGTACGCGCTCCGCCTGGCGCGCGCAGCGCGCCGCAACGTCCGCACGAACATCGCCGTGGCTCTCGGGATCAAGCTCGTGTTCGTCGTGCTCGCCGCGTCGGGTCTGGCCACGCTCTGGTTGGCGATTCTCGCCGACACCGGGGCGTCGCTCCTGGTCACCGCGAATGGACTGCGGTTGCTGCGCGTGAGATGACTAGCCGGCGTGCAGGTCGATGAACGCATCGATGGCCGCCTGATCCGCGGCGGTGACGCGCTCGAACTGGACGCCCATGCCCACCTTGCGATCGCTCCAGGCGACGCGGCCGGCGGCCTCGATGTCCTCCGGCGCGTTCGGCAGCCGGAACTTGAGCTGAATCTCGACGCCTGGCGCCAGCGGATTCATCGTGCGAATCGCCAGGCCGCCCTTGCCGACATCGAGCGTCACCGCGCCCGCGATCGTCTGGCCCGATCGATACGACACCGGCACGCCGAGCGCCACGCGCGGGCTCGCGCGCCGGTTGAAATTGTCCGGGAACAAATGGGGGGCGAGCGCCGGAAGGATTTGCGGCGTGGCGGCGTGCTCGTTGACGTACCCGCCGATGCCCAGCGCGAGCAGCTTCGGAATCTGCGCGGCCGAGGAGACGGTCCCGGAAAAGACCACCACGGGCAGCGGGCGGCCGGCTTCCTGCTTGAGCGCTCGCACGAAGGCCACGCCGTCGCTCGTCAGACCGAGATCGACCAGCGCCAGACTCACCGGCACGGCGCGGTCGGCGGCCGCGCGGCGGGCGCTCGCCTCGCTGTCCGCGGTGACAAAAGCGTGACGGGCGTCGGCCAGCGCGGCCGCAAACCGCTCCCGGACGGCTGGCAGACGATGCGCGATCAGGATGGTCTTGGCCGATGACGACATTCGGGGGCGGGCCTCGTTATAATCGGCCCGAGAGGAGAGTGTATGGCGACCTGCCCCGAATGTGACGCCGAACTTGAGATCGACGACGACGACCTCGAGGAAATGGAAATCGGCGATCCCTGGGACTGCGAAGCCTGTGGCAGTCGCCTGCGCGTGTCGAATCTCGACCCGCTCGAATTCGAAACCGAGGACGAGGACGAGGAAGAGGAAGAGGAAGCCGCCGCCGCAGTCGAGGCCGACGAGGACGACGACGAGTTCGAGGATGACGACGAGGACGACGACGACAAGGATGAGGGCGGCGGAGGCTGGGACGAGTGACCCTCGCTGAAGCCGCGGTGGGCCACGAGCTCCGCGCGCGGGCGGACGCGCTCGACGCCCGCCTGCGGTCGCTGCCCTCGCTCGTGGTGGCCTACAGCGGGGGCGTGGACTCGGCGTTCCTCGCCTGGTCGGCGACCCGCGTCCTTGGGCCGAACGCGTTGTGCGTGACGGCCGAAAGCCCGAGCTACCCCGAGCGCCACCGGACGATGGCCCTGAACGTGGCGCGGCAGTTCGGCCTGCGGCACGAATTCATCACGACCGACGAGCTCACCCGGCCGGGGTATCGCGCCAACGCACCGGACCGGTGCTATCACTGCAAGCACGAGCTCTATTCGCGGCTGACGGCGCTGGCGCGCGATCGCGGGTTCGCCGCAGTCGCCGACGGCAGCAACGCCGACGACCGGACTGACTACCGTCCCGGACGGCGCGCCGCGCGCGAATTCGGCGTGATCAGCCCGCTCGACGAGGCGGGGTTCAGCAAAGACGACATCCGGGCGCTGTCGCACGCCGCCGGCCTGCCGACCTGGGACGAGCCGGCGTCGGCGTGCCTCTCGTCGCGCATTCCGTACTATTCGGAAGTGACCGACGCGAAGCTCCGCGCAATCGAGCAGGCGGAAGACGCCCTCCGCGCGCTGGGCTTCCGCGTGCTGCGCGTCCGCCATCACGATCAGGTGGCGCGCGTCGAGCTCGCGCCGGAAGAAATGCGCCGCGCGATCGAGCCCGCGACCGCCGCGGCGATCACCCGTGCGCTCACGGCGCTGGGCTTCAAGTTCGTGGCGCTCGATCTGAAGGGCTACCGGCTCGGCAGCCTCAACGAAGGCGTGCCGCTGCGACCTGTCTAGCGGACCCACCCGCGGCCCGGCCGCGCTCCGACGTGACGCCTCGCCTTCGTCTGCTCATCGGTCTCGCCAGTCTGATCTTCTTCATCGCGCACGTGCGCGCGCTGCCGCGCACCCTCGAGGACATCGACTCGATCAACTTCGCGATGGGCGTCGAGCACTTCGACGTGGCGGCCCATCAGCCGCATCCGCCGGGCTATCCCGTGTACATCGCGATGGCTCGCGCGTCCACGCGGGCGCTGGCCTGGATCGAGCCGTCGTGGGACCGCGACCGGCGCGCCGCCGCCGGCTTGAGCGTCTGGGGTCTGATCGCCGGAACCTGTGCGCTCTGGGTCGTGGCCGAATTCTGGACCGCGGTCGGCCTCATGCCGACGGTCGCGTTCTTTGCCGCGCTCGTGGCCGTGATGTCGCCGCTCTTCTGGTTCACAGCCGCGCGCCCGCTGTCCGACACGCCCGCGCTCGTCCTCTCGCTGGCCGTGGCGACGGGCCTGTTCCGCGGATGGCGCATGATCGACGCCGGCGGCGCGAACCGGCTGCCGCGCGTCTGGATCGTCTCCGCCGTGGCGGCCGGGCTCATCATCGGCATCCGATCTCAGACGATCTGGCTCACCGGGCCGCTCTTGTGCTGGGTCGCCGGTGAGCTCGTCGCGCGGCGGCGTGTGGGTGACGCCCTCCGCCTCGTTGCTGCGGCAGCCGCGGGTGCGCTGCTCTGGGCGATCCCGCTCGTGATGCTGACCGGCGGCGTGCAGGCCTACCTCGTCGCGCTCGGCCGGCAGGGCACCCAGGACTTCTCCGGAATTGAAATGCTCGCCACGACCCCGACCTGGAAGCTCTTCCGCGCGGCGCTCGCGCACACCTTCGTCGAGCCCTGGCAGGCGGCGGCGCTCGCCAACGTCGTCCTCGGACTGGCACTCGCTGGCGTCGTCCGCCTGGTCTGGGGAGGGCGCCGCGTGCTCGCCGCGCTCCTGCTCGTGTTCTGGCCGTACCTCGTTTTTCACCTCACGTTCCACGAGACGCTGACGCTGCGATACGCGCTGCCGCTCGTGGTGCCGGTCGCCGGCCTCGCCGTCATCGCCTTGTCGCTGCTGGGATCGCGCGTGATGATGACCGCCGGCACGGCCGCGGCCGTCTGGAGCCTCGTCGTCGTCCAGCCGCGCCTGCTCGCGTATGCCAACGACGGCGCGCCGGTGTTCCGGGCGTTCCAGGACATGCAGGCGGCGCTGCCGTCCACCTCGCCCCCGCCGGTCCTGCGCATGCACCATCAGGTCTTCTGGGGCATCCGTCGCGTGACCGACTGGTACCGACCCTCCTGGGACGTTGGCCCGCTCTCACACCCCGGATCGCGCGAGTGGCTGGACGTCGTCCGGCACTTCGCGAGCGGCGACGATCGGCCGGTCTGGTTCCTGAGTGATGTCACGCGGAATGACCTGGCGCAGTTCGACGGGCGGGAGCGGCGGGTCGGCGGGCACTACCTTCTGTCGCCGGAGATTCGCCAGCTGGTCGGCGGCGCGCGGCTCGACAGCCTCGACTGGCAGATCATCGATCGCCCGCGATGGATGCTCGGCGCGGGCTGGTCGCTGACGCCCGAGATCGCGGGCATGACGGACCAGGACGGGACGTCGCCCAGCCACCAGCCGGTCGAGGCCTTCTTGCGGCGCAGCCCCCAACAGATGCACGTGATGATCGGCGGGCGCCTGCTCGAAGTTGGCGAGAGCCCGTCGGCCGTCGTGAGCGTCGAGCTCGGCGGCCGGCCGCTCGACCAGTTCACCGTGAGCCGCGCCTCGCCGTGGTTCGTCCGATGGATCGACCTGCCCAAGGGGATCCCGAACGGTCCCACGCCGTACGAACGCCTGGTCGTCCGCGCCGCCTCGGCCGTGCCCGGCCTTCCGGCGCCCGCGATTGGCCTCGAGCAATTCGACGCCGTGACGGAGGGCACGCCGATTTTCGCGTACGAGGACGGCTGGCACGAGCTCGAGGAGGATCCCGCGACGGGCCGGTTGTGGCGCTGGACCTCCGCGCGCTCCCTCATTCAAATCAAGGACTGGGGGCCGTCGGTGTCGGTCGTTCTGACCGGCGAGTCGCCGCTGCGCTACTTCCCGAGCCCGCCGACCGTCATCGTGCGGGCGGGTGAGACCGAGGTCGGGCGCTTCTTGCCGCCGGCGGACTTCACGCGGACGATCACGATTCCAGCCGCCGCGCTCAACGCCTCGTCGGGCCAGGTCTCCATCGAGACCAACATGACGTTTTCCCCGGCGGAGCGGCACCAAAGTGCGGACCAGCGGAGGCTCGGACTCAGGCTGTACGGGGTCCAGGTCAAGTAGACCGGGCATCAGGCGCCTAGTGCCTGATCCTTTCTTGCCACGGCCATGATCGACGACCCGATCGGCAGGTTGACCACACGAAGCAGCCGGGATTCGAAGGCGAGCGCGGCATCGAGGGTCGCGTTGACGACCGCGGGCGGGACCGTGAATTCGGCGTCCGACGCGATCGCCGTCCGGCCCCGCAGGCGGTCCGCCAGCCGGACGGCCAGCGTGAGGGGAAACGTCGTCATGTTGGTGTAGGTGAGGCGCTCGATGCGAAAGCCGGCGCGCTCGAGGCGCGCGGCGAGGCGGGTGCGCGTGTACCGCCGGGCCTCATGGGTGAGGGTGGAGTGCGACCCGCGCAGCACGTCGAGCGCGGCCACGTTCACGAGCGCGACGCCGCCCGGCTTCAGCACGCGCCACATCTCCGACAGCGCGAGCGCTTCGCTCGCATCGTCGAGGCAGTAGAGGACGTCGAACGAGGTCGCGACGTCGGCCGAGGCATCGGCGAAGGGCAGGGCGGTCACCGTGGCCTGCACGAGGCGGCCGCGCCGTGAGCGGCCGAGGCGGAGCCCGACGTCCGATCGCTCCACGCCGACTGCCAGGCCGTACTGTCCGAGCCAGTCGAGATTCCGGCCTGTGCCGCTGCCGCAATCCACGATCAGCCGGACCGGCCGGCCGTCCAGGGCCCGGTCGAGGAGATACTTTGCGTACCTACGAAGTCCGGTGAACCAGAAATGGCGGTCCTCGGCGCGCGCCGTGGCCTCGAGCATCTGCTCCATCGGTCGGGATTGTCACAGATTTGTGCGCGGGCGCGAAAAAATTCCCCGACTGTCGTTGACAGGTACACCAGCCGATAGTTATTCTCGGCAGCACATCTTGCCCATCCACGCCGATCGTTCATCGGGCGTTTTCACGGGAGAATTTGATGTCACGACAGCTCCTCCGTGTGCTCCCCCTGGTTCTGGTGACGGGTCTGCTGGTCGTCGCAGGTGCATGCGGTAAGAAGAAGCCGCCAGCCCAGCCGCCGCCGCCGCCACCGCCGCCGCCCGCTCAGGTCCAGTCGACGCCTCCGCCGCCGCCACCCGCTCCACCGCAGCCGCCCAGGGTTCCCGCGCCGCCGCCGGCTCCGACCGAGGCCGAGATCTTCGCGCGCCTGTCGCTGCAGGAGCTGAACCAGTCGCACCCGCTCGAGGACGTGTACTTCGAGTTCGACAAGGCAGACCTGAGCACCGCGGCGCGCGCCGGCCTGCAGAAAGACGCCGACTGGATGCGCAAGTGGGGTTCGACGCGCGTGACCGTGGAAGGCCACGCCGATTCGCGCGGCACGAACGAATACAACCTCGCTTTGGGTGAGCGCCGCGCCGCCGCGGTTCGCGACTATCTCGGCACCCTGGGCATCCCGGTCGCGCGCGTCAGCGTCGTCAGCAAGGGTGAAGAGGAGCCGGTCTGCCGAGAGGAAACCGAGGCGTGCTGGGCGAAGAACCGCCGCGGCCACTTCATCATCACGGCGAAGTAACGGGACGAGCGTCAATCGCGCCCTTCACCTCGGCGGCCAGCCGTTCGGCCGCCTGGCGCGGGTCGGCGGCGCCCGTAACCGGCCGTCCGACGACAAGATACGAGCTGCCGGCGCGGACCGCGTCCGCGCCGCTCATCGTGCGGCGCTGATCGTCGGCGGCCGACGTGGCCGCGCCGCCGCGGATGCCCGGTGTGACGATGACGAAGTCCGGGCCGCACGCCGCGCGGATCGCGGCAGTTTCGAGCGGCGAGGCGACGACCCCGTCCAGACCGGCGGATTGGGCGAGCCGCGCCAGCCGAACGACGTGATCGACCGGCGTGGCGGCCACACCCACCGACGCCAGCGTTGCCTGATCCAGGCTCGTCAGCACAGTCACGGCGATGACCAGCGGACGCTGGCCGCCCGGGCGGGCCGGGGCCGCGGCGGCTGCGTCGCGCGCGGCTTCGAGCATCGCTGCGCCCCCGCTCGCGTGCACGTTCACCATCCACACGCCCAGCGCCGACGCAGCGGCGACCGCGCCGGCGACCGTATTGGGAATGTCGTGAAACTTGAGGTCGAGGAACACTCGATCGCCGCAGCTCACGAGCCGGCGCACGATATCGGGCCCGGCCGCGGTGAACAGCTGGCTGCCGATCTTGAACCCGCCGACGGCGCCGCGCAGCGAGTCGGCCAGCGACAGCGCGGCCGCCGGCGTCGGCATGTCGAGGGCGATCAGGATTCGGTCCACGCGTGCTCCCGGCGGGGCAGCTCGATCGATCCGACCAGATCCTGGACGCGCGCGATCCGATGGCGCTCGAGGTACGCGTCGAGTCCGGCGATGAGCTTGCTCCAGATGAACGGATCGGCGAAGTTGGCCGTGCCGACCTGCACCGCCGAGGCTCCCGCAATCAGGAACTCGATGGCGTCGTCGATCGTCGCGATGCCGCCCATGCCCATGATCGGCAGCTTCACGGCCTGGTGGCACTCGAAGACCATGCGCACGGCGATCGGACGGATCGCCGGACCGCTCAGCCCGCCCAGCACGTTCGACAGTTTCGGCTTGCGGGTCTCGACGTCGATCGCCATCGCCAGGAACGTGTTGACGAGCGAGATCGCGTCGGCGCCGGCTTCCTGCGACGCGCGCGCGAACGACGCGACGTCGGTGACGTTCGGCGTGAGCTTGGGAATGAGCGGCAGCGTCGTCACCTTGCGCACGCCGCTCACGACGTCGTAGGTGCCCGTGAGGCTGCAGCCGAACTGGATGCCGCCTTCCTTGATGTTCGGACACGAGATGTTGAGCTCGATCGCGCCGACGCCCTCGTGATCGGACAGCACGCGCGCCACCTCGCAGTACTCGTCGAGCGTCGAGCCGCAGATGTTCACGATCGTCGTCGCGCCCAGCCGGCGAAGCTCGGGCAGTTTCTCCGCGACGAAGCGATGCACGCCGATCCCTTGCAGGCCAATCGCGTTCAGCATGCCCGCCGGCGTCTCGACGATGCGCGGCGGCGGGTGGCCTTCGCGCTCGGCGAGAAAGAGCCCTTTGACGGCAATGCCGCCGAGCGACGCGATGTCCACCGCGCCGGCGTACTCGAGCCCGTAGCCGAAGCAGCCGGACGCCGCGATGAACGGGTTTTTCAGCCGCAGACGGCCGATGTCGACGGACAGATCCATGTCTAATCGCTAATCGGTAATCGAAAATCGCTAATCGGGAATCGGGAATCGGGAATCGGTAATCGCTAATCGTTAATCGGTAATCGTTAATCGGGAATCGTAAGAGTTCAGTGTCCATCGGGCAAGGCGTGCCA